>NZ_FNEK01000001.1 GCF_900099935.1 Aliiruegeria lutimaris | reverse complement strand
CGTTCACCTGGTGATGGACAACTACGCCACGCACAAGACGCCCAGGATCAAGGCATGGCTCGCCCGCCGTCCGCACTGGCATGTCCACTTCACGCCCACCTCGGCATCATGGATCAATCAGGTCGAACGCTGGTTCGCTGAATTGACCCGCAAGCAGTTGCAGCGCGGGGTCCATCGTTCGACTGCCGAACTGGAGGCCGACATTGCCGCCTTCATCGAAGCACACAACGAGAACCCCAAACCATACAGATGGGTCAAGTCCGCCGATGAAATCCTCGCATCGGTCAAGCGGTTCTGCCAGCGAACCCAAACCCTATGCGGCGAACTTTAGATTCGGGTGACTAGAATATTTCACGAAAGAGGAATGAACGCGTGTTCCGTTTTCATCTTTCCCCAAATACCTCAGCCGGAGGCACGATCCGAAGGATCGTTCGGGTCTCTGCTTGGGGCCGGTCGAGAGTTGCGTATTGCAGCGATCGCCCCCCTGTTAACGAAAACGGACGACACGCTTCCGTGCCGTCCGCAATAACACTGCCATCCGGAAAACGATCCGGATTATTCTTCGGGCTTGGCTGCCGGCTTCACGGGCGTGCGCGTGGAGTTGCCGCTGAGCGGGTCGTCCTGGCGCTGCACGGAGCCTTCGAAATGGGCGCCGCTCTCGATGGCGATGGTCTTGTGGATAATGTCGCCTTCGACCTTTGCGGTCGAGGTCAGGCGCACTTTGAGACCGCGTACGCGGCCGGCGATATGGCCGTTGATGACGACGTCATCGGCGACGCATTCGCCGCGAATCGTCGCGTTCTCGCCAATGGTCAGCAGATGGGCGCGGATATCGCCCTCGACCGTGCCTTCGACCTGGATGTCGCCGGAGGTCTTGAGGTTGCCCACGATCGTCAGGTCGGATGACAGAACCGATGCCGGAGGTTTGGCCTTGGGCGCGGGTTTGCTGTCGAGACCGGGCACTGCCGGTTTCTTGGCGGCCTCGGGCGCCTTGGAGGTTTCGGGTTCCTTTGCCGGGCCGGGCTCGTTGATTCGGCTCTTAGAAAACATCTTTGGCTGCCTTGATAAAGTTCATCGGGTTCACGGGCTTCCCGTTCACATGCACCTCATAGTGCAGATGCGTGCCGGTCGACCGTCCGGTGTTTCCCATATCACCGATCCGCTGGCCTTTCGAGACCCTTTGACCTTCGGAGACGCGAAGGCGGGACATATGACCGTACCAGGTTTCGATTCCGAATTCGTGCCGGATCTTGACCATCCGGCCGAAGCCCGAATGCCAGCCGGCCTTGATCACCACGCCATCGGCGGTGGAATAGATCGGCGTGCCGTGGCCGGAGGCGAAATCAGTTCCGTTATGCATGCGGCCCCAACGCGGACCGTAGGGCGAGGTAAACCGGAAGCTGTCGCGCAGCGGCATGGCAAAGGGCGCCTTTTCCGCCGCGATCCGATAGAGATTCATCTGGTCCAGCCCCTTGAGAAGGTCGTTCGCCCGCGCTTCGTCGGGGGAGGGCTCGACACCCTTGGTCGAGAAAGTGATCGGGGTGAGCGGGCCGCCCTGGCCGGAATAGCCGCGCCGGACGGCATCGAGCAGCCGCGAGGGCGGCAGGCCGGCCTTCGAGAACATCTTCTCCAGCGGCTCGACCGAGACGGTCAGTGCCTCTTCGAGCTGGGTAAAGATCTTGTCGTTGCGGTCCAGGATCAGGTCGCGTTCGAATTTCGCCTCTTCCGCTTCCTCCAGGGCCAGTTCCGCCTCGCGCTCCATGTCGTCGCGTTCCGAGGCGGTGCGCTCCAGCGCGTCGTTGAGGAAGGCCAGCGTGGCATCCACCTCGGTGAGCGAATTGCGTTCGGCTTCCTGCTCGGCGCGGCCTTCCAGAATGGCGACCACTTCCTCGGTCTTTTCGCGAGCGGCGTCGCGTTCGTTCATGGTCCGGCGCAGGGTGGTCTGGATCACGTCGATCCCGGTTTCCAGCTCGCGGCGGAGATCCTCCGACTGAAGCAATTGCGATTGCATCGTGGAGATCTGGCCGAGGGCCGCGTTGAAACGCATATGCGCGGCGAGTGCCTCCGCTTCCGCCACGTCGCGGGCATCGGACAACTCGTTCAGCCGTTCTTCGTAAAGCGCGCGGTCGCGGCTGGCCTGTTCGCGCACATTGTCGGCGCCGATGCTCTCCATGAGCAGCACCGAGGAGGCGATGATGGCCCAGGCAACCGTGGCCGCCGAGCCGAACAGGATCAGCGCCTGTGTGCCCGGGCGCAGCCTGATAAAGCGGGTGCTGTCATTCTCCGAGCGCAGGAATAGGCGCTGCTCCGGAAACCATGGTTCAAGAATGTTGTGAATGCGGTCACTCAGTCGCGTACGCAAGGCCCGTCCCGTCCCTTGGATCGTTCTTGTTTTTCCCGGGTTTTGACCGTCCCCAACGGCACCCCGTTAACGGGGGATTACGGCCTGCTCATAAATCGTGCAAGAATTTTGGGGAATATGTGGTGCCGCAGACACGCAATATGGAGATATCGGCGAAAAATCGCCGATTTGAGACGTGATTTCAGACCGTTCCGGACCGATCTGCAAGTGGCCAATAGAAATCCGGCGGCAATCCGGCCTCCGCGCGTTTCTCCTCGTTGAAGGGCGGTTTGAGCGGACCGTGGAAGTAGCGGCGGACGAGATCGTGGAACACGGTGACCGGGTCGCGGTCCTCGCGGCCGCACAGGAAATGGAACCACTTGGAGCCATAGGCGACGTGGTGGACCTCCTCGGCATAGATCACGTCGAGGGCCGCCACGGTCTGTTTGTCCCCGGCCTTGCGGAAGATCTCGATCATGCCAGGTGTCACGTCGAGCCCGCGCGCCTCCAGCACCATCGGCACCACGGCCAGCCGGCCCATCAGGTCTTCGGCGGTGTCCTCGGCCGCGCGCCACATGCCGGCATGGGCGGGCAGAGCGCCGTAATGGCTGTCGCGCGCTTCGAGGCAATCGCAGATCAGGTTGAAATGCTTGGCTTCCTCGTCGGCCGACTTCACCCAGTCGTCATAGAACCCCATCGGCATGGGCACATGGCCGAAACGGGCGATGATGTCCCAATGCAGGTCCACCGCGTTGAGCTCGATATGGGCCACCGCATGCAGAATTGCGGCCTGTCCCTGCGGCGAGCCAGGCCGGCGGCGCGGCACGTCGCGCGGATCCAGCAGTTCGGGCTTCTCGGGCCGGGCAGGGCGCAGGGGCGGGTTTGCGGTGCCAACGGGGATCGGCGCACCCGCCGCGCGCGCCTCGCGCCAGCGCTCCGCGTAGCGACGCGACAGCGCTGTCTTTTCGCGGCCATCGGCGGTGCACAGCACCTCGCAGGCCATCTCGGTCAGGGTTTTCTGCTCAGGCACGATCCGCTCCCCAAAGTCTCATGCGGGTGTCTGTGTCACGTGCGCGCCAATAAGGGCAAGGGCGTTCGCCGCCCATGCCGCTAGCAAGCCCGGTTTCGGGAAGACACGGGGTCTCCGACGGGCAAGGTCAGCCCAGGGCCTTCACCGCCTCCAGTACTTCGTCGATATGGCCGTCAACCTTCACCTTGCGCCAGATGCGGCGGATCACGCCGTCGCCGTCAATCAGGAAGGTGGCGCGCTCGATCCCCATGAAGGTCTTGCCGTACATCTTCTTCTCGCCGTAGACGCCG
Organism: Aliiruegeria lutimaris; assembly: GCF_900099935.1. Taxonomy (GTDB): domain Bacteria; phylum Pseudomonadota; class Alphaproteobacteria; order Rhodobacterales; family Rhodobacteraceae; genus Tropicimonas; species Tropicimonas lutimaris. The sequence continues at coordinate 250,836 of NZ_FNEK01000001.1, read as the reverse complement.
TAGCGCTCACAGATATCGCCTTCGGCATCCGACAGCAGCGCCACGCCAAGCTCGTGCTTGTCGCGGAACTTCTCGTGCTTGGCGACGGTGTCCTTGGAAACGCCGAGGATCGTCGCGCCGGCCTCTTCAAATTCCTGTTGGCGGCAGGTGAAGCCTATGGCCTGTTTCGTGCATCCCGGCGTATCGTCACGCGGATAGAAATAGAGAATGACGGGACTTGGCCTGAGCGCCGAGAGGGTCACATCCGTGCCGCCATCGCGGGGCAAGGTGAAATCGGGGGCGACGTCGCCCTCGGTGAGGGTGGTTCCGGTCGGGGTATCGATCATGTAATTGTCATCCTTCAGGGTGAGAGCTGTATCTATTTAGTAGTGCGGCTTGCGCGAAGTTAAAGAGGCAGGGCCATTGGCCCGGCAGAGCGGCGGACGGAACGTGGAGGAAAGCCAGAACAGCGAAACCGGTGACGATCGACCGCAGGTCGATCCGGAACGCGCGCCGCGACAGCGGCGGCGCAAGCGCTGGCGCGTGCTGTCCTGGAGCCTGTTCATCCTGTTCGATATCGTCGTGGTGCTAGGGGTGGGGCTGTTCCTGGCCAGCCTGACCATAGAGGGGCGCGACCTGCCGACGCCGGATTGGGCGGCGGAAAAGGCCGGCGATATCCTGTCGCGCGGCCTCGAGGGGGGGCAAACCGATGTGGGCGAGATCACCATTCGCATGGCTCAGAAAGCGCTGCCAGAGGTGGTGTTTCGCGATGTGACGGTGACGGCGCCGGACGGGTCCGAATTGCTGAATGTGCCCGCCTTGCAGCTTTCGGTCGACAAGCGGGCGATCTGGCAGGGCAAGCTGCAACCGAGGGCGCTCGAGGTTGTTGGAGCGAAACTTGAACTGCGCCGCAAGGCGGACGGCACGTTCGATCTGGGTTTCGGCAGTGGAGAAAGGCCGGCCGCCTTCGAGTCGCTCGACAGCGCCATCGACGCGGTGCAGCAGCTTTTCGAGCTTCCCGCCCTTGCGCCGGTGGAAAAGCTGGAAGTGCGGGAACTGGAGGTCTTTTACGAAGACGCCCGCGCGGAGCGTGCCTGGCGCGTCAGCGACGGCACCATGCTTTTGACCCACCAGGGCGATGCGCTGTCGCTCTCGGTCGCGCTCGAAATGCCGGTGGAGGATGGCGAAGACGCAGAGCCCTCCACCGTGGCGCTGCGGCTCAGCATGGGCAAGACGGGCGCGGAAGCGGAGGCCTCGGTGCTGGTTCAGAACGTTCGCGCCATCGACATCGCCGCGCACAGCCCGGTGCTGAGCTGGCTTGAGCCGCTCAAGGCGCGGGTCTCGGGGGCGATGATCGTCGGCCGGACGGACCAGGGAGCGATGGGGTCGCTCAACGGTACGCTCGAAATCGGCCCCGGCCTGTTCCAGCCCGAAACCGGTGCCCGCCCGATCCCCTTTGACGGCGCGCGCACCTATTTTGGCTATCGCCCGGAACAGGGACGGATCAGCTTCGAGGAGTTGGATATCCACGCGCATGACGGGACGCTCTCCGCAACGGGGCAGGTCTATTTCGAGGGGCTCGAGACCGGCTGGCCAACCGCCCTTGTTGGCCAGTTCGCCTTTTCGGAGCTGCGGCTGGACCCGCCCGGGCTGCTGCGCGAACCCGCGCTGTTCGGTAGCGGCGCGCTCGACCTGAAGGTTTCGCTCGATCCGTTCCGGGCGGAGATCGGGCAGCTTGTCATGACCACGTCCGATCCGGACGGCACGCGCGGGCAGACCGACCTGCGCGCAGCCGGTCTCGTCACGGCCGATGACGCCGGCTGGCACGTGTCGCTGCAGCTGGGCTTCGACCAGATCCGGGCGCCGATGCTGGCAGCCCTCTGGCCATTGAACCTCGTTCCGGGAACGCGCAGCTGGATCGAGGACAACCTGCTCTCCGGTCGCGTCCACGACGCGCGTGGCGGTTTGCGGATCGACCAGGGCACGAAGCCGCAACTCGCGCTCAGCTTCGAATTCAGCGATGCCGAGGTCCAGGCGATGAAGACCTTGCCCCCGGTTACCGGCGCGCGCGGTTACGCCTCTGTCGGCGGGAATCGTTTCGCGCTGACGCTGGAAGAAGGGCAGATGCGTGCGCCGCGGGGCGGCGTGATCGACGCCACGGGCACCACGCTCCGGGTGGCCGACATGCGGCAGAAACCGGCCAATGTTGAGCTTCTGCTCAAGGCACGCGCGCCCGTTACCGCGGCGCTTTCCGTGCTGGACGAGGAGCCGTTCAATTTCCTGACCAAGGCGGGCCAGCCGGTGGATCTTGCCACGGGAGAGGGGCGCGCCGAGGGTCGGATCGTCTTTCCGCTCAAGCGCGGCCTCCAGGGGCGCGACGTCGATTTCGAGGTCACCGCCTACGCGGAAGACCTGCGCTCCGAAGTGCTCGTGCCGAACCGTGTTCTCGAGGGCAAGCGTGGTCGGTTGACGGCCCGGCGCGAGGGGTTGGTGATCACCGGGGATGGCGCGCTGGACGGGGTGCCCTTCGCCGGGGCGACGGTGCAGATTCCCTTTGGTGAAGATGCCGCCGCGCCCACGGTCGAAGGCGAGGTCGAAATCGGCGAGGGCTTCGTGCAGACCTTCGGGATTGGCCTGCCGAAAGGGGCAGTGACCGGCGCGGGACCCGCGAATTTCGCGCTGGAACTGCCGCGCGAGGGCGACATTCGCTATTCGCTGAAATCGGACCTGCGCGGGGTCGGTCTCTCCCTGCCGCCATTGGGATGGAACAAGGCTGCAAAAAGCGAGGGCCGGCTGCAATTGTCGGGACGGCTCGGCGCGCGGCCGAACGTGGAGGCGTTGTCGCTGAAGGCCGCGGGACTGAACGCCGAGGGGAGTGTGACGACCTCGCCGGAGGGTGGGTTGCAGGAAGCGCTGTTCACGCGGGTCTCCGTCGGGGACTGGCTCGACGCGCCGGTGGTGCTCAAGGGGCGCGGTCTTGGCCGGGAGCCGGCAATCGAGCTGCGCGGCGGGCGCATCGATATCCGCAAGACGAGCATTGGCGGCGCGAGCAGCAGCGGCGCGTCCAGCGCCGGTCCGCCCGTGACGCTGACGCTCGACAGGCTGACCATTTCCGATGGAATCGCTCTCACCGGTTTCCGAGGCGAGCTGACCAAGACGGCCGGCTATTCGGGCAACTTCACCGGTTCGGTGAACGGACAGGTGCGGGTCGATGGCACGCTTGTTCCCGCGAAAGGGGGCGGCACGGCGGTGCGCATTCGGTCCGACAACGCCGGTGCGGTTTTCAAGGCGGCGGGGATGTTCCAGCAGGCTAATGGCGGCTCGATGTCCCTGATCCTGCAGCCGCGCGGCGCGCCCGGTGAATATGACGGCCAGCTTCAGGTCGAGGATGTGCGGGTGCGCAGCTCCTCGGGGCTGACAGCGCTGCTCAACGCGATCACCGTTGTCGGCCTGATCGACGAGTTGAACGGCGCGGGGCTTCTCTTCTCCGATGTCGAGGCGGTCTTCCGCTTGACGCCCAGCTTCGTGCACGTCACACGCTCTTCCGGCGTCGGGCCATCGCTCGGCATTTCGATGGAAGGGGTCTATGACATGAACCGGGACAGGCTGAACATGCAGGGCGTGTTTTCCCCGGTCTACATGGTCAATTCCATCGGCCGGATCTTTACGCGCAAGGGAGAGGGGCTGATCGGCTTTACCTATCGGATGCGTGGCAGCTCCTCCAACCCGTCGGTGGAAGTTAACCCGCTCTCGGCGCTGACGCCGGGCATGTTCCGGGACATCTTTCGCGCGCCGCCCCCGCAGCCGCGCGGCGGAGGGTGAACATGAAACTGTCGGATTTCGATTTCGAGCTGCCCGAGGAGCTGATCGCCACCCGCCCGGCCACCCCGCGCAGCTCCGCACGGCTGCTGGTGGCGCAGGGCGAGAGAACGGTGGATTCGCATGTTCATGACCTGCCGGATTTCCTGCGGCCCGGCGACCGGCTGGTGCTCAACAACACGCGCGTGATCCCGGCGCGGCTCTCCGGCGTTCGGCGCCGCGATGGCGAGCAGGGCCCGACCGAGGCGCGCATCGAGGTGACGCTGCTGGAGCCGCAGGGAGACGGGTCCTGGAACGTATTGGCCAAACCCGCCAAGAAGGTCCGCGACGGCGAGGAGATCCATTTCGCCCCCGGCTTCTCGGCACGGGTGACCGGGCGGGTCGAGGGCCAGCTGAACCTCGCCTTCTCGCTGGAGGGCGATGATTTCGACGCCGCGCTGGATGCGGCGGGCTTCATGCCCCTGCCGCCCTATATCGCCGCGCGCCGCGCGGCCGATGCGCAGGACCGCACCGACTACCAGACCGTCTTTGCCCGCCATTCGGGTGCCGTTGCCGCGCCGACGGCCTCGCTGCATTTCGACCGCCCGCTGCTGGAACGCATCGCCGCGATGGGCGTGGACTTCACCGAGGTTACCCTGCATGTCGGCGCTGGCACGTTCCTGCCTGTCAAGGTCGATGACGTGCGCGAACACAAGATGCATTCGGAATGGGGCGAGGTCCCGGACGCGGCCGCCGCCGAGATCAACGCCACCCGCGCCGCGGGCGGGCGGATCATCCCGGTCGGCACCACGGCCTGCCGGCTGATCGAGAGCGCGGCCGGGGCGGATGGTATCCACCCATGGAGCGGCGAGACGGATATCTTCATCCGTCCGGGCTATGAGTTCCGCATCGCGGACGGGTTGATGACCAATTTCCACCTGCCCAAATCGACGCTGATGATGCTGGTCTCGGCGCTGATGGGGCGCGATCGGATGATGGCGCTCTATGAACATGCCATTGCCGAGCGGTACCGTTTCTTCAGCTATGGCGACGCGTCGCTTCTCTTGCCAAAGGGATAAAACTGCTCGCACGACCCGTTTGAAGGAACGATCCTTCGGATCGTGCTTCCGGCGGAGGTATTTGGGGAAAGATGAAGGGAAACGATCTGCCTTCTTCTGACCGGAAATATCCTGGGGGGAGCGCTCGCAAGAGCGCGGGGGGCATCGCCCCCCTGCATTCTTCGCCGCCGGTGCGTTCGGGCAGGAACAAACGGTCTCCTCAGACAGGGCATTGATGCGCTAGGCTGACGTTGGAATTCGAGAGTCCGGTTTTGAGGGGGATACGTCTTGAACTGGTTGCAAGCGATTCAATGGAGCAATGCCCACACCATCCACCAATTGACGGCGGAACGCGGGGCACGCGGTGTGATCCCTACGGAAAAAGGCTTCTATGCCTTCTGCAAGGGCGCGGGCCTGCCCTCTCCGGACAGGTGTCTGTATGTCGGCATCGCCGTAGGCAAACGCGGGCTGCGCGGGCGACTGAGTTCCTATCTGCGGGCAAAGGTCACCGAGAGCAAGGCCGCGGTAATGAAGCATCGCGGAAAACGGCTGATTTCCTTTGCCCGGATCAAGGGCGTAACCGGCACTGGCAGCGCGACGGCCAACACGATTCGAAATGACCGTTTCATTCATGTCAGCTGGGCACCCGTGCCGCTCGATTTCTCGGGCGGCGAGGCGGCCAACGCACGCGAATATGCCTTCATGCTGGAGCGGGCGCTGATCGACTATTACCGCCCGCTCTACAACACCGCCGACTGGGAAGCAGACCTCGAACTGGAATTGGACGAAGACTTCCTTCCCGAAGATTAAGCGTCAGATCCACCCCTCCGGCAGCGCGCCGTTGGAAGGCAATTCCAGCCGGAAACGTGTCCCGCCGGTTTCGCGAGGCTGGAAGCCCAGTGAAAGGTACAACTCCGTCGCACGGGCATTGTCGGGATGCGTGCTCACGGCCATCTGCCCGCATTCCTGCCGGCGCGCCTCGGACACGCAGGCTGCCACCAGCAGCCGCCCGATCCCATGGCCGCGCTGGCCGTCTTCCACGAAGAGATGGTTGATCTCGAGAATCCTGAGACCCCATTGCATCTGAGGGAAGCTATGCAATAGCGCGTAACCTGCAAGCTCGCCGTCCCGCTCGGCCACGAGCGCTTTCGCGCAGGCCTGCGTGCCGAAGAGATCGCGCTCGATTGCCCGCGCCGACGTCGTGGCAACGTCCCCGTGATGGGCCGCAAGCGCGGTGGCCATTTCCAAAAGGCGTTGAATGTCTCGCCGTTCGGCCCGTCTGACCCGCACCGCGAGCGTATCCGTTGAAATTTCCTGCATCTGCATGTTTCGGTTCCTGGCTGTTGCCGCCACGAGAGGCCGAAAGTCATTAAAAAAGCCGCCCGTGGCGGCCTTTTAAGATTTGATGAATCCGTCCGGCCGCTCCTATGTGGAACGCGACCAATAAAATCGGGAGGCGACGAAACGGTTCATGCACGTCTCATGCGCCACCGTGCGCGGTGCGTCTAGAACGCAATGCGTGCTTGGAGCGACGATGGCGCCTGTGGCAGGCTTCCCTTGAAGCCGAATCCGGAGAGTGTCATGCGCCTGATTGCCGTTCTGCTGGCCGCCGCGTTGACGGTTGCCTTTGCGATCTATCTCTTGCGCGACTTGCCGCCACCGAGCCGGATCACCTTTGCCGCCGGTTCCCAGGATGGCGGTTACTGGAATGTGGCCGAAAGGTACCGATCGGAACTGGCCCGGGACGGAATCGAGGTCGAGATCCTGGAAACGGCCGGCTCGCTCGAGAACCTCGGTCTGCTGAGCTCAGGGGAGGCCGATGTCGGGCTGTTGCAGGGCGGCATTTCCACCGAGGGGCTGGATATCGAGGCCTTGGGAACGGTGTTCTTCGAGCCGATCATCGTCTTTGCCCGGGCGGATCGCGAGGTGTCCGCCAACCCTGGCACTTGGGAGGGGCTGACCATCGCGCGCGGCGGCGCGGGGTCGGGAACGCGGGTGGCGGCGGACAGGCTGCTCGATGCGTTGGAGATCACCCAGCTCAATACGCTCAGCGATCTGGGCGGCACTGCCGCAGCCGAAGCGCTGCTGGCCGGCGAGGTCGACCTGGCGATTTTCGTCGCGCCACTTTCGGCGGATTATTTCGTCCCCTTGATGGGCAACGAGACGGTAGACCTTGTCCGTTTCCAGCATGCCGACGCGATCTCGTTGCGCCTGCCCAACAGCCGGGTCGTGAATGTGCCCTCCGGGGCGGTGTCGCTCCACCCGGTGGTGCCTTTGGTCGAAGTGCCGATGATCACGCTCATGGCGCGGCTGGCCGGTTTGGAGGACCTGCACCCGGCAGTGGTCGACCGCCTTGTCCTCGCCGCGCGCAAGATCCACGGCAATAGCGGCATCTTCTCGAAACAGGGGCAGTTTCCGACCGCGGAGGGGGCCGATATGCCGCTTGATCTTGGCGCTCTGAAACTGCTGGCCGAGGGGCAGAGCACCTTTCATGACTGGTTGCCCTATTGGATAGCGGCCCAGATTCGTCGGGTCTTGCTCATCTTGCTTCCGCTGTTGTTTATCGTCGTTCCGCTGGTTCGTATCCTGCCCGGCGTCTATCGGTGGAGCATGCACCGGCGCGTCTGGCGTCACTATACCGTAATACGCGAGATCGAACTGGAGCTGGACGACACCACGTCTTCTGACGAGTTGCATGCTCTCGAAACACGGCTTGCCGCGATAGAGCATGAGCTTGCAGGCATGCGCCTTCCACCTCCCTTCCGTGCGGGGGCCTATAATGCGCGGCTGCATGTCGAGCTGGTGCGCCGGCGGATCGCGGAAATGCTTCAGCAACCCGTCAGCTGAGGGAGTTCGCCCAGTGAGATGAATCATTGCCGCCATCGTGGTGTCGTTCTAAAGCCCGCTCCTGATGTGCCGACTCGTCTCGCAGGGCGCCCGGGGCAACTCTCATGGCAAGAGGACACACGTCGTGCTGCAAGTGATTTCGGCCAGCTGGGCCCTTCTATTCGGAATTCTGCTGCTGATGGTCGGCAACGGCGTGCAGGGCACGTTGCTCGGCATTCGCGGCGGCATCGAAGGATTCTCGACATTCGAGATGTCGATCGTCATGTCGGCCTATTTCCTCGGCTTTTTGGGGGGCTCCCGACTGGCGCCGGAGATGATCCGCCGTGTCGGGCATATCCGTGTCTTTGCCGCGCTCGGTTCGTTCGTCTCGGCCATTCTCATCCTCTACCCGCTTTTTGCCCATCCGGTGGCATGGGCGCTTGGCCGTGTGGTGATGGGGTTCTGCCTCTCCGGCGTTTACGTGACCGCCGAAAGCTGGCTGAACAACGCGGTGACCAATGAGCGGCGGGGACAGGCGCTCTCGCTCTACGTGATCGTGCAGATGGCCGGCGTGGTGGCGGCACAGGGGCTGCTGCTGGTGGGCGACCCCTCGGGCTTCGTGCTCTTCGTCATCCCGTCGGTGCTGGTCTCGGTCTCCTTCGCGCCGATTCTGCTGGCCGTCCAGCCGACCCCGGCTTTCGAGACAACGCAGCCAATGAGCCTGCGCAAGCTCTGGAAGGCGTCGCAGCTGGGCTGCGTGGGTTTCTTCCTGCTCGGCGGAGTCTTTTCGGCGCTGTTCGGCATGGCCTCGGTCTACGGGTCGGAAGCCGGGCTGAGCGTGCCCGAGATCTCGGGCTTCATTGCCACGATCTATCTCGGCGGCATGATCATGCAATATCCCATCGGCTGGATGTCGGACCGGATGGACCGCCGCCAGTTGATCCTGGTTCTTGCTGCGGTTGGTGCGGTCGGCGCCGCCCTTGCCATGTATATGGCCGAAGATTTTGCGACCTTGCTTGCCGCCGCCTTCATCATTGGCGGCACGGCAAACCCGCTCTACGCGCTCGTGCTTGCCTATGTGAACGACCACCTGGAATATGAAGACATGGCCGCTGCCTCGGGCGGGCTGATCTTCATCAACGGGGTCGGTGCCATTTCCGGCCCGCTCGTGACCGGCTGGATGATGGGCGCGGTTGGTCCGGAAGGCTTTTTCCTGTTCCTGACAGTGCTCAGCGCTACCTTGGCGATCTACGCGGCGTATCGCATGACACAGAGCGACGCGGTGCCGGTGGACGAGACGGGTTCCTACGCGCCGGTCCTGCCGACAGCATCTCCGGTTGCGGTCGGGGTCGCACAGGAAGTATTCATAGAAGCCGCGCAGGAAGCGGAGGCCGAGGCCGATGCTGAACAGGAACTGGCGGGGTAGGCTGATCGGAAGCGGCTCCCCGCCGAATTGAAGGACATCCCTATGGCGGAGATTACCGCAGCCGAATTAACGCGTTTCTGGATCGACGAGGTCGGCCCCCAGAAGTGGTACATTCAGGACGAGACGTTGGATACGGAAATCCGGCAGCGTTTCCAGGCCTGCTGGCAGGCCGCCCTGGATGGCGAGAAGGATGCATGGTGCGACGACGGGCCGGGGGTCCTTGGCTTCCTCATCCTGACAGACCAGTTGCCGCGAAACATGTTCCGGGGCGACGCGCGCTCCTTCGCGACCGATAGTCTGGCGCGTGCTGCAGCGTGGAAGGCGATCGATCGCCGTTGGGACCTGATGGTACCAGAGCCGGAGCGGCAGTTCTTCTACCTGCCGCTGATGCATTCTGAGGCACTGGGTGACCAGGATGCCTGCATCCGGCTGATGAGCGAAAGGATGACCGAGACCGGAGCCTCCAACCTGCTGCATGCGAGGGCGCATCGCGAAATCGTCCGGCGTTTCGGACGCTTTCCCTATCGCAACGCGGCATTTGGCCGGATGACGCTTCCGGTCGAGCAGGAGTTTCTCGACGGCGAAGGCTATGCCGGTATCCTGAGAGGATTTCAGGCCAAAGCGGCTGGGTGATGCGATCCGCAGTTTGTGCCTCAGGGGGCGTTGCCCCCGCGCTCCGGCGAGCGCGCCCCCCCGGGGATATTTGGAGAAAGAGGATGTCCGGTGCGTTTATTCCAATCATCTTTCCAGGAAATATCCCCGCCGGAGGCACGATCCTGACAGGATCGTTCCGGCGCAGCCGAAGCTTGCGCAGGGCCGGTTCGGGGAAGGCGGCGTTCGACCCTTAGATATGCGCGCAGCGTATGCCAGCCATTCGTGGCTTTCGTTCGAATCGATGAAGTCCGGGGCTTCGCGGCGAGCTAAAAATAGTTTAATGCTAAACCAGTTTTTGGATTTGGAGGGCCGGAAATGGCTGCACAGACTTTCGACATGATCGTGATCGGCGCCGGTCCGGGCGGCTACGTAGCCGCGATCCGCGGCGCGCAGCTGGGCCTGAAGGTCGCCTGCGTCGAGCGCGAGCATCTGGGCGGCATCTGCCTGAACTGGGGCTGTATCCCGACCAAGGCGCTGCTGCGTTCCTCCGAAGTCTTCCACCTGATGGAGCGGGCCGGAGAATTCGGCCTGAAGGTCGAGAAGCTCGGCTATGACATCGACGCCGTGGTCAAGCGCTCCCGCGGCGTGGCCGCGCAGCTTTCGGGCGGCATCGGGCATCTGTTCAAGAAGAACAAGGTGACCACGATCATGGGCGAGGCAAAGCTCACCGGAAAGGGCAAGGTTTCGGTCAAGACCGACAAGGGCACCGAGGAGCTGAGCGCGAAAAATATCGTTGTCGCCACCGGTGCGCGGGCGCGTGAACTGCCCGGGCTGGAAGCCGATGGCAAGCGCGTCTGGACCTACAAACACGCGCTGCAGCCCCCGCACATGCCCAAGAAGCTGCTGGTGATCGGCTCCGGCGCCATCGGCATCGAGTTTGCCAGCTTCTACAACACGCTGGGTGCCGACACGACGGTTGTCGAGGTCATGGACCGGGTGTTGCCGGTCGAGGATGCCGAGATCTCGGCCTTCGCCAAGAAGCAGTTCGTCAAGCAGGGCATGAAGATCATGGAGAAAGCCATGGTCAAGCAACTCGACCGCTCCGCCTCCAAGGTGGTTGCCCATATCGAGGTGGGCGGCAAGGTCGAGAAGCAGGAATTTGACACGGTGATCTCGGCTGTCGGCATTGTCGGCAACGTGGAGAATCTTGGCCTCGAAGCGCTCGGCGTCAAAATCGACCGCACCCATGTCGTGACCGACGAGTTCTGCCGCACCGGGGTCGAGGGGCTCTATGCCATCGGCGATATCGCCGGCGCGCCGTGGCTCGCGCACAAGGCCAGCCACGAGGGCGTTATGGTGGCGGAGTTGATCAAGGGGTTGCATGCCCACCCGGTCAAGCCCGAGAGCATCGCTGGCTGCACCTATTGCCATCCGCAGGTGGCCAGTGTGGGCCTGACCGAGGCCAAGGCCAAGGAAGCCGGCTACGACGTGAAGGTCGGCCGCTTCTCCTTCGTCGGGAATGGCAAGGCGATTGCGCTCGGCGAGCCGCAGGGCCTGGTCAAGACCGTGTTCGACGCCAAGACTGGCGAGCTTCTGGGGGCTCATATGGTCGGCGCCGAGGTGACCGAGATGATCCAGGGCTATGTCATTGGCCGCAAGCTGGAGACCACCGAGCAGGACCTGATGGAGACCGTCTTCCCGCATCCGACTCTCAGCGAGATGATGCATGAAAGCGTTCTCGACGCGTTCGATCGGGTTATCCATATGTAACAGGCGGATAGAGGCAATTTGCGGCATTGGCCGCAGTCTGCATTAAGCGCAGGCTGCGGCCATTGTTTTGGGAGACATGCCATGTTGAGACTCTCCGCCGCCCTTGTGTTCACCCTGGCCTTTGCGGCCCCCGCCGCGGCACAGCAGCTCCTGGGGGGCTATTTCGCTATGATCGGCTATGAGGACATGCGAAATTCCAAGGGTGCGCCCTTGCGGAATTTCTGCGCCATCATCCAGCAGGACCGGGCGAACGTGCATAAATTCGGGATCGTCCATGAATATGACGAGTACGATCCCTGGTTCACGACGCTGGCCAGTCGCCAGAAGATCTCGGCCGATTGCCGGGTCGGAGCGGGTTCGGAATATATTCCTTCTGCCATCCTGCGCGGTGAACAGCGCTATGTCCGGGTGCAGGTCTATGGCTGGGGCGGCACGCCGCAATTCGTCATCGTGCATGAGGGCGCCGGTTGAGAAAACGGCGGGTTCCCGCGCGCGGGAACGAATGGATGCCATAAGGGCTTGTTCTTCGATTCCGAAGGGTTACAGCTTTCCCTATCATACAGGAGTGAAATCATGAAAACTCGTCTTACCATTGTTGCGCTTGCGGGCGCGCTGATGCTTTCGGTTGCTGGCTGCACGGACAATACAGCCATGAATGCGGCGACCGGTGCCGCCGTTGGCGGCGTGATCGGCAACCAGTTCGGTTCCGGCCAGGGCAAGACCGCCATGACCGTCGCCGGCGCGGCAGCCGGTGCCGCCGTGGGTGCCAACGCCACCAACTGAACAGATGCCCGTGAGCCGGTTTCGGCTCACGGGCTTCCGATTGTTCTTGATATCGTGGCTGAAGATCGCTCTGGTCAGCTTTTCAGCCATCCTTCGAGCTTGCTTGCATCCGGCAACCCGCCGGCATGAACCAGTTTGCCGTCCACGCTGATGCCGGGAGTGGAAATGACCCCCGCCATGGCTATCTCGCGCGGGTCCGTCACCTTTTCCACCTCGACATCGAGACCGAGCGCATTCGCGGCGTTCCGAACCATTTCCGCGGTGGTCTCGCAGCGTTTGCAGCCGGGGCCATAGACCTTGATCGATTTCATTTTCTTACCTCAGAACAGGATGTTGAACAGGAAGCCCACCATAAGGATGCCGGTTCCGACAACGCCGATGAAGACCGCGATCAACCGCAGCGTCAGCACCTGGCGCAGGATGATCATCTCGGGGAGCGAGAGCGCGATGACGCTCATCATGAAGGCCAATACCGTGCCAAGCGCCGCGCCCTTGCCGAGCAGCGCCTCGACGATGGGGATGATACCAGCGGCGTTGGTGTACATCGGGATGCCCATGACGACGGCCGCCGGAACGGACCACCACGCATCCGCGCCCATGATTCGGACCATGAGGTCCTCGGGCACATAACCGTGGATCAACGCGCCGAGCGCGATGCCGAGGATGATCCAGATCCAGACCTTGGCGAAGATCTCGCGCACGGCTGCGATCCCGAGCCGGTAGCGGTCGACCATGGTGAGCGGTTCGTCGTCCAGGCCGTTCTGCGACACGGCGCCTAAATGGATTTCCTGCACCCAGTCTTGCAGCCAGCCTTCCAGTTTGAGCTTGCCGATCACGAAACCGGCGAGAATGGCAATGCCGAGGCCGAAGACGAGATAGGTGACCGCCACTTGCCAGCCGACCAGCCCGATGAGCAGGATCAGCGCCACCTCGTTGACCATCGGAGCGGCGATCAGGAACGAGAAGGTCACCCCGAGCGGCACGCCTGCCGAGACGAAGCCGATGAAGAGTGGCACGGCGGAGCAGGAACAGAAGGGCGTCAGCACGCCGAGCCCCGCCGCCATGGCATTGCCGATCCCCTCACGCTTGCCCGAGAGCGCCGCACGGGTCTTTTCCGGGCTGAAGAAGCTGCGCACGACGCCCATGGCAAAGACGATCAGCGTCAGCAGCATCAACACCTTGGGTACGTCGTAGAAGAAGAAGGCGAGCGCATCGCCGGGATGGCTGTTCCGGTCCACCGGCAGCAGCGAGACGAGCCACTCAGAGAGCGGCATGAGTTGCTTGTAGACCGCGTACCAGACGCCGACCAGCACCGCGACGGCGAGGTGCCAGACGATAGGCGGCCATTCCCTGTGGAGCAGGGCAGGGTGGGTTTCGGAGCTCATGCGGCTGTCCTTTCCGAGAGGCTCTCGGCAGCGAGGACGGCGTCGATCACGGCGGCCATTTCCGGGGCGAGATCCGGGTTGCGGCGGTAGCGCACCCATTGCGCGTCGCGCCTGTCGACGATGATGCCGGCCAGCTTGAGCGTCTTCATGTGGCGCGACATCCGGCTCTGGGTCGCGTCCAGCTTCTCCATGAGTTCGCAGACGCAATGCTCACCCCCGTCCCAGACGATGCGCAGAGCGGCGAGGCGAATGGGGTCGGCAATGGCGGAGAGAAATGCCTGCATGTGAGTCTCCTTGCTGGCATATGCCTTAAAGCGCATATGCGCCTATCTGCATCTCGTGACAAGACTCGGCTTGTCGCAGGTCGGGTCCGGAACAGGCATATTCTCGATGTTTACTTTTTGTTCTTAGTTTTCGATTGGAGAATCCGCCGCCATCGCCTATCTGAAGACCATCCGGTCACGGGGTGAGAGATGCCAGAGCAGAAGTTCATCGAGGTGCGCGGCGCGCGCGAGCACAACCTGAAGAATATCGACGTGGATATTCCACGCGACGAACTGGTTGTGATCACGGGGCTTTCCGGCTCCGGCAAGTCCTCGCTCGCCTTTGACACGATCTATGCCGAGGGCCAGCGCCGCTACGTGGAATCGCTTTCCGCCTATGCGCGTCAATTCCTCGACATGATGGAAAAGCCGGATGTGGACCATATTTCCGGCCTCTCCCCTGCGATTTCCATCGAGCAGAAGACGACCTCCAAGAACCCGCGTTCGACCGTCGGCACGGTGACCGAGATCTATGATTATCTCCGGCTGCTCTTCGCCCGTGTCGGCACGCCCTATTCGCCTGCCACCGGCCTGCCCATCGAGGCGCAGCAGGTGCAGGACATGGTCGACCGTGTCATGGAGATGGAGGAGGGCACCCGCGCCTACCTGCTCGCGCCCATCGTGCGGGACCGCAAGGGCGAGTATCGCAAGGAGTTTCTGGAACTGCGCAAGCAGGGCTTCCAGCGGGTCAAGGTGGACGGCGCCTTCTACGATCTGGACGAGCCACCGAAGCTCGACAAGAAATTCCGCCACGATATCGACGTGGTGGTGGACCGGATCGTTGTCCGCGAGGGCATGGAGACACGGCTGGCGGATAGTTTCCGCACAGCGCTCGATCTGGCCGATGGAATCGCCATCCTGGAAACTGCACCGCGCGAGGACGAGGGTGAGCCGGAGCGGATCACCTTTTCCGAGAATTTCGCCTGTCCGGTCAGTGGCTTCACCATTCCCGAGATCGAGCCGCGGCTGTTCTCGTTCAACGCGCCATTCGGAGCCTGCCCCTCTTGTGATGGCCTCGGCGTGGAGTTGTTCTTCGATGAACGGCTCGTGGTGCCGGATGCGACGTTAAAGATCGCCGATGGCGCGCTCGCGCCGTGGCGCAAGGGCAAGTCGCCCTATTTCCTGCAGACCATCGAGGCCATCGCCAGGCATTACGAATTCGACAAGAACGCCCGCTGGAAGGACGTGCCCGAGAGAGTGCAGCAGGTCTTTCTCTATGGTTCCGGCGAGGAGGAGATCGATTTCCGCTATGACGAGGGCGGGCGCGTCTACCAGGTGAGCCGCACCTTCGAGGGCGTGATACCGAACATGGAACGGCGCTACCGCGAGACGGATTCCAACTGGATTCGCGAGGAATTCGAACGCTACCAGAACAACCGCCCTTGCGGCGGCTGTGGTGGATTCCGGCTTCGCGCGGAGGCGCTGGCAGTGAAGATTGCGGGCCTTCATGTGGGCGAAGTCGTGCAGATGTCGATCAAGGAAGCCTTCGACTGGTGCGAAACCGTGCCCGCCTCGCTCACGGCGCAGAAGAACGAGATCGCGCGGGCGATCCTGAAGGAGATCCGCGAGCGGCTCGGTTTCCTGAACAATGTCGGTCTCGAATACCTGACGCTGTCGCGCAATGCCGGCACGCTCTCTGGCGGCGAGAGCCAGCGGATTCGCCTCGCCAGCCAGATCGGCTCCGGCCTGACGGGTGTGCTCTACGTGCTGGACGAGCCCTCCATCGGCCTGCACCAGCGCGACAATGACCGGCTGCTCGGCACGCTCAAGAACCTGCGCGATCAGGGCAACACGGTGATCGTTGTCGAGCATGACGAGGAGGCGATCCGGGAGGCCGATTACGTTTTCGACATCGGTCCCGGTGCAGGCGTGCATGGCGGTGCCGTGGTGGCTTGTGGTACGCCGGAAGAAATTGCGGCGCATGAGGGCTCGATTACCGGTGCCTACCTTTCGGGTAAGCGCGAGATCCCGGTGAGCCAGAAACGGCGCGAGGGCAATGGCAAGGCCGTGACGGTGGTCAAGGCGACTGGCAACAACCTCAAGAGCGTCACCGCCGAATTCCCGCTGGCCAAGTTCGTCTGCGTGACCGGCGTGTCGGGCGGCGGCAAGTCCACGCTGACTATCGAGACGCTGTTCAAGACAGCTTCCATGCGGCTCAACGGGGCGCGGCAGACGCCCGCGCCCTGCGAGACGATCAAGGGGCTGGAGCATCTCGACAAGGTGATCGACATCGACCAGCGGCCCATCGGGCGCACGCCGCGTTCGAACCCGGCCACCTATACCGGCGCCTTCACCCCGATCCGCGACTGGTTCGCCGGCCTGCCGGAGGCCAAGGCGCGCGGCTACAAGCCGGGTCGCTTCAGCTTCAACGTCAAGGGCGGGCGCTGCGAGGCCTGTCAGGGCGATGGCGTCATCAAGATCGAGATGCATTTCCTGCCCGATGTCTACGTCACCTGCGAAACCTGCGGCGGCGCGCGCTACAACCGCGAGACGCTGGAGATCAAGTTCAAGGGCAAATCCATCGCCGATGTGCTCGACATGACGGTCGAAGATGCGCAGGAGTTCTTCAAGGCGGTGCCGAGCATCCGCGAAAAGATGGACGCGCTGGTACGCGTCGGCCTCGGCTATATCAAGGTCGGCCAGCAGGCGACGACGCTATCGGGCGGCGAGGCTCAACGCGTGAAGCTTTCCAAGGAACTGGCCAAGCGCTCGACGGGGCGCACGCTTTATATCCTGGACGAACCGACCACGGGGCTGCATTTCGAAGATGTTCGCAAGCTGCTGGAAGTGCTGCACGAATTGGTGGAGCAGGGAAACACTGTGGTGGTGATCGAGCACAATCTCGACGTCATCAAGACGGCGGACTGGATCATCGATATCGGTCCCGAAGGCGGCGATGGCGGCGGTCGGGTGGTCGCGACCGGCACGCCGGAAGACATCGCGAAAAAGACCAAGAGCCATACCGGGCGTTATCTGAAGCCGATGCTTGCGGCGGCGCGCAAGGTGGCCGCAGAGTAGTCTTCCGCGTGTCATGAGGAGTTCCCGGAACACATAGGCCGGAGGCTCCCGCCCGTCGTCGACGCATCAAGGATGCGCTCCTCCCGTTGGGGGAGGCCGCGCGCCTGTGGCGCGCGGCGGTTGCGGACGGAGTTAAGGTCTGTTTCCGTTGGAATGCTAAACGTCCGAGCTTGTGGAAGAGAGGTTTCATGTCTGAGAGTGCAGAGATTCGAAACGGAGCCTGCCATTGCGGCGCGGTGCGGTTTCGCGTGCGGTTGAGCGATGGCCTGTCGACGGCGCGCCGCTGCTCCTGTTCCTATTGCCGGATGCGGGGCGCGGTGGCCGTGTCGGCGCCTCTGGATGGGATCGAAATCCTGTCTGGCGCGGAAAACCTGGCGCTCTATCGATTCAATACCGGAAAGGCGAAGCACTATTTCTGCAAGACTTGCGGGATCTACACACACCATCAACGGCGCTCGAACCCGGATCAGTACGGGGTCAATGCAGCCTGCCTGGAGGGCGTGAGCCCGTTCGATTTCCCCGAAATCATCGTCAATGACGGCGTGAACCATCCCTCCGACGGCCCTCCTGCGGGGGGCGCCGCACCGGTTTCCGGTGTGCTCCGTTTCATCCCCGACTGACGGCCGCGAAGCGGCCAGCGCCGCCTCTGCGGCGCCACCGCCGCTCGGGCTCTGCCAGGCGGCGAACCACCCTTGCGCCAGAACTTCGCAGAACTATCCAAATGCCGCCTCCATTGGTGATTGACCCGCAGGACGATCCGTGACTACTATTTGAACGCTTGTTCAATAACGGGGAGGGGGAGGCCCTGTGGCATGTTCAATGCGACGATACAGTTCGATATCGGCGAAGAGGCGTCCGCGCTACGCGAGATGGTCCATCGCTGGGCGCAGGAGCGGGTGAAGCCGCTTGCGGCCGAAATCGATTCCAGCAACCGGTTTCCCCCGGATCTCTGGCGCGAGATGGGCGAATTGGGTCTGCTTGGGATCACGGTGCCCGAGGAATATGGTGGGGCGGGAATGTCCTATCTCGCCCATACGATCGCCGTGGAGGAGATTGCGCGGGCTTCAGCCTCGGTCTCGCTGTCCTATGGCGCGCATTCCAATCTCTGCGTGAACCAGATCAAGCTCAACGGCACGGAGGCGCAGAAGCGCAAATACCTGCCCGGGCTGATCTCGGGCGAGCATGTCGGCGCGCTGGCCATGTCGGAGGCGGGCGCGGGGTCGGATGTGGTCTCGATGAAGCTGCGCGCCGAGAAGCGCAACGACCGCTACGTGCTCAATGGCACCAAGTACTGGATTACCAACGGGCCGGATGCGGATACGCTGGTCGTCTATGCCAAGACCGATCCGGAGGCCGGCGCCAAGGGCATCACCGCGTTTCTCATCGAGAAGAGCATGGCCGGGTTCTCGACCAGCAAGCATTTCGACAAGCTTGGAATGCGCGGCTCCAACACGGCGGAGTTGATCTTCGAAGACGTCGAGGTGCCTTTCGAGAATGTTCTGGGCGAGGAGGGCAAGGGGGTGCGCGTCCTGATGTCCGGCCTCGATTACGAGAGGGTCGTGCTCGCAGGGATCGGCACGGGAATCATCGCGGCCTGTCTCGACGAGATCATGCCCTATATGCGCGACCGGCAGCAGTTCGGCCAGCCGATCGGGAACTTCCAACTGATGCAGGCCAAGATCGCCGACATGTACACGGCGCTCAACACTGCGCGGGCCTATGTCTACGAGGTCGCCAAGGCCTGTGACCGGGGCGCGGTGACCCGCGCCGATGCCGCCGCCTGTGTTCTGTACTCCTCGGAGGTCGCCATGACGCAGGCGCACCAGGCCGTGCAGGCGATGGGGGGCGCAGGCTTCATGAACGATTCTCCTGTCAGCCGGCTCTTCCGGGATGCAAAACTGATGGAGATCGGTGCGGGCACCTCCGAGATTCGCAGGATGCTCATCGGTCGGGAGATGATGCAATCAATGGGGTAAGCCGTGGCAGGAACCGGTCCATTCTTGGAAGGCATGCCGAGCCTTCTTCATTCCGACGATCCGGAAGTTGCCTGTCTCCCGAGCAAGAAAGTGCTGCTAATCAAGGAGGACCCGGAGCTATGAGACTGAGCGCCCTTATCCTGACAACACTTGCCGCGTTTGCCGCCAGCCCCGCGGCGGCGCAGGAGGAACTGCATTTCAGTCCTGTGCCGACCGAGTCCTGCCTGCTGGGAACGGAGACCCTGCAGGCAATGGAAGCCTGTGTAGGTTCGGCGGCGACGGCCTGCATGGAATCGAACGAGTTTGGCTACACGACGGTCGGCATGGGCTATTGCCTCGACCAGGAACTTGCCTTCTGGGACGCGCGACTGAACGCGGTTTACCGGCAGGTAATGCTGCGGGACAAGGCGGAGGATGCCGAACTGGCGGAGATCGGCGCGACCGTTCCCTCGCTTTCCGAGGCACTGCGGGAGATGCAGCGGGCCTGGATCCCGTTCCGCGATGCCGCCTGCGATTACGAACGGGCACAATGGGGCGGGGGGACCGGTGGCGGGCCGGCCACGCTCAGTTGCCTGATGTATGCAACCGCGCGGCAAGCGCTCATTCTGGAGATTCGACTGACCCATGGGTACCAGTGATTTTCTGCGCTGCGGCGGGATTGCGATGATGTTGGCCGGAGCGGCGGAGGCTTCGGACGGAGTGAGCCCCGAGGCCTTGGCGAGCATGGACACGTGCCTCGTGGAAAGCGCGACCGGGCGGGACGTCGCCAACACGACGATCATCTGTTTCAACGAAGCGCGCGCGGCCTGTCAGGGCGCCGTGTTGGCGTGTGAGCAGGAGATGACGGCGGCGGTAGCGGAGCGTGCGGACGGTTTGATGGAGCGGATGCCGTCGGAGCTTGAGGGGGTGCCGGAATTCGCCAAGGACCGGTATCTGGAGATCCTGTCCGATATCGAGGCCGGTGCGGTGGATCTTTGTGCCGATGTGCCGGAGGCGGGGCAGATCTCCTGTGCCTATCGCGCCGAAGCGCTGCGTTTCGCCAAGCTTCGCTCGCTGGCCTCCCAGATCGATCCGAGGTTCCTGATCCCCTGATGGCGCTTCGGTCGGCATATATCGCGGGTGCCGGTTGTGGCGTTGCGCTTTCGGTCCGAGGGGCGTTCCCTTGCCTCGGGTGCTTGCGCGGGATCGCAGATCCACGCGCGGTGGCCGCTGCGCTCGGCGCAGCGGCGCGGGAGGGGCGGGCATGAACTCGACGCCGACATATCTGCCGCTCATGCAGGGCCGGGGTTGGGGGATCCCTGAACGGCTCAACATGGCCAGCGAGGTCTGCGACCGTTGGGCGGCAGTAGAGCCCGAGCGGGTGGCATTGATCGAGCCGCTGCCGGATGGACTGCGGGAGACGCGCTATGGCCGGTTGCGTGACATGGCAAACGCGCTTGCGCACAGGCTTTCGGCCATGGGCGTGGGGCGCGGCGACCGGGTCGGGGTGTTTCTGAGCCAATCGCCCTGGACCGCCGCTTCCCATATCGCCGCGTGGAAGCTGGGGGCGATTTCCATCCCGCTTTTTACGCTGTTCGGTCCCGAGGCGATGGCGGTGCGTCTGGCAGATTCCAAGGCCAGCGTGGTCGTGACCGACGGTATCGGCGCGGAGAAGCTGGTACGCTGGAGCCAGGCGGGGGATCTGCGCCTGGGGCGGGAGCAGATCCTGCCGGTCGAGCGGGTTCCGGTTGATGGTATCATCTTCCCGACTGTTGATACGGCGGCCGAGGATCCGGCGGTCCTGATCTATACCTCGGGAACGACGGGCAACCCGAAGGGGGCGCTACATGCCCACAGGGTGTTGCGCGGACATTTGCCCGGTGTTGAAATTTCTCACAATCTCATGCCTTTGCCGGGTGATGTTCTATGGACGCCGGCGGACTGGGCCTGGATCGGCGGGCTGTTCGACGTGTTGATGCCGGGGCTTTGGCACGGGGTTCCGGTGGTTTCGGCACGGATGGAGAAATTCACGGCGGATGAGTGCGTGAGAATCGTTCGGCAAGCATCTGTAAAAAATGTATTTTTCCCGCCGTCTGCGTTGCGGGCGCTGCGGGCGGCGGATGTGAAAATTCCCGGGCTGCGCTCGGTGGCCAGCGGTGGGGAGCCGCTTGGGGCCGAGATGCTTGAGTGGGGAAGGCAGGCTTTTGGACTGAATATCAACGAGTTCTACGGTCAAACGGAATGCAACATGATCGTCAGCGCCTGCGAGGCGCTGTTCGAGCCGTTGCCGGGGGCGATGGGCAAACCGGTGCCGGGGCACGAGGTGGAGGTAATCGGGCCGGATGGCGCCCCCTGTGAAGGCGAAGGCGATATTGTCGTTCGGCGAGGTTCGGCATCCATGATGTTGGAATATTGGAATAATCCGGAAGAGACGCTTGCGAAATTCCGCGGCGAGTGGATGCTGACCGGGGATCGCGGCTGGCGCGAGGACGGGTTCCTGCGCTTCCGGGGTCGCGACGATGACGTGATCACCTCCTCGGGTTACCGGATCGGTCCGGGAGAGGTTGAGGACTGCCTGCTGACCCACCTGGCTGTCGCCAGCGCCGGGGTAGTTGGC
Source organism: Aliiruegeria lutimaris (assembly GCF_900099935.1). Classification (GTDB taxonomy): domain Bacteria; phylum Pseudomonadota; class Alphaproteobacteria; order Rhodobacterales; family Rhodobacteraceae; genus Tropicimonas; species Tropicimonas lutimaris. Next base: position 229,304 of record NZ_FNEK01000001.1, on the reverse strand, counting down.
GTGCCCGATCCCGAGCGCACGGAGGCAGTGACCGCCTTCGTGCTGCTGCGGGACGGGTTTGAACCAACGGACGCAATGCGGGCCGATTTGCAGCAGCATGTGCGCCAGCGGCTGGCCGCGCATGAGTATCCGCGGATCGTGCATTTCGTGGACAGCCTGCCGATGACGATCAGTGGCAAGATCATCCGCCGCGAGCTGCGGCAGATGGCATTGGAGGGAGACGTGACATGACACCGGTTCCCGACCGGCGGCCGCATCTGGCCGCCGATATCCTGCGCGCGGCGCTGGAGCGGCAACGGGCCTATGAGGAACGCAAGCCCACGCGGTTGGGCAAGGGGGCGGAGCGGCTGACAGCGCCGCTCGGCGCGCTGGTGGGCCGCTTCGTGCCGCCCGCGCTGGTGCGGCAGGGCCTCGCCATGGCCGACAAGGCGGCGGGCTATACCATTCCGTCGGAGTTCACGCGGCACTCGGTGGAGGATCTGGAAGCCTGCGAACGCGCGGCGCGGAGGGTGCAGGGCTGGGCCGTGGGGGCCAATGCTGCCTCGGGCGGCGCGGCCGGATTCTTTGGCGCGATCGGGATGACTGCCGACATACCCGCGACGATCGCGCTGGCGGCGCGCAACGTTCGGGCGACGGGCGCGGCGTTCGGTTTCGGCGATGATAGCGAGGAGGAGCAGACCTATCGCCTGCTGATCCTGCAGGTGGCCACCGCGGGAGCCGAGAAGGGACGCGAGGAGACGCTTGCGCATCTGGCGGACATGGCGGCGTGGCTCGCCAGCCCCGAGGGGCGGATCGTGCTGGAAAAGGGCGGCGAATGGGTCACGGACAAGGTGATCGAGCGCATTGCGCGGCAACTGGGCTTCAGCCTTGCCGGTCGCGGGGCCGGGCGCGTGGTGCCGATTGTCGGCGGCGCGGTGGCGGCAACGGTGAATGCGAGTTTCCAGACCGATGTCAGCCGCGCGGCGCGCTTTGCCTACCGGATGCGCTGGCTGATGCATCGGCGGATGCTGGAGGGGCCTGTGGAAGATAACGAGGCGGAAAATTGAGTCGGCGGAGGGGGCTTCGCCTGGCTTGAGCGGGAAACATTGAGGGGAGGACGCCTGCGGGGTGCGCGAACAACCGGCGGGCAAAGCGCGACGGGCCTGAGAGGCTCGCCGAAGAGAGGGACCGAATGAAGCTGACAAGTCAGGCTGTGACAGGCTCGGACGCGTTCCGCGCCAACAGGAAGGCGCATCTTGCCGCGCTGGATATGGTGCAGGAAGCGGCGGCGCAAGCCGCGGCGGGTGGCGGCGAGCGGGCGCGCACGCGGCATTTGGCGCGGGGCAAGATGCTGCCCCGCGAGCGTGTCGCGAACTTGCTGGATCCGGGAACGCCGTTCCTCGAGATCGGGGCGACGGCGGCGCATGGGATGTATGGCGGCGCAGCACCGGCGGCCGGGGCAGTGGCGGGCATTGGCCGGGTCATGGGGCGTGACGTCATGATCCTGTGCAACGACGCCACGGTAAAGGGCGGCACCTATTACCCGATGACGGTAAAGAAGCATCTTCGTGCGCAGGAGATCGCCGCCGAATGCCATCTTCCTTGCGTCTATCTCGTGGACTCGGGTGGCGCGAACCTGCCGCAGCAGGACGAGGTGTTCCCGGACCGGGATCATTTCGGGCGGATCTTCTACAACCAGGCGCGGATGAGCGCGGCGGGGATCGCGCAGATCGCCGTGGTGATGGGGTCGTGCACGGCCGGCGGGGCCTATGTTCCGGCGATGTCGGATGTGACGATCATCGTTAAGGAGCAGGGCACGATCTTCCTTGCCGGGCCGCCGTTGGTGAGGGCGGCGACGGGCGAGGTGGTCTCGGCGGAAGAACTGGGCGGCGGCGATGTGCATACGCGCCTTTCTGGCGTGGCCGATTACCTGGCCGAGGATGACGCCCACGCGCTGGCGCTCGCGCGGCGCGCGGTGGGCTCGCTCGGGCCGGTGCCGGATGTGTCGGCCAATTGGGCCAGCCCGGAAGATCCGGCGTATGACCCGGAGGAGATCCTCGGCGTTGTGCCGGCCTCGCTCTCCACGCCCTACGACATTCGCGAGGTGATCGCGCGGATGGTGGATGGCTCGCGTTTCGACGAGTTCAAGGCGCGGTTCGGCGAGACGCTGGTGACGGGTTTTGCCCATGTCCATGGCTGCCCGGTGGGCATCGTGGCCAATAACGGCGTGCTGTTCTCGGAAGCCGCGCAGAAGGGCGCGCATTTCGTCGAACTGTGTTCACAGCGGCGAATCCCGCTGGTTTTCCTGCAGAACATCACCGGCTTCATGGTCGGGAAGAAATACGAGAACGAGGGGATCGCGCGGCATGGCGCCAAGATGGTGACGGCGGTGGCGACGACGTCGGTTCCCAAGATCACCATGCTGGTCGGCGGCTCCTTTGGCGCCGGGAATTACGGCATGGCGGGCCGCGCATACCAGCCGCGTTTCCTGTGGACCTGGCCCAATAGCCGGATCTCGGTGATGGGCGGGGCGCAGGCAGCGGGGGTTCTGGCGCAGGTGAAGCGGGTCGGGATCGAGAAGGCCGGCGGAAGCTGGTCGGACGAGGAAGAGGCCGCGTTCCGGCGCCCGACCGAGGAGATGTTCGAGGAGCAGGCCCACCCGCTCTATGCCAGCGCACGGCTCTGGGATGACGGCATCATCGACCCGCGCAAGAGCCGGGACGTATTGGGGTTGAGCTTGCGGGCAGCGTTGAATGCGCCGGTCGAGGAAACGCGGTTCGGGGTGTTCCGCATGTGAGTGGTGTTCGGGCAGGTGGAGAGGCGCGCCCCAAAGAGCGCTCCCACGCGCCCACCCCGCGCTCTTTGGGGCGCGCGGAACAGGAGGGGAGGAAGGCGCATGATCCGCAAATTGCTGATCGCGAACAGGGGCGAGATTGCCTGTCGGATCATCCGGACCGCAAGGTCGATGGGGATATCGACGGTTGCGGTCTATTCGGATGCCGATGCGGGGGCGGCGCACGTCGCGCTGGCCGACGAGGCGGTGCATCTGGGCGGATCGGCACCCGCGGAGAGTTACCTGAACTCGGAGGCGCTGCTGGCGGCGGCGCGGCGGACGGGGGCGGAAGCGGTGCATCCCGGCTACGGGTTCCTGTCGGAGAACCCCGATTTCGTGGAGGCTGTCGCGGCGGTGGGGCTGATCTTTGTCGGCCCGCCCGCATCGGCGATCCGGCAGATGGGGCTGAAGGATGCCGCCAAGCGGTTGATGGAAGAGGCCGGCGTGCCCGTGGTGCCGGGCTATCACGGCGCGGAGCAATCGCCCGAGCGGCTGGCCGAGGAGGCGGATCGGATCGGCTACCCGGTGTTGATCAAGGCTGTCGCGGGCGGTGGCGGCAAGGGGATGCGCCGGGTCGATGCCCCGGAAGATTTCGCGACCTCGCTGGCCTCGGCCCGGGCGGAGGCGCGTACGGCGTTCGGAAATGCGGATGTGCTGGTGGAGCGCTACGTGCGCCAGCCGCGGCATATCGAGTTGCAGATTTTCGGCGATGTCCATGGCAACGCGGTGCACCTGTTCGAGCGGGATTGTTCGCTTCAGCGCCGCCACCAGAAGGTGATCGAAGAGGCGCCCGCGCCGGGCATGACCGAGGAGATGCGCGCCGCCATGGGGCAGGCGGCGGTGCGTGCGGCGCAGGCCATTGGATATGTTGGCGCGGGCACAGTGGAGTTCATCGTCGAGGGCGGCGAGGTGCTGCGCCCGGACGGGTTCTGGTTCATGGAAATGAACACGCGGTTGCAGGTGGAACATCCGGTGACGGAGGCCGTGACCGGGCTGGACCTGGTGGAATGGCAGTTGCGCGTCGCCTCGGGCGAGAAGCTGCCGCTGGCGCAGGAGGAGATCCGTTGCGAGGGCCACGCCTTCGAGGCGCGGCTTTATGCCGAGGACGTTCCGGCGGGTTTCCTGCCGGCGACGGGGCGGCTGGCGCATCTGCGCTTCAGCGATCTGGCGCGCAACGATAGTGGCGTGCGCGAGGGCGACGAGATCAGCCCGTGGTACGATCCGATGATTGCGAAGGTGATCACCCATGGTCCGAGCCGTGGAGTGGCGTTGGCCCGGCTGTCACATGCACTGGAGCAGACGGAAGTGGGCGGCACGGTCACCAATATCGCCTTTCTGGAGGCGCTGTCGCGGCATGAGGGCTTTGCGGCGGGCCGGGTCGATACCGGCCTGATCGAACGGGACCTCGACAGCCTCGTGCGTCAGGAATTGCCGTCGGCGGCAGTGCTGGCCTGTGCCGCGCTTGCGGCAAGCGGGATGGACGCGCCGCCGGTCGATTTCACCGGCTTTTCTCTCTGGGCGCCGCTTCAACGCACGGTCGTTCTGGAGCGGGATGGGCAGCAATGGCGGATCGGCGTGGCGATCCGGGGAGCGGACCGCGTCGATATCGAGATCGAGGAAGAGGTTTTGCCATGCCGGCGTGGCGCGCGGGGCTGGTTGATCGGCGAGGCGCGGGCGCCGGGGCCGGCGCGCCTGCTCGATGGTGCGGTCTTGGTTTTTGCCGGGCAGCCCTGGGAATTTGCCCTGCCGGATCCGCTGGCGCGGGAGAGCGCGGAGGCGATGGGCGGCAACATCGTGGAAGCGCCTATGCCGGGGCTGGTGCGCGAGGTTCTGGTTCAGTCCGGGCAGATGGTCGAACGCGGCGACCGGCTTGTCATTCTCGAAGCGATGAAGATGGAACATGCGCTGAGCGCGGTGCGCGCCGGGCGCGTGGAGGCGGTGCTGGTGGAGGCGGGCGCGCAGGTTGCTGCCCATGACGCGCTTGTCCTGCTCGATCCGGAAGAGGAGGGGGAGGCCGAATGACGGAGCGGGTCGAGATCTTCGAGGTAGGCCCGCGCGACGGCTTGCAGAACGAGCCCCGCCCCATTCCGACGATGGAAAAAGTCGCGCTGGTCGATTGCCTGAGTGGCGCAGGGTTCGCCCGGATCGAGGTGGCGAGCTTCGTGTCGCCGAAATGGGTGCCTCAGATGGCGGACTCGGCCGAGGTCCTGTCTCGGATCACGAGGGCGGAGGGCGTGTCCTATGCCGCGCTGGTGCCAAACCTGAAAGGGTTGGAGCGGGCGATCGAGGCGCGCGCCGACGAGGTGGCAGTCTTCGTGAGCGCCTCGGAAGGGTTCAGCCGAGCCAATCTCAACTGCTCGGTGGAGGAGAGTTTCGCGCGGATCGCACCGGTCGTGACCGGGGCGCGGGCGGCGGGGCTCAAGGTGCGCGGCTACGTGTCCTGCGTCACCGATTGTCCCTTTGACGGCCCGACGTCGCCGGAGCAGGTGGCGCGGGTGGCGGCACGGCTGGCGGACTTGGGCTGTTACGAAGTTTCGCTGGGCGACACGATTGGACAGGCCCGGCCCGAGACGCTGAGGCCAATGTTGGAGGCGGTCATGGGCGATCTGCCGCCCGAACTGCTCGCCGGTCATTTCCACGATACCGGTGGCCGGGCGCTCGACAATATTGTCGAGTCGCTCGAGGCCGGTATCCGGGTTTTCGACGCGGCTGTCGGCGGTCTGGGCGGCTGCCCCTATGCGCCGGGGGCCGAGGGCAATGTGGCGACCGAGGCGGTGATCGCGCGGCTTGCGGAACTCGGTGTCGAGACGGGACTGGATGCGGAGATCGTCGCGCAAGCGGCCGGAATGGCGCGGGACATGCGCAGCCGGGAGGAATGATGCAGGTGGAATACGATACGATCCGAGTGGAAACCGACCCGCGTGGCGTTGCTACGCTCTCGCTTGCACGGCCGGAGAAACATAATGCGATGTCGGCGCAGATGCTGGTGGAACTGACCGAAGCGGTTGGGCAGCTTGGGAACGACCCGGCAGTTCGCGTGGTCGTGCTGACCGGCATAGGGGCGAGCTTTTGTGCCGGCGGCGATCTGGACTGGATGCGTCAGCAGATGGCCGCGGATGCGCCCACGCGCGCCCGGGAGGCGATGAAGCTGGCAACGATGCTGCAGGCGCTCAATACCTGCCCGAAACCGGTGATCGGACGGGTGCAGGGCAATGCCTTTGGCGGCGGCATCGGTTTGATCTCCGTTTGCGACGTGGCAATCGCTTCTGATGGGGCGAAATTCGGCCTCACCGAGACGCGGCTCGGGCTGATCCCGGCGACCATCGGCCCCTATGTGGCTGCGCAGATGGGCGAGGCCAAGGCGCGGCGGGTCTTCATGTCGGCGCGGATCTTCGAGGCGCAGGAAGCGGTGGTGCTTGACCTGCTGGCGCGCGCTGTTCCCGAGGCCGATCTGGACGCCGCCGTGGAGGCCGAGGTGAAACCCTATCTCGCCGCGGCACCGGGCGCTGTGGCCGAAGCCAAGGCTTTGCTGCGACGGCTGGGGCCCGTGATCGACGAGGCGGCGATCGCCGATACGATCGCGGCGCTGACACGCCGCTGGGAGAGCGCGGAAGCCGTTGAGGGAATCGCGGCCTTTTTTGAGAAGCGCAAAGCCCGATGGGGTGAGGTTCCCAAGAGCTGAGCGGACGAAACCAAAGTAGCCTTCGATCTTGTCGTATCTGTTTCGGCGTCATGTATTTGATCAGCTAAGCCCTGAACATTCTGAGTCAAAAACAGGTGCAGGGTGTTGCCCCCATCCGGACGTCAGGGTTGTCTCAACCTCTAACCGGGCCAGGCGAAAGCCTGCGCCGCGCGCATCAGGGCATTCACCGCTGGCGAGAACTGTCTGCCGGGCACCGTAACGGCCCCAATCGTTCGTTCCACGGGCGGTTCGACGAGCGGCCTCTGCAACAACCCGGGCAACGTCACGGAGTATTCCGGCATGAAGGCGAAACCGATGCCGGCCAGCACCATGGCCTGCACCCAATCCTCTCGCTCCGAACGGAAGCGGGCATAAAGCTCTACGCCTGTGTCCTGACAAACGGCCATTACCATTTCCCGCATTTCGCAGGCGAGCCGGTCGACGTAGCTTTCGCCAGACAACTCGGGCAACGCGACCGCGTTCAACCGTGCAAGACGATGCTCGGGGGGGAAAACAACCACGTATCTTTCCTTGTAGAGCGGTTGGGTGCGAAACTCTTCCTCAAGGTCGTCAGTGAGCGTCATGATGGCCACGTCGATCTCGCCATCGGAAAGCTTGTCTCTCAAGTCCGACACGCTTTGCTCGCTTATCGAAAGCTCGATCCCCTTGTGGCTCTTCTCGAACTGCGCCAGAAAACGCGCAAGGCGCATGTGGCCAACCGTCGACATGATCCCAAGCCTGATCGGGACCTGCTCCAGCAATCTGAAATTCTGCGCCAGAACCTGCGCTGCGGCGGCCTCGTCGGCTATATGCTGGAGATGGGGCAGCATCGAACGTCCGAAATCGCTGAGCAGGATGCGCCGACCCTCGCGATGAAATACCTGCGCCCCAAGTTCGCCCTCCAGCGACTTGATGCCCTTCGTCAAGGCTGGCTGTGTCACGTTGCATTCGGCCGCCGCCTTGGTGAAGTTGAGATGCTTTGCAGCAGCAAGTACATATCGGATCTGCGACATTTCCATGTGGGCCTCCCTGTCGGCATGCGGTCCAACAAGTCACTATACACCAGGTTATCCAAACTCCGAGTTATGGACCGATAAGGGATTGGCAGTTCCGTTTCGGGGCATCTCGCGCTGCAATGTTCACACACAGGACAAGCAGAAATCAGGAGAGGATACCGATGTCTGTATACATGGTGGAACGCAGTCTTGCCGGGATCAGCATGGAAGATTTGGGCGGTGCGCAAAAGGCGGCTATCGAGACGGCAAGGCAAATGACGGAACAAGGGGAACAGATCACCTACATCCGGTCGACTTTCGCGCCGGACGATGGGAGGTGCATGTGCCTGTTCGATGGCGAAAGCGAAGATCAGGTGCGTCGGCTGAACGATACCGCGGGCCTGCCGTATGACCGGGTCGTTCGGGCCATGGATCTTACTCCGTAATCGCGCAATCACGGTTCGCCATACCGGGCGGTCCCTCGGGCATTCGTGGATACATCGTTTTGTTCACGCTCCGTTTGCAGGGACAAATCTGGTTCCGCGTCCGTTCCGGCAAGCGGTCCGGCAGAACCGTCATGTCTGGCAAGGTCATGCTGGACTTGTCGTCTGGTCGTGGCACTCTTCCGGAAGCCAGGGAGATTTGCCATGACCAGTAGAATAACGATTCTTTCGACCCTTGCAGTGTTGGCCAGCCTTGCCAGTGCCCAGTCGCAGGAGGTGGCGGACACGATTTACGAAGGCGGTCCGATCCTGACCATGAACGATGCCGCCCCCCGCGCCGAGGCGCTGGCAGTGAAGGATGGCCGGATCCTTGCCGTCGGCTCCCTTGCCGAGATGCTCGCCTACCAGGGCGATGCGTCCGAACTGAGGGACCTCGAAGGACGGGCAATGCTGCCGGGTTTCGTTGATGCGCATGGTCACGTGATGATGATCGGTTTGCAGGCGATGGCGGCGAACCTGCTGCCTGCGCCCGACGGCACCGGAAACTCGGTCGCCGATCTCCAGCAGATCCTGCGCGATTACATCGCCGCCAATCCCGAGCGTATCGCCGCCGTGGATGCGGTGATCGGCTTCGGCTACGACGATTCCCAGTTGGCCGAGCTTCGCCATCCGACACGCGACGAGCTGGATGCGGTGTCGACCGACGTGCCGGTCTATATCGTGCACCAGTCCGGCCATCTCGGCGTGGCCAACTCGGCGGCGCTCGAAGTCGCGGGTATCGGTCCGGACACCCAAGAGATGGAAGGCGGCGTGATCCGGCGCGAATCGGGGGGCGCGCGTCCCAACGGCGTGCTGGAAGAGACGCCGCATTTCGTGGCCCTCATGAGCGTGCTGCAACATCTCGATGCCGAGGGCATGATGGCGATGTTCCGCGCCGGCACCGAGCTGATCGCTAGTTATGGCTACACCACCGCGCAGGAGGGCATGGCGACCACCGGGCAAGCCAAGCTCATGGAGGCGGTGGCCGTGAGCGGTGCACTGGAGATCGGCGTGGTTGCCTATCCCGATGTGCTGGTGGACCGCGACTATATCGCCGAGACACACAGCCGCGATTATGTGGACCGGTTCCGCGTCGGCGGCGCCAAGTTGACCATCGACGGCTCGCCGCAGGGCTTCACCGCCTGGCGCGACCGGCCCTATTACAACCCGCCCGAAAATCTCCGCGCCGATTACGTGGGCTATCACGCGGCAAGCCCCGATGATGTCTTCGACGCCATCGACTGGGCCTTTGGCAAGGGCATCCAGATCCTGACGCATTCCAACGGCGAGGCGGCGAGCGACCTGCTGCTGGCGGCCATCGAGACGGCGGAGAAGAAATACGGCATGGAAGACCGCCGGCCGGTGCTGATCCATGGCCAGTTCCTGCGCGAGGACCAGGTGGATGGCCTGAAGCGCCTCGACGTGTTCCCGTCGCTGTTCCCGATGCACACCTTCTACTGGGGCGACTGGCACCGCGAACGCACCGTGGGCCCGGTCAATTCCAACAATATCTCGCCCACCGGCTGGGTGCTCCAGCGCGGGATGCGCTTTTCCACCCATCACGATGCGCCTGTCGCCTTCCCCGATTCCATGCGCGTGCTGGACGCGACAGTGACGCGCCGCTCGCGCTCGGGCGACATTATTGGCCCGGAACACCGGGTGGACGTGATGACGGCGCTCAAGGCGATGACCCTCTGGCCGGCCTGGCAGCATTTCGAGGAGGCCGAGAAAGGATCGTTGGAGCCCGGCAAACTGGCCGACCTGGTAATTTTGTCGCAGGACCCGACCGCCGTGGACCCCGAAACGCTCGACTCCCTGCAGGTGATGCAGACGATCAAGGAAGACGTCGTGATCTATGATCGTGCAACCGCCGCCGAGCAGGATGGCGGCTTGCGCTGGCGGATAGGGCCGGGGGGCGTTGATACGGCGGCCGCCTTCTTCCAGAAAGCAGCGCTCGCGGCAGAGATTCCTTCCGGGTTGAGCCCGACGCAGCGATTGTTGGCGACACGTATCGCCGAGTTGACGCCGCACGGGTCGGGCTGTGTCTCCGACTATCTCGTCAACGCGCTCGCGCCGGCCTATGCGCGGGCTGCAAGCAGCTTGGAATGAAAGCGGGAATGCCGTCCCGGGGGCGGGGCAGGTGGGGCGCGGCAGGCGGGACATATGGCCGCTTGCCCGCGACACGCCGCCGGTTGACCCCATCCCGGCCCGCGCGTAAACCGCCTACTAGCCCCAAACCACCTGTGTGATAAGTTGCGCGGGCAGACAAGGAGCCAGACTTGGACGGACTTCTCAGAGAATATCTTCCCATTCTCATTTTCCTCGCCATTGCCATCGTGATGGGACTTGGCATGGTTGTTGCCGCATGGGTGGTCGCGCCAAGCGATCCTTACGCGGAAAAGAACTCTGCTTATGAATGCGGCTTCAACGCCATGGACGACGCACGGATGAAGTTCGATATCCGCTTCTACCTGGTTTCGATCCTTTTCATCATCTTCGACCTCGAAGTGGCCTTCCTGTTCCCCTGGGCGGTCGCCTTCGGAGACATCTCGATGGCGGCATTCTGGTCCATGATGGCCTTCCTCGCCGTTCTGACGGTCGGCTTTGCCTATGAATGGAAGAAGGGAGCACTCGAATGGGAGTGATGACCGGGCCTAACACCGCGGGCGCCGACAAGGACGTGACGGTGGCAAAGATGAACAAGGACCTCAACGACAAGGGGTTCCTGGTCACTTCCACCGCCGACATCATCAACTGGGGCCGTACCGGCTCGCTGCACTGGATGACGTTCGGTCTCGCCTGCTGCGCCATCGAGATGATTCACGTCTCCATGCCGCGCTACGACCTGGAGCGTTTCGGCACCGCGCCGCGCGCCTCGCCGCGCCAGTCGGACCTGATGATCGTTGCCGGCACGCTGACCAACAAGATGGCCCCTGCGCTGCGCAAGGTCTATGACCAGATGCCGGAGCCGCGTTGGGTGATCTCCATGGGGTCCTGCGCCAATGGCGGCGGTTATTACCATTACTCCTACTCGGTGGTCCGCGGCGTGGACCGGATCGTTCCGGTCGATGTCTACGTCCCCGGTTGCCCGCCGACGGCCGAAGCGCTGCTCTATGGCACGCTGCAGTTGCAACGCAAGATCCGCCGAGTGGGCACGATCACCCGCTGATCGCCCTCGCGCCGCTTGAAGGAAGGATGACACCGCTATGAGCGATGCGCTTCACACCCTTGGCGAATATATCGCCGAACGCCGCCCGGATTGCGTGACCAGGTGGTGGATCACCAATGGTGACCTGACCGTGGAAGCGCCGCCCTCGGCCCTGCTTGGCTTCATCGAGTTCCTGAAGGCCGACGCGACCTGCCAGTTCACCCAGTGCGTCGACATCACGGCGGTCGACTATCCCGAGCGTGAGAAGCGTTTCGTGGTCGTCTACCATTTCCTGTCGATGAAGCAGAACCAGCGCATCTGCGTGCAGTCGGGCGTGCGCGAGGACGAAGCGACTCCCTCGCTCACCGGTCTCTTCCCCTCGGCCAACTGGTACGAACGTGAAGTCTTCGACATGTTCGGCGTCGTCTTCTCCGGCCATCCGGACCTGCGCCGGATCCTCACCGATTACGGCTTCCGCGGCCATCCGCTGCGCAAGGATTTCCCGACCTCGGGCTATGTCGAGCTGCGCTATGACGACGCGCAGAAACGCGTGGTCTACGAGCCGGTGAAGCTCGTGCACGAATATCGTCAGTATGACTATCTGTCCCCGTGGGAAGGCGCCAAATACATCCTTCCGGGCGATGAGAAAGCGGAAAAAGCCAAGTGAAGCCGGGTCTTGTCATAGGCGACAAGGCGCGTTTCGCCCGCGCGGTGCGACCCGAGGAGGTCGTCTGCCGGCTGTTTCCGGATGCGCGGATCATGGATGACATGCCAGAGGTCTTTGCCTCCGCCATGATGATCGGCATGTTCGAATGGGCCTGCGTGGAGCAGATCGCCCCGTTTTACGAGCAGGGCGAGGGCTCGCTCGGGATCGGTTTCGATCTCAACCATGTCGCGCCCACGCCCCCGGGCCTGACCGTGACGGTGGAAACGGAAGTCATCGAGATCGACGGCCGTTTCATCACTTTCCGCGTCCGCGGCCATGACGGACAGGACATGATCGGGGAGGGCACGCATAAACGCGCCGTCACCCGTTGGGAAAAATTCAACGCCAAGGTGGCCGCGAAGGCCGCGAAGGCGCATTTGGAGAGGACCGAAAGCTGATGGACGGTTCCAAGGGTTTCGAAGACGTCCGCACGGGCGAACAGACGATCCGCAACTTCAACCTCAACGTGGGCCCGCAGCACCCGGCGACCCACGGCGTGTTGCGTCTTGTCACCGAGTTGGACGGCGAGATCGTCGAGCGCGCGGATCCGCATATCGGGCTGCTGCATCGCGGCACCGAGAAGCTGATGGAGAGCCGCACCTATCTGCAGAATGCGCCCTACATGGACCGGCTGGATTACTCCGCGCCGATGAACCAGGAGCACAGCTTCTGCCTGGCCATCGAGAAGATGACCGGAGTGCAGGCGCCGCGCCGCAGCCAGCTGCTGCGCGTGCTGATGGCGGAACTGAGCCGGATCGGCAACCACGTGATGAACGTGACCACGGCTGCGATGGACGTGGGCGCGCTGACGCCGCCGCTCTGGGGCTTCGAGCTTGGCCGCGAGGAGGTCTATACCTTCTTCGAGCGCGCCTCCGGCGCCCGAATGCATTGCAACTATTTCCGCCCCGGCGGCGTCCACCAGGACGTCACGCCCGATCTGCTCGACGATATCGAGGCCTGGGCGCCGAAATTTCTCAAGGTGCTGGACGATCTCGACGGCCTGCTGACCGAGAACCGGATCTTCAAGCAGCGCACCGTCGATATCTGCGTCGTTTCCGAGCAGGATGTCTATGACTGGGCGATGACCGGTCCGATGGCCCGCTCTGCCGGGCTAGCCTGGGACCTGCGCCGCACCCAGCCCTACGATCTCTATGACGAGTTCGACTTCCAGATCCCGCTGGGCAAGAACGGCGATTGCTACGACCGCTACCTGCTGCGCATGGAAGAGATGCGCCAGTCGACCTCGATCGTCCTGCAAGCCATCGAAAAGCTGCGCGCACCGGACGGGCAGGGCGACGTTCTCGCCCGCGGCAAGCTCACGCCCCCGAAACGCGCCGACATGAAGACCTCGATGGAAGCGCTGATCCACCACTTCAAACTCTACTCCGAGGGCTTCAAGATCCCGGCCGGCGAAATCTACTGCGCGACCGAAGCCCCCAAGGGCGAAATGGCCGTCTATATCGTCTCCGATGGCTCCAACAAACCCTACCGCCTGCGTCTGCGCACGCCGGGCTTCGCCCATCTGCAGACCACGGGGTACTATTGCAAGGGCCACCAGCTCGCCGATATCCCGGCCGTGATCGGGACGCTCGACATCGTCTTCGGGGAGATCGACCGCTGATGCGGCACGCGCCTGCTTCCCTTCCTCTTTCCGAAAATATCCCCGCCGGAGGCTCCCGCGCTTTCCGCAAGAGCCACGGCCAGCCATCGAAGGACCGCGTGTAATGCTCCGCCGTCTCCATTCCGAACAGCCCGAGAGCTTCGCCTTCACTCCCGCCAACCGGGAATGGGCCGAGGCGCAGATCACCAAGTACCCCGAAGGCCGCCAGGCCTCGGCCATCATCCCGCTTCTGTGGCGCGCCCAGGAACAGGAGGGCTGGCTGAGCCGTCCGGCCATCGAGCATGTCGCCGACATGCTCGGCATGGCCTATATCCGGGCGCTGGAAGTGGCGACCTTCTACTTCATGTTCCAGCTGCAACCCGTTGGATCCATTGCACATGTCCAGGTTTGCGGTACCACATCCTGCCTGATATGCGGCGCCGAGAACCTGATCGGGGTCTGCAAGGACAAGATCGCCGAAAAGCCGCACCAACTGTCGACTGATGGCAAGTTCTCCTGGGAAGAGGTCGAATGCCTCGGCGCCTGTGGCAACGCGCCGATGGTGCAGATCGGCAAGGATTTCTACGAAGACCTCACCGCCGAGCGCCTCGCCGAGATTCTCGACGAGCTGGCCGCTGGCACGGTGCCGGTGCCGGGCCCGCAGAACGGCCGTTACGGAGCCGAGCCACTGGGCGGTCCGACGACGCTCACGGATGGCAATGAGAATGCCGCCAAGTACAACGCCTCGGTCGAACTGGCGGTGACGATCGGAGATACCGTCAAACGGATCGACGGCACCGAGGTGCCGCTGCTCAAGCCCTGGACCGACCAGGGCGGGCGTGCGGTTGGTGCCGCGCCCGCCAAGGAGCCGCGCCCGGCCGCAGGGCAGCCTGTCGACGAGACCGGTACGACCGTTCAGGAGGCCCCCGCGAAGTCGACCGCGAAACCCGATCCGGAAACCGCGGCCGAGATCTCCGGTACGCGCCCGCAATGGATCGACGGGCCGCGCGAAGGCAAGGCGGATGACCTCAAGAAGATCAAGGGCATCGGGCCGAAGCTGGAGGAAATGTGCAATTTCCTCGGTTTCTACCATTTCGACCAGATCGCGAACTGGACCGCCGAGGAGGTCGCCTGGGTCGACCAGAACCTCGAGGGTTTCAAGGGTCGCGTGACCCGCGACGACTGGGTGGCGCAGGCAAAGATCCTCGCGGATGGTGGCGAGACCGAGTTCTCGGCCAAGAAGAAGTGAGCGGATGGCGCCGGCAATGACCCGACCCAGCGAACAGGACCGGGCCTTTGCCCGACAAGGCCGCGTGGTGGCTGTCGTGATCGCGCTTGGCGGTTTGCTGGCGATTTTCGCACCGGCGCTGGTGGCCCTTACGGGGCTTCCCGCGCGTTATGAAATGTTGTTCTATTTCGCCTCGCTGGCGGCCTTTGTCTGGGCGCTGGTGGTGGCGGTCCGGATGTGGCGCTCCCGCTCCGGCGACGAGGGATGAGAGGATAAGAGATGCTGCAGGACAAGGACAGGATCTTCACCAACATCTACGGTCTGAAGGATCGTACGCTCGCCGGTGCCCGCGCCCGCGGACATTGGGATGGCACCGCAGACATCATCAAGAAGGGCCGCGACTGGATCGTGGACGAGATGAAGGCCTCCGGCCTGCGCGGCCGTGGCGGGGCAGGCTTCCCGACCGGTCTGAAGTGGTCGTTCATGCCGAAGGAAAGCGACGGGCGTCCGTCCTATCTTGTGGTAAACGCAGACGAGTCGGAGCCCGGCACCTGCAAGGACCGTGAGATCCTGCGTAACGACCCGCATACCCTGATCGAGGGGTGCCTGCTGGCCTCCTTCGCCATGGGCGCGCATGAGAGCTACATCTATATCCGCGGCGAGTTCATCCGCGAACGCGAGGCGCTGCAGGCCGCCATCGACGAAGCCTATGACGCGGGGCTCCTTGGCAAGAACGCCGCCGGGTCCGGCTGGGATTTCGACCTTTTCGTGCATCACGGCGCCGGCGCCTATATCTGCGGCGAGGAAACCGCCCTTCTGGAAAGCCTAGAAGGCAAGAAGGGCATGCCACGCATGAAGCCGCCGTTTCCGGCGGGCGCGGGCCTCTATGGCTGCCCGACCACGGTGAACAACGTCGAATCCATCGCCGTTGTGCCGACCGTTCTGCGCCGGGGCGGCGAGTGGTTCGCGGGCTTCGGCCGTCCGAACAACACCGGCACCAAGCTCTTCGCCATCTCGGGTCACGTCAACAAGCCCTGCGTGGTCGAGGAGAGCATGTCGATCCCCTTCGAGGAACTGATCGACAAGCATTGCGGCGGCATTCGCGGCGGCTGGAAGAACCTCAAGGCCGTCATCCCCGGCGGCTCCTCGGTGCCGCTGCTGCCCGCCGATATCGCCAGGGAAGCGATCATGGATTTCGACTGGCTGCGCGAGCAGCGCTCCGGCCTCGGCACGGCGGCGGTGATCGTGATGGACCAGTCCACGGATGTCGTGAAGGCGATCTGGCGGCTGAGCAAGTTCTACAAGCATGAGAGCTGCGGCCAGTGCACCCCCTGCCGTGAAGGCACGGGCTGGATGATGCGGGTCATGGACCGGCTGGTGAAGGGCGAGGCCGAGATCGAAGAGATCGACATGCTGATGGATGTCACCAAGCAGGTCGAGGGCCACACGATCTGTGCGCTCGGCGACGCTGCCGCCTGGCCGATCCAGGGCCTGATCCGGCATTTCCGTGGCGAGATCGAGTACCGGATTAAGAACAAGCCGGGGATTGCCGCGGAGTAATCGCCGCTTATCGTTAACCCGAAATAGCCTAAAGGGGCGTCTGCGCGCCCTCTGGCAGCGGGTTTGTTTTGCATGTTCCTCCGGATGGGGGCGGGTGCGAACAGGCAGGCAGGAAATAGCCTCTGGCGATGGTCTGGCTCGTCTGCCAGTCTGGCTGTAATGTTCTACAGATAGAGATCATTGGGGAACGCCGCGATGAAGATACTCGCCTTGACGGCCATGGGGATTTCAATGGCCGCTTCTGGAGCCACTGCGCAGGAGCTGCGCCCGGCGCCCGGTTATTTCGTCGATGCCATGGTCTCGATCACCACCGCAGAAAACATCGCTACAGCCTGTCCAAACCTCACCTTCAACGCGGTCGCGGCGTCCGATGCAACCGCCGAGGTTATGGAGAAGCTCGCCGCCGATGGATTCGATGCCGAGAATCTCGAAGGGACAATGGCCGACCCGGGTGACGCGGTACGCGGCAAACAGGCGACCTTTCGTGAAAAGCACAAGCTGGCCAAGGACGAAACGGATTTTATCCGCGTCTGCATGGCAGGCTTCGCCGAAATCAAGGAGTCCACGCAGGTGGGGTCCTTTCTCGCCGAGATCACCGGTGAGGGTGCCGTGGACCCCACAAAGGACGGTCAAGGCGGCTGAACCTGCCCGTCTTACACGTTGCGAACCAATCCACCTGTCACGTCAGGCGCAGGAACGATCCTTCGGACCGTGCCTCCGGAGGGGATATTTCAGGAAAGAGGAAGCCGGAACGGGTTTTCCATCCTCTTTCGCCAAATATCCTGGGGGGAGCGCTCGTAAGAGCGCGGGGGGCAACGCCCCCCTTGAACCCTTGCGGTCGATAAGGCCGAATATCGTGCGGCAAATCGCTTCTCCACGTCCAATAAAGGCTCCGTGATTGGGCGAAGAGCCGCCGGGCTCGGTCAGGATTTGAGCGAAGAACTGCTGCATCGCAGCAGAGGCCGCGCAATTACGCGATCCTTGTTGAAAACAAAGCCACGGCCTCCCCATCTGGAAGGAAAGGGCGATTTTCTCGCCCCCATTTCAGAAGGAAACGCGCATGTTCAGATTTCTTTCCATCGCCACGGCCACGTTGGTTGTCTTCACCTTGCTTGTTTCGGCCAGCCAGGGACTCGCCCTGCATTGAGTGCGGCTCCCTGCGGCGCTGCGCCCGAAATCGCGGCGAAATCGCTGATTGGCCTTGGCCAAAGAAGACGCTAGAGAGGGTCCGAAGAGGGACCCCGGAGTGCGCCTAGACCTCCGGTCTTGAAGGGGAGTACCCCCAAGAAGGAGCTGGAGGCAGCGCATGAGTGACCTACGCACCATCATCATCGACGGCATCGAAGTGAAATGCGACCCCGCGATGACCCTGATTCAGGCCTGCGAACAGGCTGGTATCGAGGTTCCGCGATTCTGTTACCACGAGCGCCTGTCGATCGCCGGCAATTGCCGGATGTGCCTGGTGGAAGTGGTTGGTGGCCCCCCGAAGCCGGCGGCCTCCTGCGCGATGCAGGTCAGGGACTTGCGCCCCGGCCGCAATGGCGAGCCGCCCGAGGTGCGTACCAATTCCCCTATGGTCAAGAAGGCCCGCGAGGGGGTGATGGAATTCCTGCTCATCAACCACCCGCTGGACTGCCCGATCTGCGACCAGGGCGGCGAATGCGACCTGCAGGACCAGGCCGTGGCCTATGGCGTCGATTTCAGCCGTTTCCGCGAGCCCAAGCGGGCGACCGAAGATCTCGATCTCGGTCCGCTTGTCGAGACTCACATGACGCGCTGCATCTCCTGCACCCGCTGCGTGCGCTTCACCACCGAGGTGGCCGGCATCACCCAGATGGGCCAGACGGGCCGGGGCGAGGATGCGGAGATCACCTCCTACCTCAACCAGACGCTCGATTCGAACCTGCAGGGCAATATCATCGACCTCTGCCCGGTCGGTGCGCTGGTTTCCAAGCCCTATGCCTTCACCGCGCGGCCCTGGGAGCTGACCAAGACCGAAACCATCGACGTGATGGACGCGCTTGGCTCCAATACCCGCGTGGACACCAAGGGGCGCGAAGTGAAGCGGATCCTGCCGCGCAACAACGACGCCATCAACGAGGAGTGGCTGGCCGACAAATCGCGCTTCGTCTGGGATGGGCTCAAGCGCCAGCGACTCGACAGGGCTTACGTGCGTGTGGACGGCAAGCTGAAACCCGCGAGCTGGGCCGAGGCGCTCTCTGCCGCCGCTGCCGCGATGAAGGGCAAGAAGATTGCCGGTCTCGTGGGCGATCTGGCCCCGGTCGAAGCGGCCTTCGCGCTCAAGCAACTGGTCGAAGGGCAGGGCGGCAAGGTGGAATGCCGGACCGACAACGCGCGCCTGCCGATTGCGAATCGTGCCGCCTATGTCGGCACAGCCGCTCTCGAGGATATCGACAGCGCCGAGCGAATCCTGCTTATCGGCACCGACCCGCGTACCGAAGCACCGGTTCTGAACGCCCGCATCCGCAAGGCCTGGATCGCGGGGGCGGATGTCGCCCTGGTTGGACAAAAGGTCGATCTGACATTCGACTATTTCCACGCCGGAACGGATCGCGCTGCGCTTCAGAAAGTGGTGGACATGGGCGGCTCCGACGAGATTCGCTCCAAGCCTTCCATTGTGATCGTTGGTCAGGGTGCCCTTCGCGAAGCTGATGGCGAAGCGGTGCTGGCCGCCGCGCAAAAGATCTGTGCACAGACCGACAGCAAGCTGCTGGTGTTGCACACGGCAGCCTCCCGCGTTGGCGCGATGGATGTCGGAGCAGTGACCGAGGGCGGCCTTGAAGCCGTTATCGACGGGGCGGAGGTTGTCTATAATCTCGGCGCCGACGAGGTGGAGATCGATGCAGGTCCCTTCGTCATCTACCAGGGCAGCCATGGCGACCGCGGCGCGCACCGCGCCGACGTGATTCTGCCGGCGGCGGCCTGGGTGGAAGAGCAGGGGCTCTTCGTGAACACCGAAGGTCGCGTGCAGATGGCCATGCGGGCCTCCTTCCCGCCGGGCCAGGCGAAGGAGAACTGGGCCATCCTGAGGGCGCTCTCGGCCGAGCTTGGCGCGACGCAGCCCTGGGACACCCAGCTTCAGCTGCGCAAGGTGCTGATCAAGCAGGTGCCGCATATGCGGGCGCTGGATGCCTTGCCCGTGAACGAGGGCGCGGCGTTGGAGCCGCGCGAACTGGGGAAGGCCGATTTCCGTTTGGCGATCCAAGATTACTACCTGAGCAACCCGATTGCCCGTGCGAGCGCGCTCATGGCCGAACTGTCGGCACAGGCGAAGGCGCGCGCCAACACCCCGCTGGCCGCGGAGTAAGCGCGTGGCGGCGCGAGAGGGAGTGGCGGCAGCGCTGATCGCCACTCTGGGGGCATGCACGGCAGAGGAGGCGGTGGATCGTGACGATCTGCCATTCGAGCCCGTATACAAGGGAATCGAGACCCAATTGCTTGGCGATGACCTTGTCGGCTTCATCGTCGAGATGGAAGGCGCGCGCGACGCCATCGATGTGGAAGATTATGCCACATGTGCTGTTGCCCAATACACGTTGATACGCGGATATGGCTTTGCGCGACATGTCCGCACAAGAGTTGCACTAGAGTCTGGCGTTTGGCGCGCGGATGCGGTTTACACGGTCTCGCCAGCGCTCCCGCAAGGGTCGCAGACAATCGACGCCGAAGTGACGGTGGAAGATTGCGCCTTGCGGGGCATACCTACGGTCTGAGGAAGATGAGGCACCATGGCTGAATTTCTGGCAGGATTTCTGCAAACCAACCTTGGGATCGTCGTGCTGGTCGCAGCGCAATGTCTCCTGTTCACCATCATCCTCTTCGTTGCGCTCGCGTTCCTGATGTATGCCGACCGCAAGGTCTGGGCCGCGGTCCAGCAACGCAGGGGACCGAATGTCGTCGGGATTTACGGCCTGCTGCAATCCTTCGCGGATTTCGTCAAATACATAGCCAAGGAAATCATCGTGCCGGCAGGGGCCGACCGATTCGTCTATTTCCTTGCGCCGATGCTCTCCTTCGTGCTCGCGCTCATCGCCTGGGTCGTCGTGCCCTTCAACGATGGCTGGGAGATCGCTTCGCTGAACGTCGCGATCCTCTATGTTTTCGCCATGTCCTCGCTCGAGGTCTACGGCGTGATCATGGGCGGCTGGGCCTCCAACTCCAAGTACCCCTTCCTCGGCGCGTTGCGTTCCGCGGCGCAGATGATCTCCTACGAGGTCTCCATCGGCCTGATCATCATCGGTGTGATCATCTCCACCGGTTCGATGAACCTGACCGATATCGTGCGCGCACAGGAAGGCAATTTCGGCTTCTTCAACTGGTACTGGCTGCCGCACCTGCCGATGGTGTTCCTGTTCTTCATCTCGGCACTGGCGGAGACCAACCGCCCGCCCTTCGACCTTCCGGAAGCGGAATCGGAACTCGTCGCCGGTTACCAGGTGGAGTATTCCTCGACGCCCTTCCTGCTCTACATGATGGGCGAGCTGATCGCGATCGTGCTGATGTGCGCGCTGGTCACCATCCTGTTCTTCGGTGGCTGGCTGTCGCCGATCCCGGGCCTGCCCGATGGCGTCATGTGGATGATCCTGAAGATGTCCTTCTTCTTCTTCATCTTCGCGATGGTAAAGGCCATCGTGCCGCGCTACCGCTACGACCAGCTGATGCGCATCGGCTGGAAAGTCTTCCTGCCCTTGTCGCTGGGCTGGGTCGTCTTCATCGCCTTTATGGCCAAGTTCGAAATCCTCGGCGCCTTCTGGGCTCGCTGGGCAATGCTGGGAATGGGAGGCTGATCGATGGGTATGGCAATCGACTGGACCCGCGCGACCAAGTATTTCCTGCTGATGGACATGTGGAAGGGCTTTCAGCTCGGCATGAAGTATTTCATGGCGCCGAAAGCCACCCTGAACTATCCGCATGAAAAGGGCCCGCTGAGCCCGCGCTTCCGTGGCGAACATGCGCTGCGCCGCTATCCCAACGGGGAAGAGCGCTGCATCGCGTGCAAGCTCTGCGAGGCGATCTGCCCCGCACAGGCCATCGTGATCGACGCCGAGCCGCGCGCGGACGGCTCCCGGCGGACGACCCGCTACGACATCGACATGACGAAATGCATCTATTGCGGCTTCTGCCAGGAAGCCTGCCCGGTGGATGCGATCGTCGAGGGCCCGAATTTCGAGTTCACCACCGAGACCCGCGAAGAGCTCTACTACAACAAGGAGAAGCTCCTTGAGAACGGGGACCGCTGGGAAGCCGAGATTGCCCGCAATATCGAACTGGATGCACCTTACAGATGAGTGATTTCACCAAGCTATTCCAGTCGATGATCGAACAGTCGCAGGAGATGGCGAAAGCCATGAACCCTGCGCTGGAGAAATTCCAGTTCCCCGATTTCACCTCGATGATGCCGACAATGCCGAAGGACGCCATGGAGATGGCCTTCGGCAACACGTTCAACCCCGGCGGGCTGGACGCGAAGACCCGGCTCTTCGTGACGTTGGGCGGGCTGGTGGCGCAGGGCTCGCAGCTCGAGCCGCAGATCAAGCTCACGGTGCGCCACGCGCTGGAGGTCGGGGCAACGGCCCAGGAAATCGCCGAGGTGATCGGCCAGATGTCCGTTTTCGGGGGCGTGCCCGCGATGACGAAGGCGATGGAACTGGCGCAGGCCGTGATCGCCGAGCACGAGGAAGGAAAGTAACGTGACAGTCGTCGATTTCGTCTTCTACCTGTTTTCCTTGTGCCTGCTCGTGGGCGCTGTCTTCACGGTGATCTCCAGGCAACCGGTCCATTCTGTGCTCTGGATGATCCTGTCCTTCCTGTCGGGCGCGGGCCTGATGGTGCTTCTGGGCGCGGAATTCGTCGCCATGCTGCTGATCATCGTCTATGTCGGCGCGGTCATGGTGCTGTTCCTCTTCGTTGTCATGATGCTGGACGTGGATTTTGCCGAGCTGCGCGCCGAAATGGCCAAGCAACTGCCGCTGGCCCTCGTGATCGGGCTGGTGCTGATCATGCAGCTCGCCATGGCCTTCGGCTCCTGGGAGCTGGGCGGTGGCGTTGCGATCCTTGATACACCGGTGGGCACGCCGGAGGGCGCTGGCGCGCACAACACTGCCGCGCTCGGACTGCTGCTCTATGACAAGTATTTCCTGCTCTTCCAGGTTGCCGGGCTCATCCTGCTCGTCGCCATGATCGGCGCCATCGTGCTGACCATGCGCCACCGCCGCGACATCAAGCGCCAGGACATCCTGGTACAGATGTATCGCGACCCGGCCGAAACGCTGGAGCTGGTCGATATCAAGCCGGGCGAGGGGCTCAAGTAACCTGCCCGCCGAGCGCCCCTCGGGGAGGAGGGGCGCCCGTTTGAACGAAGCGCGCTTTGCCGCGCAACGCAAAGCCCGAAAGGGCCAAGAAGGATCGAGGGACCGCGGAATGGTTCAACTGGAACATTACCTGGCTGTCGCGGCGGCGCTGTTCGTCATCGGCATTTTCGGCATCTTCCTGAACCGGAAGAACGTCATCGTCATCCTGATGTCGATCGAACTCGTGCTGCTGGCGGTCAATATCAACCTCGTCGCCTTCTCCGCCTATCTGGGCGATCTCACGGGGCAGATCTTCACCCTGTTCATCCTGACCGTTGCCGCCGCCGAGGCGGCCATCGGCCTCGCGATCCTGGTCTGTTTCTTCCGCAACCGCGGGACGATCCGGGTCGAAGACGTCTCCAACATGAAGGGCTAAGGGCACATGGCAAGCATCATCCTCTTCGCCCCGCTTATCGGCGCCATCATCTGCGGCTTCTTCTGGCGGGTGATCGGCGAGAAAGCCGGCCAGATCACCGCGACGGGCCTGCTGTTCCTGTCCTTCTTTTTCAGCTGGATCGTGTTCCTCACCCATGACGGCGTGACCGAGCAGATCCACCTGATGCGCTGGATCGACAGCGGCTCGCTCGTGGCCGACTGGGCCATCCGCCTGGACCGGCTGACCGCGATCATGCTGGTGGTGGTGACGACGGTCTCGGCCTTCGTCCATCTCTACAGCTTCGGCTACATGGCGCATGACCATGCTTTCCCCGAGGACGAGCCCTACCGCGCGCGTTTCTTCGCCTTTCTGTCGCTTTTCACCTTCGCCATGCTCATGCTGGTGACATCGGACAACCTCGTTCAGATGTTCTTCGGCTGGGAGGGCGTGGGTCTGGCTTCCTACCTGCTCATCGGCTTCTACTACAAGAAGGAGAGCGCGGGCGAGGCGGCCATGAAGGCCTTCATCGTCAACCGTGTCGGCGATTTCGGCTTTGCCCTCGGCATCGCTGGACTCTTCTTCCTGGTCGACAGTGTCGCGCTGGACGACGTGTTCGCGGCCGCTCCCATGCTGGCGGAAACGCAGGTCAGCTTCCTGTGGACCGACTGGAACGCCGCCAACCTGCTCGGCTTCCTGCTCTTTGTTGGTGCGATGGGCAAATCGGCCCAGTTCCTGCTCCACACCTGGCTTCCGGACGCGATGGAAGGTCCGACCCCGGTTTCGGCCCTTATCCACGCTGCCACCATGGTGACAGCGGGCGTGTTCCTCGTCTGCCGGATGTCGCCGCTTTACGAATTCGCGCCGGGCGCGACCACCTTCATCGTCTATATCGGTGCGATCACGGCCTTCTTCGCCGCGACGGTTGGGTTGGTGCAGAACGACATCAAGCGCGTTATTGCCTATTCGACCTGTTCGCAGCTCGGCTACATGTTCGTCGCCGCCGGTGTCGGCATGTATTCGGCCGCCATGTTCCACCTGCTGACCCACGCCTTCTTCAAGGCCATGCTCTTCCTCGGCGCAGGCTCCGTGATCCACGGCATGCATCACGAGCAGGACATGCGGAACTACGGTGCCCTCAAGGGCAAGTTCCCGGTCACCTACTGGATCATGATGATCGGCACGCTGGCCATCACCGGTGTCGGCATCCCGCTGACGGGGATCGGCTTTGCCGGCTTCCTCTCCAAGGACGCGATCATCGAGAGCGCCTGGGCGGGTGGCACGCAAGCCTCCGGCTTCGCCTTCGTGATGCTGGTCATCGCGGCGCTGATGACCTCCTTCTACTCCTGGCGCCTGATGTTCCTCACCTTCCACGGCGAGGCGCGCGGCGACAAGCACACCCATGAGCACGCCCATGAGAGCCCGATGACCATGCTGGTCCCGCTCTACGTGCTGGCCGCAGGGGCGATCCTGTCCGGCATGCTCTTTTACGGCTCCTTCTTCGGCCATACAGACAAGGTTGCCAGCTTCTACGGCATCCCGCTTCAGGGCGAGGAGGTTCATGCCGAAGCCTCGGTGGAGGGCCACACGGACGAGACCCATGCCACGCACATGGCTGACGGCACCGCCGAGGCCGAGCATGGCGAGGAGGCTGCCACGGCCCACGCCACCGAGGCCGCGGAGGAACATGCGACCGAGGGCGAGCATCACGCGGCCTTTGGCGGCAATCCGGGCGACGGGGCGATCTATTTCGGCGAGAACAACCACGTTCTCGACGATGCGCACGCTTCGCCGATCTGGGTGAAGGTCTCGCCCTTCATCGCCATGCTGCTGGGCCTTGGCCTTGCTTACCAGATGTATATCCGCCGTCCCGACTGGCCGGCAAAACTGGCCGAGAACCAGCGGCCTCTCTACAACTTCCTGCTCAACAAGTGGTATTTCGACGAGATCTATGACGCGGTCTTCGTGAACCCGGCCCGTGCCTTCGGCCGCTTCCTGTGGAAGAAGGGCGACGGGGCGACGATCGACGGCGCCATCAACGGGCTGACAATGGGGATCATCCCCTGGTTCACCCGCCTCGCCGGGCGCGCACAGAGCGGATACATCTTCCACTACGCCTTCGCCATGGTGATAGGCATCGTGATCCTTGTCTCTTGGATGACGATTGCGGGGAACTGAGACAATGCAGAACCTGATCTCCATCATCATCTTCCTGCCGCTGATCGCGGCGCTGATCCTCGCGCTCTTCCTGCGCGGCGAGGATGAGGCCGCGCAGCGCAATGCCAAGTGGCTGGCACTGATCGCGACCTCCGCGACGCTCTTCATCTCGCTCTTCCTCTTCTTCGGCTTCGACTCCACCGACACGGGCTTTCAGTTCGTCGAAGACCGCGAGTGGCTGCTGGGGCTGAAATACAAGATGGGCGTGGACGGCATCTCGATCCTCTTCGTGATGCTGACGACCTTCCTGATGCCACTGACCATTGGCGCCTGCTGGGGCGTCACCACGCGGGTGAAGGAATACATGATCGCCTTCCTGATGCTGGAAACGCTGATGCTCGGCGTCTTCACCGCTCTGGACCTGGTGCTCTTCTATCTCTTCTTCGAGGCAGGCCTGATCCCGATGTTCCTTATCATCGGCATCTGGGGTGGCAAGGAACGCATCTACGCGGCCTTCAAGTTCTTCCTCTACACCTTCCTCGGCTCGCTGCTGATGCTGGTGGCGATGATCGCGATGTATGTCGATGCCGGCACGACCGACATTCCGACGCTGATGAACCACACCTTCGCCTCCGAGACCTTCCCCGTCCTCGGGATCCAGGTCGTCGGCGGGCTTCAGACGCTCCTCTTCCTCGCCTTCTTCGCCTCCTTCGCGGTGAAGATGCCAATGTGGCCGGTCCATACCTGGTTGCCGGACGCGCACGTGCAGGCACCGACCGCCGGTTCGGTCATCCTGGCCGCGGTGCTGTTGAAAATGGGCGGCTACGGCTTCCTGCGGTTCAGCCTGCCGATGTTCCCGGTCGGATCCGAGGTGATGTCCACCTTCGTGCTCTGGATGTCGGCCATCGCCATCGTCTACGCCTCGCTCGTCGCCATGGCGCAGGAGGACATGAAGAAGCTCATCGCCTACAGCTCTGTCGCCCATATGGGCTATGTCACCATGGGCATCTTCACGGTAAACCAGCAGGGGCTCGACGGCGCGATCTTCCAGATGATCAGCCACGGCTTCGTCTCCGCCGCGCTCTTCCTTGTTGTCGGCGTGGTCTATGACCGGATGCATACCCGCGATATCGCAGCCTATGGCGGCCTGATGGAGCGGATGCCGGTCTACGCGCTGATCTTCATGCTCTTTACCATGGCCAATGTCGGCCTGCCCGGCACCTCGGGCTTCGTCGGCGAGTTCCTGACGTTGATGGCCATCTTCCAGGTCAATACCTGGGTGGCGGTTGTAGCGACCTCGGGTGTGATCTTCTCGGCCTGCTACGGGCTCTGGCTCTATCGCCGGGTCATGCTGGGCCAGCTGATCAAGGAGAGCCTCAAGTCCATAAAGGACATGGACAAGCGCGAGAAGGCGATCTTTGCCCCGCTCGTGGTCATGACCCTGCTGCTGGGGGTCTACCCGGCGCTGGTCACCGACATTATCGGCCCCTCCGTGGAGGCCCTTATCGGTAACTACGAAGTTGCCCTGAACGACTATGCGCCGGCGACCGAGCTGGCCTCGGCTGGAGACCACTGACGATGAGTTCTTCCGACCTCGCAATCATCCTGCCCGAGATCTTCCTCGCGCTCTATGCCATGGTAGCGCTGCTCGTGGCGGTCTGGACCGGCAAGGACAAGGTGGCTTCGCTGCTGACCTGGATCTCGGCGGCGGTGGTCATCGCCACGGCGATCTGGATCATGCTCTCGGGCGGCGAAACCCGCGTCGCCTTCAGCGGCATGTTCGTCGATGACGCCTTTGGCCGCTTCGCCAAGGTGACGTTGCTTCTGGCCTCCGGTTTCGTGCTGATCCTCTCCGAGGGCTTCTTCAGTCGCCGCGGCGCGCTGGTCTTCGAATACCCGATCCTCATCGTGCTCTCGACAGTCGGCATGATGGTCATGATCTCCGCTGGCGACCTGATCGCACTCTACATGGGCCTCGAGTTGCAATCGCTCTCGCTCTACGTGCTCGCCTCGATCCGCCGCGACAGCCTGCGCTCCACCGAAGCGGGCATGAAATACTTCATCCTCGGCGCGCTTTCTTCGGGCCTGCTGCTCTACGGCTCCTCGCTCGCCTATGGCTATGCCGGCTCGACCGTGTTCAAGGATATCTTCGCCGCCGCGACCGATGGCCATGTCGGCTTCGGCCTGCTGCTCGGCCTGACCTTCATCATCTCGGGCCTCGCCTTCAAGGTGTCCGCCGTCCCCTTCCATATGTGGACACCCGATGTCTACGAAGGTTCGCCGACCCCGGTAACGGCCTTCTTCGCCTCCGCGCCCAAGATGGCCGCCATGGCGATGTTTGCCCGCGCGATGCACGATGCCTTCGGCAATGCCGTCGCCGACTGGCAGCAGATCGTGGCGCTGATGGCGGTGCTCTCGGTCATCCTCGGCGCCATCGCCGGGATCGGCCAGCGCGACATCAAGCGGCTGATGGCCTACTCGTCGATCTCGCATATGGGCTTCGCGTTGATCGGCCTTGCCGCCGGCACGCAGACCGGCGTGAGCGCGATGCTGATCTACATGGCGATCTATGTCACCATGAATATCGGTACCTTCGCCTTCATCCTGTCGATGGAACGCGACGGGCAGCACATCACCCGGATCGACAGCCTGAACATGCTCTCCAAGAAAGAGCCGGTGAAGGCGCTGGCGATGCTGGTGCTGCTCTTCTCGCTGGCCGGTGTGCCGCCGCTGGTGGGCTTCTTCGGCAAGTTCGCCGTGCTGATGGCCGCGCTGGACGCGGGCCTGGTCTGGCTCGCCGTGGCCGGCGCCATCGCCTCCGTCATATCGGCCTTCTACTACCTGCGGATCGTCTACTACATGTATTTCGGCTCCGACGAGGCCGATCAGATCGACGGCACCATGTCCCCGATCCAGTGGTCCGTGCTCATGGCCTGCGCCGCGATCATGGTGCTGGGCGTGATCAACCTCTTCGGCATCGACGGTCTGGCCGCCAATGCCGCCGCCTCGCTCGTGATCAACTGATCCGCGCAAAGGCCCCGAATTCCGGCCCGGGCGCTGAGCCCGGGCCGTTCCTTTAGGAGCAGCCGCGCCTGTTCCCGACGCAGCGAAGGGGATGGCCCCATGACCACTACCCTCCCGACGGATTGGCCGACCGGCTATGATCGCGTCATCCTGCCGGAAACTGACAGCACCATGGCCGAGGCACAACGCAGGGTGCCAGAGCTCTCTGGCCCGACCTGGATCCTCGCATTCAACCAGACCGCCGCACGTGGCCGCCGTGGCCGGGAATGGGTCAACCCCAAGGGAAACTTCGCAGCGACGTTGGTGATGCGTCCCGCGCTTGGGGCGGGTCTTGCCGCGCTGCGGAGCTTCACCGCCTCGCTGGCCCTCTTCGATGCCTTCGTGGCAACGACAGGCCGGACTGAACCCTTTGCGCTCAAATGGCCCAATGACGTGCTGCTCAATGGCGGCAAGGTGGCCGGAATCCTGCTCGAATCCGCCGGCCAGGGGGGGGATGTCTCCTTCCTTTCCATTGGCATTGGCGTGAATCTCGTCGCCGCGCCGGCTGCGGCGCAGCTCGAAACGCGCGCCTTGCGGCCCGTTTCCCTGGCTGCCGAGACCGGCCTTTCGGTTGACCCGTTGGATTTCCTGAACGCGCTGGCCCCTGCCTATGCACGCCACGAACTTCAACTATCGACCTATGGTTTCGCACCGGTCCGCGAAGCCTGGCTGTCGCGGGCCGCACGCCTCGGTGAGGTCGTCACGGCCCGGACGGCTGCGGAAGAAATCTCTGGTACCTTCGAGACCATCGACGATCATGGCAATATCGTCCTGCGGAACGCGACGGAGCAGCGTACCATACCCGCAGCAGATATTTTCTTTTGACGAGAGGAGGGGCAACCGTGCCGAGGAACAGGGATAATTCGAAGCGTATTCGGCGTTATGATCCTGCGGGTCGCGCCTTCGACGGCAGTATTTGTGCCAAAAAGCACTCCACCGTCTTCCTGGTCGAAATACTCCGGGGGGAGCACCCCCCGTCCGGCCGCTTCAACGGTGCGTGGCTTTCCCGCGTCTCGTCTTACTCATCCCCAGCTCGATAGGCTCAGCCCATGCTTCTGTGCATCGATACCGGCAACACCAACACCGTCTTCGCCGTCTGGGATGGTGAGAAATTCCTGACCATGCTGCGCACGGCGACTGAGCACCAACGAACGGCGGACCAGTATTTCGTCTGGTTCTCGACGCTCATGCAACATCACGGGCTCGACGTAAAAATCGACGAGGTGATCATCTCCTCGACCGTGCCGCGCGTGGTTTTCAACCTTCGTGTCCTGGCGGATCGCTATTTCAACTGTCGTCCGCTCGTGGTCGGCAAGCCAGACTGCCTGCTGCCGAACCCGCCGCGGGTGGACCGTTCCGCTCAGGTCGGTCCCGACAGGCTCGTGAACACCGCCGGCGCCTTCGACCGGCATGGTGGCGACCTCGTGGTGGTGGATTTCGGCACCGCGACGACGTTCGACGTGGTGTCCAAGGACGGGGCCTATATCGGCGGCGTCATCGCGCCGGGGGTGAACCTGTCGCTGGAGGCGCTGCACCTTGCGGCCGCGGCGCTGCCGCATGTCGATATCACCAAGCCAGAGCATGTGATAGGAACGAATACGGTCGCCTGTATGCAATCCGGTGTGTTCTGGGGGTATGTCGGGCTTGTCCGGGGCGTTTGTGACAGGATCCTGGAGGAGCGTGAGCGTCCGATGAAGATCATCGGCACCGGGGGGCTTGCACCTCTGTTCAGCCAGGGCGATGTACTGTTTGACGTGATTGAAGATGATTTGACGATGCACGGCCTGACGGTCATCCATCGCTACAATAAGGAAAACCAGTAAATGAGCGGTGCGGAACGACTGATCTACCTGCCTTTGGGCGGGGCCGGCGAGGTGGGCATGAATGCCTATGTCTATGGCTGGGGAAAGCCCGGCAAGGAACGCCTGATTTTGGTGGACCTCGGCGTGACTTTCCCCGACATGGAGACAACCCCCGGCGTTGACCTGATCTTTCCGGACATGTCCTGGCTGATCGAGCGGGCCGTCCGGCTGGAAGCCATCCTTATTACCCATGGTCACGAGGATCATATCGGCGGTATTGGCCATTTCTGGCGGGATCTGCGCGCGCCGGTCTATTGCCGGCGGTTCACCGGCCATCTGGCTCAACGCAAGATGGAGGAGCGGGGCAACGATCCCGAGCAGGTCCATGTCGTCGAGGCCTTCCCGGAGACGATCGAAGCCGGGCCGTTCCAGATTTCCTTCCTGCCGGTTTCCCATTCCATCCCGGAAAGCTCGGCGCTGGTGATCGACACGCCGGTGGGCCGCATCGTCCATACCGGCGATTTCAAGCTCGATGGCGCGCCGGTCGTGGGCGAACCCTTCGATGCCGAGCTTTGGCATGACATCGCCGCGGACGGCATCAAGGCGCTGGTCTGCGACTCGACCAATGTTCACGTCGAAAATCCGGGCCGCTCGGAATCGACATTGACCAACAATATCCGCGACCTGGTGTTGCAAAGCTCCGGCATGTTCGTCGCTACCACCTTTGCCTCCAACGTGGCGCGGGTGAAGACGCTGGCCGAAGCGGGCCGAGAGGCGGGGCGCTCGGTCTGCCTCATGGGCCGTGCGATGCTGCGCATGGTGCAGGCGTCGGTGGAGACCGGCGTGCTGACCGATTTCCCGCCGGTGATCAGCCACGAAGAGGCCGAGGATATTCCGCGCGAGAACCTGATGCTGATCGTGACCGGTAGCCAGGGCGAACGCCGCGCGGCCACCGCGCAGCTCTCGCGGGGGAAATATCTCGGGCTGGAACTGGCCGAGGGCGATACGTTCCTGTTCTCCTCCAAGACCATTCCCGGCAACGAGCGGGGCGTTCTGCGCAACGTGAATGCGTTTTCGGAAATGGGCGTGAACGTGGTCGACGATTCCTCCTCGCTCTACCATGTCTCCGGCCACGCCAATCGGCCGGACCTTGAGGCGGTGCATGAGCTGATGCGGCCGCAGATGCTGATCCCGATGCATGGCGAACACCGCATGCTCCGCCGCCATGCCGAGGCGGGCGAGGCCAAGGGGATCACTTCCAAGGTCGCCACCAATGGCACGATGCTCGACCTGACCGGGGAGTACCCTGTTGTTTGCGAACACGTGGAGACGGGGCGCGTTTATCTCGACGGCGCGCAGAAGGTCGGTGCGCTGGATGGTGTCGTGCGCGACCGGATCCGCATGGCGCTCAACGGCCATGTCATGCTGAACGTCATCCTCGACGAAGAGGACGAACCTTTGGGCGAGCCCTGGGCCGAGACGATGGGCCTTGTCGAGACGGGGCGCTCCAACGCGCCGCTGGTAGAGCTCGTCGAGGCCGAGGCGGCGCAGTTTCTTGCGCGGGCTAATGACAAGCTGCTGACGGATGACGAGAAGCTCGAATCCGGCCTGCGCCGCGTGGTGCGCCAGGTTTCAGTCGAGGAGATCGGTAAGAAGCCCGAAGTTACGGTGGTGATTTCGCGGCTGGCCTGATCGAGGTCGAAAACATCGCGGCCGGAGATCTAGCCCGCATCGCGCAAGCTGTCGAAAAAGGCCAGCACCGTTTCGGAGCTGGCTTCGGCAAGCGCTTGTGCGCAGGGTCCGTCTCCGGCCGAGACGCCAAGCCACATTGCAAAGCTGGCATCCGGCGTTTCTGTGAAGGCCATGTCCCAGTCGGGAAAACGGCGGGATTTCAGCGGGCCGCGTCCGAAAATTTGCATATTCTGATGACGCCAGTCCCGCCGCAGGCTCACCAAGAGCGTCTCGAGCCCCTCTGCAGGCCCCTCGACATAATGCAGGAAACAGCCGTTTTCCCGGTGCAGGTAGCCCGTCAGTCCAAGCTCCCGGTTCCGTTTCCGGGCCGTTAGATAAATCTGCGCCGCGTCCGCCGATTTCGGCCCTACGCGGGCCTCGCTAAGATAGACGAGCCATTGCATGTGATTTTGGATCTTTTCACCAAATTAACCATTCGATTGCACGAATTGGTGAGAAAATCCATCATTTCGGCCTGCGAGACGTCGCGCAGGCCGATTTGCTTCCCCAGAAGGCGGGGTCAGGAGAAAGAGCGCAGGATAAAGTCCGGCACGTGATCGCCCATGCCAACGACCTGGCCGTTGTCGCGCGGCTCGCCGCGACGGCCACGGGTGCGGCGCGGACGGCCAGTTTCCTGTTCCGGTTTGGCCTCGGCCTGAACCGGCTTGGCCTCCGGCTCTGCGCGGGGCTCCTCGCCCCGGCGCGGGCGGATTTCCCGCTTGGGCAGCTCCGGCGCTTCGATGCGCGGGATTTCATGCTCCAGAAGGCTCTCCACCGCGGCAAGCTGCTTGTCGTCGGCAGGGGTGGCGATGGTGAAGGCCCGGCCTTCGCGCCCGGCCCGTCCGGTCCGGCCGATCCGGTGCACGTAGTCTTCGGCATGGTTCGGCACGTCGAAATTGAAGACATGGCTCACATTGGGAATGTCGAGGCCACGCGCGGCCACGTCGGAGGCCACGAGAAAGAGGATGGAGCCGTCGCGGAAACCGTCCAGCGTCCGCGTGCGGTGCGATTGTTCGAGGTCGCCATGGATCGGTTCGGCATTCAGCCCGTGCTTTTTCAGTGACTTGGCAACGATATCCACGTCGACCTTGCGGTTGCAGAAGATGATCGCGTTACGGCATTCCGCGCCTTCGCGCTTGATCAATTCGCGCAGCATGGTGCGCTTCTCCTGCGCGGTGCGGTCCCGGCGCGAGGGTTTGAACTGGCACAGCCCTTGCGTGATCGTCTCCGAGGCCGTCGCCTGGCGGGCGACCTCGATCTTGACCGGCGCATGCAGGAAGGTGTTGGTGATGCGCTCGATCTCGGGCGGCATGGTGGCCGAGAAGAACAGTGTCTGGCGGGTGAAGGGGGTGAGCTGGAAGATGCGCTCGATATCGGGGATGAACCCCATGTCGAGCATCCGGTCGGCCTCGTCCACCACCATGACCTGAACGCCGGTCAAGAGCAGCTTGCCGCGCTCGAAATGGTCGAGCAGGCGGCCCGGCGTCGCGATGAGCACATCGACGCCCTTGTCGATCAGCTTGTCCTGTTCGCCAAAGGAGACGCCGCCGATCAGCAGCGCTTTGGTCAGCTTGGTGTATTTCGCGTATGCGTCGAAATTCTCCGCCACCTGGGCGGCCAGCTCGCGCGTCGGCGCCAGCACGAGGCTGCGCGGCATCCGGGCACGGGCGCGGCCACGGCCGAGCAGCGTGATCATGGGCAGGGTGAAGGAAGCGGTCTTGCCTGTTCCGGTCTGGGCGATGCCCAGCACGTCCTTGCCCTCGAGCGCGGGTGGAATCGCCCCGGCCTGAATCGGAGTCGGCGTTTCGTAGCCAGTATCCACGATGGCTTTGAGGACCTTCGGGTCCAGGTTCAGGTCGGAAAATTTCGTCATGTACGTCCAATCTTGGCGACGGGCAGAAGTCGCGGATGTTTGGGACGTTATATCTGGACGTCCCTGCGGAATGCCTCGCGCGCATCGCGGGCATGGGCCGTTTAGCGCACAGGTGCTGCCGGGTCAACGCGACCGGCGGGGAGAGCGCTATCTCTCGGGCAAAATACACGCAATTTCACACATTTTTCGAGAATCAGGGGCAAATACCCCTCATAGAAAGCCCGAAAGGTGCGCGGCCAGCGTCGCGGCCGGCAGAAAGATTCCATATCCGGCGGCAACAAAGACCCCGTCGCCGACGGTCAGGCCGAGGCCGAAGGCGACCAAATGCAGAGCGAGCAGGAATGGCAGGCCGGGAATCGCCCCTATGACGATGATCACGCCGCTTGTCAGGATCAGGATCAGCGCTATCATCCAGCGCGAGAGAAATCCGTTTACAAGAAAGAGCCAGCGCAGCCGCAGCCAACGGGACAAGCGCCCTGCCAGCGGCACGGCCCGTGCGATTCCGCGCCGAAGTGCCGGTCCGGGCAGAACGATTCCGTAGATCTTCGGCGGCAGCCAGAGCTCGTGCCGCCCGCTGAGCATCTGCCCGCCGGCCAGCAGCAGGATAACCCCCATGAAGGCCGGCACGCCCGGCACCATGCCGGTCGGCAGAACCATCATCGCGGAAGCCAGCAGTATCACGGGGCCGAATCCCCGCCGTCCGAGAGAATCGGTCAACTCGCCGAGCAGCACCTTTTCGCGTGTGCCGATGGTGTCGGCCAACGCATGCAGAATACTCTGAAGGGGCGGTTCCGTTTTGAAGGCGACCATCGGTTCCGGTTCGGCAATCGTTCCAACCCGAGGCTACCTTGCCGGCGTCGCCGGTGGAATGGTCACACCGCCGCAGTCCGGTGAAGTTCTGGATGATAGCCCGCGGCCAGCACCGCGAGACTCGACGCTGGCGTGAGCACTTTAACGGGCGTGCGCGGGGAGGGGCGCTCGGTGACCTCGTAGCCGCCCGGGCAAAAAGAATACGCCCGCCCGGCGGTCAGCAAAACGGGACGGCCGCAATGCAGAATGAAGGTGCCGTCGGGCAGCCTGCCTGCTTCGGCGGTGAGTCGGCGTTGGCCGCGGTTTGGCAGGAGCCGGTCGCGATGGAGCTCGCGGTCGATCTCGTCCGCCCGGGCAGCTTGGCCATGCGCGCGCTCCCATGCGGCGCGATATGCGTCGTAGGCGGCGCGACGGCATTCCGCGCAAGGCCGGTGACCGGCCGCCAGCGCGACAGCCTCGTCGAGGAAGAACAGCTCGGTATAGGCGCCGGGCGCCATGACCTGCCGCTGTCGGCCGCGAAAGGAAAGGCGGCAGCAGATCCAGCGGCGATGCGTCCAGCGGCGGGTTCCAAGCCTGCCGGCATCGTCATGCAGCACGCCACGATTGCCCATGAAACCGCCGCGCTCGGTCAGCGCGACGATCTCGCCCGTCGGCAGGACACGGTTCTGTTTCGGCATGCGTCAGGCGCCTCTCGTTCTGTTCCGGGCCGCTTTGGTCCGCGTGGAAAGCCTATCAGATTCGGGGTCAACCCAGCGAACGACCGCGATCGCGCAAGGCGGAACGGCGAGCGTCGCGCCGGCCGGTGACACGGGCGATAACGAGGAAGGCACTGAGATAGGCAACTCCCACGCCGAGAATCAATTCGCCGGGTATCGGGCCGGTATCGGCGCGGTCGATCACTTCGCGGATCGAGGTTGCGGAGGTCGGATGAATGACCAGTTTCCCGATATAGGCGACCATCTGCACGGTCAGGATCCACAGGTAATTCCGCCGGATCCGCCGCCCCATCGCGGTCAGCAACGAGACATGGTAATCGGGCCGCCAGTAGTCCTCCGCCAGGACCTTCTGCCAGTCCTTCTCGGTGTGCAGGTCGCCGTCTTGCAGCATGGGCGCATAGAGATGCACCTCCAGGTAACGGGCCCGCGCGCGCCAGACATTGAAGTAGCGATAGCGGCGGGCTTCCAGCACCATCATGGTCGAAATCAGCAACCCGACCAGCAAAAGTGGCAAGGAAGATGCTTCGGAGCTGGAGAAGGAGATCGAAAGCGCGGCGCCGAGCGAGACGATGGACCAGTTGGTCGTGGTGTCGAGCCGGGTGCGCCAGATGGTCGAGCGATAGACCTCGCCGCGATAAAGATGCGCCAGGGCACCCATTTCGGCTGCGGTGAACTCGCGGGCGTTCTTGCTGTCGTCTTTCATGGCTCCTCCCAAAGCGCATGGCAGACGCCTCTTGATCAGGGCGCCCGACCTCAGCCTAATGCGCCCATGTCCTTGGGGAAACCGCAGATCCGGGCCAAAGGCGCTTGCGGGTGCTGGTACATTGCCGCGCCGCCACTTAGGTAGGAAGGCAAACAAGCTATGGAGACAGCCCCAATGACCACCCCTCCCGTCATCGACATCCTGCCGCTCGACCTCGACGCCATTGCCGGCTTCGAGGGGCGCGTCACCGTCTTCCTGCCCGAAGGCGGCAAGCTGGATCAGGCAGCGCGGCGGGTGAACCGGTTGACCAAGGGCGCACTGGCGCGTTTCGCCGAGAGCGACGCCTTCGGCAAGCTCGGCAATGGCGAGGCGGTGGAGTTGGCCTGGCCCGTGGGGATGGCCGCGAGCGCGGTGCAGGTGGTGCGGCTTGACGCCAAGTCCTCGCCGGTCGATCTGCGCAAGGCTGGCGCCGCCATCGGTGCCGCGCGCGGCAAGGGCGACGTGCTGGTCCTGGGCGGTGCGCGCAAGGCGCTCGGCGATCTGGCGCTCGGCGCGTCACTGCGCAGCTACGCCTTCAAGGAGTGCCGCACGGGCGAGGCCGCGGAGCAGGCCGCCGGTTCCTTCACGCTCATGGTGACAGATCCCGACGGACTCAATGCACAGATGGAAGCGGTCGAGGCGGTGGCCGAGGGCGTCTATTTCACGCGCGACCTTGTCAACCTGCCGGCGAATTACCTGACCACAGAGAGCTTCGCCGAGAAGCTGGCGGCGCTTGGCGAACTGGGCGTCAAGGTCGAGGTGCTCGACGAGGCGGAGCTGGAGAAGCAGGGCATGACCATGCTGCTCGGCGTCGGACAGGGCTCCGAGAGCCCCTCCAAGGTCGTCGTCATGCGCTGGAATGGCGGCGGCGAGGAAGCCCCGCTGGCGTTGATCGGCAAGGGTGTGGTCTTCGACACGGGTGGCATCTCGCTGAAGCCGGGCGCCGGCATGGAAGACATGACGATGGACATGGGCGGCGCGGGTGTCGTCTCCGGCGTGATGAAGACGCTGGCGCTGCGCAAGGCCAGGGCCAATGTCGTTGGCGTTGTCGGGCTTGTCGAGAACATGCCGGACGGCAAGGCCCAACGGCCGGGCGATATTGTCGCCTCGATGAAGGGCGACACGGTGGAGGTGATTAACACCGATGCCGAGGGCAGGCTCGTTCTGGGCGACGTGATGTGGTACACGCAGGAACGCTTCAACCCCTGCGGCATGATTGATCTGGCCACGCTGACCGGCGCGATCATTCTGGCGCTCGGCCATGACAATGCCGGCGTTTTCTCCAATGACGATGCTTTCGCAGGTGCTTTCCTGAATGCGGCCGGGGCCGAGGGCGAGGGCGCATGGCGCATGCCGATCGGGGCGAGCTACGCCGAACTTCTGAAATCCGAGAAGGCAGACCTGAAGAATGTGGGCACGCGCGCCGGTGGCTCGATCACCGCCGCCGAGTTCCTGCATCGCTTCGTCAAGGAAGGTACGCCCTGGATCCATCTCGATATCGCCGGCGTAGCCCAGCCCGCCAAGCCGCCGGCATGGGCGCCCAAGGGCGCGTCCGGCTGGGGCGTGATGGCGCTCGACCGGATGATCCGCGACGGCTACGAGGCGGGCTGAACCGATGGGGCAGGCGCTCTTCTACCACCTGACCCGGCACCCGCTCGAGGTGACGCTTGCGATGCTGCTGGAGAAATCCCTGCAACGGGACTGGCGCGTCGTGGTGCGTGGGTCGGATGCGGGGCGCCTGCAACTTCTCGACCAGAAACTCTGGCTCGGCCCGGAGGAAGGCTTCCTGCCGCACGGCCTCGCTGGCGGGCCGCAGGATGCCGATCAACCGGTGCTGCTGACGGCGGGGGTAGAGATGCCCAATGGCGCGACTGTTCTGATGTCCATCGATGGGGCGGCGGTGACGGCGGCCGAGATCGAGGCGCTGGAACGGGTCTGCATCCTGTTTGACGGCCACGACCCGGCGGCGGTGCAACATGCGCGCGGCCAGTGGAAGGGGCTGACAGGCGCGGGGGCGGCGGCGCAATACTGGTCCGAAGAGAGCGGCCGCTGGGAGGTGAAGGCGGAGAGCAAGGCGGGATAAAGCGCATTGCGGGCGCGAGGATTGCCAAAGCGCCGGAGGGCAAACTAAGCTTAGGTTTACAATTTCGCCTTTGATCGCCGGATCGCTGCGTGGTCCGGGGACCTTTCGTGCATTCCAGCCAAGAAAGCAAATCATCCAATGGCCATTGTCATAAAGAAGCCCGATGCTGTGTTCGTTCAGAATTCCTATATGCTTTACAACGCGGTAAAGAACGAAGACCTGCCCGCCGCGAACGGTCATTATGGTGTCAACGATGTAGTCTGGAACGACCTGATAGACCTGACCCGTACGAAATGCCGCGCTATGAATATACCGTTGCCGGGTGGTGACATGATGAGTGGTCTTTGCATCTGGGCATCCGTGGTGGCTACGAAGTTTTGCGTGTTGCGCAACCACGCGCTCAACTCTCATATGTTCTTTGCCGAAAGGAACGGTGATGGGTCCGGCAGCAATCATTACTTCGTCGTTTCCGACATTGGCGGGACCAAGGTGATCTGTGACATCACGTGCAACCAGTTCAATGGTGCGCCCGACTACCTCGTCGGGCGCCTCTCCGATATCAAGGGCGCGTCAAAGAAGGTCACGGCTCTAGGCAGCAGGCTCTACGATGTCTACAAGGCCGGCGCGGCGTCATCCGAGTTCGTGATCTGAAACTTGCCTGCATCGCAGGGCTCCAACGAGAACCGGCCGCCCCGAGAGGGAACGGCCGGTCTTTTCTTCAATCCTGAGAGACGTGCCTTCAGAGCAGCGCCTTGACCTTGGCGGCTGCTGCATCGGCGGTGATGCCGAAATGCTCGTAGAGCACTTCCGCAGGCGCCGAGGCACCGAAATCGGTCATGCCGACGAAATCGGCCTTGGCCGCATCGCCGCCCTCGCCAAAGAGCCAGCGATCCCAGCCCTGCCGGACGCCAGCCTCGATGGCCACACGGACCGGACCGGCGGGCAGCACCTTGGCGCGGTATTCCGGATCGGCTGCCGCGAACAGCTCCATGCAGGGCACTGAGACGACGCGGGTGCCGATGCCCTCGGCTTCCAGCGCTTCGCGGGCATTGAGAGCGATTTCGATCTCCGAGCCGGTGGCCATCAGGATGGCCTGGCATTTGCCGGTCGCCTCGGCCAGCACATAGGCGCCTTGCGCGGACAGGTTGTCGTTCTTGTGCTTGGTCCGTACCGTCGGCAGGTTCTGGCGCGACAGGGCGAGCACCGAGGGCGTTTCTTTCTGTGCCAGGGCCAGCTCCCAGGCTTCAGCGGTCTCCACCGCATCGGCCGGACGGAAGACCAGCGTGTTCGGCGTGGCGCGCGAAATGGCCAGGTGCTCCACCGGCTGGTGGGTCGGGCCGTCCTCGCCAAGACCGATCGAGTCATGCGTCATGACGTAGACCACCGGCAGGCGCATCAGCGCAGAGAGGCGCATCGAGGGCCGGGCATAGTCGGTG
Organism: Aliiruegeria lutimaris; assembly: GCF_900099935.1. GTDB lineage: Bacteria > Pseudomonadota > Alphaproteobacteria > Rhodobacterales > Rhodobacteraceae > Tropicimonas > Tropicimonas lutimaris. The sequence goes on along the minus strand of NZ_FNEK01000001.1, from coordinate 189,934 downwards.
AAGCACATGAAGGTGCCGCTATAGGGGCGCAGGCCGCCATGCAGCGCCACGCCGTTCATCGCTGCCGCCATGCCATGTTCGCGGATGCCATAATGCACGAAGCGTCCACGACGGTTGGAGGCGTCGAACACGGTCATGTCGGCCGACTTGGTGTTGTTCGAGCCGGTGAGGTCCGCCGAGCCGCCGATGGTCTCGGGCACGATCTTGTTGATGACGTTGAGCGCCATCTCGGAAGCCTTGCGCGTGGCAACCTTGGGCGCGTCGGCGACCAGCTGCTTGCGATAGGACTTCATCTGGCGGCCAAGCTTTTCGGGCATGTCGCCGGAGAGAGCACGCTCGAAACGGGCGCGGCGGCCCTCGGACAGGCCGGCCAGGCGTCCTTCCCAGGCCTCACGCTCGGCAACGCCACGCGCACCGATGGCTTCCCAGGCGGATTTGACCTCGGCGGGAACCTCGAAGGCGCCGGCGGGCGCGCCATAGGCAGCCTTGGTATCGGCGATGAGCTGCGCATCGGTCAGTGCGCCGTGACCCTTGGAGGTGTCCTGCGCCGAAGAACCGAGGGCGATATGTGTCTTGCAGGCGATCATCGAAGGCTTGCGCGAGGTCTTGGCCTTGACGATGGCGGCGTCGATGGCCTCGGGGTCGTGGCCGTCGCATTCGATCACCTGCCAGCCGGACGCCATGAAGCGCTTCTTCTGGTCGGTAATGTCGGAGAGCGAGACCTTGCCGTCGATGGTGATGCCGTTGTTGTCCCACAGCACGATCAGGCGGCCGAGCTTCTGCTTGCCGGCGAGGGCGATCGCCTCCTGGCTTACACCTTCCATCAGGCAGCCGTCGCCGGCGATGCAATAGGTGTAGTGGTCATAGATGCCCTTGCCCCAGACGGCGCGCAGGTGCTCCTCGGCCATGGCGAAGCCGACGGCGTTGGAGATGCCCTGGCCGAGCGGGCCGGCGGTGGTTTCGACGCCACGGGCATGGCCGTATTCGGGGTGGCCGGCGGTGATGGCGCCGAGCTGGCGGAAGTTCTTGACCTCTTCCATCGTCATATCCGGCGAGCCGGTGAGATAGAGCAGCGAGTACAGTAGCATCGAGCCATGGCCGGCCGACAGGATGAAGCGGTCGCGGTCGGGCCATTCGGGGTTCGAGGCGTCGAACTTGAGGTGCTTCTCGTAGAGCACGGTGGCGACATCGGCCATGCCCATCGGCATGCCGGAATGGCCGGAATTGGCGGCAGCGACCGCATCGAGCGTCAGCGTGCGGATGGCGCAGGCTTTTTTCCAGTGCTCGGGATGGGCGTCTCTGAGGGCTGCAATGTCCAAGGTTCTTTCCTTTCGATTTTGCGGCAGGAGGCGGTCGCACTCTGCACGGCCGTCTTTTTGACGTTCAAGGCGGTGTAGGAGCGAGGGGCGGTAGCGTCAAGGACTGTCGGCCACGTGAAGAATGCCGCGTAAGTGGCTGAGCACAATAGGGGGCGCATTTCATGAAACAGTTGCGTAAACTTGGCCGCAACTGCCCGGCGGGCGATTCGCGGCTTGCTCGGCCGCAATTGGTCCGGAACCGGACAGGTGGACAACAAGAACGGGGAGAGCGGGATGAGCGAGATCACCGAGCTTGAGAGCCGGCTTGCCGCTGCCATGACGCGGATCGGGAATGCGATCGAAGCGTTCAGTGCAGGCGAACCGGAAGCGGCCGTGTCGGCCGAGGAACTGGAACAGGCCCGGAAATCGGCATGCGAGGCAGTTCAGCGCGCCGAAACGGCGGAAGCCGAGGTTCTGCGCCTCCAGCAGGCGCTGGAAGCCGAGACAACAGCCGGGGCGCAGTTGCGCGAACGGGTCGGTTCCTTGAAATCGATGAAGGACCGCCAGCAGGAGCGCATTACCGAACTCGAGGCCGAGTTGAGGGCGGTGGCGGAACAGTGCAGTGCCGACCGCGGCGAGCTTGACGAGTTGATATCCGTTCTGGAGCCACTGGTGAGGGAGCAGACCGATGCCTGAGGTGAAGATTGAGATCGGCGGCAAGGAATTCGCCGTTGCCTGCCAGGATGGCGAAGAACAATACCTGCGCGATGCGGCCGCGATGCTGGATCGCGAGGCGCGTGGGCTGGTGAGCCAGATCGGCCGGATGCCGGAATCGCGCATGTTGCTGATGGCCGGGCTGATGCTGGCGGACCGGACGGCGGCGTATGAGCAGAAAGCCGCTGCGGCCGAGGAAAAACTGGCCCGTCAAGAGCGGCTTATCGAGGAGATGGAGGCAATGCCCGCGCCGGAGCCGGAGCGGGTGGAAGTCGCCGTGATCCCGTCGCAAGTGACGGATACGCTTGCGGAACTGGCCGCCCGGGCCGAGGCGCTCGCGGCGCTGGCCGAGGAAAGATCGGCACGGTAAGCCACTTGTCGCTTCTGGAAAAGGGGGCTTTGCCCCCCGCGCTCATCCGAGCGCTCCCCCCAGGATATTTGAAGTCAGAAGAAGACAGATCGCCACGCGCAATTTCTTGTTGGAAGAAATACGCCCGCCGGAGGCACGATCCGAAGGATCGTTCAAGCGCCCGAAGCGCGCCCCCTTTAAACGCATACTTTCCCGGAATCAGGAGATCTTTATCGCCTGACCATTGCCGGACGCACCTGTTGCAGGGAGCGCACTGGATCGACGGCGGGCCGGTTCGCGCAAGCGGGTTTCCGACCGGCCGCCCCTTGGCGTCAGCCGTTGGCTTCGCGGATCTTCTCGGCTGCGGCCTTGTCGAAGCAAACGCCGCTCTCTTCCAGCAGCTTGTCCAACTCGCCCGAAAGCGTCATCTCGGTGATGATATCGCAACCGCCGACGAACTCGCCCTTCACGTAGAGTTGCGGGATGGTCGGCCAGTCGGAATACTCCTTGATGCCCTGGCGGATCTCGTCATCTGCCAGCACATTCACGTCGGTGTAGTCGATCTGCATGTAGTTCAGAACGCCGGCCACCCGTTGGGAGAAGCCACATTGTGGCGCCATCTTGGTGCCCTTCATGTAGAGGACGACGTCGTTTTCAGTCACGGTTTGCTTGATATTGTCCTTCGCAGACATGGCGAATTCCTTTTCATTCCTTGGGTCGGCCTCTTCAAGGGGCCGCGCTCTTTGGCGAAACTGCGGTCATCTGCACTTGGGGACGTGCGAGGTCAACCGCCCGGAGGGTCTTGCCGGGTTATTCCGGTGCTTTCGTGGTTAATGCCAGTGCATGGAGATCGGCGTTCGTGCCATCCATCTTGCCCTTTAGCGCGGCATAGACGGAACGCTGCTGCTGCACGCGGTTCATGCCGCGGAAGCTCTCGTCGATCACTTCGGCGGCGAAATGCGCGCCATCGCCGGCTATGTCATTGACGATAATGACGGCGTCGGGGAAGGCCTCTCGAAGGAGGGTCTCGATTTCCTGGGCCTCGATGGCCATGGGCAAATTCCTGTTTTCTGGTCTCGTCAAGAAACTAGGGCCGGTGGGGCGCGGCTGCAAGTGCGCGCTGCATGGATCCTTTGCGCCACGAGTGTCACCGGCTCAGCGTGCCGTGGTCCACGTTGGGTCGGGTTTTGTGGGAAGAGCAGGCGAGACGCGACACGGTGAAGGAGCCAGCTGCATCATTTCGCGCCTCGCTGCAGGGAGACTATGCCATGCGTGCGGTCGGTGTTGCGCAATGGGGCGTTTGAGCGAACGTTGCGCCGTTGCGCTTGCCGTTGCGCGGTGGCTCTGACAGGGTTGCGGGATGACGGAGGCCGATATTCATAGAAGATTGAACGATCTGCTGGTCGAGCTTGACGCAGAGGATGCGGCCAGTGCCGGCGCACGATCTGTCGTCGAGCTGGATCAGAGCGCGACGGGACGGCTGTCGCGGATGGATGCGCTTCAGCACCAGGCGATGGCACAGGCGCAGCAGCGTCGCCGTGCAGCCGAGCGGTTGCGCATTCGCGCGGCGCTGGAGCGGCTGGCGGAGGGCGAATACGGCTTCTGTACCGATTGCGGCGAAGAGATTGCCGCCGCGCGTCTGGCCACGGACCCGGCAATTGCCCGTTGCGCCGACTGCACCCGCGGCACCTGAGCCCGGGCCTTGCCGCCGCGGGCAGGCCGTGCCATCTCGGTCGGCAACGCAAATCTGCATTGGAGACCGGCCATGATCCTCTACGGCATTCCCACCTGTGATACCTGCCGCAAGGCGCGCAAGGCGTTGGAAGCGGCGGGGCAGGATGTGCGATTTCGCGATGTCCGCGCCGAGCCGCTCACGGCAGAGGAACGCGCGCGTTTCATCGAGGCTTTTGGCGACGGGCTTCTGAATCGTCGGTCAACGACTTGGCGTCAGCTCTCTGAGGACGAACGGGAAGGGGAGGTGGACGGCCTTCTGGCGGCGCATCCGACCCTTATGAAACGACCGGTTCTCAGCGATGGAGCCCAGCTGACCCTCGGTTGGGACTCCAAGGCGCAATCAGCTTGGATCGGCTAGGAAGCGATACGCCACCTATAAATTCAGGTTTTTTTGGAGGGGGCATGGATCTGTTACACTGATTTTGGTTCAACAGTTCAGAGGCCATGTTCCTTTCCGCCCGCTACTTCTTGCCAGTGCCATTCTGCTACAGGCCGCACCGGGTTTCGCGGTCCCGATCAAATCATGGAACTGTGGGCCGGCGAGCGGGGCGACTGGACGCTGATGATGACCTGTGCCTCGGGGCGCAGCTGTATCGTTGCCATGGGCGAGCATTGGCAACCCATCATCGACAAAAGTGAAAGCTGAGCCTCACCTGTTGGGCAACATCGCTTCTCGCGCCAGTCGGGCCGCTTCGGTTTTCATTCCGGTCACGAACTCCGCATTGTCCTTTTCCCACTGCTTGAAAGCCAAATAGGCAACGATGTTCTGTTCCTGCCGATGCCGGGTCCCGGCGGGGGCGATCCCGAATTCGGGATGGAAATGCCGTTTGACCTGTTCATAGGCGAAGGTGCAGTCGCTCGCCTCGTCATAGCTGACCACCCGAAGCTCGGCGGTGCTGTTGCACAGGTAGGTAAAGGCGAGGACCGTCAGAAATTCCGTCATTCTTTGCTCCCATCTTGGGGAGGAGACAGAGCCGATCCGAAAAAGGAGCTCCGCGCGACAGGAGGGCGACCGCGCGGTAACGGTCCTGCCTCCCTGTTTTCGGCAGAGCGACTGCACTGCCCGTCCCAAGGATAAGCTTCAGATGCTCCGTCGCAGAAACTCTGGCGCCCGGCCACGCCGTGAACCCGCTGTCAGGGGGCGGCGGCGCTACCAAAATGGGCGGAAAAGATCGAAAAAAGGGCGGCTGGAGGATGTGCGTGGCCGAGAATCACGCAGCCGCCCGGAAATGCGGACGGCTGCGATCCTGGAACTGATCTGTAATCAGATTACCTTCAACTCTATCGCCGACGCCCGACCATCGCGACCTTCACGAATCTCGTATTCGATCTTCATGTTGTCGGCCAAGCCGGTCATTCCTGCGCGTTCCACGGCGGAAATATGAACAAAAACGTCTTTTCCGCCCTCATCGGGGGCGATAAACCCATAACCTTTGGTTGTATTGAACCACTTCACGGTGCCGGTCGGCATATCCCGCGTCTCCTTCGTCTGGTCTCTGTTCCGCCCGCAGAATTGCGGCGGCGTGGTCACGTCGCCGGACTTCATTCGAGGCAGGGCCAGTGAGTCGTGTGTGGCATCGTCACGGCACTAATGGTGCCGGAGTTTTGTGACAAAACAACCCCTGACAATCTGTCACTTGCTGTTTTGGCGATCAATTCCGAGCAATTTGTCCACGGAAAACGGTCCGGCGCCGCGCAAAACCAACGTTATGAGCACGAACATCCAGAAGGCGCGCTGGTCCATGATCAGGCTGTCGGAGGCACGATCGAACCAGGCACCTACCGTGGTGGCATCGGCGTGGTGGCCGTGAATGTCGGTGAGCGACTGCACGGTGACGAAGCCGATCATGCCGAGCGCGGCCAGACGGGTGAACAGGCCGATAACGATGAGGAGGGGCAGGATGAACTCGGCCCAGGTGCCCGCGAGGATAATGAGCTTCTCGAAGATCGAGAACTGTGTCGTGTCATAGACGACGGCTTCGGCCTTTTGCGGGAAGATCTGCGCATAGGCACCCACCGAGGGCGAGAACAGGCCGAAAATACCGTCGCCCAACTTGGTCATGGCCGAGCCCCAGAAATACATCAGCAGCACGGCGGCAAAGGCGAAGCGCGCCAGCGTCGGGATGGCCAAGGAGGAGAGCGCTGCGTCAATACGGGAGAAGATAGCGTTGTGGATCGAGATGATGGCGCCGAACGCCTTGCCACGGGCAGAGCCGTGTTCGGTTGAAGCGGAAAGATCGGTCATGGGAGCGGATCCTCGGAAATTTCTGTGATGGCGCCGCCCGAGACAAGGGCGGAAAACGCCGGGGAAAGGTCGAATTCCGGCTCGATCGCGGCTGCGGCTTCCAGCGCCTCGCCAAGGCTCTGACCGTTGCGAAGGGCTTCGACGAAGACGCCCCCGGCCGGTGTCAGCGCGGTCAGCACCGGGTCGAATTCCGGACGGGTGAGCAGGGCGGTTTCAGCACGCATCTCCGGTTTCGGGCCGTCTTCGGCATTGAACCGCCAGATCGCGGCGATGGGCCAGTCCGACGCTACCAGTTGAACCGAGGGCGCGAGGGTAAAGCGCGTGACCAGCAGCCGCTCGGGGGGCATTGCCTGAAGCGCCGTTGCATCCGCCGGCGTGCTGTTGGCTGCATGATATGCACGGCGCAGGGCAAGCTCCAGCCGCGCGATATCGGGCAGGTAGCCAAGGTTCTGCACCGGCGCAAAGCCTTCGAGGAACCCCGGCAGCGCCGAGCCGTAATGTGCGATCAACGGCGAACTCGGCGGGTGCTGGCGAACGAAATGCCCGGCGAGGATGCCGAAATTATGCGCGCCCAGCAGCTTTTGGATCACCGGGAACGCCTCGGCCAGCGCGTTGCACAGGCTCACGACCACATTGTTGCGATAGACATCGAAGCGCTTGCCGGCAGGCCGCCCCTCGGGGTCGACCAGCCCGTCGGGCACGTCGCGGGCGGGGTCGAAGATCGCCGCGCGAAATTCTGCCTGCCCGACGCTCATGGCGCGACCTGCGCAAGGATGTGGGCCGCGCGTTCGGCCTCGGCGGCCAGCACCGGCCATTCGGGCACATCCGTGTCCCATTCGATCAGCGAGGGGCGCGGGCCCATGGCGGCGATGGTCTCGGCATAAAGTGTCCAGACCGGGTCCACCACTTCGGCGCCGTGGCTGTCGATCAGCAGCGGCGCGCCGTGCTCGTCTTCCTGCTCGTCATGGCCGCCCAGATGCACCTCGCCCACGAGGTCCAGCGGAAAATCGGCGATATAGCCGCGCGGGTCGAGCTTCTGGTTCGTGCAGGAGACGAAGACATTGTTGATGTCGAGCAGCAGCCCGCAACCGGTGCGTTGCGCGATCTCGCGCAGGAAATCGGTCTCTTCCATCTCGCTCTCGGCAAAGGCTAGGTAGGTGGAGGGGTTTTCCAGCAGCATCTGGCGGCCAAGCGCTTCCTGCAGCTGGTCGATATGATCGGCGACACGGGTCAGCGTGGCTTGCGTGTAGGGCAGGGGGAGCAAGTCGTTGAGAAAGGCTGCCTCGTGGCTAGACCAGGCGAGATGCTCCGAGAAGCTCGCGGGGTTCAGCCAGTCGACGAGGTGGCGCAGCCGCGCGAGGTGTTCGGCATCCAGCGGCGCCTCGCCGCCAATGGACAAGCCCACGCCATGCACGGAGATGGGAAAACGCTCGACCAAGTGACGCAGCTGCGCGATCGGACGTCCGCCATCGCCCATGTAGTTCTCGGCATGGATCTCCAGCCAGCGAACCGGGCCGGAATCCCGCAGGATCTCGGCAAAATGCTGCGGCTTGTAGCCAATACCGGGCGCAAGCGGAAGGGATCGTTGGGACGTGGCGTCGAGCATCCTGGCCTCCTTCGTGGATAATTCGCGCCCGGCGGAGGGTCCGCAGGGCGCGTTGGTCCGGGACGGAATGATTAGACGGGAAGGTCGCGGTCGAGCGCCTCAAGCGCACCCATGCGGCCGTCGGGCAGTTCCATCGTTGCGCAGGTGCCGGCATCGACCAGCGACCAGGCATTGCCCTGGTAGTCGACGGTGGACGTGCCGGCGCAGGTGGTGCCGGGACCGGCGGCGCAGTCGTTCTTGCCAGCCATCGCGACGCCGAAGCACTTTTCCTTGTGGTTATCGGCGGCGGCGGTGGTGGCCATGCCGGTCGCGGAGACCGCTGCTGCGACGGCACCGATGAGGGCGAGAGTTTTTACATTTCTGGACATGTAATTTGCTTCCTTGATCTGAAGGTTTGAAATGACTGGGTAAAGCGGAGAGCGCGCCGGGAGCCTCCTCCGGGTGTCCTCAAGTGAGAAATCCCACCGGGCGCTGCCTTGCGGCGGTTTACGCCGGCAGGTCGCGGTCGAGCGCTTCAAGCGAGCCCATGCGGCCCTCGGGCAGTTCCATCTGCTCGCAGGTGCCGACTTCGACGAGCTTCCAGGCATTGCCCTGGTAATCGACGGAGGCGGTGCCGGCACAGGTGGTGCCGGGGCCGGCGGCGCAGTCATTCTGGCCAGCCATCGCGACGCCGAAACATTTTTCCTGATGATTGTCAGCGCTGGCGGTCGTCGCGGCAGCGCCGGAAATCGCCGCGGCTACGGCACCGACAAGGGCGAGAGTCTTGATTTGCTTGGACATGGGTTTCCCTTTTCCTGGTCTCATGTTCGCTTTGCCTCCGCTGTCTTGCGGGGCATGAGCCAAATCTAGGTGGGTGGAAGGATAAATTGCCATTCACACGGGCGTCATTCACGCGTGCGTCAGATACCTTGAACAACGGGCCGCAAGATGACGGTTCCGTGAGGCGATCAGGGCATAATTTCAATAAGTTGTCCGCAAATGTTGCAAGCTGCGTTGCGGCATGGCCGGTATCAATGTTTCAAGGAAGGTGCAGCAAAGGAGGGGATATTACGCCGGAACGACCGTTGCTCACAGAATGTTACAGGTCTTCGCCCGGGAACGCCCCCCGATACGCCCCGACATGGCAACGCGAAACAGGGCAGGATGTCATGCGGCACCTCTCGAACAGGAGCTGGTGCAGTATGTCTGCTCCATCTTGCAGAGCGAGCTGCCATTCGAGGGCGCGCGCTTCGCGCGCGTGAACGATCCTGTGGATCGTGCTTCCGGCGGAGGTATTTTGGGAAAGATGAATGCGGAAGCTGCCACTTCCTCTTTCCTCAAATATCCTGGGGTGAGCGCTCGCAAGAGCGCGGGGGGCAAAGCCCCCACCACCGCGGCCAAAGCCCTCAGCCCAAACCAACTGCTGTGGAGAGAGCCTTGGGCTCCCCCCAGGCTGTCGTCGTCAGGCGAGATCGGGCGGCAGCGCCTCCTTGGCAAGGCTCGCCACGATTTCGTCGAGTGCTACCGTTTCAGTCTTCTTCTCGCCCAGGCGGCGCACGGTCACGGTGCGGTTCTCAACCTCGCGCTGGCCGATGGCAAGGATCACCGGAACCTTGCCGACCGAGTGCTCACGCACCTTGTAGTTGATTTTCTCGTTGCGAATATCGGCTTCCGCGCGCAGGCCGGCCTCCTGCAGGATCTTGACCGCTTCCAGCACGAATTCATCCGCATCCGAGACGATCGACGCCACCACGACCTGCCGTGGCGCCAGCCACATCGGCATTCGGCCGGCATAGTTCTCGATCAGGATGCCGATGAACCGCTCGAAGGAACCGAGGATCGCGCGGTGCAGCATCACGGGGCGGTGCTTCTCGCCGTCCTGGCCGACATAGTTTGCATCCAGCCGCTCAGGCAGGTTGAAATCGGCCTGGAAGGTGCCGCATTGCCATTCGCGGCCAATCGCGTCGGTAAGTTTGAAGTCAAGCTTCGGGCCGTAGAAAGCGCCTTCGCCGGGATCGAGTTCGAAATCGTTCCGGACCTTGAGCACGGCCTGTTCGAGCGCCGCTTCTGCCTTGTCCCAGACCTCGTCCGAGCCCACGCGGACCTCCGGACGGGTGGAGAGCTTGATGTCGAACTTGGTGAAACCCGTGTCGCGGTAGATATCCGACAACAGGTCGATGAAGGCCGCGCATTCCGCCTCGATCTGGTCCTCGGTACAGAAGATATGCGCGTCGTCCTGCGTGAAGCCGCGCACCCGCATCAGACCATGCAGTGCGCCATGCGCCTCGTAGCGGTGGCAGGAGCCGAATTCGGCCAGCCTTAGCGGCAGGTCGCGGTAGCTCTTGATGCCCTGGTTGAATACCTGCACGTGGCAAGGGCAGTTCATGGGTTTGAGCGCGTTCATCCGCTTCTCGTTGGCATGTTCCTCATCGATCTCGGTGATGAACATGTTCTCGCGATACTTGTCCCAGTGTCCGGAGGCCTCCCAGAGCTTGCGGTCGACAACCTGCGGCGTCTTGATCTCGCGATAGCCGGCATTGCCGAGCTTGCGGCGCATGTAGTCTTCCATCTCGCGATAGATGGTCCAGCCGTTGGGGTGCCAGAACACCATGCCCGGCGCTTCCTCCTGGAAGTGGAAGAGCTCCATCTCCTTGCCGAGGCGGCGGTGGTCGCGCTTCTCGGCTTCTTCGAGAAAATGCAGGTAGTCCTTGAGCTGTTGGCGGTTCTGGAAAGCAACGCCATAGATCCGCTGAAGCTGCTCTCGGTTGCTGTCGCCACGCCAATAGGCCCCGGCCACCTTCATCAGCTTGAAGCTGTCCGCGGGCACCTGCCCGGTATGCTGCAGGTGCGGGCCGCGGCAGAGATCCTGCCAGTGGCCGTGCCAATACATCCGGATCGGCTCGTTGCCCGGGATGCTCTCGATCAGCTCGACCTTGTAGGGCTCGTTATTGGCCTTGTAATACTTGATCGCCCGCTCGCGCTCCCAGACCTCGGTGGTCACCGGGTCGCGGCGGTTGATGATCTCCTTCATCCTGGTCTCGATCTGGCCGAGATCCTCGGGGGTAAAGGGTTCGTTGCGGTCGAAATCGTAGTACCAGCCATCCTTGATGACCGGTCCGATCGTGACCTTGATCTCCGGCCAGATCTCCTGGACGGCGCGGGCCATGATATGGGCGAGGTCGTGCCGGATCAGTTCCAGCGCCGGCGCCTCGTCCTTCATCGTGTTGATGGCGATGCTCGACGAGGCTTCGATTGGCCATTGCAGGTCCCAGTGCTGGCCGTTGACCAGAGCGGAGATCGCCTTCTTGCCGAAGGAGGTGGAGATGGCGGCGGCGACTTCGGCGGGTGTTGTGCCCTGCGGGAAATCCCGGCTCGCGCCATCGGGGAATGTGAGGGAAATATCGGCCATCTTGGCTCTCCTCGTCGGTTTGGCGCCCACGGAACGCCCGGTTGCAGGATATGGTTTGCGGGGGCTGCATGCCCCTGGCTTTGTCCGAAGTCAAGGGCGGAAGGGTGAAGAGGCGTGCGGCTCTTTTGGCGCGCGCGCTGAGCGGGGACGGTCCTGCGGACCGTGCCTTCGGCGAGGGTATTTTGGGTCAGAAGAAGTGGCGATGTCGGCTCCCCACTGGCCAGTCAGGGCTTTTGCGGGAAGATCCGGTGCAGCAGGTAGAGCAGTGCCGTGGCAATGCCGAACAGCGCCATGTTCAGGTTGATGGCCGAGGTCGATCCGTCGAAGAGCGTGGAGGCGACCCAGACGCCGAGCGCGCCCGCGACCATCTGGATCGCGCCCATCAGCGAGGCGGCAAAGCCGGGCATGTCGGCGGCGGGTTCCATCGCGGCGGCGATGGCGGTCGGGTAGATCATGCCGAAGGCCAGAACATAGAGGCAGATCGCGCCCCAGAAAAGCTGCAGGCCCGGCATCGAGAAGGCCATGAACAGATTGACGAGCCCTGCGAGGGCGAGGGTGGAAAAGCCGATGATACCGACGAATTCGAGACTGTGGCGCTTGAGCATTTGCCCGGCGAGCAATGCGCCGACGGTATTGATCAGCGCGGCAATGGCGAAGAGCGGGCCGAAAGCCTCCGGGCCGACGCCGAAATTGGCCTCGACCGTGATCGCGCCCACCGCGCCGAGCGCGACATAGCCGGCGAATGTCAGGCTGCCGCAGGCCATCGGCGCCAGGAAGTCGCGGGTCGAGAACAAGATCCGCACCGCGCCGCGCAGGAAATGCAGGCTGAAACGCTCGGGACGGCGGTTGCTGTCGCTCTGCCCGAGCACAAGAAATGTGTAGGCCAGGAAGCATAGCCCAAGCAGGGCGAGCACGCCGAAGATCGCGCGCCAGGAAAACAGCACCAGCATGCCGGAGCCGACGACTGGCGCGATCATCGTGGCCACCGTCAGGATCGCGCCCAGAACGGTCATCATGCGTGCCGCTTCGTTGCCGGAAGAAACGTCGCGCACCATCGCGCGGGCAATGACCGGGGTACCGCCCATCAAGCCTTGGGCGAAACGCGCCACGATCAGGAACTGGAAACTCGGGGCAAGCGCACAGGCAAGGCTGGCCAGCGTGAAGCCGGTCAGCGTCAGTTTCAGCGCCAGCTTGCGTCCGAATGCGTCCGAGAACAGCCCCCAGAAAAGCTGCCCCACCGCAAAGGCGAGGAAATAGACGCCGACCAGCATCGCGCCAAGCCGTTCTTCCAGTCCGAAGGCGCGGGCGACGACGCCGGTCGCGGGCAGGACCACGTCGACGGACATCGCCGTGAGCGCGGTGATGCCACCCATGAAGATGACCGCGTCGGTGCGTGAAAAGGGCGATGAGTTCGGCTGGGGCATGGAGCGGGCCTCGGGAGGAGTTGCCCGTGCCCCTTAGCCGCTAATGCGCGGGCTCGCCAGATTTTCCGGCCATTTGGCGATGTCCGGGCCGGTGCTGCCTATCCAATGAAGCGTTTGCGCGCCTCCTGCTCCATCGCGTGGCGCATTTCGACGTCGGCGAGCTCTGCCATGATCTCCCGGCGGCGCTCGGGGTTCGTCTCCGCGGCATAGATCTCGTGCAGTTCGGCAATGCGTTTGTGCAGCGCAACCTCGCGCGGCAGCGCGCCAGATTCGGCCATGATCCGGTAGGCGATAGCGGTTCCGGGGTCTATATGGGCGTGCTCGGGGTGCTCGGGAAGCGGTTCACCCTCCCCGGCGAGCCCGCGCAGCGTTCCGTCCAACTCGGCCTTGCGCATGCGGCGTTCGGCAAAACGGTCCCAGCGAAGCATCTTTCTACTCCATCGCCCTCCATCGGGCATCGGGGTTATATGTGGTGATTTCCAACGCCGATTCCAATGTGTCCTCTCCGAGATCGGCCTCGTAGACAAGGCCGTTCTCTCCGACGAGGAAACTGTAAGTCCCTGTTTCGCCGTAGATTGCGGGGACCGCCAGCAGGGCATGGCCGGCTAGCTGGTTGCCGTTGATCACGTAGTCCAGCGCGCCGCCCGGCGCGTCGGGTCCCTGCGCGTTCAGCAGCCGGAAGTAATAGCCGAAAAACGGTTCCGCCGGTATATCCGAACCGTTTTCGGAGAAACCGTCGAGGTTTGCGCGCGCCGCCGCCGCGCCGACGGGGCTGTCGTCGCCGGGCCAGTGGAGCCCGTCCCGCGCCTCGGCGGAAGAGATCAGGTAGGAGGCGAATTCCAGCACCCCGTCGCCGTCATGGTCCACCTCGCGGAATTCGCGCTGGATCTCGACATAGGCCTGCAGGATATCGATCACGTCGAGCTCGTTCAGCCCGATCAGACGGGCGACGATCTCCTCTTTGCCGGAGACGATATCGAAGGCCCATCCCGCATCGCCCCGCGCGAGCTCGAACGGGAAGGGCCAGCTATCGGAGCCGAGTTCGATGGACACCCGGCCGTCTTCCACCGGCACGAAACGGTAGCCTTGCTTGTAGACGGCGACGATCGTTGCCCAGTTCTCGGCCCGTTCGGGGGACTGGTCGTCGCGGATGAGCGCGGCGGAGTCCGGTCCGAGCGCCGCGATGACCGCATCGGCGGTGCCGGCATCCAGCGCCGCAACGAGCGCTTCGAGTGCGTCCTGCGGCGAGGGGTAGAACATTGCCTCCTGTGCGTGGGCGCCAAGGGGAAGGGCCGCGAAAGCCGCAACGGCGGCATAATGAGACATGCGTTTCATGGAATTACCTCCGCCCTTTCAGTTTGGCGCCACTGTGGCCGCGTTGCGAAGCTGCCTTGGTGCGGGCGCCGCTGGATTGCTTCTGGATCGCGGGCCGGGAGGTGCCGCTCGTGGGGCGCTGGATCTTCTGTCCGGCGCTTTTCTGCTGGATCTGCTGGCGCGCGGTGTTGGCGGTCGCCGGCCGGGTTTCCTTCTTCTGCTGGACCTGCTGCTTGACCTGCCCCTGTCCGGTCTGCGGGCGCTGGGCGGGCTTCTGCGTGGTGGCGGGGCGGTTGACCTTCACATCGGGCCGCTCGCCCGAGCGTTTGAGCGCCTCGCGCCCGGCCAGCGCACCACCGGCCGCACCCGCGGCAATGGCCGCATCGCGCAGCGCGTCGTTATTGCCCGGACGGGAGATGTCGCCGGTGCCCAAGCCCTTGGAGACCTGCTGGCGCAACTCGTCGCCGCGATCGGGCCGCGCCTGGGCGGGCAGGGTGGTGGCGCCGCCGGCCTGGCGTTTCTCGGAGATCTTGTTGCGTGCTTCCTGCTGGCGCCCGGCATCGGGCTTCCAGCCCTTGTTCTCAAGGTTCGTCCGCATCTCGTCGCGCTTGGCCGGGTCGAACTGGCCGCGGTCGATATTCTTGATCTTGTCCCGGTCGATCTGGATATCGCCGGCCTCGATGCCCTTGCGGATCGTGTCGCGGTCGATATTGATGTCGTTGCCGATGATGATGTTGCCGTCGAACTTGATGTTCGGGTCGCGGATGATCGGCCGTCCGTTCCAGCCGCCGCAATAGCGGCAGCCCCAGTAATCGTTCCAGTCGTCGTCATTGTCGAAAATGGCGTCGATCAGCGCCACGGTGCCATAGACCACCGCCGCGCCCACTGCCGCATCCTGCCAGCGGAAGCCCGAGCCCGCGTAATAGGGCGAATAGTAATTGCCGCCATAGACCGCGTTCGGGTCATAGGTGGGCACGTAGACCTGCTGCGGGTTGGTGGGCTGGATGATGACGGTTTCCGGGTTCTGGGTGGAGAGCGTCGCGTCCAGCTCCTCCTCGACCACCGTGACCGTCTGTTCCTCGGAAGTGACCAGCGCGCCGGTATTGATCGCCTGCTTGCGCATGACCTGCACGGCGTCCATCACGTCGTCGCTCTGGGCGAGCATGGCGTTGCCGGTGATCTCGGTCCATTCGATATGCTCGGCCATGCCGGCCAGAACGGTGGGAAAGGCCATGGCCAGCACCTCGACCGACGGGTCGAAACCCTGCGCCTCGATCTCGGCCTGGAGTGCGTCCTGTTCCAGTTCGGCGTTATGCTGCACGACCCGGTCGGCCTTGACCACTTCGAGCGGATAGGTCGATGCCACCAGTAGCTGCACCAGCAGCGAATCCGGGTAGAGGGCGATGGGGGCCACGAGCGTCTGCAATTGTGCCGGCGTCAGCAGTCCGTCTTCGGTCTGCATCGCGTCCATATCGACCGAAGCGACATCAGCGGGCTGCGCCGCGGTTTCGGTGGCATCGGGCGGGGGCGTGTCGGCGGTCTGCGTTTGCGCAGGCGGAGCCATCAGGGCCAGTAGCGCGGCAGAAGCGAGGGCGGTCGAACGAAACATGGCATCTCCTCCGGCGAGTCGGTGCCATGAGGCTAACGCGGCCCGGAACGGATACCTAATCATTTGAGAGGAAACGCCGCCCTGTCAGGCGGCGTTCCGACTGCGCGTGTCAGCCGATCTCGGCCAGACGTTGCAGCGCCTCTTTCAGGCGGTCCTGCTCCGAGGTCCGCTCGGCGAGGTTGTCGCGCACTTCCTCGACAACGTCTTCGGGCGCGGAGGCGACGAATTTGGGGTTGTTCAGCCGCTTGCTGAGGCCACCGATTTCCTTGTCGAGCTTGGCGATGGATTTCTCCAGCCGCGCCTTCTCCTCGCCAACGTCGATGATATCGGCCACCGGCAGCCCGAAGGTTGCGCCCGGAACCGGCACCGTGATGCAGCCCTTGGGCATGTCGTCGAAACCTTGCAGGGAGGCGATGCGGGCGATGCGCGTGATCAGCGCCTCGTTATTGTCCCAGGCAGCCTGCGCATTGGCCTCGAGGCCGGTATGGACCATCGGCACCTGCAGGCCGGCCGGCACGCGGACCTGCGCGCGGGCGGAGCGGACGCCGTCGATGAGCGTGATGACCCAGTTCATCTCGGCATCGGCCTCCGGATCGACCAGATCGGCGGCGGTATAGCTCGGCCAGTCGGCATGGACGATCATGCCTTCGTTGCCCAGTACCTGCCAAAGCTCTTCGGTGATGAAGGGCATGATCGGGTGCAGCAGGGTAAAGGCCTGCTCCAGCACCCACCGCATGGTGGCGCGGGTCTCGGCCTTCAGCGCCTCGTCGTCGCCTTGCAGCAGCGGCTTGGCGAACTCGACGTACCAGTCGCAGACCTTGCCCCAGGTGAAGGCGTAAAGCGCGTTGGCGGCGTCGTTGAAGAGATAGGCATTGAGCGCCTTGTCCACGTCTTCGCGCACCTTGGCCGTCTCGCCGATGATCCAGCGGTTGACGGTGGCGGAGGGCTTGGAAGCGGGGTCGATGGGTGTGACTGACGGCTCGAACACGCCGTTCATCTCGGCGAAACGCGCGGCGTTCCAGATCTTGGTGCCAAAATTCCGGTAGCCGGCGATGCGTTGCATGTCGAGTTTCAACACGCCGCCGAGCGAGGCCATGGCGGCATTGGTGAAGCGCAGCGCGTCGGCGCCGTATTCGTCGATGATCTCCAGCGGGTCGACCACGTTGCCAGTCGATTTCGACATCTTCTTGCCCTTGGCGTCGCGGACGAGGCCGTGGAGATAGACGGTGTCGAAGGGGATCTGATCGACGACGGCAAGCTGCATCATCATCATCCGGGCAACCCAGAAGAAGAGAATGTCCTGACCGGTAACGAGCACATTGGTCGGGAAGTATTTCTGCGTTTCCTCGGTCCAGTTCGGCCAGCCCAGCGTGCCGATGGGCCAGAGACCGGAAGAGAACCAGGTGTCGAGCACGTCGGGGTCGCGATAGACCGGCAGGGCCGAAGGCTCTTGCGGCGAGCGGATGCGGCCCTCGGTGCGGGTGCGGCCCACGGCGGCTTTCAGCATTTGTTCGGCTTCTGCGCGTTCGGTGACGATCTTGAAGTCGCTATGGCCATAGTAGTCGGCCATTTTTGCGAAGGCCTCTTCCTGGTTGGCGGCACAGAAGGGGCGCCAGACCGCCTCCGGCTCGCCTTCGTGGTCCATGAGCGCCGGCGCGTACCAGACCGGGACCTGATGCCCCCACCAGAGCTGGCGCGAGATGCACCAGGGCTCGATATTCTCCAGCCAGTGGTAATAGGTCTTCTCGCCGCTCTCCGGCATGATCTTGACCGTGCCGTTGCGGACGGCGTCGAGCGCAGGGCCGACGATCTTGTCGGTGTCGACGAACCACTGGTCCGTCAGGTAGGGCTCGATGACGACCTTGGAGCGGTCGCCATGCGGGACCATGTGGCGGTCCGGGTCGATACCGTCGAGCCAGCCATTGTCCTGCGCCTCGGTGACGATGGCGTCGCGCGCCTCGTAACGGTCCTGACCGTCGAGCCGCTCGATGGTCTTGGCGAGCATTTCGGGGTCGCAGCCGGCTTCGAACTCGGCGTTGCCCTTGAGGAACATGGTCGCAGTGGTGGACATGACGTTGATCACGTCGAGCCCGGCCCGCTGGCCGACCTGCCAATCGTTGAAATCATGCGCAGGGGTGATCTTCACCGCGCCGGTGCCCTTGGTCGGGTCGGCATACTCATCGGCGA
This sequence comes from Aliiruegeria lutimaris, assembly GCF_900099935.1. Classification (GTDB taxonomy): domain Bacteria; phylum Pseudomonadota; class Alphaproteobacteria; order Rhodobacterales; family Rhodobacteraceae; genus Tropicimonas; species Tropicimonas lutimaris. The sequence continues at coordinate 172,066 of NZ_FNEK01000001.1, read as the reverse complement.
CAACCGGGATCGAACGGCCGCAGAGCGGCAGCTTCACGCGGGCGCCGCGTTCCAGCAGGCCCTTGTAGCGTTCATCCTCGGGGTGAACGGCGACGCCGGTATCGCCCAGCATCGTCTCGGGCCGGGTGGTGGCGACGACGAGGTAGTTCCGCGTCTCGCGGAAGATCTCGTTGCCGTCCTCGTCCTTTTCAACATGCTCGTAGCTCTCGCCGCCTTCCAGCGGGTAGCGCAGACGCCACATGTTGCCGTTGACCTCGATCTGCTCGACTTCGAGGTCGGAAATAGCGGTTTCGAAATGCGGGTCCCAGTTGACCAGCCGCTTGCCGCGATAGATCAGGCTCTTTTCATACATGTCGACGAAGACCTTGATGACGGCTTCGTGGAAATCGGGGCTGTTCTCGTGGCCGGTGCGCGGGTCGTTCGGGGCGCCGGCCATGGTGAAGGCGTTGCGGTCCCAGTCGCAGGAGGATCCGAGGCGCTTCAGCTGTTCGATGATCGTGCCGCCGGACTTGCCTTTCCAGTCCCAGACTTTTTCGAGGAATTTCTCGCGGCCGAGTTCGCGGCGCGAGGGCAGGCCTTCGGCGGCAAGCTGGCGTTCGACGACCATTTGCGTGGCGATACCGGCATGGTCCTGCCCGGGCTGCCAGAGCGTGTCGAAGCCGCGCATGCGGTGCCAGCGGATCAGGATGTCCTGCAGCGTGTTGTTGAAGGCGTGCCCCATGTGGAGGACGCCCGTCACGTTGGGCGGCGGGATCATGATGCAGAAGCTTTCATCGCGGCTGGCATTGGCGCCGGCCTTGAAGGCGCCGGCCTGTTCCCAGGCGGCGTAGATGTGGGATTCGGCCTCTTGGGCGTCGAATGTCTTTTCCATTGGCATGTGTCACGGTCCTCGAACGGGTCGGGGGATCGTTTACAGAAGCGGGAAGCGAAGGGGAAGGGTGTGGGAGCGGCTATTCAGTTGTGCGCCTTCGGCGCGTTGTCTTTCAGCGCTTCGCGCGGTGAGGACACGGACCCACCCAAGCGGATACATCAAGGAGCGGTGTAGCCGGTCATTTCGAGGTAGCCCTTGCCCGTGTGACTGCCGGAAATGGTAACTGGGCCTTCCCAGTAGGGAAAGGTGAGGTCCATCCAGGAATTCGGGTTGAGCGCGTCGAGGCGGAGGGAGAGAGACTGCGCAGGCAGGTCGATCTGCCATTGGGTAGGGATGGGGGCGCCGTTCACATCGGTCGTTTCGAGCGGGGTCATGGTGAGCGCGCCGTTCGGGTAGGGCGTGGGCGTGCCGTCGGCGGCGATCCATGTGGCGGAGGTGAAGGGCGCGCCTTCGCGGTCCCGCAGGCGGAAGCCCATGAGCTTCTCGCCTCCGTCGAGGTGGAGCGAGATCCAGTCCCAGCCGTCCTGCGTTTCCGAGAGCGGTTGGGAGGAATACTCGCGGTCGAGCCAACCTTGCCCGGTGACCTCGACCGGGCCGGAAGGCAGGGAAAGCGTGCCTTCGATCTCGTAGAACGGTTGGGAGTAGTAATAGCTGGCCTGGCCTTCGGGGGATTTGACCGAATAGCCATCGATGCCTTGAGGCACGAGCGGGCGGGTTGCCTGCAAGGTCAGGTCATAAGCGAAGCCCTCGCCATTGGCGGCGAGGCTGAGGCTGTCGAGCGGGTCGCCGGAGGGGGCAGTGCTGGTCATGTGCCAGTCGTCGATCCAGGCCTCGAAGGGCGCCGTGGTCACGCCGGCTTGTCCAATGCCGCCACGGGCGAGGCGTTCGGCGGCGAAATGGGCTTCCGGCGTCGTCAGCCCGGCATTGCCGAGCCAGATCTGCGGCGAGTCCCAGCCATCGGCCTCAAACGGGGCGAGGGCGGAGCGGAAGAGCGTCCACTGGATGCCGTAATCGGTGCCGTTCGCATCGGAGAGGTTGGCGGTCAGGTACCACCACTCGATGCGGAAATCCGGGTGCGGCCCGTGATCGGCGGGGAAGGTGAGGGCGGCTTCCGGGGATGGGATGGCGAAGCCCTCGGCCTCCGTGCCGAGGCCGGCAAAGCCCTGTGCGCTGGCGGCGCTGGCGGCGAGCCAGAGGAGGAGGGCGAGGCGGTCAGCGTTCATCGGCAAAGACCTTGAGGAATTGCGACGGATCGGTGCGAGCCAGGCGGCGCACCGGCAGGTAGGCGGCGAGAAGCGCGGCGATGAGCGAAAGCGCCAGCAGCCAGAGCCACTGGGCCGGGAAGAGGAACATGGGCAGCCGCCAGCCAAAGGCCTCGACATTGACCACCGCGAGCAGGGACCATGCCAGCACCAGCCCGGTTGGCAGCGCCAGCGCGAAGGTCAGAGCGGCGAGCGCAAGCGAGCGCAGGGTTTCCAGACGCGCCAATTGTGCCCGCGTCAGCCCGAGCGCCCATGGCGGAGCGAGTTGCGGCAGGCGCATGCTGGACAGCGTCAGCAGCGCGGTGAGGATCGCGAAGCCGGCGACCGAGAGCGTCAGCACGTTGAGCGCGCCTGTGACCGTGAAGGTGCGTTCAAAGATCTGGAGCGATATCGCCTTGAGGCTGCCATTGTCAATCAGGTTGGCGCGGGGCAGGCCGAACTCCTCGTGAAGGGCGCGGGCGAGGCCCTCGGGATCCTCTGTCAGGATGCCATGGCGGAGGCGGGGTACCTCGGGGTGCTGGGTCAACAGAAGCGGCAGATGCACGATCGCCTGTCCTGCGGGATTGCCGTAATCGGAATAGATTGCGCTGACCGGAAGTGTCCAACCGGGGCCGAGCGTGACCGAATCGCCGGGCGAGAGATCCTCCCGATAGGCCAGCTGTTCGTTGATGAGCGTGCCGCGGCCGGCATAGAAATCTTCCCACGGGGTGTCGCTGGACGCCAGGAGCGGCCAGTGCGAACGGTAGACCTGGTGATCGACGATGCCGTAGATCTCGCCCGGTGTGCCATAGAGGGGGGTGTCCACCTTCCAGATCGGCAGGATGGCCTCGGCCCGTGGCGCGAGCCATGCGCGCAGGCGTTCGCCTTCGGCCTCGCTCGGGGCGGTAACGTAGAGCTGGGAGACCAGCCGCTGATCGAGCCAGCCGGTGAAGGTCAGCCGGAAGGAGGAGACCATGGTCGAGACCCCGACATTGGTTGCCAGCGCCAGCAGGAGCGACATCAGGGCCAGTGACAGGCCGGGGAGTTGCTGGCGGGTGTCGGCCCAGAACCATTGCGCGACCGGGCCGCGTGCCAGGGCGGCGCCAGCGGAGAGCGCCGCGCCGAGCACGAGCGGCAAGAGCAGCGCGGCACCCAGTAGCAGCCCGCCCATCAACGCGAACCCGGCAAGCAGTCCGTCGGCAAGGATGGGGGCGGCGATGCCGGCGAGGAGCAACACCAGCCCGGCCAGCGCCTGCCGGCGCAGCGAGGCCGTCGAGGCGACCGCCCAGGCGCGGGGGCGTGCGCTGGCCAGAAGCGGCATCTTGCGGATGGAGTTCAGCCCGTGGGTCGCGGCGACCAAGGCCCCGATCAGGGCCACACCTAGCCCGGAGGCGGCCCAGCCCGGGTCGAAGGCAAGGCTGCCGGGAATGGATGCCCCGTAGAGGCCGCGCAGGGTTGCGGCCACATCGGGCAGCAAGGCTGCGGCGATCAGATAGCCGAGCAGGATCCCGAGACCGCCGGCCAGAAGCGCCAGCAATATGATTTCGGCCATCAGAAGGCCCAGCAGTTCGCGCAGTGGCAGCCCAACCGCGCGCAGGGTGCGGAAGACGGGACGCCGCTGTTCGAAGGCGAGCCCGATCGTGCCATGGACGATGAAGAGCCCGACCGCGAAGCTGAGCAGGCCGAAAGCCGTTAGGTTGAGGTGGAAACTGTCGGTCAGGCGGGAGATTTCTCCCTGCGATTGCCGGTCGAAACGTTGCAATTGTGGCGCCAGCGCTCCGGGCGTTCCATCCGGCGCGCCTTTCAGAAGGATCAAGCTGTCGATCCCGCCGCCCGCCTCCAGGATGCGGTCCGCGACGGCGATATCGGTGACAAGACGCCCCGGCGGAAGGGACGTATCCGCTATCAGGTGCGGCAGGCCCGCAATGTCGCGTAATGCGCGCTGGGTGTCGGGGGCAACAAAGGCGATGCCGGGCGGCAGGAATATCTCGTTTGGGGAAAGCGTCTCCCGCAATTGCGGGTTTCCCGGCAGGTTCGCTTGCGGCGCGGAGATGAAATCCAGCCCGAGCAGCTCGATCCGCTGGTTGCCGAGCAGAGCACGCCCCTCCAGCACCGGCGAGACCTGCCAGCCGGCCCGGCGCAGCCTGGCGAATGTCTCCAGCGGCATGCGCCCGGCGGGATCGGCCAGGGTCTCGTAACTTCCTAGACCCAGCATACCCTCGGCGGCGGCATAGGAGCGGCGCGCCTCGGCATTGATTGCCTGCACCGCGGACCAGAGCGCCGTTGCCAGCGCCAGCCCGGCAATCAGGGTGAAGAATTGCAGCGGTTGGCGGCGCCAATGCGAGACCAGCGCGGCAAGGGCGGCCCGCCTCATGCCACCCGGCCCTGGCTCAGATGCAGACGCCGGGAGAGGCGCCCGGCCAGCCTTGTCGAATGTGTCACCATCAGCAGCCCCGCGCCGGTTTCGTCCACCAGTTCCAGCATCATTTCCAGCACGCTGTCGGCGGTGGCCTCGTCGAGATTGCCGGTCGGTTCATCGGCCAGCAGGACGGGCGGGCGTGGTGCCAGAGCACGGCCGATGGCGACGCGCTGCTGTTGTCCGCCGGAAAGTTGCTCGGGGTAACGCGACAGAAGTTCGGAGAGGCCGAGGCGCTGGCTCAGGACTGCGCACCAGTCAGCGTCATAGCGTCCGGCCAGCCGCGCCTGGAATGCGAGATTGGCGGCGATATCGAGTGACGGGATGAGGTTGAACTGCTGGAAAACCAGCCCGATGCGGTTGCGTCGGACCGCCGCACGGCTTGTATCATTTCCCGATGTGATGTCGTCGTCCTGATGTCGGATCGTTCCCGAGTCCGGCGTATCCAATGCGGCCAGAAGGTGCAGCAGCGTGGATTTGCCGGAGCCAGACTCGCCTGTCAGTGCGAGTGTTTCTCCAGGTTGGAGTTGCAGTGAAATACCGTTCAGCACGGGCAGTTTGCCGTCGGCAGTTGTGAATGTCTTGGTCAGGTCACGGGCGTCGATGAGCATGGGGCCTCGCCGGGTTGCGCGAGGCAAGACCTAGCCCGGTGGCGACGGGAGTAAAAGAGCGGAGGGCGCAGCGGAAGGAATTGCAAGCAAAGCGGCCATTCGAGGGCGCGCGCTCCGCGCGCTTGAACGATCCTGCGGATCGTGCCTCCGGCGGGGATATTTGCTGGAAAGATGAATGCATGCAGCACCTTTATCATCTTTCCAGTAATATCCTGGGGGGAGCGCTCGCAAGAGCGCAGGGGGCAAAGCCCCCCTTGAACGTCAGTGGCGGCGCAAAACCGCCAGACTTCAGGTGCGAACGCCCGAGAATTTCTCGGCCCAGGCTTCGCGATCCTCATCCGAGATCTTGGCGAAGAGGGTGTCCGGGACGGCGAAGCCATGGCCCGCGGGCAGGGTGGACAGCGCGGTTTCCATGTCTTTTGGCCAGTCGGTTGCATCCGTTCTGAGCGCTTCGAGTAATGTCGCCGAGGCATCCGGCAGGAAGGGCGCGGAGATCACCGCGTAGACGCGGATCAGGTTCAGTGCCAGCCGGATATCGGCGGCGGCGCGTTCCGGGTCGGTCTTGAACGAGGTCCACGGAGCGGCGGTTTGCAGGAACTCGTTGCCCGCGACCCAGATCGCCCGCAGCTCGGCAGCCGCCTTGCGCACGTCGATGGCCTCCATATGCCCGGCATAGGCTTTCAGCCGCGCGTCGAGATCGGCCACGAGTTTGCGGCCCTCCTCGGTCAGCTCGCCGCCGGCGGGTATCCCCTCGCCGAACTTGGAGCGGCAGAACTTGGTCACGCGGGAGACGAAATTGCCCAGAACATCGGCCAGGTCCTTGTTCACGCCGGTCTGGAACTTCTCCCAGGTGAATTCGCTGTCGGAGGTCTCCGGCGCGTTGGAGAGCAGCCACCAGCGCCAGTAATCGGCCGGCAGGATCTCCAGCGCCTGATCCATGAAAACGCCCCGGCCCTGCGAGGTCGAGAACTGGCCGCCATCGTAGTTGAGGTAGTTGAACGACTTGATGTAGTCGACGAGTTTCCACGGCGCACGCGAGCCCATGATCGTGGCCGGGAAGGAGAGCGTGTGGAAGGGCACGTTATCCTTGCCCATGAACTGCACGTAGCGCACATCCTCGGCGCCCGCATCCGTCCGCCACCAGCGCTTCCAGTCGGCCTCTTCCAGTCCCTGCGCCTCGGCCCATTCGGCCGAGCAGGCGATATATTCGATCGGCGCGTCGAACCAGACATAGAAGACCTTGCCCTCCATGCCGGGCCAGTCTTCCTCGCCCTTCTTCACCGGGATGCCCCAGTTGAGGTCGCGGGTTATGCCCCGGTCGCGCAGCCCGTCGCCGTCATGCAGCCATTTCTTGGCGATCGAGGTGGTCAGCACCGGCCAGTCGGTCTTGCTATCGATCCAGGCGTCCAACTCGTCCTTCAGCGCGGATTGGCGCAGGTAGAGGTGCTTGGTCTCGCGCACTTCCAGATCGGTCGAGCCGGAAATGGCGGAGCGCGGGTCGATCAGGTCGGTCGGGTCGAGTTGCTTGGTGCAGTTCTCGCACTGGTCGCCGCGCGCCTTGTCATAGCCGCAGTTGGGGCAGGTGCCCTCGATATACCGGTCCGGCAGGAAGCGGCCATCGGCATGGGAGTAGACCTGCTTTTCGCTCACCTCCTCGATGAAGCCGTTCTCGGCGAGCAGGCCGGCGAAATACTGTGTAAGGCGGTGGTTCTGCGGGCTGGAGGAGCGACCGAAATGGTCGAAGCTGAGCCGGAAACCGGCCGCCAGCTTGGCCTGGGTGCGGTGCATCTGTTGGCAGTATTCGTCCACCGGCATGTTGGCCTTGGCCGCGGCAAGCTCGGCGGGTGTGCCATGCTCGTCTGTGGCGCACAGAAACAGCACCTCGTTGCCGCGGGCGCGCATGTAGCGGGCATAAAGGTCTGCGGGCAGTTGGCTGCCGACGAGATTGCCCAGGTGCTTGATCCCGTTGATATAGGGAATGGCCGAGGTGATGAGAATGCGGGACATATGCTTAGCGGCTCCGTTTCGACTTGCGCGAGGCTTTAGCCGATGCGGGCGCGGAGTGCCAGCACAGCCTTGGCCGGGCGGCGGATTGTCGGGCGGGCGGGCTCATTTCGTGGCAGGGGCCGGGCGCAGGCGCATCCGGTCATCCCGGCCGCCGGGCCGTTCCTCCAGCTCCCAGCTTGCGGGCGGCGCGTTGCGGCTGCGGCGGCGTTCCAGCAGCCAGCGGCTCTGCCCCTTGCCGTGCCGGGGCAGCAGCGCCCAGCGGCTCTCCACGCCAGCCGCGCCACCATCGCCCGGGGTCAGCAGAAGGCCGAGCGGGGCGGCGCGCCCGCCCGCGGCCTCGGCTCCGGCCTCGGCGGCCAGGTGCAGCCGGCGTACCGGCGTCAGCCCCGGCGGGCCGGGAAGGTCGGCCACCACCAGCGGAACCGCGCCGCTGCGCAACGCCTCCTCCATACACCACAGCAGGTCCTCGGCCCGCTGCGGCCGGAGCAGCAGCAGACGGCCGGGGTCGAACCGCCCCGTCAGCCCGTCGCCATTGAGCCATTCCGCCCGCCAGGCCGGCGCGATCCAGAGTACCGGCCCCTCCCGCGCCGCGGCGACCTCCAGCGCGAGCGTGCGCCGGGCGGGGCCGCAGAACTCGTGGGCGCGGGCAAGCGTCAGGGTCATCTCGCCCAGAACGGGCAGGGCGGGGCGGCCGGAATGGCGCGCGCGGGAGAGCAGGGCAGCATGGCGGGACATGCGGGCAATGTAGTGTGTTCTTTATTTGTTCTCAATGGTCGAGATGGAATGGCCGAAGGCGCGCTTCAGGGCGCAGGCACATGGTGCTGGCCTGGGCCGGAAACCCTTCTCAGGCGGCCTTCTTGTCGATCTCGGTATCGTCCGACCCGGTGCCTTCCTTGTGGCCCGCAAGGTCTGGCAGTCCCTTTTGCGACAACAGGATCGCAATCGGGCGCAGCCGCGGGACATGGGAACAGATGATCATGATCGCGACCATGATCGGGACCGCGAGGAACATTCCCAAAACGCCCCAGACCGCCGCCCAGAAGGCCAGCGACAGGATGATTCCCAACGACGACAATTGCAGCGTGTTGCCGAGCAACAGGGGCTCCAACACCTGGCCGACGGAAAACTGGAGAGCGCCGATGACCGACAGCAGCGCCAGGCCGGTGAATTGCTCACCCGTCTGCACATAGCCGACGAGCGCGACAACCAGGGTTGCCACGATCGAGCCGATATTCGGGATGAAATTCAGGATGAAAGTCAGCACGCCCATGGCAAAGGCCAACTCCAGCCCGAGCAGCCGCATCATCAGGTAGACCAGCGCGCCGGTGATCGTGCTGATGGCCGCCTTGACGACAAGGTAGCGGTTCACGCGATGGACGATGGAGGAGAGGATCCCTTCGATGCGCTGGGCGCGCGCCGGGTCGTCGAGCAGGTTCTCGAGCTTGTTCGAGAACCAGACCCGCTCCAGAAACAAAAAGCCGATGAACAGGATCACGAGGACCGTGCCGGAGGCCAGGTTGCCCGCCTGTCCGGCCAGGGTGGCCAGCCAGGGCGCGATTTTCACTTCCGACAGCCAGGAGAGCACGGCGGCCTCGGCATCGTCTCCGATCCAGCCGAAGATTTCGGCCACGGCTTCCTGAGAGGGGCCTGAATATTGCAGAACGGTGGAGACGACCACGTTGGTCTGCGTCAGCACGAGGACAGAGAGCAAGATCAGAACCGCCGCGATGAGAGACACCGCGAGAATGGAGGCCAGCAGAACCGAAAGCCTGGCCTGACCGATGCGAAGTGTCTGCAGGTAGCCGATTGCGCCGGAGGTCAGCGAAAACAGCATCAACGCGATCGAGAAGGAAATCAGCAGGAACTTCGCCTGCACCAGCAGGAACAGGATAACGGCGAATGCAATGATGCCCAGAAACCAGAGTTGGAGGCGATGCATCTCGCTTTGCATTGGGCAGTACTCTCGGTTGTTCGCAGGGGAGGCTGGCGACCCGGCATCATTATGGGCCGTGCGCGACCAACCGCGTCCGGCCCGATGTAGATAGGCGCGCAGGAGCAGGAGGGCAACCTGGCCGCACCGAAAGCACATGCCATGACCGGAGCCATGTCACCGGGGAGTTGACGGACCGGGCGCGATCTCCAGTAGCCCCCGGAGCGCGACGCGCCGCCTCGGTGCAAGGCCGGTGATGCGTGCTTCCGGTCCAGTTTGGCACCGGATCAAAACTCTCTGGCCGCGCCTGCCAAGTTGCAGGCGGCCTTCGTCCTTAGATGCCGATCATCGAACGGCGACGGAAGGACAGTGAAAGAGATGAGAGCCAGATCAATAGCGCTTGCAACGGGGTCCATGCTGGCGGCCACCGCCGCGACCGCGGAGATAACCTTGCAGGGGGAAGCCAAGATGGGCATCGCCTGTGCAACCGGTGAAGCGACGCAATTCTACCAGGATCTCGATATCGAGTTCAGCTTCATCGGGCAGGCCGATAACGGGCTTTCCTTCGGGGCCTCGGTCGACCTGAGCGACGCCGACACCCTCGGCAACACCACCGGCGATATCGGCTACGAGGTGTTCATCAGCGGCGGCTTCGGCACCGTGACCATGGGCGATACCGATTCCGCTTTCCAGTTCGCGGTCTCTGCCGTTGACGCCTGGGGAAATCCCGGCTCGATCGCCGATAACGAGACGGCGCATTGGGGTTTCCAGGATGATTGGCTCAAGGGTTCCGAAGATGGCCAGGTTCTGCGCTAAGATTACAGCCAGGGCGATTTCGGTTTCGCGGCCTTTCCGTCGGCGGCGTCTACACCTATTTCGACAGCGATCAGCTCAAGCGGGGCGATTAATGGAGGATTGGTGTCGGCAATGCGTTCGACAACATTTCGTTCCACGCCAACTACGGTGAGCATTCCTTCAAGAACTACTACGGCGAGAAGCTCGACATGCGTGGCTGGGGCGTGTCCGCCGGTTACGATCTGGGCGGAGGCATGTCCGTACTGGCCGGCTACGGACGCAGCGAAGCGACTGCACGGGGCGACTTCAACAGCAACGGGATCGGCAACAAGATCAACCTCGATAGCGAGAGCTTCTCGCTGGGGCTAAGCATGGTCTTCTGAAGAAGTCGCCGACAGCCGGGGGAGACAGGCCGCAGGCTGCCCTCGGTTCAGCGGAAAATGCGTCGTCCAGATAGCATTTTCCCTATCGCGGAGGGGGGCTTGGGTTCCTCGCCCCCTTCCGCATTTTGTTCCGCAGACGTTCGTAGATCCTGCCGGGACTCCTTGCGATCCGGGGCGTGCAATCCTCCCGACGATGGCTTTCCGGGACGATCTGACGTCAGTCCGCCACGGTTTTGAGATAGGCGACGATGTCGGCGATATCGCCCTCCGCAAGGCTCTTGACCTCCGGCATCAGAGCGCCGGGCACGGTCAGCATCGGGTGCAGTATCCAAGCGAACAAGCGATCCTCGGTCCACTCTCCACCGAAGGCTGAGAGCGCGCGCGAATATGCAAATCCATCGGCTGCGGCGACGGGGCGGCCAAATATCGCCACGATGGGCGGGCCGCTGTAGTCGCTGCTTGCGCCGGCATCCGAGCCCGATTCGACCACGTGACATTTCACGCAGCGGGTGGTTGCCAGTTCACGACCGCGCACCGGATCGGCAGCCGCAATGAGCGCTTCAACGGCACTCTACGCAGAGAAGTCCTGAACGCCGAATGGTTCACAACAACCAGACAGGCTCAGGTCGTCATCAATTGTTGGCTCAGAGAGTACAATCACACCCGACCACATCAGGCGCTCGGAATGCGCCCTCCGGTGCCCGAAACTCTACTTGGAAATGGCCCATAGAAATGGGGCTGGACGTGACAAAAGAGCGGTGTCGGGATCGGTGCCGTTTCCTGCTTGGCGAAATGCGGGCCGAAGAGATCGTCACCTGTCGCCCTCGCGACGTTTTTCCAAATGGCGACAACCTTGCGAAAGGGCAGGGACGTCCTGTCCGCATCCAGCTCTGCCGCGCAGAGCCCGGCCTGATGCAGGATCTTCCGCGCCGGGTGGCCCTGTCTTTCCATCTGGGCGATCAGCTGCTGCAGGCGTACCGGCTTATGCTGCAGGTCTGTCATGGGCGATGGGGGAGGGAACTGTCGGGACAGGGTGATAGGGTTCGTTGGCCATTTCGTTCGGCGCCGTTTCATGCGGACGCCGAAAATTCGCGGGAAAGAAGAGGGAAGCACGGTGACTTCCGGAGAGGGCACGCACCCCGGGCTTTTTCGGGGTGCCGGTTCACCATCCGGTACGCCCCGATGTGGACGGGCGGCGGCTGATCGGAGACGAACCGGGAGCGGTCAAAGGGTGGCAGGGGGACTGGGCCGGCCGTAATCGTCGATGTTTTCGAGCACCGAGAGTGTCTTGCCGCTGAACTCGAACCCGTCGCTCTTCACGTCAAGCGAGATGATCGCCGTGAAACGAACATGCCAGGTTTCCCAGCCCTCGTCGGAGGCGATTGCATGGCCCCCCATGGACCACCATTCGAAATTGCCGGGATCGAGCTGTTCCAACCGCTGCCCGTCTTCCCAGGCTTCCAGCCAGCGCTGCCGCGCCCCCGCGCCCCGGCATCCCGACATAGCTGATATGCCCTTGAACCCATATCTTGAAACCCTCCGACGAGAGGCCATCTATTTAAATGTACGCCGCATAGTTAAGGCAAGCCCGGTCGCAGGATCCGCCGCCCGACTGTTCACGCAAATCGCACAGACCACCGTCGGGAAGCCCGCATGATTTGCGTTGGCGCACCGCCAACCGAGAAGGAAATGCCAATGGGAACCCTGAAAGACGCACTTTTTGCCGTCGTTTCTCGCCTCCTCACCCTCACCCTCTGGGTCGTAGCGGGCGGAATGCTCGTGCTGGGTGCGGTCTCGATCCTGATTTTCTTCGGAAATGTGGCGATCGTCGCCGGACGCTCCGTCCTCGGTGCCTGAGCTGGTTCGCTGCCGGGGGTAGCCTCCTGTTGAGGATCCCGGGAGCGGTCTCCGAAGCGCTCCGCGCAATGCCCCGCTCAATGCCGTCAAGTGATGCCCGTCGTGCAGGTCACGATCCGGAGCCAGAAATCCCGCGCTTCCAGATCGGAGTAATCAAGGCCATTGTCCTGGAGCCAACCGCCCAGATGTGACAGGAAATCTCCGGCCGTTGCCTGCACCGGGCGGTACCGAGGGGACCATGCGCCGGCAGACCAGTCGTCCCAGGGTGTGTCTGTTGAAATATGCGTGCCGAGCGCGGAGTTCTGGACCGTGCATTTCCCGACTGCTTCAAGGCAGCGCCGGCTGATCCGGCCTTGTGGCGCCTCGAAGCGGTTCACGTCTCCGAAATTGCTGACATAGCCGGCCTCGTTCGGGGCTGAATAGGGCGTTGCGCGCACGCCTTCGAACCACTGCCGGCCGAGGAAGCTTGTTGCGTCCCGACCGGCTTCTGCCCCGTCATGCGTGAAGTGACAGCGCTCGAAGACGAAGCCGTGCGGCATCCACAGGTTCGTGCTTGGCGCGACTGCCCAGCTTTTCGCACCGCGCAGGCCGCGCGAGCGGATCTCGCATTGCTCGAAATAGGCCGTTGCCCCGCCGAAGATGAAATCGACATCGCCTTCGATCGCGCAATCCGATACGACGCTGCGCCCGATGCCCTGGCTCGGCGCCTGCAGGTAGAGCGTGTCCTGGAAGCTTTCGAGACGCAGCGCGCTCAACTGGACCCGGTCGGCGCCGGCGACATGGCAGGCAACGGCCTGGTGCTGGCCTTCCGCGTATCGACCGGCGACATCCGGTTCGGCCCCCAGCGGCGCGGCCCCGGCGCGGTCGCAGGCGTAATCGTTCCGGATCGTCATGCCGGCGACGATGGTATCGTCCCGCTCGATCCGAAGAACGGCCGAATTTCCGGTCGTCACCCGCTCCCGCGCGGCAATGCGCGCGAATTGCGCGCGGATCGCGGGATGCGCCGTGGCGAAGCCAGCGCCAAAGCGCTGTTCAAACTCGCGGCCGGGCATCTGTGCATCGATCCGCGCGGCCAGCGTCACGGCTTCACGGCCCGCGCCGAAGAGCGCCATTGGCGGGCCTTCGGCGGGCAGAAAGACCGGGCCTTCGTAGAAACCGGGGTGCACCCGGATCACCCGCCGCCCGTCGGCCCGCATCCCGGCGCCGTCCCGAAGGGCGCGGTCGATGGCCGCCTGAAGCGTGCGGAAGCGGCGAGGCGGGTCTTCCGGCGCCTCGCTGTCGACGATGTAATCGACATCTGCCGGAGGTCCCGGCGGCACGGGGTCCCAGGGGGCGGCAAGTGCCACGCCCCTTGGGCCTGATCCGGACAGCACGTCTTCCCGCGAAACCGGGCGCGGGGGCCCAGCCGTTGCATTCGACGGCCAGTCCGGAAAGCGGCTCATCGGCTGGCGCGCAACGGTGCCCGGCTCTGTTCCCGCTCCAGCGCGCTCGCGGCCGCCATCATCAGCGGCCCGACACCCTTGGCATCATCGGCCACCCGCCGTTCGGAAAGGTAGTATTCGGCCGATCCGTCCCGGAACCGGTCCCCGAACTTGCCCAGACCGGCGACCTCGCAGATATCCGCGAATTCCAGTCCGCCATTCTGCGCCGGCCGCAGGGTCTTTTCCGTCAGCAGCTCGAACAGCCCCTCCGGATCTCCGTCCGAAAGCCCGAGCGCATTGCCGCGCAGCAGGGCGTAGATGAACATGGCCGAGGCCGAACTCTCCTCGTAATTCCCGGCGAGATCGGGGCGGTCGACAACCTGCAGCCAGAGCCCTTCGGGTTGGCGCAGCTCCGCGATCCGGTCGAGCAGGGCACGCGTGCGCGCTTGCAGGGGCGCAAAGCGTTCCGGCCCCACAAGCTCCGCGATATCGACGAGCGCCATGGCGAGCCAGCCGAGCGCGCGGGCCCAATGGGCGCGGGAATGGCCGGTCTCGGCATTGGCCCATGGCTGCTTGCGCGCCTCGTCAACCGCGTGGGCATAGAGCCCGGTGGCGGGCACGTATGTCATGTCGAGCGCCGAGCCGACCTGGGCCAGCGCGTCGGCGATCAGCGCGTCGTCCCCGACCCGCAGGCCGTAGCCAATCTGGAAGGGGGCGCCCATGTAGAGCCCGTCGAGCCAGACCTGCCATGGGTAGCGGAGCTTGTGCCAGTAAACGCCCGAGCGGGTGCGCGGCTGCGAGGAAAGTTGACCGGCCAGAAGGGCGGCGGCATCCAGATACCGCGCCTCGCCGGTGATCTCGTGCAGGTAGAGCAGCGCGCGGCCCGGCAGGACATTGTCGATATTGTATTCGTTGGGATCGTAGCCCGCGAGCGCGGGGCCGTCCTCCATGCGGGCGTTCACCATCCGCACGAGCTGCGCGCGCCAGCGCGCTTCGCCCGTGGCCCGGTGGAGGCATTCGAGCCCACGATAGATGCAGCCATCCTCGTAGCACCATGCCCCGTTCTTGTAGGGCTCGTAGCGCCCCAGATAGGTCTCGAAATATTCCATCAGCATGGGGCCATATCCTCGTCTTCGGTGAAGCAGGTAACGGTGCCGGAAACCTCGGCATTCTCGGCGAGAAGCCCGGCGTGGCGCACCGCTTCGACGCCGAGCGCCATGAGCGGCACATCGGCAATTGCATCGGGTCGGTAGGAGACCCGGAAATCTTCCAGGCGCAGGGCCTCGATGGGCGCCTCCGGCAGGCCGAGAAGGGCCGCCGCCGCGAGCGAGACGCCATGGGCGCGGACATTCGAGAGCGTAATGTCGCGCAGGACGGGGGTCGTATCGTCGACGGGGGCAGGGGCGCGGTTCTGCACCCAGTCCTCCTTGCCGTCGGGATCGCAGAAATAGAAGGCGTTGATCGCGAGCGGGGTCGGCACATCCCACATCTCGACATTGCGCATGTGCACCCCCTCGATCGCGCCGCCCCGCCCGCGCCGCGTCTTGAGCCGGAGGCCACGGTCGGTGGCGTGAAAGGCGCAATCTGCGATCTCGATATCGTAAATGCCGCCCGACATTTCAGAGCCGAACACCACAGCGCCATGGCCGCGCTGCATCCGGCAATGAGAGATGCGCACGTCGCGGGTCGGCGCGAGGTGGTCGGTCTGTCCCGGCGCGCGCTTGCCGGCCTTGATGGCGATGCAATCGTCGCCGACGGAGAAATCGACACCGGTGATTTCGACCGCTTCGCAGCTTTCCGGGTTGAGCCCGTCGGTATTGGGGCTGTCGGGCGGGTTCTCGATTCTCAGGGCGGAGGCATGGAGCTGGCGGCAGCCATAGGGATGCACCGTCCAGGAGGGCGAATTGCGAATGGTGAAGCCGGTGAGGTTCACACCGTCGCAATGAGCGAGGTGGAGCGTGCGCGGGCGCCGGGCGCCGTCGCGGCGCTCCTTCGGCCAGTGCCACCAGTCGCCGCGATCGCCGCCGCCGTCGATCACGCCGCGCCCGGTAATGGCGAGGCCGTGGCCGTCGATGGCGGTGAGAAGGGCGGCGAAACAGGGTTCGGGCAGGCCTTCCCAGGTGCCCAGCGCGCGTCCATCCGGCCTGCGTTCGGGCAGGATCGTCCAGCCTGTGCGGTCGGATTTGGCGGCAAGCTCGGCCCCGTCTTCGAGATAGAGCGTCATCTGCGATTTCAGGAAGACTGGCCCGCTCGTATAGCGGCCGGGGGCGAGCCGCAGCGTGCCGCCCGACGGCACCGCTGCCACGGCGCGGGCAAGGGCTTCGGCATTGTCGGGGGCCTCCGTGTCGACGCCGAAATCTGTCGCTTCGATCAGCCCCGCACAGGGCAGCGTCCGCAGCGCGAGGCTGCCGATGTCGGTCTCCAGCCGGTAAGCGCTGTCGGGCTCCAGACCTTCGAGGAAGAGGGGGGCGACGTGCGCCTCTCCGTCGGCCACGGGCTGGCCAGCCGCATCCCGGAGCGTCCAGGAGATCGGCGCGGGCAGCGCGAAGCGCGTGCCATCGGGGGCGACGAGGAAGGAGAGGGTTCTCGCGGTTGCTGCGAGAACGCGGAGACCGGCCATAAGGGATATCCGTTTGAAATCAAAGGAGTGCCGGGCCGTTAATGGCCCGGCATCCGGAGTGGTGGTCGTCAGGTCAGGACTTGATGTCCTCGAGGGCTTCCTCGATCGCGTAGATCATCTCGTCGGCTGCGGTCTCGGCATCGATCTCTCCATAGGCGAAGAGTTCGAGATTATCCTGCAGCGCCGAGCGAACGTCGGGGAATTCCATCATCGGGTGGATCCCCGGCCCCTCGGCGTCGAGCACGCGGGCCTGGGCCTCGATCTGGATCGGCTTGATCGCGTCTGCATCGAGCAGTTGCTGGCGGGCGGCCTTGGAAGCGGGCACACCGCGGGTGGATCCGAGTGCAGCCACGCCCTCGGGCTCGTTCAGCAGGCAGTTGACGATCTGGGCGGCGGCTTCCTGGTTCTCGGAATTCTTCGAGATCGAGAACACCATGGAGGCCTTGCGATAGATGCCCGGCGTCTTCTGGCCGTCCTGGCTCAGCAGGTCTACATAGGCCAGCTCCTGACCTTCCTGAAGCGGGTCGGAGATCTTGAAATAGGTCGAATCCCACTGATAGGTGCCGCCGATCTTGCCCGAGGACCAGTTCGGGTTCTCGTGCAATGGCAGGTTGCCAGCCGCGGCGACCTTTTTCCACGGGATGATGACGTGGTTGTCGACCAGCGTCTTGTAGAAGCCGATCGCATCGACCAGCTCATCCTTGGTCCAGGAGATTTCGTTGGTGGCCGGGTCGATCAGCGGTTTGCCGGTTTTCTGGGTGCCGTAGAGCGTCATGATCAGCGAGGCGTCGAGCGCGGCGGCCTCGAAGGGGTAGTAATCCTCGCCCAGCTTCTCGGCAAAGACGGGGCCGGCAGCGATCAGGTCGTCCCAGGTCTTGGGAAGCTCCAGGCCCGCCTTGGCCCAGGTGATCTTGTTGAACACGAAGAGGCGACCGGTGGTCGATACCGACAGGCCGTTCAGCTTGCCCTTCATAGAGCCGTCCGCGAGTTCGGCCTCACCCCAGTTGGACAGGTCGATGATGTCGGAAAACTCGTTGAGATCCGCCAGACCATCGCCCCGCGCCGAGTAGATCGACAACCACGGCCAGTTGACCTGCATGATGTCGGCCTCGGTGCCGCCGGCGATCTGCGTCGTCAGCTTCTCGAAATGGCCGGACCAGCCGGTGAATTCGGGGCTGATCGTGTGGCCGTACTTCTCGCCACAGACCTTCAGGGCCTCCTGCGTGGCAACATGCCGGCTGTCGCCTCCCCACCAGCTCATCCGCAGATCGGCGGCATTTGCGGCGGTCGCAAGCGCGGTGGTGGCGAGCGCGAGGCTCAGGATGTTCAGTTTCATGTTCTTCCTCCCTTGAACTCAGTTAGATCCTTGGCCGAGCGAGACATTCTCGCCGGTCTCGGCGTCGAAAAGGTGGACATGGGACCCCGAGGGCCGCAGTCCGACGCGGTCGCCACGCGCGAAATGCGTGTCGAAGCTATCCGTGGGCACGACGGCGACGAGCTGTGCGTCGCCCAACCTGACGTGCAGGTTGATCTCGTGGCCCATGAACTCGATATGGCTGATCGTGGCGGTAAAGGCGCCGTCGGTTCCGGGGGCGACAACATGCAGCTGTTGCGGCCGGATGCCGAAGGTTACTGGCCCGTCGCCGGTGGTGATCCGGTGGGAAAGGCCATCCGTGACCTTGATAGTCTGCCCGTCCGCCGTCAGGCAGGGGATGTTCCCCTCACGGGTCAGAACGGCCGGGAAAAGGTTCATTTCCGGCATGCCGATGAAGCCCGCGACGAAGGCGTTCGCGGGGCGCTCATAGAGCGTCTCCGGATCGGCCACCTGCATGATGTAGCCGTCCTTCATGACGCAGATGCGGTCGCCCATCGTCATCGCCTCGACCTGGTCGTGGGTGACGTAGACCACCGTGGCCGGCCGCCCCTCCTGGCGCAGGCGCTGGTGCAGGTCGGTGATCCGCACGCGCATCGAGGCGCGCAGCTTGGCGTCGAGGTTGGAGAGCGGCTCGTCGAAGAGGAACACCTCGGGCTGCTTGATGAGCGCGCGGCCGAGCGCGACCCGCTGTGCCTGTCCGCCCGAGAGCTGCTTGGGGAGCCGGTCGAGCAGTTCCTCGATCTCCAGCACGCCGGAGACTTCGTTGGTCGCGGCTTCGATCTGGTCCTTGGGCGTGCGGCGCAGTTGCAGGCCGAAGCCGAGGTTCCGGCGCACCTTCATATGCGGGTAGAGAGCATAGTTCTGGAACACCATGGCGATGCCGCGCTTGCCGGGGACGAGGTCGTTGACCACTCGGTCGCCGATGCGGACCTCTCCGCCGGTGATGGTCTCCAGCCCGGCGATCATGCGAAGCGTGGTCGACTTGGCGCAGCCGGAGGGACCGACCAGTACCATGAACTCGCCTTCCTTCACGTCGAGGTCGATGCCATGGACCGCCTTGAACCCGTTGCCATAGGTCTTCACGAGCGATTTGAGTTGCAGTTCAGCCATCAGCCTTTGACTCCTCCCGACGAGATGCCCTCGATGAAGTATTTCTGGGCCATGAAGAACACGATCAGCGAAGGTGTGAGGGTGAGCACCGACATCGCCAGGATCTGGTTCCAGTTGAAGGCCTCGGTCGTGTCGATGGACAGCTTGAGCGCCAGGCTCACCGGGTAATTTTCCACCGAGGAGATGTAGATCAGCGGCCCGAGGAAGTCGTTCATCGTCCACATGAACTGGAACAGGCAGACGGAGATGATCGCGGGCGCCAGCATCGGCACGACGATGTAGATCAACGTCTGCAGCGTGCTCGCCCCGTCGACACGGGCGGCCTCTTCCATGTCGCGCGGGATGGCGCGCAGGAACTGGATCACCATGAAGACGAAGAACGCATCCCCCGCGAAGGCCGAGGGCACCCAGAGCGGCAGGAAGCTGTCGAGCCAGCCCAGTTCCCGGAACAGCAGGTATTGCGGGATGCGGGTCACCACGTTGGGCAGCAGCAGCGTCGCGATCACGGTGACAAAGAGGATCTTCTTGCCGGGAAAATCGAAGCGCGCAAATCCATAGGCCACCAACGTGCAGGAGATCGCGGTGCCGATCACCTTGGGCAGGACGATCCAGAGCGAGTTGAGGAAGAAATGCCCGAACGTGTAGGGCGTGGAGGTCTTCCAGCCATCGATATAGCCTTGGATCGTCGGCTCCTTCGGCCAGAAGCCCGCGGAGGAGAACATCTCCGCATTGGTCTTGAAGGAGGCGCCGATCATCCAGATCAGCGGGTAGATCATGATCAGCCCGACGATGACCAGCAGGCCGTAGCGCAGGGTGGCCGAGATCCGGCGCTGGCGGCGCAGCTTGACCTCGATTTCCGTGGGTGGAACCGCGGCCGCCTGAACGTTGACTTCGGAAATATGTGCCATGTCGATCAGCTCCGCTTGTCGCCGGCGTAGTAGACCCATTTCTTCGACGACCAGAAGGCGATCAGGGTCAGCACCATGATGATGGAGAAGAGCACCCAGGCGATGGCCGACGCGTAGCCCATGTCGAAGCTCTTGAAGGCCTCGTCATAGATGTAGAGCGGCAGCAGGTAGGTCGATTTCAGCGGCCCGCCCTGGGTGATGATGTAGGGTCCGTTGAACTCCTGGAAGGCCTGCACGGTCTGCATGATCAGGTTGAAGAAGATCACCGGCGTGATCAGCGGCAGCGTCACGTGGCGGAAGATGCTCCAGGGGCCGGCGCCGTCGATGGCCGCGGCCTCGTAGAGGGACTTGTCGACCGATTGCAGCGCGGCGAGGAAGATCACCATCGCCGAGCCGAACTGCCAGCAGCGCAGCAGCGTGATGGTGAAAAGCGCGTTCGCGGGTTCGCCGAACCAGTTGATCGGATCGCCGCCAAAGCCCTCGATCATCATGTTCACAAGGCCGGTATCGGCGAAGATGTAGCGCCACAGCACGGCGATGGCGATCGATCCGCCGAGGATCGAGGGCACGTAATAGGCGGTGCGGAACAGGTTGATCGCCTTCAGCCGGTAATTCAGCACCACCGCAATGAAGAGCGCGAAGGTGAGTTTCAGCGGTACGGTGGTGAAGACATAGATCAGCGTCACCTTCAGCGACTTGTCGAAGGTGCGGTCGCGGGTGAAGAGCTTCTCGTAATTCTTCGTGCCGACCCATTCGGGGCGTGAGAGCAGGTCGTAATCGGTGAAGCTCAGAAAGAACGAGGCCACGAAGGGGAAGGCGGTAAAGAGCAGCAGCCCGATCACGTAGGGCGCCACGTACCACAGCCCCAGAAACTTGCTGTCACCACCCATCAGGCCGCTCCTTTCAGTTCGTCCGGCAGCACATGTGCCGTTGCTGCCAGCATCTGTGCGAACATCTCCCGTGCCGCGCTGTCAGGCAAAGGCGCAACCAGCGGATCTTCGCGGAACAGCGGAAAGAGCGCCGCGTGATCGCATTCCAGCACGGCCCGCAGCAGCGCATCCTGCCGGGCCGCGTGGTCGCGCACCCGCGCGGCGAGCGCTTGCGACAGCCGTCCGGCGCAGATCGGTTCCACTCCGCGGCGGGAGAAGACCGCGTTGGTCTCCACGATCGTGCCTTCTGGCAGGTCGGTCATCTGGCCGCGATTGGGCAGGTTCACGTTGCCGATATGCATCTCGCCCCCCAGCAGGGCCACGATCTGCTCGATCAGCGCCTCGTCGGAACGGACGGCCTCGGGAGCGATGTCGCCTGCACGCAGTGCCTCGGCCCGTTGCTGTTTCTGCGCCCGGTCCCGGACACGGTAATCGACCGGCGTCAGGGTGAAACCCCATTGTTCCGGATCGTGCAGGTATTCGGCCACTGGCAGGAACTCGGCCAGATGCCGGTCGCCGGCGGCGGCGGGAATGCCGAAGCGGCGGAAGAGGTCGAAGGCGACGAGGTTGCGGGTGCCGAAATAGGTCGCGTAATCGGCGTCCTTGCCGGGTTCGGTCTGCGCCCAGCCGCTTTGCATATGCGCCCGGACGAACTCCTCGTAGGTCGGCATCATGTCCCGGCCATCCAGCAAGATCCGGTTCACGAAGGTGAAATGGTTTATCCCGAGCACGTTCACTTCGACATCGCGGTGGCCGTAGCGCTCCGCGCCCGCTTGCGTGTTGGCGATATGGGCGACCTGCCGGCGGATCTTGGTGACCTCGTGGCATTCGCCCCAGGCCCGGATATCCGGAAAGACCGCGTGCAGGGTGCCGGTCAGCACGCTCATCGGGTTGGTCAGGTTGCAGACGAAGGCGTTCGGGGCATGCGCGCGGATGGCGCGGGCAATCTCGGCCAGCATCGGGATCGCGCGCAGTGCGCGCACGAAGCCGCCCGGTCCGACCGTGTCTCCCACCGCCTGCGGGATGCCGAAAGCGGCGGGGATGGCGATGTCCTGAGCCATGTCCTCGAAACTGCCGGGCAGGATCGAGATCACGACGACATCGGCCCCCTCCAGAGCCTCGGCAAGGCTCTCGCAGGCGGTGTAGGTCGCGGCGCGGCCACGGGAGGCTGCCGCGTGGCGCGACCCTATCTCGGCGTTCCGGCAGGCCGCCGCATGGTCTATGTCGTAGAGCCGGACCTCGGCGGCGAGTTGCCTGTCATGGGCGAGGTCTGCCATGAGCCCTGTCGCCCAGTTGAGCGAGCCACCGCCGACAAAGGCAATGCTTACAGGAATTTTCTGATCGGAATCGTCCATTTAACTGGTGGCCGACGTTCCGACCTTTGGCCAGAACCCCGTCCTCTCCTCCTGTTTGCATGCGAATGCCCCTTCCTCAAGGCGTTTCGCACCGTTCCTGGAAAACTACTATGCTAGTTTTGAGTTCGGAATGGTGCTAATCTGACAAAAGGATGGATAAAATCGAACATTCGCCTTTGAGCCATATCCCCGTGGGCTCTCTGTCGCTCCGCCTGGCGCGCTCCACCATCCGGATGCAGCATGATGCGGGCTGGAAAATCGACAAGCTCAACCCGGTGCATGACCTGATCATCTGCCTGTCCGGCCAGATCAGCTACCAGGTGGGCAATGCGGCCGAACCGGTGCTGCTCACCCCCGGCGACGGGATGCTTATCCCGGCGCTGACGCGGTTTCGCGGCGTGAATGCGGGCGACGGGCCCATCGTCGGGATCGCGCAGCATTTCACGCTGGAATTCTTCCGCCAGGGCGACCTGATCCGGCAGATGGCCCTGCGACCGGTCGTCCGGATGCCGGACTGGGAGGTGCTGGAGCCGCTGATCCGGCATTTCAGGGAGAATGCACCGAGGGACCGGACAACGCTTGCCCAGCACCACCAGTTCATGGTGCTGTTGCTGGCCTATCTCGAAGAGGCGTTCGTGGAATGGCAGGTGGAGCGGTCCGTTCCGGAGAGCAAGGACCACCTGTCGATGCAGATCATGCTCGTTGCCTCGCGGCTCTCCGCCGATCCGTTGGGTGCCGGCGTCGAGGAGGCACTCGCGGCGGTGCCGTATAACGGAGACTACTTCCGACGCGCCTTCAAGGAGCGGATCGGGCTGACACCTCAGAAATACCGCGAGCTGAAGCGCATGGAATTCGCCGCAAACCGCCTGGGGCAGGGGCTCTCGGTCAAACTGGTCGCGGCGGAGCTTGGCTATGCGGATCCCTATTTCTTCAGCCGCATGTTCAAACGCTATCTCGGCGCAAGCCCATCGACCTATCGCGGCCGGCCTTCCCGCGATGGGGAGGGGTGAAACACGCAAGGACCCGGGTGTTAGTTCTGGCGGGTTCCGGTTCGGATGGTTGCGGTTGAAGCGTGTTCCGAATGGTTTTTTCGAGGTAATCATAATGAAAGTACAATTCGCATCCGGGCTTTGGCTCGTATTGGGGTGCTCGCTGTCCGTTTGCTCCGCTCAGGCGCAGTCGGAAGACATGGGGACAAATGGCACGCCCAATGCCGTTCTGATCCGGGGGGCAAAAGTATTTACCGGCTGTTCGCCGGACTTGCTGGAGGGACAGGACGTGTTCATCGCGGGAAACATGATTTCCCGAATCGGACCGGATCTCGATCCGCCTGAATTCGCGACAATCATTGAAGCCGACGGACGGGTGCTTATGCCCGGACTCATCGACGCCCACTGGCATGGTGTCTTCGCGACAGCGACGATTGCCAAGCTCCTGACGACCAACGAAGGCTATTGGAATCTTCAGACGGCCGCTGCGCAGCGCGACACGCTCTATCGCGGTTTTACGACCGTGCGCGATACGGCGGGACCGATGTTCGACATCGCCCGCGCCACCGATGAGGGCCTGATTGAAGGGCCAAGGGTCTTTCCCTCGGGGCCCGCCATTTCGCAAACAGCGGGCCATATGGATTTCCGCACGACGAAGGACGTGCCTGCCACGCCGGACAAGCTGAACCCGTTCGAGACCTCCGATATGTTCTACATCGCGGATGGCATTCCCGAGGTGCTCAAGCGTGTTCGCGAAAACCTGATGCAGGGCGCGACACAGATCAAGCTGATGGCCGGTGGCGGCGTCACGTCAAGCTATGACCCGATCCACACGATTCAATACACCAAGGCCGAACTGGAAGCGGCGGTTGAGCAGGCGGAGAACTGGGGCACATACGTTCTGACCCACGCCATCAACGACGAGGCGGTGAACCATTCCATCGATGCCGGGGTGAAGAGCGTCGAGCATGGCCACATGTCGACACGCGAGACCCTTCAGCGCTTCGTTGAAGAAGACGTGTGGCTCAGCATGCAACCCTTCCTTGACGACGAGGACGCCCCGGCGCTGAACGAATTCCAGAAAGCAAAATACAAGTTCGTGACCGACGGCACCGATTTCGTGTACCGAACGGCGAAGGAGCTTGGCGTCAAGATCGCTTTTGGCACGGACACCCTGTTCAGCGCCGATCTGGCCAGCCGTCAGGGCGCGCAACTTGCCAAATTGCAGAATTGGTTCACGCCCTATGAAGCCCTGAAGATGGCTACCTGCGACAATGCCGAGTTGCTTGGGCTTTCAGGTGCCCTGACCCCTTATCCGCACGGACCGCTGGGAGTGATCGAGGAGGGGGCCTATGCGGACATGATCCTCGTCGATGGCAACCCCTTGGAGGATCTCGATCTCGTCAGCGATCCCATCGGGAATTTCGACGTCATCATGAAAGACGGTGTGATTTACAAGAACACTCTTGAATAACGGGTGATCTCGGCGGCGAAGGTTCTTGCGTCCTTGTGCCGTCATAGCCCGACGCCAACTGAAAACGGGCGCCCGGAGGGCGCCCGTTCTCGTTTGTTCGGGCTTTCCATCAAACGAAACGGTTGACGTAATTCTCCAGCCGTTCCTGACGCCCCGAGCGCGGCTCGGGGTTGATGTTCTCGGCCATCACCCGCGCGGAGATGCTCTCCAGCGTGCCATTGGCCAGCATGTCCTTGTTCGCCGCGCTGTCCCAGCCGGCGTAACGCGCGTCGCGAGCGGCTTCCAGCCCGCCATCTTCCAGCATCGCCGCCGCCGCCTTGAGGCCGCGTGCACAGACATCCATCGCGCCGACATGGCCGGCGATCAAGTCTTCGGCGTCCAGCGACTGGCGCCGCAGCTTGGCGTCGAAATTGGTGCCGCCAGTGGTGAAACCGCCCATCTTGAGAATCTCGTAATAGGCCAGCGCGACTTCCGGCACGTTGGTCGGGAACTGGTCGGTGTCCCAGCCGGACTGGTAGTCGTTCTTGTTCATGTCGATGGAGCCGAGGATGCCGAAAGCGGCGGCCATGGCCAGTTCATGCTCGAAGCTGTGCCCGGCAAGGATCGCGTGGCCCTGCTCGATATTCATCGCCACTTCGCCTTCGAGGTCGAATTCCTTGATGAAGGAATAGACCGTGTTGACGTCGTAGTCATACTGGTGCTTGGAGGGCTCCTGCGGCTTGGGCTCGATCAGGATCGTGCCCTTGAAGCCGATCTTCTTCTTGTATTCCACGACCATTTGCAGGAAGCGGCCGGCCTGGTTGCGCTCCTTCACGAGATCGGTGTTGAGCAGCGTCTCGTAGCCTTCACGCCCGCCCCAGAGCACGTAGTTCTGCCCGCCGAGCTTCATCGTGGCGTCCATGCATTCCTTTACCGTCGCCGCGCACCAGGCGAAGACATCCGGGTCCGGGTTGGTCGCGGCACCCGACATGAAGCGGCGGTGGGTGAACATGTTGGCCGTGCCCCAGAGGAGCTTCGTCTTGCTGCTCTCCATCTTGCCGGCGAAATACTCGACGATCTCGTCGAGATTGCGCTTGTACTCGGCAAAGCTCTCGCCGCCCGGGCAGACATCGGCATCGTGGAAGCAGAAGAAGGGCTGGCCAAGAATATCGAACATCTCGAAGGCCGCGTCGGCCTTGACCTTGGCCATGGCCATGCTGTCCTGCGGATACCAAGGCCGGTCGAAGGTGCGCCCGCCGAACGGGTCGCCGCCTTCCCAGGCGAAGCTGTGCCAATAGGCGACGGCAAAGCGCAGCTGGTCTTCCATCCGCTTGCCCATGACAATCTCGTCGGGGTTGTAGTGGCGGAAAGCGAGGTCGCTGTCGCTCGCGGGGTCGAATTTGACGGGGGAGATCCCGTCGAAGAAGTTTGTCATGAGAGACCTCTGAGGGCTTGGTAGGTTTCGCGATAGCGCCCGTGCGCATCGGCGAAGGATTGGGTCAGGTCCTTCACGGGCTCGACCACTTTGGATATCTCGGGGATCGAGGCGACCTCGGCGCCCGCGCCCGTCGCCGCCATCAATGCCAGCCTTGCTGCACCGAAGGCGCCGCCGAAATCGCCCGCAACCGGCACCTGCACCGGCATGTCGAGCGAAGTGGCGATGGCCTGCAGCCAGTAGACCGAGCGCGAGCCGCCGCCCACGGCGATGAGACGTTCGAACTTCGTCCCCGTGGAGGCGAGCGCGTCATAGCTGTCCCGGATTGCATGGGTGACGCCTTCGAGCACGGCCACAGCGCCGGCGGTGCGGTCGGTGGCATGTTCGAGCCCCGTGAAGGAGCCGCGGATCTGCGCGTCGTTATGCGGGGTCCGCTCGCCGCCCAGATAGGGCAGGAACATAGCCCGGCCCGGCGCCCGCAGCTCTCCCAACTCGCCGGTGAGCGAGGCGGCATCCGAGCCGACAAGGCCCGCGTACCAGTTGAGCGCATCTGTTGCCGCAAGGATCACGCCCATCTGGTGCCATGTGTCGGGCAGGGCGTGGCAGAAGGTGTGCACGGCCGTTTCCGGATCCGGCTGATAGGCATCGGAGGCGGCAAAGAGCACGCCCGAGGTGCCGAGCGAGATGAAGGCCTCGCCGGCATTGACCACGCCGACGCCGACGGCCGAGGCGGCATTATCCCCGCCGCCCCCGGCGACGACCACGCCATCGGGCAGGCCCCAGCGATCAGCCAGCTCCTTGCGCAGCTTGCCGGAGATTTCGGAGCCCTCGACAAGGCTCGGCATGTGGTCGCGCGAGAGATCGGAGCTCGCCAGGAGCGCGTCCGACCAGTCCCGCTTGCCCGTGTCCAGCCAGGAGGTGCCGGCGGCGTCCGACATCTCGGAAACCGCCTCTCCGGTGAGCCAGAGACGCAGGTAATCCTTGGGCAGCAGTACCTTGGCGATCTTCTCGAATACCGCCGGCTCGTTCTGTTGCACCCACATCACCTTTGGCGCGGTGAAGCCGGGGAACACGATATTACCGGAGACCTCGCGCCAGAGCGGGGCCGCGTCGAGCGCCGCGGCCTGCTTGTAGGAGCGGGTGTCGTTCCAGAGCATGCAGGGGCGCAGCACGTCCCCCGAGGCATCGAGCAGGGTTGCCCCGTGCATCTGGCCCGACAGTCCTATCCCCTTGACCTGGCCAAGAGAGGCCGCGGCGGCCAGCCCGTCCATGGCCGCCGAAGCGGCCGCCAGCCAATCCGCTGGCGATTGCTCCGACCACCCCGCCGCCGGTCGCGAGACCGTCAGCGGTGCGGCGGCTTCGGCGACGACCTTCTGGTCTTCGTCGATCAGGAGCGCCTTGAGACCGGAGGTCCCCAGATCCAGACCGATATACATTATTCCACTCCAGTCTCCGGGTTCTTGCCCAGAATGATCATGCCGAGGATGTCGTCCTCTGTGACCTCGTTGACGCGCACGGTGCCCACGAGTTTGCCGTTCTTCATCACCGAGGCCCGGTCGCAGAGCGCCTTCACCTGGTGGATGTCGTGGTCGATCAGCAGGATGCCGAGGCCTTGCGCCTTCAGCTCGTCGATCAGGCGGGCCACCATCGCCGTTTCCTCCACGCCGAGCGCCGCGGTGGGCTCGTCCATGATCAGGATCTTGGCGTTGAAATAGACCGCTCGGGAGATCGCCACCGACTGGCGCTGGCCGCCCGAGAGCCCCGAAACCGGCGTGTGGAAACGCTGGAAGTTGGGGTTGAGGCGGTTCATGATCTTGCGCGTCTCGGCTTCCATCTTGGCGTCGTTGACGAGGCCAAGGGGCGTGACCAGTTCGCGCCCGAGGAACAGGTTCGATGCGGCATCGAGATTGTCGGCCAGCGCGAGCGTCTGGTAGATGGTCTCGATATTGTATTTGCGCGCATCGCGCGGGTTCTCGATATGCGCCTCCTGGCCGTTGATGAGGATCTGGCCCGCATCGCGCGGATAGGCGCCCGAGAGCATCTTCATCAACACCGACTTGCCGGCGCCGTTGTGGCCGAGAATGCCGACGACCTCGCCGGGCCAGAGATTTATGGAGACGTCTTCCACGGCGTGGATACCGCCAAAGGACTTGCGCATGTTGCGCATTTCCAGAAGGGGCGTGCCGCGATCAGAGGTATCAAGTGGCATGGGTCAATCTCCCGTCCGCTTGCGATAGAGGATGTCGACATAGACGGCGAAGACCAGCACGACACCGACGACGATGTTCTGGTAGGGCGCCTCGACTCCAACCATGGCCATGCCCGATTGCAGCGACTGCATGATCAGCGCGCCGAGGATGGCGCCGTAGATCGTGCCGAAACCGCCCGAGAGGGCCGTGCCGCCGATGACGGCCGCCGCGATGACGCGAAGCTCGTCCAGCGTGCCGATATCATTGGTGTGATAGGTCAGGCGCGCGGAGGCGACGACCGCCGAGATGGCGCAGAGGAAGCCCACGATGGCAAAGATCTTGACCGTGAGGAGCTTGGTGTCGATGCCCGAGAGCTGTGCCGCTTCGGGGTTGCCGCCAGTAGCGAAAATATAACGGCCGAGCCGGGTCCGCTGGGCGATGATGGTCATGACGAGCGCCACGACGATCAGGATCAGCACCGAGTAGGGGACGCCGTAAACCTCGGTATAGCCCTCCGGCATCTCCATGCCGGCTTCTCGAAAATCGCGAGCGAGCTTGCGGGTCGGGACCTCGTAGGAGTTGAGGATCCAGACGAAGCCGAGAATGGTGGCAGCGACGATGCCGCCAATGGTCATTTCGGCCCAGACAGGCTTGATCGGGAAACCATGGGCGAGCTTGGAGCGGCGCGCGTTCCAGAGCATGTAGAGCGCGAAGCCGGTGGCGAGGATGCCGAGAATCCAGCTTGCCGAAGCGCCGAGCGTGCCCGAGATCCCGCCGAGCTTCAGGAAGTTGGGATCGAGGGGGCCGAGCGTCTGGCCGCTGGACAGGTGCCAGGCGACGTTACGCCAGACGAAGAGCCCGCCCAGCGTGACGATGAAGGCCGGGATGGTCAGATAACCGATCAGCCAGCCGTGGAAGGCGCCTATGGCGGTTCCGACGATCACGCCGACAAGGATCGCGACCGGCGCGATGATGGATGCACCAAGCTCGACGCCCAACATGTTCGGAAGCCAGTTGGTCATGGTCATGCCCATGAAGGCCGAGCAGGTGGCCAGCAGGGCGCCGACGCTGAGGTCGATATGGCGGGTAACGATGACGAAGACCATGCCGGTTGCCATGATGGCGACGGAGACGGTCTGAATGGTCAGGTTGAAGATGTTGCGGGGGGTCAGGAACCGGCCGCCCGTCCAGACATCGAAAACGATACAAATGACGACAAAGGCCCCGATCATGCCAAGCAGGCGGGTGTCGATTTCAAGTGTGTCGAGGATGTTCCGGCGGTGCTGCGGCAGGTCGCGGGGGGCGTTCTGTTCAGCCATGATTGGCGCTCTCCGGGGTGCGCGTTCAGAGTGCCCCCGCCTTGCTGGCGGGGGCTGATTGGTCTTGATGAGTGAAGGTGGCCTTAGTTACAGGGGGCCGGGCCGCCCTCGACGCCCTGGCAGAGGGTCTCGACAGAGATCCAGCCAGCATCGGTCACAGCGGTCAGGTTCTCGGCCGTCACCGGGATCGGCTCCAGGAACTTGGCGGTCATCGTGGTGCCGGAGGGTGAGGTCCACTCGATCGCACCGTCGATATCGGCCATGGCGGTTCCACCGGCCATCGCAACGGCGATTTCCGCCGCGGCCTTGCCGAGATCACGCGCGTCTTTCCAGACCGAAACCGTCTGCGTGCCCTTGGCGACGCGGTTCAGCGCGGCATGGTCGCCGTCCTGGCCGGAGACCGGGATCCCTTCCATGCCCTGCGCGGTCAGCGCGGCGACGACGCCACCGGCGGTGCCGTCATTGGAGGCCACGACAGCGTCGACCTTGTTGTCATTCGCGGTCAGGATCTGTTCCATGTTCCGCTGCGCGTTGGCCGGCAGCCAGCCGTCGGTATAGGCTTCGCCGACGATGGTGATGTCACCGCTATCCACGGCTGCCTGTATGATCTCCTGTTGACCGCCACGCAGGAAGTCTGCGTTCGGGTCGGTGGGCGAACCCTTGATCATCACGTAGTTGCCCTTGGGCTGGGCGGCGAAAACGGCGCGGGCCTGCATCCGGCCGACCTCGACGTTGTCGAAGGTCAGGTAGAAGGCGCGCGGGTCTTCGATCAGGCGGTCATAGGCCACGACCGGCACGCCTTCGTCGGCGGCCATCTGCACGGCGGGAATGACGGCTTCGGTGTCCTGAGCGAGCACGATCAGGGCATCCACGCCCTGGGCCATGAGCGCTTCGATATCCGAAAGCTGTTTGGACGAGGACGACTGGGCGTCGGCCGAAACATAGGTGGCGCCGGCGGCTTCAAGAGCGGCGACCATGGCGGCCTCGTCGGTTTTCCAACGCTCCTCCTGGAAGTTGGACCAGGAAACGCCGACCGTCAGGTCTTGCGCGAGTGCGGTCGTGGTAAAAGCGGTCGTCAGTGCGGCAGCCGCAATGAAAAGGTTACGCATGAATTCCTCCCGAATTTTTTGCCCTGCGTTTGGGCGGAGGGCCCTGTGGACCACTCCGAACAAACAATCCCCTTATTTATTTTATTTGTCAAAATAAAAATTGACTGGAATCCCGATAAGTGGGCAAATGACTGCCGTGAACTAGCGTAATATGTGTGTATGTGGTCACAAATTCTGCAATGCAGAAACAAATTTGTTGGTTTGGTGAAGGAAATAGCCTGATGAGCGCACGCGATCCGGATCTTTCGGCCCAACCTCTGCCCGGTTGCGGTCCGATTCTGCCGCCACATGGCACGACCGCGCCGCCGTTGCGCCAGCAGGTCTTCGAAGCCGTGCGCTCACATGGCCAAATGTCGCGAATCGATGTCGCCAAGCATCTCGATGTCAGCCCCGCCTCGGTCAGCACGCTGGTCTCCGACCTGATAAATGCCGGCTTGCTCTGCGAGGTCGAGGCGCCGCGCGAACCCGGAGGACGCGGCCGCCCCCCGGTGGCGCTGGCCGTCCGGCCCGAGGCCGCCTTTGTCGCCGGCATCAAGCTCAGCGACGTCTTCCATACAGGTGTGATCATCGACTTCGCCGGCCAAGTGGTGGCGGAGGCCAGGCTGCACCGGCAAAGCCTGCGCAGCGAATTCGACCTGCTGGTGGAGGAGGCGGAGGAACTGCTCACGCGCATGCTGGTCGAGGCCGGCATGGAGCGCTCGCAGCTCTCCGCGATCGGGTTGGGCGTTCCCGGCATTGTCGATCACCCGCGCGGGGTGGCGCTCTGGTCGCCGATCATTCGCGGCACCGAACTGCCCATCGCGGAGCGCATGACCGAGCGGCTCGGCGTGCCGGTCCAGGTGGACAATGACGCCAACATGGTGACGCTTGCGGAGCTCTGGTACGGCGGCGGGCGGCGGCTTGCGGATTTCGCCGTGGTTACGCTGGAATACGGTGTCGGCATGGGCCTGGTCATCGATCACAAGCTTTATCGCGGTGCCCATTCGGTCGGCATGGAGCTGGGCCATATCAAGGTGCAGCTCGACGGCGCGCTCTGCCGTTGCGGTCAGCGCGGCTGCTTGGAAGCCTATGTTTCCGATTACGCGCTGGTGCGCGAAGCCTCTGTCGCGCTGGACCTGCACCGGACCTCCTCGGATTCCGCGCAAGTCATCCTCGAAAGCCTCTACGATCAGGCCAAGGCCGGCAACGAGGCCGCGCGTACCATCTTCCGTCGCGCCGGCCGCTTCCTCGCAGCGGGGCTGGCGAATGTGGTGAACCTGTTCGACCCGTCGCTGGTGATCCTCTCCGGCGCGCGGATGAAATACGACTATCTCTATGCCGAAGAGGTGTTGACGGAAGCGCGCGCCATGACGCTCAACAAGGCCCGCACGCTGCCGCGCATGGAAACCAACGCCTGGGGGGATCTCGTCTGGGCCCGTGGCGCGGCGACCCTCGCGCTGGCGGCTGTCACGGAGAAACGGGCAGGGGAGTCGGGCGGATGAACTGGATTGTGCTTTTTGCGCTGACGGTGGCCATGCCCGCCGCGGCGAGCGAGGTGCGTTTTCTCGATGAGCGCGCGGGCCTGCCGGTCGAGCATGTCTATTCCGGCGGCTGGGAACATTTCGTCGGCGGTGGCGTGGCGGTCTTCGACTGCAACGGCGACCGCCGTCCCGAGATATTCGCCGCCGGTGGCAGCGCGCCCGCGCGGCTTTTCATCAACCGGACCGCAGCGCCCGGCGACGCCTTCGCCTTCGATCTCGGCGCGGAGATCCCCGAGATGACCGGCGTGACCGGCGCCTACCCGCTCGATATCAACAGTGACGGCCTGCTCGATCTCGCGGTCCTGCGGGTCGGGCCGAACAAGCTCCTGCTGGGGCAGGGCGCATGCCGTTTCGAGGATGCCGGCGACAGGCTCGGGTTCCACGCGGGCGACAAGTGGTCCACCGCCTTCTCCGCGACCTGGGAGCCTGGCAATCGCTACCCGACCCTCGCCATCGGCAATTACGTCGACCGGACCGACCCGGAAGGCCCCTTCGAGGCCTGCGACACGAACGAGCTGCACCGCCCAGATGGCGACGGATATGGCGAGGCGTTGGTTCTGGAGCCTGGCTTCTGCGCCCTCTCGATGCTGTTTTCCGACTGGACCCGTTCGGGCCGTGCGGATCTGCGGGTCTCGAATGACCGGCATTATTACGTGCGCGCGGGCGAGGAACAGATGTGGCGCATGGAAACCGTGCCGCGCCTGCTCGGCGAGGAGGATGGCTGGAAGCGGATTTCGATCTGGGGCATGGGGATCGCCAGTCGGGATATCTCCGGCGACGGCCGCCCCGATCTGGTGCTGACCTCCATGGCCGACCAGCTGACGCTGCTGTCGGACGGAGAGTCCGGCTATGTTCAGGCGCCGTTCTCCATCGGAACCTTCGCCCAGCGGCCACATATCGGCGAGGATGGCCGCCCCTCCACCGGCTGGACGGCACAATTTGGCGATGTGAACAATGACGGGCGCGATGACCTCTTCATCGCCAAGGGCAATGTCGACCAGATGCCCACCAATGCGATCAACGACCCGAACAACCTGCTGATCCAGCAGGAGGATGGGACATTCGTCGAATCCTCCGTTTCGGCCGGAATCGCCACCACGGACCGCTCCCGCGGCGCCGCGCTGGCGGATTTTGATGGGGATGGGCTGCTGGACCTGGTGGTCGTGAACCGCCGCGCCCCCTTGGAACTCTATCGCAATGCTACCCAGGGCACGGGAAACTGGCTCGGCCTACAGCCACGACAGGAAGGTGTGAACGGCTTTGCTATCGGCGCCTGGATCGAACTGCGATGGCCGGACGGGCGTATCACCGCGCGCGAGATCACCTCTGGCGGCGGTCATGTCTCGGGCCGAAACCTGCCCGAGCATTTCGGGCTGGGCGGGGTCGAAACGGTCGAGCTTCGCGTGATCTGGCCGTCAGGTCAGCAAAGTGACTGGATGCAGGCCGGAGCCGGGCAGAGCTACGAAATCTGGCGGCTGGATGGCGGGGCAACGGAATTGCGCCCTGTGGATTGAAGCATCCGGAGGTGCGCTTTGCGTGAACGACCCTTCGGATCGTGCCTCTGTCGGAGTAACTTTGCCTAGAGGAATTGTGAAGCTGTCCTTTCATATTGGCAGGCATCCTCCGGGGGAAGCGCTCGATTGAGTGCGTGCGGGCAGCGCCTCCATCTTGCGCTCAAATGGGGCGCTACCTGTCCACCGGCAACCCGCTCGGAACGCTGTCTGGAATGCCAAGCCGTCCCTCGGCGCCATTCGCCCCGGTCAGGCTGTCGAGAAACGCCACCAACGCGGAAATCTCTTCTTCCGACAGCGAAACGGTCGCCTTCTCCGCGGCTTGCGCGATCCGTTCCGCCTCGGCGCCGTCATCCAGCGCCGCCCAGATTTCCTTGCCCTCGAAATCATGCAGAATCGGCTGTGCCCGGTCGAATTCAGCAAGCCCGGCGACCGGATCGAGGTGGTAGGCGACGAAAGCCGGGAGGTCGCGGTGCGAGCCGGTATGCCCATAAGGCGCTGTCAGGGCGACATTGCGCAGGCTGGGTGTCAGGAAGGCGTAGAGGTCGGCCTCTTGCCCGGTCACCCGGAAACGTCCCTCGTCGCGGGAATGGCTCTCGAACCGTTCCGCCTTGCCGGGGCCGAATTGCGGAACCGCCATGGCGTGAAACGCATGGTCGGTCTGGAAAGGGCCGGAGTGACAGTCGTTGCAGCCGGCCTTGCCATAGAACAGCTCCATGCCGTGCAGCGCCGCGCCCTCCAGCGGTGCCTCGCCCCGCAGGTGGCGGTCGAAAGCGCTGTCATCAGAGCGCCATTCCCAGTTGATGAACTCGGCAATCGCGTTAGAGATATCCGTGAAGCTGATCGGCCGACCGGCGGCGACTTCCGGCAAGGCTGCCTCGAAGGCCGCCCGGTATTCCGGAATGGCTCGCACCCGCTGCGCGATCAGGTCCCAGGCGCCATTCTCGCCCGTGAGCCGTCCAGAGCGCACCGCCTTGGAGATCTCGTTCTCGCTGTAATGGCCGGCCATCTCGTCCTGGCTCAGCACCGGGAACATGGTCTGGGCCGAGAGCACGCCGGTAAACCCCTGCACCATCTCCTGGTCCAGCGGCGTGCGCAGCCCGTTGGGTTGGGACGGGTCGGCCTGGATGCGGCCATCGTGGAAGAGCGTGGTGAATTCCATCGCGCCGAGATTGAACATGGCCGGTGCATTCCGTGGAATGCGTTGCTCGGGCATGTTCGCCGGGTCTGGCACGCGCTCCGGACCGAGCCCGTTAGCGCCTTCGCCGAGCGAAAGCGACATCCCGTCCGACGTGCCGAATTTCGGGTGATGGCAGGTGCCGCAGGAGATGTTGCGATTACCCGACAGGATCGGATCCCAGAACAGGAGGCGGCCGACCTCGACCATCGCGGGCGAGGTCGCGGCAAACATGTCGTCGGTGACGGCAGGCGGCAGTTCTCCGGACAACGCGGGCGTGGCGAGGAACGCGGTGAAGGCGAGGGGCAAAAAGCGGGTCATCTGGGCTTGCCTGACTTGAGAGGGCGTTTGTCACAGTTATGCCGGCGAAACCGGCCCGGGTCACCCCGGCGGTGGCGCCGTACTTTCGCGAACGGCGAGTTTGACCGGGAGAACGACGCGGGGAGCAGGCCTTGCGCTACGCTCCTGGGGTGTCATGCGCATGCGTTCAAGCAGCAAGCGGGCAGCCGTGCGCCCGATGGTGACGCGGGGTTGGCAAATTGTGGTGAGGGACGGCACGAAATGCGCCGCCATGTCCAGATCGTCAAAGCCGACGACCGACACCTCTTGCGGAACGGCCACCTTGCGGCGGGTAAGCTCGCCGATGAAGCCCAGGGCCATCTCGTCACAGGCACAATAGACCGCCGTCGGCCGGTCACTTGAGCCATGCCAGATCTTCGCCGCCTCGGATCCCGATTGCAGCGAGAAATCGCCCGGATAGATCCATTCCGGTTTCATCCGCAACCCGACCGACTGCATCGCCCCGCGCGCGCCCTCCAGCCGGCTGGCGGTGAGTACGTTGTCGGGCGGACCGCAGATATGGCCGATCCGCCTGTGCCCGAGCGACAGAAGGTGCTGCACGGCGCGAACGGAGGCTTCCTGGTTGTCCACGGTCACAATGGGGCGGTCGATCTGGGAGATCCACTCACAGGCAAATACCATCGGCGCGCGCACCTCCGGGCTGCCCCGATTGAGCAGCGCGTCCTGCCGCAGGTTTCCGTCCAGAACGATGATGCCGTCCACATTGTTCTGGTTGACATATTCCGGCAGGCGATGGTCGTCCTTTGCCATTGGGGTGGTGTCGCTGATCAAAACGCTCAGCCCGGCCTCCGACATTACCTCGGCAATGCCCGAGAGGATGCGGGAGAAGAAGGGGTTGGCGAGGTTTGGCAAGAGAATAGCCACCGCGCCGGTCTCGCGCTTGCGCAGGTTTCGCGCGGCGAGATTGACTGTGTAGCCGGTTTCCCGGATTGCCAGGAACACCGCCTCCCGGGTGGTTTCGCTCACTACGTCCGGGTTGGACAGGGTACGACTCACCGTCGCAGTGGACACTCCGGCGGCATGGGCCACGTCCCGGATGGAGGGCGCTTTTGAGCCGGATTTTCCCATGGTTTCGTGGCCTTGTTCGCGTTTCGAGTCGGGGTGGCGTGAACGTATACATTGCCGAAGTTACTTCTTGTAATCGATTACACACCGCCTACACTCACGATGTAAAGGATTACATAAGCGATTCGCAAATGCCGGGGAGGGGCTGCGCGAAAGGCGCGCCGCTTCGCCGGCCGAGGAGGTTGTGCGATGAAGACGATCAAGGGCCCGGCCCTTTTCCTGGCGCAGTTCGCCGGTGACGAGGCGCCGTTCAATTCCTGGGACAGCATCACGAAATGGGCCGCCGACTGCGGCTATCTTGGCGTGCAGGTGCCAAGTTGGGACGGTCGGCTCATCGATCTGGCCAAGGCCGCCGAGAGCAAGGATTACTGCGACACGTTCAAAGGGGTGGCGGCAGAGAATGGTGTGGAGGTGACCGAGCTTTCCACCCACCTGCAAGGGCAGCTCGTGGCCGTTCATCCCGCCTATGACACCGCTTTTGACGGCTTCGCGGCGCCGGAAGTGCGCGGCAACCCGAAGGCCCGGCAGGAATGGGCCGTCGACCAGGTGAAAAAGGCGCTGACCGCATCTAGGAACATGGGGATCACGGCGCATGCGAGCTTCTCCGGCGCGTTGGCCTGGCCCTTCATTTATCCCTGGCCGCAGCGGCCCGCGGGCCTGATCGAGACGGCATTCGACGAACTGGCGCGGCGCTGGAAGCCGATCCTCGATCATGCCGACGATTGCGGCGTGAATGTCTGCTACGAGATCCATCCCGGCGAGGACCTTCATGACGGCGTCACCTTCGAGATGTTCCTTGAGCGCGTGAAAAATCACCCGCGCGCGATGATGCTTTACGATCCCAGCCATTACGTGCTGCAATGCCTTGATTACCTGGACAATATCGACATTTACAAGGACCGGATCGGCATGTTCCACGTCAAGGATGCCGAGTTCAACCCGACAGGAAAACAGGGCGTCTATTCCGGTTATCAACCTTGGGTCGATCGTGCCGGGCGGTTTCGCAGCCTCGGTGACGGCCAGTGCGATTTCGGCGCGATTTTCTCGAAAATGGCTGCGAATGATTTCGACGGCTGGGCCGTGGTCGAGTGGGAATGCTGCCTGAAGCACCCCGAGGACGGCGCGCGCGAGGGGGCGCAGTTCGTCAAGGAACACATCATTCGCGTCACCGAGAAAGCCTTCGACGATTTCGCCGATGGCGGGACCGACGAGGCAGGCAACCGCAAGATGCTGGGGATCTGATAATGGCACCACTGAAACTTGGCATGGTCGGTGGCGGCAATGACGCTTTCATCGGCGCCGTGCACCGCATCGCCGCCCGCATTGACGGGGAATTCGAACTGGTCGCCGGGGCGCTTTCCTCGACGCGGGAGAAGGCGAAGGCGAGTGGCGAGGCGCTCGGCCTCGCGCCGGACCGGATCTATGGCGATTTCCGCGAGATGGCGATCCGCGAGAACCGGATCAAGGACGGTATCGACGCCGTGGCGATCGTCACCCCGAACCACGTCCACTACCCGGCGGCGCGCGAATTCCTCAAGCGTGGCATCCACGTGATCTGCGACAAGCCGCTGACCTCGACATTGCCGGACGCCCGCAAGCTTGTGAAGCTGGCCGAGGAGAGCGATGCGCTCTTTGTGCTCACGCATAACTATACCGGCTACCCGATGGTGCGGCAGGCGCGCGAGATGGTCGCCAATGGCGAGCTGGGTGAAATCCGCGTCGTGCAGGTCGAATACCCGCAGGACTGGCTGACGGAGGCGGTCGAGAAGACCGGCATCAACAAGCAATCCGAATGGCGCACCGATCCGGAACGCACGGGGGCAGGGGGCTCGACTGGCGATATCGGCACCCACGCCTTCAACCTCGCCGGTTTCGTGACCGGGCTCGAGCTAGAGAGCCTTTCGGCGGATCTGCAGAGTTTCGTCGATGGTCGCCGCGTGGACGATAACGGCCACGTCATGCTGCGCTACAAGGGCGGCGCGCGCGGGATGCTCTGGTGCAGCCAGGTGGCGCCGGGCAACGAGAACGCGCTCAAGCTGCGCGTCTACGGCGCCAAGGGCGGGCTGGAATGGTCGCAGGAGGACCCGAACTACCTCTGGTTAACGCCGTTCGGCGAGCCCAAGCGGCTGCTGACCCGCTCCGGTTCCGGCGCGCGCGACGTGGCCAACCGTGTCTCCCGCACGCCGGGCGGACACCCCGAGGGCTACCTGGAAGGCTTCGCCAATATCTATGCCGAGGCCGCACGCGCGATCCGGGCGAAGATGGCGGGCGAGCCGATCCCGGCCGATGTCGTCTTCCCGACTGTGCAGGACGGGCTGGCCGGCGTGTCCTTCGTCGATGCCTGCGTGCGCAGCTCGGCGCGGGACGCGGCCTGGGTCAAGCTGGCGTGAGGAACCGATGAGCGCGAACGCCGCAATTCAATCGGAACCGCCGCAGGCAGAGATGTCTGCGGCCCCCATACTCGCGCTGCGCAATGTGCAACGCTCCTTCGGCCCGATCCAGATCCTCTTCGATATCTCGATCGAGCTGCATCCGGGCGAGGTCCATGCCCTGATCGGCGAGAACGGCGCCGGCAAATCGACCGCGATGAAGATCATGTCGGGCTATCTGGAAGCCTCCGACGGCGAGATCGTGCTGGACGGCCAACCCGTCACCTTTGCCCGCTCCCGCGAGGCGGAAGCCCGCGGCGTGACCCTCATCCACCAGGAATTCAACCTCGCACAGCTTCTGAGCGTGGAGCAGAACATCTTCCTCGGCCATGAGCTGAAGAAGGGCTGGCTGCTCGATCACGCGACGATGCGCGCGCAGACCCGCGAGCTGCTTGACCGGCTGGAAACCCCGCTCGACCCGCGGGCCAAGACCGCCGACATTTCCGTGCCCGAGAAACAGATGGTCGAGATTGCCAAGGCGCTCTCGCGCAAGGCGCGGGTGCTGATCATGGACGAGCCGACCGCCGCGCTGACCACGCGCGAGACGGAAGTGCTGTTCCGTCAGATCGACCGGCTCAAGGAGGAGGGGACCGCGATCCTCTATACCTCGCACAAGCTGGACGAGGTGGCCCGCATCGCCGACCGGATCACGGTCATGCGCGACGGGCACATCGTGCGCACCGCCCTTCGGGGCGAGTTGAACGAAGACCAGATGGCCGAAGCGATGGTCGGGCGCGACCTCTCCGACATGTTCCCGCCCAAACGTCCGGCCGATGGGGCCGAACCGGTTCTGGAGGTGAAGAATTTTACCATCGGAACGCTCGTGAAGGATGTTTCCTTTACCCTTGCACGGGGCGAGATCCTTGGCTTTGCCGGGCTCGTCGGGTCCGGCCGGACCGAGCTGATGGAGGGGCTTTTCGGCGTTCGCTCCTCCACCGGCTCGGTCGCGATCAATGGCAGGCCGGTACGCATTCACAATGCCGAGGAGGCGATGACGGCGGGGCTCGTCTACCTGCCGGAGGACCGCAAGGAAAACGGGCTGATCCTGACCCAGGACATGAGGCGCAACCTG
Source organism: Aliiruegeria lutimaris (assembly GCF_900099935.1). Classification (GTDB taxonomy): domain Bacteria; phylum Pseudomonadota; class Alphaproteobacteria; order Rhodobacterales; family Rhodobacteraceae; genus Tropicimonas; species Tropicimonas lutimaris. The sequence goes on along the minus strand of NZ_FNEK01000001.1, from coordinate 132,609 downwards.
ACTCTGCTGGCGCTCAAGAAGTTCTCGAACATCGTTATCGACCGCAAGGCCGAGGAGGCCGCGCTCGACAAGGCGATCGTGGAATTCGACATCCGCGCGCCCTCGCGCGATGTGCTGGTGGGCAACATGTCGGGCGGCAACCAGCAGAAGGTGCTGCTGGCCAAGATCATGCTGGCCGAACCGCAGATCGTCATCATCGACGAGCCGACACGCGGCATCGATGTCGGCACCAAGCAGCAATTCTACACCTTCATCCACAAGCTCGCGGAAGCGGGCCATTCGGTGATCGTCATTTCCTCCGAGATGACGGAGGTGATCGGACTTTGCGATCGCGTCTGCGTCATGCGGCGCGGTCGGATCGAGGGCGAGGTGACGGGGCAGGAGGTCAACGAGGACGTGATCGTGCGCCTCGCAATGGGACTGGAGAAGAAGGGCAATGGCCATGACTGACACGACCAGCAATGCCCCGGCCAATGGCAAGGGCACCGGGTTCAAATTCGACATTCAGGCGCTCGGGCCGATCCTGGCGCTCGTTGTCCTGATCGTGATCGGCTACCTGCTGAACCCCGATTTCCTCGCCTCCAAGAACATCACCAACGTGCTCTCGCGCTCGGCCTTCATCGGCATCATGGCCGTCGGCATGACCTTCGTGATCACCGCCGGGGGCCTCGACCTCTCGGTGGGCTCGATGACCGCCTTCATCGCCGGGATCATGATCATGGTGATGAACGCGCTCATCCCCGCGCTTGGCACGGGATGGGGGGTGATCCTCATCGGCATGGGGACGGGGCTCATGCTCGGTGCGATTGCCGGTGCGGTGAACGGGTTGCTGATCACCCGAATGGGGATCGAGGCCTTCATCGTGACGCTGGGCATGATGGTGATCTTCCGCAGCCTTGTCACATGGATGGCCGATGGGGGAACCATCTCGCTCAATTTCTCGATCGGCTCGATCTATGAGCCGGTCTATTACGGCGGGCTGTTCGGCATCCGCTGGCCGATCATCGTCTTTGCCGTGGTCGCCATTCTCGGCGAGATCGCCATGCGCCACACGGCCTATGGCCGCCATTGCGCCGCCATCGGCTCCAACGAGCAGGTCGCGCGGTACTCGGCGGTGCATGTCAAGAATGTCCGCCTAATGACCTATGTCGTGCTCGGGATCCTGGTGGGCCTGGCCTCCGTGCTCTACGTGCCTCGGCTCGGTTCGGCCTCCAATTCCACCGGCCTGCTGTGGGAGCTGGAGACCATCGCGGCGGTCATCATCGGTGGCACGCTGTTGTCTGGTGGTTTCGGGCGCGTCTGGGGCACCGTCGTCGGTGTCCTGATCCTCGGGCTGATCGACAACATTCTCAATCTCACGGACCTCGTGAGCCCCTATCTCAACGGGGCGATCCAGGGCGTGATCATCATTCTGGCGGTCGTGCTGCAACGCGCCAGGAAGTCATCCCGCTGACGGGAACACTGCCCCGTCGCGGGGCATTCAAGGGAGGAAGACCATGAAAATGAAGCATCTCTTCGGCGCCACGGCGATTGCGACCCTGATGGCCGCAGGCGTGGCAATGGCCGCCGATACGATCATCGGCGTGTCCATTCCGGCCGCGACCCATGGCTGGGCCGGCGGCATGAACTTCCACGCCAAGGAAGCGATCGACCGGCTGGAAGCCACCTATCCCGAGCTCGACTTCGTGCTTGCGACCGCCTCCGACCCGGCCAAGCAGGTCAACGACATCGAGGACATGATGGCCACCCGCAATATCGACGCGCTGGTGGTTCTGCCCTTCGAATCCGAGCCGCTGACCGCGCCCGTGAAGCGCGTGAAGGATAGCGGCGCCTGGGTGACGGTCATCGACCGCGGCCTGAGCGAGGAGGGCATCGAGGACCTTTATGTTGCCGGCGACAACCCCGGCTTCGGCTACACGTCCGGCATGTTCTTCAAGGAAATGATGCCCGATGGCGGCAAGATCGTCGTGTTGCGCGGGATCCCGACAACCATCGACAACGAGCGCGTCGAGGGCTTCCAGGCTGCGATCGAAGGCTCCGGCATCGAGATCCTCGGCATGGAGCACGGCAACTGGAACCGTGACGACGCCTTCACCGTGATGCAGGACTTCCTGTCCAAGTATCCGGAAATCGACGCCGTGTGGGCCTCTGACGACGACATGGCCATCGGTGTGCTGGGGGCGATGAAGGAAGCGGACCGCATGGACGAGATGTGGGTGCTTGGCGGCGCCGGCATGAAGGAGATGATCAAGCGCGTGGCCGATGGCGACGCAACGATCAAGGCCAACGTGACCTATCCGCCCTCGATGTCGGCCACGGCGATCGAGATGACGGCGCTGAACTTCGTCTCAAACGCCCCGGTCTCCGGCAAGTTCGTGATCGGTTCTGTCCTGATCACCAAGGAGAATGCCGAGAAGTTCTACTATCCCGACAGCCCGTTCTGATCGCGTAGAAATCTCGAGGGACAGCAGCATGGAGCGCCCGGCGGTTTCGCCGGGCGCTTTCCTGTTCCGGCAAACGCCGCCTTTCGCGCGAACGATCCTGTGGATCGTGCCTCCGGCGGGGATATTTGGGGAAAGAGGAAAGTGGATAGCGTGTTTCATCCTCTTTCTGCAAATATCCTAGGGGGAGCGCTCGCAAGAGCGCGGGGGGCAAAGCCCCCATTCCGATCGTCGAAATGGGCGGCGGCGCAGGATCCCCTTGCTTGACAGGCAGCCGGAATCGCGAGACAGCCTCTGTCAACTTGGATGCGACCGAAGGAGCCTCTTCCCGCCCGTTGCCCGGATCGGAAAGGGACCCCTTGTTCACATTGCTCAAGCGTCTGGCGCTGCTCGTTGTCGGGCCGGTGCTGTTTCTCTTTATCTGCATCGCCCCACGTTTCTGCGAGAAGCGGCGCGGCTTTCGCAGCTGGTACTGGAGGCTTGTCCCGCGTAGCTGTGGTTGGCTGCTTTGGTTCCTCGATATCCGGGTGGAGATCAGCCCGACCGCGGTTGCACGTATGGCCGCCGACGAAAATTCCATCTTTGCCGTCAATCACCGCAGCCATCTCGATGGCTTCGCGCTGCTGTCCAATGTGCCGGCCGGAAAATGGGTTACTTTCGGTGCCAAGAAGGAGTTTTTCTCCAACTTCTTCGTCGGAAGAGGATTCCGAGCCGCCGGTCTGGTCTCCATCGACCGCGCCCGCGGCAGCGATGCGCGCCGGCATCTGGCCGAAGCGGTCGCCGCCATGCCTCGACGCCGGTCGCTGATCCTCTTTCCCGAGGGAACCCGCAGCGGCGAGGAAGGGCTGGCGCCGCTGAAGGCGGGTGTGGTGTTGGTGGCACGCGAGACGGGGCGGAGCATTCGGCCGGTGGTCATATCCGGCTCGGACCGCCTGTTGCCGCGCAACAGGAAAATGCCAAGGCCCGGCGTGATCCGGATCGATGTGCTGGAAAGCTTCCACTGCGACCCGGAGGCGGAGGTCGATTCCGATCTGGAGCGGCTCCATGGGGAAATGTCGCGCGCCTATGCGGCGCTGCAGGCGCAGGCCTAGAAGGCGCGGAAGGTCATCGTGGTGAGTGTGCGCTGGACGTTCGGGATGCAGGCGACATTCTCGTTGATGTAATGGCCCACATCGGCGCCTTCGGGCACGTAGAGCTTGAGCAGCAGGTCATATTCGCCCGAGGTCGAAAACAGCTCCGAGTGGATTTCCCGCAGCGCGATGGCATCGGCCACCTCGTAGGTGGTTCCAGGGGCACAACGGATCTGGACGAAGACGCAGTTGTTCATTTCACTCCTCGCATGCTTTGCCTCGGCGAGTCCTAGCACAGCACCACGGGGGGCGCAGCTTAAAACCGGGTCTCTGCCACCCTCTTTGCGGGACATTCTCTCCCGTGAAAAGAGCGGCATGGAAACCGGATCGCTTTGGCCGTAAGCACGAGGGATTCGGATGTGCCAGCAGAGGGATGAGGAGACATGGCGAGCAACACCCCCGAGACAGCGCGTGCGCGCCCCGCGGACCTGCAATGGCAGGACCCGTTCCTGCTCGACGAGCAGTTGAGCGAGGAAGAACGCATGATCCGCGACGCCGCCCACGCCTATTGCCAGGACGGGCTGGCGCGGCGGGTGCTGGAGGCGAACCGGCACGAGATCTTTCACCGCGAGATCATGACGGAGCTGGGCGAGCTGGGCTTGCTGGGCTGCACGATCCCCGAGGAATATGGCGGGGCAGGGACGAATTACACCTCCTACGGGCTGGTCGCGCGCGAGGTGGAGCGGGTCGATTCAGGCTATCGCTCGGCGATGTCGGTGCAAAGCTCGCTGGTGATGCACCCGATCTTTGCCTATGGCACCGAGGCGCAGCGGCAAAAATACCTGCCGAAACTGGCCACCGGCGAGTTGGTTGGCTGTTTCGGGCTGACCGAGCCGGATCACGGCTCCGACCCGGGCGGCATGGTGACGCGCGCCAAGCCGACGGACGGCGGTTACCTGCTCTCGGGCTCCAAGAACTGGATCACCAACTCGCCCATCGCCGATATCTGTGTTGTCTGGGCTAAGTCCGAAGCGCATGACGGCAAGATCAAGGGCTTCCTGCTGGAGCGCGGCATGAAGGGGCTGGAGACGCCGAAGATCGAGGGCAAGTTCTCCCTGCGCGCCTCCGTCACCGGCATGATCATGATGGACGAGGTTTTCGTCCCGGAGGAGAACCTGCTGCCGGAAATCAGCGGGCTGGCAGGCCCGTTCGGCTGCCTGAACCGGGCGCGTTACGGCATCGCCTGGGGCGCCCTGGGCGCGGCGGAGGCCTGCTGGCACATGGCGCGCGAGTACACGCTCGACCGCAAGCAGTTCGGTCGCCCGCTCGCCGCCAACCAGTTGATCCAGAAGAAACTCGCCGACATGCAGACCGAGATCGCGCTCGGCCTGCAGGGTGTTCTGCGGCTTGGCCGCTTGATGGACGAGCATCGCGCGCCGGGCGAGCTTGTCTCTATGATGAAGCGCAACAATTGCGGCAAGTCGCTGGCCATCGCCCGCGAGGCGCGCGACATGCTCGGTGGCAACGGGATCTCGGACGAATATGGCGTGATCCGCCACGTGATGAATCTCGAAGCGGTCAACACCTACGAGGGCACGCATGACATCCACGCGCTGATCTTAGGTCGGGCGCAGACGGGCATTCAGGCCTTCGTTTAAACCATCTGAGGACAGATCACCGGCGGCCCAATGAAAGCGAAGCTTGCGCTGGTTGGGCCGTCGGATAATCGCGTTATGTCTTTGCGGCTTCTTCCAGGCGGCCTGTCGCGGGTTCGAGTGTCGGCGTGAGCGCCGTCATCCGCGCGCGCAAGGCCGCATCCATTTCAAACCCGACCGCGGCCAGCGACGGTTTCAGCTGATCGAGCGAACGGGCGCTGATGATCGGCGCCGTCACGGCGGGATGGCTGGCCACCCAAGCCACCGCGAGCGTTGCCGGGGACTGTCCCATCTCCTCGGCAAGATCGGTCAATGCCACGGCAACGTCGCGCATCCATTGTTCGCCATAGCGGATCTTGTAGCTGGGATCGGTATCGAGCCGCCCGGTTGCGCCGCCGCGGTATTTCCCCGTCAGCAATCCGCCGCCGAGCGGAGAGTAGGGCGCAACCGCGATCTCCTGATCCGCCGCCATCGGCAAAAGCTCCATTTCGGCCTGCCGCTTCACCAGGTTGTACATCGGCTGCAGAAGCGAGATCTTGAGGTCGAACCGTTCGGCGACCGCGACCGACTTCATGACCTGCCAGGCCGCGAAGTTGGAAACGCCGATGTAGCGGACTTTCCCCTCCTCTTTCAGGCCGGCGAGGGTCTCGAACGTCTCTTCGAGCGGTGTCTGTGCATCCCAGCGGTGGAGGTACAGACCATCCACGCACTCAAGTTTGTGCCGGCGGCAACTCTCGTCGAATTGCGCCAGGATGTTTTTCCGTCCCGAACCACCGGAGACCGCGACCTTGCTGGCAAAGAAGACGGCGTCCCTTTCGCTCCGGACCATGTCCCCGAGCCAGGTCTCGGAGAGGCCGTCGGAATAGCCATGTGCTGTATCGAAGAAATTGATGCCGGCGCCCCGGCAGGCGGCGTACATCTCTTCCGAGGCCGCCCGGTCCGCCCCGATGCCGAATTGCATGGCGCCAAAACAGAATGCGGAAATTGCTGTTCCATCCAGAGTCGTCAATTCGATCGCCATGCCATGCTCCCAGACCGATTTCGTTACGTGGCTTCGTTCTGCCACCTTTGCACGAGTGGAGTCGATCTGTCAGATGCGCAAGGGGTCAATCAGGGAGGAAAACCCGATCTGCCGAGCCTGTGCCCGGCGCGCCTGCCCTAGTCTTCGAAGGCGACTGGCAGCTTCCGGCTTCGGTCGACCGACAGGCTGAATACATCCGGGCGCGAATAATGGCCGGCCACGTCGAATTTCCGCCGTGACGCCCGAGCGGCGTCCACGTCGATATCGGCGACAAGCAAGCCTTTCTCCTTGTGCATCGGGCCCGCGGCAAGGCCTCCGAAGGGGCGATAGATAACCGCGTCGCCGGGATTGACCCACTCGCCCTTGTTGGGAAACAGCTCGTCGTAATGCGGAATGTCAGTTGGAATATCAGATACTTCCAGCGAAGTCGCACAGCCGAGAACCCAGCAGCCGCCCTCGCGCGCGATATGTTGCATGGTCGCCAGCCAGGTGTCTCCGCTGTCCCAGGTCGGTGCGACATAGATATCGACATTCTGGGCGTAGAGCGCGAAACGCGCCAGCGGCATGTAGTTTTCCCAGCACAGCAGCGCTCCGACGCGTCCCACCGCTGTCTCGACCACGTTGAGGCCAGAGCCATCGCCGAACCCCCAGACCATGCGCTCCGGGTTGGTCGGCATGAGCTTGCGGTGATTGTTGGCGATCGTCCCGTCGGCGTCGATGATCACGCAGGAATTGAACAGCGTCGAGCCGCTCACCGCCCCGTCCAGTTCCTGGTAGCCGGCGACGATCACCATCCCGTTCTCGGCCGCGGCCGCCTGAAGCGGCGCCATGCCGTTGCGGCTCAGATCGATGGAATTGGCCTGCAGCTGGGCAAACAGCTCGTCCGTCTTGCCCATGCCCGCGCCGGGCGATAGCCGCCAGACGAAGGTCGGGTAGCCGGGAAACCACGCCTCCGGAAACACCATCAGCTTGGCCCCCTCCCGGGCGGATTGTTCCACCAATTGAACGGCCCGCTCCATGGTTTCTGGCAGGTTCAGATAGACTGGTGGCTCCTGGACAATCGCGACCTTCATGAGACATCCCCTCCGATATTTCTTGTTTTGAAAGAGGACCTCCTTACCATTTTTTTATGATCGCGAATAGTTTCCGGGACCGGGCCCCGGATTCGGCCGGCCCGGATCGTCGCAAGCTGCGAAAACCGTCACTTCGTGTCGATGGGCTGTTCCTCGTCGCCGATCTCGTCATAGCCGGCCCAGCCATATCTGCCGCCGGTCCGCGGAAGGTCCCGCTCTTTCACGTCACGATGCATATGGGCCTTGGCGACGAAATTCGCGGTGATGGGCGCGGTGATGAAGAGGAAGGCCGTGATCAGCAACTCGTGATAGGACACGTCTCCCATGAACACGGCGAAATAGAGCATGGAGGCGATGAGCACCCCGCCGACCCCCAAAGTCGTGGCCTTCGTGGGCGCATGCAGGCGGCGCATCGTGTCGTCGAGCTTGATCAGGCCGAAGCTGCCTAGCAGGCCGAACAGGCCGCCGATGACCAGCATGAGGGAAATCACGATTTCGGCAAAAATTTCCATCGCTTCCTCCTATTCGATGATGTTGCCGCGCAGGATGAAGCGGCAATAGGCGACGGTGGACACGAAGCCGAACATGGCGATGAGCAGCGAGACCTCGAAATAGACCGCGGTGCCTTGCATGATGCCATAGACATTGAGCAGCGCGATGGCGTTCACGACCAGCGTGTCGAGGGCGAGGATGCGATCCACCACGCCGGGGGCAAAACGGATCCGCCAGAGATTCAGAAGCATGCCGATGGAGAAGCACCCGGATGCGAAGAGCAGCGCGTAGTGGATCATTCGAAGATCTCCTTCAGCCGGCGTTCGTAACGGTGCTTGATCTCGTCGCGCACCGCGTCGGGGTCTTCGCTGTCGAGGCAATGCACCAGCAGGTGCTGGGCATCGGCGGAGAGCATGGCGGTGACGGTGCCCGGCGTCATGGTGATTGTGCCGGCGAGCACGGTGATGGCCTCGGGCGAGCGCAGGTCCAGCGGCACGACGATCCATTGGCTGTGTGTGTTCGCGTTGGTCTTGAACAGGATGATCCGGGCCACCGCGACATTGGCCACGCAGATATCCCACAACACCAGCAGGATATACTGCGCCGCCTTCAGCGGGCGGGCGACCTTGGGCCGGTTGGGCCAGAAGGGCTGGGTGATGCCGGGGATCAGCACGCCGAGGATCAGGCCGAGCACGACATTGCCCACCGTCAGGTTGTTGACCAGCAGCAGCCAGATCAGCAGCAGGAAGAAGGTCAGCTGCGGGTGGGGGAAGAGGCGATAGAGGATCTTGCGGATCATGGCTCAGTGCTCCCCGGACTGCGGGCCAAGGACGGCCTCGATATAGCTGTCGGGCTCCAGCAATTGCGCGGCCGTGTCGGACAGGACCGCGGTGATCGGCCCGGCGGCGATGGTCAGCAGCACCAGCAGGGCAAACGGAACAAAGCCGGCGGTGATCGCCAGCGGCCGGATCGGGTGGGCGGCGACCGGGTTTCCGTCGGGGTCGAGATTCTCGGGATTGGCAAATCCGGGATCGAGGGGTTTCCAGAAATAGCGGCTGCCGCGCATGGCGAAACCGACGATGATCAGCAGCGAGCTGCCCAGGATCATGCTCCAGATCAGCGCCATCTGGGGCGCGTCGCGGCTTGCATCGAGGATCAGCAGTTTGCCGACGAAACCCGAAAGCGGCGGCATACCGGCCACGGCGATGGCGGCGGCAAAGAACAGTGCGGCAACCAGCCCGCCGGGGGCGCGGATGGTCGGGCCCTGGCTGTCGGCCACCAGGTCGAGCACGAGGAAGAGCGCGGCGGCGGCGAAGGTGGAGTGGATCAGGTAAAACAGCGCCGCCGTCAGCCCGGTCTGGGTGCCGATGGAGAGCGCGATGAGCAGCGTGCCCATCGAGGCCAGCACCGAGAAGGAGGCGAGCCGCGGCAGTTGCTTGGCGCCGAGCACCCCGATGGCGCCGAAGAACAGCGTCAGCAGGCCGGCGGGCAGCAGAAGGTCGAGGAAGAAACTGCCGATGGCCGCGCTTTCGGGCGAGAAGACGAGCGAATACATCCGTAGGATCGCATAGGCGCCGACCTTGGTCATGATGGCGAAGAAAGCGGCAACCGGCGCGGGCGCGTTGGCATAGGTGCCCGGGAGCCAGAATTGCAGCGGGAAGGCCGCGGCCTTGATGCCGAAGACGACGAGCAGCATCGTGGCGCCAGCCCGCAACAGCGCCTGGTCGCCCTGGTCCAGCTCGCGCACCCTGAGCGCCATGTCGGCCATGTTGAGCGTGCCGGTTACCGCGTAGAGCGTGCCCATGGCAAAGAGGAACAGCGTTGAGCCGGCAAGGTTCATCACCACGTATTGCAGTCCCGCCCTGAGCCGGACGCCGCCGCCGGCATGGATCATCAGGCCATAGGAGGCGATGAGCAGGATCTCGAAGAAGACGAAGAGGTTGAAGGCGTCGCCGGTCAGGAACGCGCCGTTCACGCCCATGACCTGGAAGGCGAAAAGCGCGTGGAAATGCCAGCCGCGCGTGTCCCAGCCGGAACCGGCGACATAGAGGATCACGCCCGCGGCCAGCAACGAGGTCAGCAGCAGCATCATTGCCGAGAGCCGGTCCAGCACCAGCACGATGCCGAAGGGCGGCACCCAGTCGCCGAGCTGGTAGGTGTGGATCGTGCCGTCCAGCGTCGAGATGAAGAGCCCCGCCGAAATGGCGATCAACGCCACCGTGGCGGTCAGCGAGAAGACCCGTTGCAGAACCACGTCGTGGCGCATGGCCATGGCCATGACGGCGGCCATGATCGCGGGCATGACGACGGGCAGGATTATCCAGTGATTGGGGGTCATCCGAAATCCCCCCTCGGTGCTTCGAGGCCCGGATCGCGCGGATCCTGTTCCCACGGGATCTCGTCGGGATCGAGGTCGAGATCGTTCGGATCGCGCCGCAGGTCGATATGGTCAATATCGGATTCCAGGTAGGCGCCGAGCGCGATCAGCACCGCCACCGCTGTCATGCCGAAGGAGATGACGATCGCGGTCAGCACCAGCGCCTGGGGCAGGGGGTCGGTATAGTTTTCGACCCCGGGGGTGTAGATCGGCGGCATGTCGATGGCCAGCCGGCCCGAGGCGAAGAGGAACAGGTTGACCGCATAGGTCAGCAGCGCGGTTCCGATGATGACCGAGAAGGTCCGGCGTCGCAGGACAAGGTAGAGGCCGCCGGCTGTCTGCAACCCGATCACGATGGCGAGTAGGGCTTCCATCTCAGCGCTCCTCCCCGGTGGTTCTGACGTTTCGAATGTGGCCCTCTTCGAACGGGTCGACCGTGGAGGGGTCGTAATCCATCGGCGAAACGTTCACCGATTCCCCGGTGCGGCGGGCAATGCGCGAGAGCGAGTAGATCGCCAGCATCACAGCGCCGACCACGGTAAGGAAGACGCCGAGGTCAAAGGCCATCGCCGTGGCCAGCTCGAATTCCTCGATGGGGGGCAGGTGGACATAGCCGAAATCCGAGGTGAGGAAGGGGAAACCGTTGAACCAGGCGCCGATCCCGGTGATGCCTGCGGTCAGCACGCCCCAGCCGATGAAGGCGTGATAGGGGAACTGTATCCGGTCGCTCGCCCAGGCGAAGCCCGAGGCCATGTATTGCATCAACAGCGCGATGGCGACCACGAGACCGGCGATGAAGCCGCCGCCCGGATCGTTATGCCCGCGCAGGAAGATGTAGACGCCCACCATGAGCGAGGTCGGCATCATCATCCGGGTTGCGACCACCATCATCAGCGGGTGGCGGTCCTTGGAATAGCGCATCTCGTGGATCCAGTTGGCCAGCTTGCGGCTGGCCCGGCCATCCATCAGCGCCTCTTCCAGCGCGAAGATCAGCAGTGCTGCGATGCCGAGCACAATGATCTCGCCGAAGGTATCGTAGCCACGGAAGTCCACGAGGATCACGTTGACCACGTTGGTGCCGCCGCCATCGGGTTTGGCGTGCTTAAGGTAATAGCCGGAAATCGTCTCGAAATCGCGCGTCATCAGCGCCCAGGAAAGCGCCGCGACGGACAAGCCTGCCGCGCCGGCGATGGTTGCGTCGCGGGAGCGCCGCGACCAGTTCGACTCGCGCGGCGTATGCTTGGGCAGGAAGTGCAGCGCCAGCAGCATGAGGATCAGCGTGACCACCTCGACCGTGACCTGCGTCATGGCGAGGTCGGGCGCGGAAAGGCGCACGAAGATCACCGACACGATCAGCCCGTTGATCCCGATCAGCACCAGCACCAGCAGGCGCGAGCGGTGATAGTTCATGATCGCCATGGTGGAGGCGATCAGCAGGATTGTCCCGATGTAATCCACCAGCGTTGGCGCGATCATCTCGCGCGTGCCCGGCGTGTGGCTGCCCGAGACATAGGCAAAGAGCCCGAGCGCAACCGTGGTCGCGCCGAAGATGCCGAGGAACTTGGTCAGGCGGCCGTCATGCAGGTTGTTGGAAATGCGGCCGAGGTTGCGATGCAGGAACATCACCAGCGCGTCGTACATGCGCTTGGCGTCGGGCTTGGGCGTGGCCACCCAGATCCGCTCCAGCGGTGTGAAGAAATAGAACACGGCGAGGCCGCCCAGCGTGGCGATGGCGCTCATGCCGAGCGCCGGCGTGAAGCCGTGCCAGATCTTGAGCTTGTGCAGGTGCAGGTGCTCCTGCGTGATCGCATCGGCCACCACGTTCAGGAACCCGCCGACAACGGCCTGCGGGATCACCCCGATCACGACGACCATCGCCGCCAGCAGTGCGGGCGCGGCCCACATGCCGAAGGGCGGGTCATGCGGATGAGAGGGGTAGTCCTTACGCTCCGGCCCAAGGAAGACGTGCCCAATGTAGCGGAAGGAATAGGCGGCCGAGAACAGCCCGCCGAGCGTCGCCAGAACCGGCACCAGCCAGGGATTGCCGAGCCAGGAGGTATGCGCGGCTTCCTCCAGCATCAGCTCCTTGGACAGGAAGCCGTTGAAGAAGGGCAGGCCCGCCATGGAGAGCGACGTGATGATCGCGAGCGTGGCCGTGATCGGCATCAGCACCCGCAAGCCCCCGAGCCGCTTGATCGAGCGCGTATGCGCCTCGTGATCGACAATGCCGGCGGTCATGAAGAGCGCGGCCTTGAAGATCGTGTGGTTGATGATGTGAAACGCCGCCGCCGTCGCCGCCGCCGTGGTGCCGAAGCCCAGCAGCATGGTGATGAGCCCGAGGTGGCTGACCGTCGAGTAGGCCAGCAGCGCCTTCAGGTCGTCCTTGAAAATCGCGATCTTGGCGCCGATCAGCATGGTGATGAGGCCCGTCGTCGCCACCAGGTAGAACCACAGATCGGTCCCGGCGAAAACGGGCCAAAGCCGCGCCATCAGGAACAGCCCTGCCTTCACCATCGTCGCCGAGTGCAGGTAGGCCGAAACCGGCGTGGGCGCGGCCATCGCGTGCGGCAGCCAGAACTGGAACGGGAATTGCGCCGATTTGGTGAAGGCGCCGAGCAGGATCAGGATCAGCATCGGCGCGAAATAGGGCGAGGCAAGAACCTCTTCCCGCTTGGTCAGAATGACGGACAGGTCATAGGACCCGGCGGCATTGCCCAGCAGCAACATGCCCCCGATCAGGGCCAACCCGCCCAAACCGGTCACCGCGAGCGCCATTCGCGCGCCCTGTCGGCCCGCCCTGTTATGTTTCCAATAGCCGATGAGCAGGAAGGAGGAGAGCGAGGTCAGCTCCCAGAAAATCACCATCATCAGGATGTTGTCGCTGAGCACGATGCCCAGCATCGCGCCCTGGAACAGCATCAGGTAGGTGTAGAACTGCCCCATCGGGTCTTCGCGGCTCAGGTAAAAGCGGGCATAGAGGATGATCAGCAGCCCGATCCCGAGGATCATCGTGGCAAAGAGCAGCCCCAGCCCGTCCAGCCGGAAATTGGCGTTCAGCCCCAGCATCGGCATCCAGTCGATGCGATAGACCACGACCTCGCCGCGCCAGATGACGGTGGAATGGATCATCAGCAGGATCAGCGCCGACAGCGTCGCCCATCCCGCCGACAGCGCACAGGCATTGCGCCCAACGCGGATCATCAATCCCGGGAACAACGCGCCGATAAATGGCAATGCCGCGATCAATGCGAGTGTCGCATCCGACTGCTCTGTCACTTTCTCCCCCTGTCTTCCCGCCTTTTCCGGCCTTTTTCACGCCCGGGCCAGTGACCGCCGCATCACGTTGCAAAAATATGTAGGTAGTTCGGTCGAAAAGAGCAAATGAAAGACTTGGCAGGTTGCGGGAGACTGGCCGCTCTGCCGGACAAGCGCCCGAAACGGTTGAAAGCCGTTAGCCGCCCGGACGCGCTAATTTCCTCTTCTCAATCGCCTGCAGCGGCAACCTGATGTGCAGACGGCGCTGCGGCGGGTCCGCGATCGATATGCTGGTTGCCTAAATTTTGTGCATTTGCTTTGCTGCGACCATATGGAGCGGTAGTCGGGGATCGGTGGGCGCGGGGGGGGCTCCGGTCGCGATGCACGCCGTGAGCAGATGTCGTGTCTGTTCGTTCCGGAGCGGCCCAAAGGCATATCGGCAGGATTTAATCGTCCTACATCTCGCCGGATTTCACCGTCCTCAAAAAGCTTTACCTAGCGTAAGAAGTGGCGCATTGTTTCGCCACCACGGCGCGCCAGGCGGCTTTCTGCGAGCAATTTACTGCGCCCGACTGCCTTGACCTTCTTAAATCACTCGTTTCACTCTTCGTCAGGCCGCGATCTGTTGCGGCTCTTCGACAGGGAGACATTACATGAACAAACACCTCGTCGGCGCGCTCGTCGCCGCCACCACTGCAATCTCCGGCGCTGCGGCATTTGCGGACGAATTCATCTCCATCGGCACCGGTGGTGTGACCGGCGTCTACTATCCGACCGGCGGCGCGATCTGCCGTCTCGTGAACAAGGACCGCAAGGAGCACGGCATCCGCTGCGCCGTGGAATCCACCGGCGGTTCCGTCTATAACATCAACACGATCAAGCAGGGTGAGCTGGAATTCGGCGTCGCCCAGTCCGACTGGCAATACCACGCGCTGAACGGTACCTCCAAGTTCGAGGGCAACGCCTTCCCCGAGCTGCGCGCCATGTTCTCTGTCCATCCCGAGCCCTTCACGCTGCTGGTTCGCGGCGACAGCGGCATCGAGAAATTCGAAGACCTCAAGGGCAAGCGCGTCAACGTGGGTAACCCCGGTTCCGGCCAGCGCGCAACGATGGAAGTGGTCATGGCCGCCTTTGGCATCGGCATGGATGACCTTGGTCTCGCTACCGAGTTCAAGGGCGCCGAGATGGCCAAGGAAATCTGCGACAATAATATCGACGCGATGATCTACACCATCGGCCACCCGGCCGCCGCCATCAAGGAAGCCACCACCACCTGCGACGTGAGACTCGTGGACGTGGTCGGCGAGCCGATCGACAAACTCGTGGCCGAAAACTCCTATTACCGTGTCGCTACCATCCCCGGCGGCATGTATGCTGGTACCGATAAGGACACCAAGACCTTCGGTGTGGGCGCCACTTTCGTGACCTCCGCCGATGTCTCGGACGAAGTTGCCTATGTCGTCGCCAAGGCGGTGATGGAAAATCTCGACGCCTTCCGCGGCCTGCACCCGGCCTTCGCCAACCTCAAGGCCGAGGAAATGGTCAAGGACGGCCTCTCCGCCCCGCTGCATCCGGGCGCCGAGAAGGCCTACAAGGAACTTGGCCTGATCGAGTAAACCTCGTGGCACCTTCCTGATATCTGCGGGGGCGCCGAACGTCGCGCGCCCCCGCACAAACGCAATTCAATGCGCAAAATCCGGCGACAGCTTTTCAGTCTTTTGAAGAAATTACCGGGGGAGACCCGCAACGCGGAACCGGGGCAAGACCCTGAAATATCTCCGAACCCGGCGTGATCGCCGCAAGGGCACAACGCCCGTGACACACAAATCTCGCGAACGGGGACGCACATGACCGACAAGGACACCCATCAAAGCGCCGCGCATGACGCCGCCTATGATATCGTCGCCGAAGCCGATACCGGTGCGCGCGACCCGGGAGGCTGGCAGGCGCGCCTGTTCCTCGGCATCTGCATCACCTGGTCGGTCTTCCAGCTCTATATCGCCTCGCGCGTGCCGGGCATGCTGGCCCAATTTACCGGCATGTCGTTTTTCGCCCTGCTGGTCACGCAGGCCCGCTTCATCCACCTGGCCTTCGCGTTGACGCTGGCGACGCTCGCCTTCCCGCTTCGCAAGTCCGACCATGACCGCATCCCCTGGTATGACTGGCTGCTCGTCGCCCTGGGCCTGATCGCCACGCTGTATCTGGTGGTCTTCCGGTTGGACATCGCCGACCGCCCCGGATTGTGGAGCCCGACCGATGTCGCCATCTCCGCCATGGGCGTGGTCGTGCTGATGATCGCCGTCTATCGCTCGCTCGGCTTGCCGCTGGTGGTCATCGCCTCGGTCTTTGTCGCTTTCACCTTCTTCGGGGGGTATTCCCAATGGGTGCGCGAGCTGACCAATTACGGCGGCTCCTCGGTTTCCAAGGCACTCGGCCATTACTGGATGCAGACCGAAGGCGTCTTCGGCGTGGCGCTCGGCGTTTCAACGACGATGATCTTCCTCTTCGTGCTCTTCGGCGCGGTGCTCGACCGTGCCGGCGGGGGCAACTGGTTCATCAAGGTCGCGATCGCACTTCTGGGCGCCCTGCGCGGCGGCCCGGCCAAGGCCGCGGTGCTCTCCTCGATGATGACGGGCCTGATTTCCGGCTCTTCCATCGCCAACACGGTGACCACCGGCACCTTTACCATTCCGCTGATGAAGCGCATCGGTTTCCCGGCCAACAAGGCGGGCGCCGTCGAGGTGGCCTCCTCGGTCAACGGTCAGATCACGCCCCCCGTCATGGGGGCCGCGGCCTTCCTGATGGTCGAATATGTGAACATTCCCTATATCGACGTGGTCAAACACGCATTCCTGCCGGCGATAATCTCCTATATCGCGCTGCTCTATATCGTGCACCTGGAGAGCCTGAAGCTCGGGTTGCAGGGGCTTGAGAAACAGGGCCGCAAGCTCGGCGTTCTGCTTATTGCGCTGCTGTTCCTTACCGGCTTCCTCGGTCTCGGCGTCATTACCTATGCTGTGATCCTGCTGCGCTCGCTGCTCGACCCGGTGATGGCCGGCACATCGCTCTACCTCTCGGTCGGCATTCTCGGCGTCGCCTATCTGGCGCTGGTCTATGTCGCGGCGAAATACCCCGATATCGAGGTGGACGACCCCGAAAAGGCGCCGGTGGCCCCGCGGCTCACGCCGACGATGATCGGCGGCTCGTACTACGCCCTGCCGATCTTCGTTCTGGTCTGGAACCTGATGGTCGACACCGCCACGCTCGACCGGCTGTCGCCGGCGCTCTCGGCCTTCTGGGCGACAATCGCGATGATTTTCATCGCCGTCACCCACCGCCCGCTCAAGGCGTTCTTCCGGGGCGAGGCGATCGGCAACGAGGTGATCGAAGGCTTCGGCGATTTCGTCCAGGGTCTGATTGCCGGTGCCCGCAACATGACCTCGATCGGCGTTGCTACCGGTGCTGTCGGCATCATCGTCGGCACCATCTCGCTGACCGGCGCCCACCAGGTGATCGGCCAGGTGATCGAAGTGATCTCGGGCGGGAACCTGATGATCCTGCTGATCCTCGTGGCCGTCCTGTCGCTGATTCTCGGCATGGGCCTTCCGACCACGGCCAATTACATCGTGGTCAGCCAGCTCATGGTTCCGGTGATCCTGACGGTCGGGGCCCAGTCCGGCCTCGTGGTGGAACTGATCGCGGTGCACCTCTTCGTGTTCTATTTCGGGATCATGGCGGATGTGACACCACCGGTTGGGCTTGCCAGTTTCGCGGCGGCGGCCATCTCGCGCGGCGATCCGCTGGGCACGGGCCTCACGGCGTTCTTCTATTCGATCCGGACGGCGCTTCTGCCCTTCCTGTTCATCTTCAATACCGACCTGCTGCTGATTAATGTCGGGCCGCTCAAGGCGGTTCTGGTCTTCTGCGTCAGCCTTTTGGCCATGCTGCTCTTTGCCGCCGCAACACAGGGCTATTTCTTTGCCAAGTCGCGTGTCTGGGAGAGTGTGGTGCTGCTCTTCATCGCCTTCATGCTGTTCCGACCCGGTTACTTCCTCGACCAGGTCACGGAGAAATACTCCCACGTCGCCGGCGAGGCGGCGGTCTCGGCCATGGCCGAACAGGAGGATGGCGCGTTTATCCGCCTCGTCGTGGAGGGGCCGGACTACGATACGAGCGACCCGCGAAGTTCCACCATCGTCATCCCGGCGGTCTCCGGAGACGCGGATGCAGCCTTGCAAGCCCAGGGCCTGGAAATTTTGCCGGAAGGCGATCAATTGGTGCTAGAAGAGCCCTTCTTTGGTACACCTTTCTTCGAGGAGCTGGCGAACCAGTATGATTTCTACGGCGATACGCCGGTCGTGATCAGCGAAGTCCAGATCGAAAACGATCGGATGCCCAAGGAGATCTTCTTCTTTCCCGCTCTGCTGCTGCTGGCCGGGATTGTCCTGATCCAGCGCCCGCGGGCGACACAGCCCGCCTTCTGAGGACCTGAAAGATGTACAAATCCATCCTCGTTGCCATCGACCTGAACGATGGGGTCTCCGCAAATCGTGTTGCCGAGGCCGCGTTCCGCCTCACCCGTGCCTATGATGCCGGGCTCCATATCATCAATGTCATCCCGGATTTCGGCATGTCCGTCGTCGGCTCCTACTTCTCTGCCGACCAGACCAAGAAAATGGTCGCGGACGAGGAACGGCGCTTCCGCGAATGGGCGGCAGAGACAGTACCGGAGGAAATCCGGTACGACCTGACCGTGATCAAGGGGCATATCTACGACAATATCCTCAAGACCGCCGATCGCATCGGGGCGGACATGATCGTGCTCGGCTCTCACAAGCCGGAGTTGGAGGATTACCTTCTGGGCCCGAACGCTGCCCGGGTCGTCCGCCACGCCAAGCAATCGGTCTTCGTTGTGCGTGGCTGAACGGAAGCAGCGTCGAAGAGGTTCTCTCCGGCGTAACAGAAGAAGACAGGTGGGCTGTCAGGATTCCATTCTGCGGGCGACCGTGGTGCCCGCGCTGAGCCCCGGTGCCGGATAAAGGATGATCGTCTCGCCCGGCGCCAGCCCTGACAGGACCGAGCTTTGCAGCCCGTTGGAACGCTCGAGTTCCACCGCGCGCAGCTCCGCGATCCCGTCCTTCACCACGAAGACCGCATGTCCGCCGTTGGAACGAAAGATCGCGCTGGCCGGTACGATGATGGCATCTTCCTTTTCCCAGACGACGATACGCGCCTCCACCCGGTAGCCATGCCCGAGCGCGGCCCGCGTCGCGGGCGGGTCGGTGAAGCGGATGCGGGCATTGACCCGCTGTTCCTCCACGCCGAGCGCGGAGTACTTTGTGAAGCCCCACGGATCCACCCGAACGACCTCGCCCGAAAGCGGTTCCGCCCCGCCCCATTTGTCGATGATCACCCGGTCGCCTACATCGACCTGCACCGCATCGGTGGAGAGCAGCTCGACCACCACCTCCAGGTCGTCCTCGATATTGCCGATCTCCATGATCGGCGTACCGACGGGCAGAGTGGTCTCGCTTTTCTGCATCACCTGCAGGATGCGGCCCGACGCCGGGGCGAAGAGCGGCGTGGCGCTCTCGCGGGTGATCTGGAGCGCGGCGGCCAGCCCGTGATCGTCGAAACCGATGAGCTGGGCGCGGGCGGTGTCGAGCTCGGCTTCGCGCATCGAGATGGCGGCCTCGGAGGTGTCGAGCGTGGCCTGTGCCGCGCGGGCGACAGATTGCGCGCGTTCCAGCGAGGCTTGTGAAAGCGTGCCACTGGTTGTGAGCCGATCGGCGCGCTCAAGGTCCGATTGTGCGAGGTCGTTATCGGCGATGGCCTTGTTCAGATCGGCGCGGGCCACGCGCAGGGCGGCCTCGGCTGCCGTCACCGCGGCGCGGGCCTGTTCGCGAGTACGGATGTCGAGCGCGGAGGGGTTGATCGGCAGCATCTGCGCCACCACGGTCGTGCCGCGCGCGACCATGTCGCCCGGCTCGACCTCGACCCGCATCAGGCGGCCAGCCACCGGGGTGGAGACGACATAGGGTTCATGGACGCGGGTGCGCGCCTCCTCGTCGATGGTCACCATCATCGGGCCGCGCGTTACTTCGGCCATGTCCACGAGCACTGGTTGCGGGCGAAACGCCCAGACCAGCGCGCCGGCCAGCGCTGCGAGGACCACGAAGGTGATCAGCCTGCGGGATGTCTTCTTTGACGCCATACCCCTTACTCCCGTGTCTTCAGTGCCGAGACCAGTTCGATCCTGTCAAGATCCCGCTTCACCAGCCAGCCCGACAGCGCTGCCGAGACCAGCACCGCCAGCGCGGCGGTTCCGACCGTGTGGGCATCGAACATCAGCGGGATCGAGTAGACCTCGGTCGAGAAGGCGGCGGAAACCAGCGCCGCCATGGCATAGCCCATCAGCGCGCCGATCGGCAGCGCGATGAGTGTGATCAGCCCCAACTCGCCCAGCAGCACGAAGGCTGCCTCGGCGCGGGAAAAGCCGATCACCCTCAAGCTGGCGAGGTCCCGCGCGCGCTCGGCATAGGCGATGCGGGCCGCGTTGTAGACGATGCCGAAGGTGACGATGCCGGCGACGGCGAGCATGATGAAGCGCATCGCGCCCATGCCGCTATCCATGATCGACTGGATCGCGTCCCGCATGTCCTCCTTCAGCCCGATCCCGGCCACGCCGGGCATGTCGCGCACGGCGCGAAAGACCGACTCCGCGGCCTCCTCGTCGATCCTGAGATAGGCACCGGAGACACGCCCGGGCTCGTTCAGGGCGCCGTTCAGCGCGTCGATATTCATGTAGGCTGGTGAGCCCAGCAGGGAGTCGGCCACGGCGACCACCGGCAGGTACAGCACCGGGCGGCGACCCTCGCGGATCTCGGCGGTGATCGTATCGCCCGGGCTCGCATCGAGTACGCGCGCCAGTGTTGTCGAGAGCACGATCCCTTCCTTTGGCAGGGGCAGGGGGCGCTGCTTTGCATCCATTGCGCGGGCCAGTCGTGGTTCGGAGAGCTGGCCGTTGATCGCGCCGCGATGGTCATGGAAATCGTGCCGCAACAGGACCGAGACATAGCGGATCGGTTCGACCTCCTCGACACCGGGCAGGCGGGCGAGCTCGTAGATCACCTTGTCCGACATGGCATGGGTGAAGGTGATCTGAGCGTCGGACCGGTCGAGCACCGAAAAGGAGAGGTCGATCGTCTGGTTGAAGCCGACCTGAACGCCGATCATGCCCACAGACAGCGCCATGCCGGTGGCGATGCCGATGGCGGCGCCGAACATGCGCCCCGGTTGGCGCTGCACCCGGCGCAGCACCATGCGGCCTGGCTGGTCCAGCAGGCGGCGGGAGAGGCCGGCGGCCTGCCCGGTGCTGCTGTAATCGGCCGGGGCAGGCGGGCGCATGGCCACGGCCGGGGCGAGGCGAAACACCCCACGCAGCACGCCGAAGCCGCCCGCGCAGGCCGAAATGACCGAGATGGCGAGGCCCGTCACGAAGCTGCGCGGTTCCAGCTCGAAGACGAGGAAGGGGAACTTGTAATATTCCTGGTAGACACCCGCCATGGCGCGGCCCGAGACAATGCCGAGGCCGGAGCCGAGGATCGCGCCGCCGATGGCGATGACCAGCATCAGCTTGAGGTAATGCGCCGAGACCTCCCAGTCGGTATAGCCGAAGGCCTTGAGCAGCCCGATCTCCTCGCGCTCGGCCTGCACGATGCGGTTGATAACGATATAGAGCAGGAAGGCCGAGACGCCGAGAAAGATGGGTGGCACCGAGACCGAAGTGGACCGCGCGCCCCGGATCTCCTCTGAGATGAAGAAATTGCTCTGCTGGTCGGCCAGTCCATAAGCGCCGAGCCCGCCCAGCGGGTCGAGTACGCGATCCACCGCGTCGAGCACCGCGGCCTCGGAAGCCCCGCGCTCCAGCCCGATCAGCGCCTCGTTGAAAGCGCCCTCCATGTCGTAGGCGGCGGCCAGTGAGGCCCGGCTCATCCACAGAACGGCGAAGCGGGCATCGTCGGGGATCAACTCGCCGGGCGCGGTGGTGTAGAGAAATTCCGGGCTCTGGGCGAGGCCGGTTACATGGAAGCCGCGCCGCGCGCCGTTCATCGTGGCCGAGAGCCGCGCGCCGGGCTTGAGGCCGCGCGCATCGGCGAAGCCCTTGAGCAGAAGCACCTCCTCGGCGCGGTCGGGGTTGGGCATCCGCCCCTCGGCGAGGAAGATGTCGTTGAGCCGTGCCGGGCCGTGTTCGGGCAGCGAAACCGCGCGCGCCCGGATCGGGATCAGCTCGCCGGGTATCTCTACCAGCGCCATGCCCGTCACCCGGCTTTCGACGGCGGAGATCCCGGGGATCTCGGCCAGCCGCTTAAGCGTGCGTTCCGGCGCGCGCTCGACGGGGGCGAAAACCTCAGCCAGCCGGTAGCGGTCGTAATAGGCGTCGCGGGTCTCCTCCAGCGTGTTCACGATGCCGCTCATCATCACCAGCGTCATCACCCCGAGCGCGATGACGACGGCAATGGCGCCGGCCTGTCCCTTGATGCGCCAGAGGTCGCGCAGGAGCTTGCGGTCGAGGGGAGAAAGCAGTCTCACCAGACGATCTCCTCCGGTGGGAGGCGCTCGGCGTTGCGTACGACGTCGCGGATGGCGCCGTCGGCAAAATGGATGACACGGTGGGCCATGGCTGCGGTTGCGGCGGCATGGGTGACCATGAGTACGGTGGTGCCGAGCGCTTCATTGACATCGGCCAGCACCTTGAGCACCGCGCGGCCAGTGGTGGAATCGAGCGCGCCGGTGGGCTCGTCGCAAAAGAGCACGTCGGGTTGCTTAGCGATGGCGCGGGCGATGGCGACACGCTGCTGCTCGCCGCCCGAAAGCTGGGCCGGGAAATGGTGCCGCCGTTCGCCAAGGCCGACCAGGTCCAGCGCCTTGCCCGGATCCATCGGGTTATGGGCGATCTCGGTAACCAGTTCCACGTTCTCTTCCGCGGTGAGCGACGGCATCAGGTTGTAGAACTGGAAGACGAAGCCGACATGGTCGCGCCGGTAGAGCGTCAATTCCCTGTCGGCCATGGCGGTCAGCTCGTGGTCCGTGAAATAGGCATCGCCGCTGGTGGCCCGGTCCAGTCCGCCGAGAATATTCAGAAGCGTGGACTTGCCCGACCCGGAAGGGCCCAGCAGCACGACGACCTCGCCCGTGGGCACTTCGAGGTCGACTCCGCGAAGCGCGTGCACGGCGGCTTTCCCTTCGCCATAGGTCTTGGTCAGCCCGGCGGTGCGGAAGGCGGGCAGCGCTTTGGTATCGGACGGTTTCGGCATGACCGGACCTCCCTATGCAAGAGGTATGGGCTTGCCGGGCGTCTGGCAAGGCCGCTGCGGGGGCAGGGACGGGCGTTTTCGCCTGACCGTGCGGGCTTTTGCGAGCCGGCTGCCATGTCGCCTGGTCGGCGCGGCGTCCAGGACGCGGCAATTACGGTCGCGACATCACTGCCCGCGACCGTCACCGGTACCCGCGACTTTGCTTGCCATGATCCTTGGTATTGCCCGGCGCGACGGGTCCGAATTGCGCAGTTTCGGCCTTTCCTGTCGCCAGTGGCAGAACTGTGTTACCTTACGTAAATCGCTGTCGGATTTTTCAAGCAAATGGTGGATTGCAATGCTCCTTGCCCTCGTTGACAAAGATACTTTCGATTATTGTGAAGCCACCCATGACGTGATCGTGGAACGGCAGAGCAAATGTGTTCCGCTTATTGGGGACCTGATCAAGGACGGACACAGCCTGAGTTCCTTCAACGTGTATCGTGTCGAGGGCCGGGTGTTCCGTTCCAAGCCGGTCAAGAATGGTGAAAAGAAAGATTTTTCGCGCGTCTACCTGCTTGTTTCCAAGGTCTCCGAACACTGACCCGGGGCGGTAGGGGGCGAACAAGGGGCCCCGGAGATATGCCAGCCGGTGCTGGTGCTTGATCCCGGACCGGCGTGCCAGCCTTGCAGGCGCATTGCTGGCATGAAGGCAGTGCTTTCGTGGCGAAGGGTTTGGCCATCTACGCGCGCCTGACGACGGTGGCGCCGCTTCGCGGCGTGGAAAGCTGGATTGGGTCCAGTTACTGTTCCAATTGGACGGCGAGGGGCTGCCCGCTTTCTCGGCTTTTCCGGAAGCCGTCGCTAATCGGGAAGAAGCTTCTATATGTCCTTGAAAACTGGTGAAATTCCGGGTGTCTCGAGGCTGCGCCCGATGGGCGCCATGCGCCTCTACTATTCGAAAAACTGAAGTGGAAACCACTGGAACGTGTGAGCCAGACCCGTCGCGGATTTGCCGTCGCCTTGCAGGATCCACTCGGTGGTGGCGCGCCGCATGTCCATCGCTTCGGTAGGGTTGTGATCGTACCAGGGATCGTAATACTCCACCCAATCGTCGGAGACGCCGGTAATGACATAGACATGGTTGGTATTTTCGAACCACCGGCCCGTCGCCCAGACCGGGCTGTGACGGACAAGTTCGCGCAGGTTGTGCACCGTGACCGGTTGGCCGTATCCGCGCACTTTCAGGCCGAGCGCCATGCCCGCGGCCTTGTTGTCCTTCAGCTTGAGGCCGGTGGTCTTGGCGCTTTTCACATCGATTCCGGCGGCTTCGAGGGTGTTCCAGACATGGTTGCGGATCAGTTTTTCCTCCATGCCGCGCCAACGAAACATCATCGTGTAGCCGGCAAACCAGCACATGCTGGCAATGGACTGAGGCTCTCCGCGCAATTTCGGATTCGGACAACGGGAATAATCGCTCATGGCATATCTCCCTTTGTTGGCACCGAGGCCTCCCGACCCGCGGTGGCTGGTGAAAAGCTTACTCCAAAATGAAGGAAATGGGCAGTACAGAAGAACGCGGCCCCGCTGACAGGCCACAGGAGTTTCTGGCCACCTTCGTCGAAGGATGAGGAACAGCACCGGCCCGAAATGCCGGACCATGGTGTTGAGAAACCTTTCGGAAAGACCCGGATGGGCATAGTGCGACTCGCTCGAAGCGAAGAAGTTGTCTCGCCCGGTGACGGCCTGCCCTTGCAACCCCCCGGGCTCGACACTACGACTCTAGGACGAATTTACAGCGGCGTGCGTGCGAGCGGGCGCCCCCCACCCGAGGCAACAAGATGCAAGACCCCCGTGAGACCTATATGAACCTCGTCCCGATGGTCGTCGAGCAGACCAGCCGCGGCGAGCGTGCTTATGACATTTTCTCCCGCCTGCTCAAGGAACGTATCATTTTCGTCAACGGCCCCGTCCATGACGGCATGAGCCAGTTGATCGTGGCCCAGTTGCTGCACCTGGAGGCGGAGAACCCGTCCAAGGAAATTTCCATGTATATCAACAGCCCCGGCGGCGTGGTGACCTCCGGCCTGTCGATCTATGACACGATGCAATATATCCGCCCTAAAGTATCGACCCTCGTGGTCGGGCAGGCCGCCTCGATGGGCTCGGTGCTTTCGGTTGGCGGCGAGAAGGGCATGCGGTTCGCGCTGCCCAACAGCCGTATCATGGTCCACCAGCCCTCGGGCGGCTACCAGGGCCAGGCGACCGATATCATGATCCACGCGGCCGAGACGCAGAAGATCAAGGACACGATCAACGCGATCTACGTCAAGCATACCGGCCAGACCCTCAAGAAGGTTCAGGATGCGCTCGAGCGGGACAATTTCATGTCGCCGCAGGAAGCCAAGGATTGGGGCCATATCGACGAGATCGTGGAAAGCCGCAAATCGACCGACGACAAGTCGTCCAGCTGACGAGCGTGTGAACAGGCGGCGGGCCGCGAGCTTCGGCCTGTCCGCATTTCGGCATTGTGCCCCGGAAAGGGGTGCCATAATCTTGCTTGGACGGGACGGTCGCAGGGCGCCCCGCAAGTGAACCGGTTTTTCCGGTTAGGACAACGGGCGCAAGGCCCTAGAGGAATGGCATGGCGAATACATCCGGTGGCGACAGCAAGAACACGCTCTACTGCTCCTTCTGCGGAAAGAGTCAGCACGAAGTGCGCAAGCTGATCGCGGGCCCGACGGTTTTCATCTGCGATGAATGTGTCGAGCTCTGCATGGACATCATCCGCGAGGAAACCAAGTCCTACGGTCTCAAGGCGACCGACGGCGTACCGACGCCGAAGGAGATCTGCGAGGTCCTGGACGATTATGTTATCGGTCAGAACCGGGCGAAGCGCGTGCTGTCCGTGGCGGTCCACAACCACTACAAGCGTCTCAATAACGCCTCGAAGAGCGCCGAGATCGAGCTGCAGAAGTCGAATATCCTGCTGATCGGACCGACGGGCTGCGGCAAGACATATCTCGCGCAGACGCTGGCGCGCATTCTGGACGTGCCCTTCACCATGGCCGATGCCACCACGCTGACCGAAGCCGGCTACGTGGGCGAGGACGTGGAGAACATCATCCTCAAGCTGCTGCAGGCCTCCGAATACAATGTGGAGCGGGCGCAGCGCGGCATCGTCTATATCGACGAGGTCGACAAGATCACCCGCAAGTCGGACAACCCCTCGATCACCCGTGACGTCTCGGGCGAGGGCGTCCAGCAGGCGTTGCTGAAGATCATGGAAGGCACCGTGGCCTCCGTGCCGCCGCAGGGCGGGCGCAAGCATCCGCAGCAGGAATTCCTGCAGGTGGACACCACCAATATCCTGTTTATCTGCGGCGGGGCATTCGCTGGTCTGGACAAGATCATCGCCCAGCGGGGCAAGGGGTCGGCGATCGGATTCGGCGCCGACGTGAAGGACGACAGCAAGCGGGACGCGGGCGAACTCTTCAAGGAACTCGAGCCGGAGGACCTTCTGAAATTTGGCCTGATTCCCGAGTTCGTCGGCCGTCTGCCGGTGATCGCGACGCTGGAAAACCTTGACGAGGATGCGCTGGTCACCATCCTGACCCAGCCGAAAAACGCCATTGTCAAGCAGTACCAGCGCCTGTTCGAACTCGAAGACGCCGAACTGGCCTTTACCGACGATGCGCTGCGCGCGATTGCCCGGCGTGCCATCCATCGCAAGTCCGGCGCGCGCGGGTTGCGCTCCATCATGGAGGACATCCTGCTCGACACGATGTTCGACCTGCCGGGGCTCGAAGGCGTGGAAGAAGTGGTGGTCAACGAGGAGGCCGTCAACTCCGATGCGCAACCGCTGCTGATCTATTCCGAGAACCGGGACGCAACGGCCGGCTGAAGCCGCTGTGCCGGAAGTCGTCAGGGCGTTTCCGGGCAGGCACCATGATCGCTCACGAAGAGAAGCCCCGTCAGGCATATGACGGGGCTTTGTTTTTGGGGGTGATGGTTTGCCGGATATTCGTCTGGAATACCCCGAGGCCCGGCAGCTGCGTTTGTCTGTCCCTGGGAAGTCGGGAGATGAAACGCCTGATCCTTCCGGCGTCTTTCGGGACGGGCAGCAGGGCGGGAAGCGATCAGAACTTGTAGCCGACCCGCAGCCCGAGGCTCAGAATGTCGTTTTCCTCGAAATTCGCGCGCGCCGTCCCGGCGGGAAGGGTTTCGACACGACCATCGCCGAGCCGGGTATAGCGGGCCCCGAGGGAGAGGCTGAAATTCTCCCAGTCCCGACGCAGCCCGAGACCCGCGCCCCAGAATCCCACGGAGGGAAAGAGCGGCGCGACAACGCCGTCCTGCCTGGGTTCGTAAAAGACCTCGGCGGAGCCGGACCAGTCTTCGGAGAAGCGCCGCGCAAGCCCGATCGTGTAGGTAACGGTATCGTCCAGCTCGACCAGGCCGACACCGCCGCCGCCCTCTTCGACCGGGTGGACGAAGCCGACCGGATCGATTCGGAAGGCGCTCCATTCGGCCCAGCGGATCGAGCCATAGAGCAGCGTGTCGGACGCAATGCCGGTCTGCAGGTCGAGATTGACCGAGCGCGGCGTCTTCACCTCGGTCACCGAGCGGCCATCGAACGCCGGCGAAGGGTTGCCGCTCTCGACCGTGTCCATTTCATGGGTGATCTCGGAATTGTAGGTCAGCGTCGCACGAAAAGCGATCTCGGGAATCTCGTAGCTGGCGCCGAGCACATAGCCCCAGGCACCGTCTTTCGCGAGCGAGACCTTGTAGCCATTTGCAGATGGCAGACCCAACGCCTTGGGCGCCCCGTAGGCCCAGCCGCTCAGGCGGATATCGCCCTTGATCTCCTGGTATCGCAAGCCGCCATGCAGGCTCCAGTTCTCGTTGATCCTGTAGCGCAGCAAAGCCGTCAGCGATGCGGTGTGGGCCCAGGCCAGCGTGCCGCCCAACTCGGTGTCCAGCCCGCTGCCGGGATAGAGGAGATCGGAACCGTAGGGTTGCTCGGCAATGAACGCCGCACTCAGCTGGTCATTGATCCGCAGCTTGAGCGCGCCGCCGACACCGTAGAACATCTCGGCGACATTGGCATAGGACCCGCCGGGCGCCACGAACCCGGCAATGCCGGCGCCCGTGCCGGTCACATCGGGATTGGCCCGGAAGACATCCAGTTGCAGATAGCCGCCGCTGTCGCCGCCCTGCTCGAAAAGGATGCCGATCGGCTGGCCAGTCCGGTCCAGCCCGCCGGCAAGGGCGGTTCCACAACTCGCGACAAGGCAGAGTGCGGGGCGGATCAGACGTTGGGACATATCGACTCTCGTGCTGGACAGGTTGATCTTTCCGGTAGACCGGCATGGTTTAAGAAAGGTTAACCAACCGTATCACCCGGGGACGCTATGGACCGTTCCGTCACGGAATGTACAGGAGAATGCCAATTGTCACGCAAGACCATAAGCTTCGACTCGCCCTTCGAGGAGCAGATCGGCTATTCGCGCGCCGTCCTTTGCGATGGCTGGGCCTTCGTGGCGGGCACGACCGGCTATGACTACGCGACGATGGTCATGCCGGCGGATGTCGAGACGCAATGCGCGAACGCGCTGGCCACGATCGAGGCGGCGTTGCGCGATGCCGGGTGTGGCCTCGATGACGTGGTGCGGGTGAGCTACATCCTGCCCGACAAGGAGGATTGGCCGGCCTGCTGGCCCGTCACGCGCAAGGCCTTCGCAAAAGCCCGCCCTGCCGCTACGATGATCGTCGCCGGGCTTCAGGAGCCGGAAATGAAGATCGAGATCGAGGTAACGGCGCGTGTTCCCAAAGAAACGGCGGATTGAGCCGCTGCGCTGCCCTGTCTCTGGACCTTGGCGGGCAGTTGGTCCATACGGGAAAGCAACACGTATCCGGAGGCATCCATGGGCATCCTGAATTCGGTCTTGCGGGCCATCACCTGGTGGGACGGTCAGACCTACGGCACCCAGTTCTTTACCTCGCGCCACGGCGAAAAGGTGGGCGAAGACGAGCAGGGCAACGTCTATTATCGAAACGAAGATGATTCCAAACGCTGGGTCATCTTCGACGGAGAGATCGAGGCGAGCCGCATTCCGCCCGACTGGCATGGCTGGCTGCACAAGACGTTCGACAAGCCGCCCTCGGAACGTCCGCTTGTGCACAAGGATTGGGAGAAGCCGCATATCGAGAATATGACGGCCTCGCCGGAGCTTTCCTACAAGCCCGCGGGTTCCCTGCGGCGAATCGATCCGGTAGAACAATCCGATTACGAGGCATGGCGCCCGGAGTAATCCCGGTCCAGATGCCGTGTCCGAGTGCCATTGCCCCGCGACTGCGGGACGGAGGAATGCATGTCTGAGAGCCCCGGAGAGATTATAGCAGGCGGCGCCACGCTGGCGGTGGCTGTCGGATTCCTGATTTATGCTGGCCAGGGGGCGGGCCTGTCGGCAGCCCCGGACGGCTACGACCTGACGGCCAGCTTCCGCTCTGTCGAGGGGATCTCGGTCGGCACGGATGTGCGCATGGCCGGGGTCAAGGTCGGTAGTGTCACCGGATTGGAGCTCAATCCGGAAACCTTCCGCGCCGATATGACGTTGAACGTCCGGGGCGCGCTCGATGTGCCCGAAGATACCTCTATCTCGATCTCATCCGAGGGCCTTCTGGGCGGAAACTACGTCGAACTGGTGCCGGGGGGATCGCCCTTCAACTTGGAACCGGGAGACGAGATCGAGGATACGCAGGGCGCTTTGAGCCTTCTTGCCCTGCTGGCGAAATTCGTCTCCTCGTCGGGTGAGGAAGGCTGATGCGCTGGCTCGCCATCCTGCTCTTGTCCGCCATGCCTGCGCTGGCACAGCAGCAGGCCACGAGCGCGCCGGGTGGTACGATCCGGGTGCTGGACAAGATCACCGGCGAGACGACCGACATCACGATTTCCCGCGGCGAGATGAAGCTCTTTGGCCGGTTGAAGATCGTGCTGGGTGATTGCCGTTTCCCGACAAACAACCCGAATTCAGACGCTTACGGCTGGTTGGAGATCCGCGATTCCTCGATGGAGCAGGCGGCATTCTCCGGTTGGATGATCGCTTCCTCCCCGGCGCTCAGCGCCATGGAACATCCGCGCTACGATGTCTGGCTGCTGCGCTGCAACAATAGCTGAGCGTCCGGCGGCTGCCCGGGTGACAGGAAATCTGCCCGGACCTGGAGCGCCTCCTTCAGTCGCGCATGATATTCCGCGCGCGTGATCTCGACCGCGCCGAGGCTGGCGAGATGGTCGGTCAGGAACTGGGTGTCGAACAGGCGGAAGCCGCCCTCGATCAGCCTGTCCATCAGGTAGACCAGCGCGATTTTCGAGGCATCCCGGCGACGCGAAAACATCGACTCGCCGAAAAAGGCCCCGCCGAGCGTGACGCCGTAGACGCCGCCCACGAGGGTGTCACCTTCCCAGGTTTCAAGCGAATGGGCAAAGCCGGCGCGGTGCAGCTGGATATAGAGCGCGAAGATCTTCTCGTTGATCCAGGTTTCCGGCCTGTCGGCGCAACCGGCGAGAACCCCCTCGAAATCCCGGTTCACGGCGATCTGGAAGGGCGCCTGCCGGATCCGGCGTCGCAAGGAGCGCGATATGTGAAAGCCACCTAGGGGAAAGACGCCGCGTTCCTGCGGGTCGACCCAGAAGAGTTCCTCGCTCTCGCGCCGTTCGGCCATGGGAAAGATCCCGGCCGCATAGGCTCTCAGGAGCAGTTGCGGGGTGATCTCGCTCAAGGCGCACTCCCGGTATTGCCGAACGCGGCGCAGGCAGGCGCGCCGCGTCCGGAGAGGCAAGCGGGCCTAGCCGCCATGGGCGGCGAGCCATTTCTCCAGCCAGTGGATGTCGTAATTCCCTGACCGGATATCGGGCTCCCGAAGCAACGCATCGAAGAGCGGCAGCGTGGTGTCGATACCCTCGATCACGATCTCGCTAAGCGCGCGGGAAAGGCGCGAGAGCGCTTCATCGCGGTCGCGGCCATGCACGATCAGCTTGCCGATAAGCGAGTCGTAATAAGGCGGGATCGAGTAGCCGCCATAGAGCGCCGAATCCATCCGCACGCCGAGGCCGCCCGGGGCGTGATACATGCCGATCTTGCCGGGGGAGGGAACGAAATTGGGCAGCTTCTCGGCGTTGATACGCACCTCGATCGCGTGCCCGTTCACCACCAGGTCGTCCTGCTCGAAGGAGAGCGGAAGCCCCTGGGCAACCCGGATCTGCTCGCGCACGAGATCGACACCGAAGATACCCTCGGTCACCGGATGTTCCACCTGAAGGCGGGTGTTCATCTCGATGAAATAGAACTCGTCGTTCTCGTAGAGAAACTCGATCGTACCCGCGCCGACATAGTTGATGCGGGCGACCGCGTCGGCACAGACCTTGCCGATCCGGGCCCGCGTCTCGGCATCGATCACTGGCCCCGGCGCTTCTTCCAGCACCTTCTGGTGGCGGCGCTGCAGCGAGCAGTCACGCTCGCCCAGATGCACGGCCTTGCCCTTGCCATCGCCAAAGACCTGGATCTCGATATGGCGCGGTTTGCCGAGGTATTTCTCGATATAGACCTCGTCATTGCCAAACGCGGCCTTGCTTTCGGAACGTGCGGTGCGGAAGGCCGTTTCCAGATCCTTCGGCGTCTTGGCGAGCTTCATGCCGCGCCCACCGCCGCCGGCGGTGGCCTTGATGATGACCGGATAGCCGATCTCCTCGGCAACCGTCACCGCGGTCTCGTAATCCGGGACACCCCCTTCGGAGCCGGGAACCACCGGCACGCCGAGCGCCTTCATCGTCTCCTTGGCGGTGATCTTGTCGCCCATGATGCGGATATGTTCCGCGGTCGGGCCGATGAAGCTCAGGCCGTGATCCTCGACGATCTGCACGAAGGCCGCATTTTCCGACAGGAAGCCGTAGCCCGGATGGATCGCGTCCGCCCCGGTGATCTCGCAGGCGGAGATGATGGCCGGGAAGGACAGGTAGCTGTGGGTCGAAGAGGGCGGGCCGATGCACACGCTCTCGTCGGCCAGCCGCACATGCATGGCGTCGGCATCGGCGGTGGAATGGACCGCGACCGACTTGATACCCATCTCGGCACAGGCGCGGATGACTCTCAGGGCGATTTCGCCCCGGTTCGCGATCAGGATTTTCTCGAACATTACTCGATGATCATCAACGGGGCGCCGAATTCCACGGGGGCGCCGTTTTCAACCAGGATGCGTTTCACGGTACCCGCCTTGGGCGCCGGGATCTGGTTCATCGTCTTCATCGCTTCAACGATCAGCAGGGTCTGGCCTTCGGAGACCTTGTCGCCGACGGAAACGAAATCCGGTGCGCCCGGTTCAGAGGCGAGATAGACCGTGCCAACCATCGGAGAAGTGATGGCGCCGGGAAGCTGCGCGGGATCCTCGACAGGGGCGGTCTCCGGCAGGGGCGCGGCGGGCGCGGCAGCGGGGGCTGCGGCCGGGGCGGCATAGGCGACCGGTGCCGGGGCGGCCAGGGTCTGCCGGCTTACCCGGACATTCAGGCTGTCATTGTCGCCATATTCGCGCATGACCTCGACTTCCGTCAGATCGTTTGCCCGCAGCAGCTCCGCAAGCGCCTCGATAAAGGCGACATCTGCGTCCTGACTCTTCCTGGTCATGTGGCCATGCCTCTCTCTGGATTTGGAAAACTGCCTTGCATTTAGACGAAGCTTGCCCCGGATAAAAGAGACGTTGCGGCATTTGCGTGCATTGTCGGTGTGGCGAATAGGTTCCTGGCAGGCAACGAGGGCCTTGTCCCCCGTGCTCTGACGAGCGCTCCCTCCAGGATATTTCGCAGAAAGGGGAAGAGACGCTGTCTGATTTCATCTTTCCAAAATACCTCCGCCGGAGGCACGATCCGTAGGATCGCTCACGCCGAGGTTTTCTCGAAGCACGTAATGCTGTTTTTGGCGGCATGGCGCCGAAAATATGTGCATCTGATTGCCCGCTCACGGCTTCTGGAAAATTTACCGTTTGATAAAAAAAATGGTCTGTGCCAGCCTTGATCGAAAGAAACTGTCTCCAGCAGGGATTTGCGCGATGCAAAATAGCCAGAGAACGCCAGGGGTCGTGCCCGGACGGCTCGACCAGGCCGCCTACCGAAGCAATTTCGACGATCTTCACCCGCCGCTTGATTCCCACGAGGCAAGCGTGGCCGCCGATCGCTGTTATTTCTGCTACGACGCGCCTTGCACGACGGCCTGTCCGACCGCGATCGATATTCCGCTTTTCATTCGCCAGATCCAGTCCGGGGATGCCGATAACGCGGCAGCGACGATCCTGTCCCAGAATATTCTGGGGGGCATGTGTGCACGGGTTTGTCCGACAGAGACACTTTGCGAGGAAGCCTGCGTGCGTCAGACCGCCGAGGGCAGTCCGGTCGAGATCGGCCAACTCCAGCGTTATGCGACGGACCACCTGATGGAGCGGGGCCTGCACCCGTTCGAGAGAGACACGCCGACGGGACGGCGCGTGGCCGTGATCGGCGCCGGGCCGGCGGGGCTGGCCTGTGCTCACAGGCTGGCAATGCATGGCCATTCCGTCGTCATTTTCGATGCGCGCGAGAAGGCCGGCGGGCTCAATGAATTCGGAATCGCGGCCTACAAGGCGGCGAATAAATTCGCGGAAGCGGAGGTCGAGTGGCTGCTCAAGATCGGCGGAATCGAGATCCGCTATGGCGAGAGGCTGGGCGAGGGCCTGTTGCTGGAAGAGTTGCAGGAAAGCTATGACGCGGTCTTCCTTGGTATGGGACTGGCGGGGGTGAATGCCCTCAGGACCGAGGGCGAGGAACATGCGCATGTTCGCGACGCCGTCGATTTCATCGCCGAACTGCGCCAGGCAGAGGATCTGTCATCCTTGCCCGTGGGGCGCGACGTGGTGGTGATAGGCGGAGGAATGACAGCTGTCGATGCCGCCATTCAGTCCAAGCTGCTGGGGGCGGAAAACGTCACCCTGGTCTATCGCCGTGGCCGGGAGCGGCTCTCTGCGTCGACTTTCGAGCAGGAACTCGCCACGGCCAAGGGCGTGAAGATCGTGCTCAACGCCCAGCCCGTGGCTTTCAACAGCGAGGATGGCAAGACCGTGTCCTCGGTTACATTCGCCTATACCGATGACAGCTCCACCGGCTTCCGCCTCTCCGAGGAGACCTTCACCCTCAAGGCGGACCAGGTGTTCAAGGCGATCGGGCAGTCGCTCAAGGGCGTCCCCGGCGTATTGGAGACCAAGGATGGGAAGATCGTCGTGGGCGGGAATGGACGCAGCTCGGTCGAGGGTGTCTGGGCCGGCGGTGATTGCGCCAGCGGTGGCGACGACCTGACCGTGACCGCCGTGGCCAATGGCCGGGACGCGGCTGAAGATATTCACGCAGTTCTGACCGGCGTGGCCGGCTGAGGGAGACGGATAAATGGCAAATCTCGCAAGCGAATTCGTCGGCATCAAGTCGCCCAACCCGTTTTGGTTGGCCTCGGCGCCGCCAACGGACAAGGAATATAATGTCCGCCGCGCCTTCGAAGCCGGCTGGGGCGGTGTCGTCTGGAAGACCCTGGGCTCGGAAGGTCCGCCTGTGGTGAACGTGAACGGGCCGCGTTACGGCGCGATCTGGGGCGCGGATCGCCGCCTTATCGGGCTCAACAATATCGAGCTGATCACCGACCGGCCGTTGCAGCAGAACCTGCGGGAGATCAAGGCGGTCAAGCGCGACTACCCGGATCGGGCGGTTGTCGTGAGCCTCATGGTGCCCTGCGAGGAGGAGGCCTGGAAGGCCATCTTGCCGGTGGTCGAGGAAACCGGAGCCGACGGGATCGAGCTGAATTTCGGCTGCCCGCATGGCATGGCCGAGCGCGGCATGGGCTCCGCCGTGGGGCAGGTGCCCGAATACATTGAAATGGTCACCCGCTGGTGCAAGCAGAACACCCGCATGCCGGTGATCGTGAAGCTGACACCGAACATCACCAATATCGTTCACCCGGCGGAGGCCGCCAAGCGTGGGGGCGCGGATGCGGTGAGCCTCATCAACACGATCAACTCGATCACCTCGGTCGATCTCGACGCGATGAGCCCCGAGCCGATGATCGACGGCAAGGGCACTCATGGCGGCTATTGCGGCCCGGCCGTGAAACCGATCGCGCTCAACATGGTGGCCGAGATCGCGCGCCATGCCGAGACGGTGGACCTGCCGATCTCCGGTATCGGTGGCGTGACGACCTGGCGTGATGCGGCGGAGTTCATGGCGCTTGGCGCGGGCAATGTGCAGGTCTGCACGGCGGTCATGACCTATGGTTTCCGCATCGTCGAGGAGATGATCGCGGGCCTGTCTTCCTGGATGGACGAGAAGGGGTATGCCTCGACGGCCGAGATCGTTGGCAAGGCCGTGCCCAATGTGACCGACTGGCAGTATCTTAACCTCAACTACGTCACCAAGGCCGAGATTGACCAGGAGGCCTGTATCAAGTGCGGGCGCTGCTATGCAGCTTGCGAGGACACATCGCACCAGGCGATCCTGATGAAGGAGGGGCGCGTCTTCGAGGTGGATGACAGCGAGTGCGTGGCCTGTAACCTCTGCGTCAATGTCTGCCCGGTCGAGGGGTGCATTACCATGCGTCCGCTGGCCAAGGGCGATGTGGATGAACGCACGGGCGAACCGGTCGGCGACTATACCAACTGGACCGAGCATCCGAACAACCCAGGTGCCATCTGCGCCGCGGAATAGGGACGGCAGGAAATCTGGTCAGGGAAGGAGGCTTCGGCCTCCTTCTTTGTTGCGAAGCCAGTGCCCGGCTTTTGAGGATGTTCCAATGGGGGGCTTTGCCCCCCGAGCTCTGAAGAGCTCTCCCCCCAGGATATTTTGCAGAAAGGGGAACAGACGTTGTCTTTCTTCATCTTTCCCCAAATATCTCCGCCGGAGGCACGATCCGCAGGATCGTTTTCATGCACAACGGGCCGGTTCCGAAAACCGGGATTCTTGGGTCAAGCTTCGGTTGGTGTCAGCATCCGGGTGAACAGCGTTACCAGATAGCGCTCCGCTTCCGGGAATGGGTCCGTCTCGCCCTTGGGCAACAGGGTGCGCACCTGAACGTCGAAATCGGCGTAATGCTGCGTCAAAGACCAGATCGAGAAGATCAGGTGGTAGGGATGAACCTGTGCGATCCGTCCGGCATCGACCCAATCGCGGATGACTTTGGTTTTCTCGTCCACCAGGGGTTTCAGCTCTTGCTCCAGAACCCCGTCCAGCCGCGGCCCGCCCTGGAGAATCTCGTTTGCAAACAAGCGGCTCTCGCGTGGCATCTGGCGGCTCATTTCGAGCTTGCGGCGAACGTAGTCGAGGATTTCCGTGATCGGCTCGCCCTTGGCATCGAGCTTGCGAAGCGGTGCCAGCCAGGTATCCAGAAGCCCGGTCAGAAGCGCCGAGTGCATGGCTTCCTTGGTCGGGAAATAGTAGAGAAGGTTGGGCTTCGACAGCCCCGCCGCCTGTGCGATCTGGTCCACGGTCGCGCCGCGAAAGCCGCGCGCGGAAAAGACATCCAGCGCCGCTTCCAGGATCGCCTCGTGATTGCGTTTCTGGATTCGGGTTTCGGGTTTTCTCGCCTGGGCTCGCGGGGGATTCATGTTACGCTCAATTTTCCATCATTCAGGCCGAAAACTCGTGGGCATTTTGGGCCGCTGCACAGATTTCAGCCATTTCCTTGACTGGATACGACCTCGTGGTAGCGTGATCCTGACCATTTGGTCAAACATATTGCCAAGCTTGCCGTACGGAACACGCGGCAGCCAACAGGGAAACAAAAATGGCGCTCGATCGCAAACCCGCTCCGAACGATCTCTCCGCATTCTGGATGCCGTTTACCGCCAACCGCCAGTTCAAGAAGGCGCCGCGCATGTTCGTCTCCGCTGACGGCATGTTCTACAAGACGGACGATGGCCGCGATGTGCTCGACGGCACGGCCGGGCTCTGGTGCTGCAATGCAGGCCATAACCGGCCGAAGATCGTCGAAGCGATACGACAGCAGGCTGGCGAGCTGGACTATGCCCCGGCCTTCCAGATGGGC
This sequence comes from Aliiruegeria lutimaris, assembly GCF_900099935.1. Lineage (GTDB taxonomy): Bacteria > Pseudomonadota > Alphaproteobacteria > Rhodobacterales > Rhodobacteraceae > Tropicimonas > Tropicimonas lutimaris. Next base: position 95,824 of record NZ_FNEK01000001.1, on the reverse strand, counting down.
CACCCGAAGGCGTTCGAACTGGCCAGTGCGGTGCGGGACATGGCGCCGGAGCCGTTCGAGCATGTCTTCTTCACCAATTCCGGATCCGAATCCGTCGAGACCGCGCTGAAGATCGCGCTCGCCTATCACCGCGCGCGCGGCGAGGGGCAGCGGACGCGGCTGATCGGGCGCGAGCGCGGGTATCACGGGGTGAATTTCGGCGGTATCTCCGTGGGTGGCATCGTCAACAACCGCAAGTTCTTTGGTTCGCTGCTGACCGGCGTGGATCATTTGCCGGCGACCCACCTGCCGGAAAACGCAATGACGCGCGGCCAGCCGGAGCATGGCGCCTGGCTCGCCGAGGAGTTGGAAGCGATCTGCACACTGCACGGCCCCGAGAACATCGCGGCGGTGATCGTCGAGCCGATGGCCGGTTCCACCGGCGTGCTGCTGCCGCCCAAGGGCTACCTGGAGAAGCTGCGCGAGATCTGTACCAAGCACGGCATACTGCTGATCTTTGACGAGGTCATCACCGGCTTCGGACGGCTCGGCTCTTCCTTTGCCGCCGAGCATTTCGGCGTCATGCCGGACCTGATCACCACCGCCAAGGGGTTGACAAACGGTGTGATCCCGATGGGCGCGGTGCTGGCGACCGCCGAGATTCACGATGCTTTCATGACCGGCCCGGAGCACATGATCGAGCTCTTCCACGGCTACACCTATTCGGGCAACCCGATTGCCTCCGCCGCCGGGCTTGCCACGCTGCAGACCTATCGCGAGGAGGGGCTGTTCGAGCGCGCAGCGGAACTCGCGCCCTATTGGGAAGACGGGTTGCATGCGCTGGCCGATTGCCCGCATGTGATCGACATCCGCAACATGGGTCTGATCGGCGCCATCGAGCTGGAACCGATTGCCGGCGCGCCAACCAAGCGGGCATTCCAGGCCTTCCTCAATGCCTATGACAAGGGCTGCCTGATCCGCACCACGGGCGACATCATCGCGCTCAGTCCGCCGCTTATCATCGAGAAATCGCATATCGATCAACTCTTTGGCACGCTGCGTGACGTGCTGACCGCCCTCGACTGACACGGAAAGGTAAAGCGTATGGCCGCTCCTGGTGAAAACCTGAAAATCAATGGTTCCCGGCTTTGGGACTCGCTCATGGAAATGGCCAGGATCGGGCCGGGTATCGCGGGCGGCAACAACCGCCAGACGTTGACCGATGACGACGCCACGGGCCGCGCCCTGTTCCAGAAATGGTGCGAAGAGGCGGGCATGAGCATGGGCGTCGACCAGATCGGCAACATGTTCGCCTATCGCGAGGGCACGGACCCGGACGCGCTGCCGGTTTATGCCGGCTCGCATCTCGACACCCAGCCGACGGGCGGGAAATATGACGGTGTCCTGGGCGTTCTCGGCGCGCTGGAGGTCGTCCGTTCGATGAACGATCTCGGCATCAAGACCAAGCACCCGATCGTGGTGGTCAACTGGACCAACGAGGAGGGCACCCGTTATGCCCCAGCCATGCTGGCCTCGGGAGTTTTCGCGGGCAAGCATGAGCTGGACTGGGCCTATGATCGGGTCGATGCCGAGGGCAAGCGTTTCGGCGACGAGCTTGAGCGGATCGGCTGGAAGGGCGACGAGGAGGTCGGCGCGCGCAAGATCCACGCGCTTTTCGAGTTGCATATCGAGCAGGGGCCGATCCTGGAGGCCGAGGGCAAGGATATCGGCGTGGTGACCCACGGCCAGGGCCTGCGCTGGATCGAATGCACCGTGACCGGCAAGGAGAGCCATACCGGTTCCACGCCAATGCCGATGCGGCTCAATGCCGGGCGCGGGCTGGCGCGGATCACCGAACTCGTGCACGAGATCGCGATGAAGCATCAGCCGAACTCGGTCGGCGCCATCGGCCATATCGACGTCTACCCGAATTCGCGCAACATCATCCCCGGCAAGGTCGTCTTCACCGTCGATTTCCGCTCGCATATCCAGGAGACCATCGACGCGATGCTGGAGGAGTTCTACGAGCGCGCGCCCAAGCTCTGCGAGGAGATCGGCGTGAAATTCGAGAGCAAGATCTCGGGCTCCTTTGATCCGCCTGCTTTCAACGAGGATTGTGTGAAAGCCGTGCGCGCCGCGGCCGAGCGTCTGGGCTATTCGCACATGGATATCGTTTCCGGCGCGGGGCATGACGCCTGCTGGATCAACGACGTGGCGCCGACCTCGATGATCATGTGCCCCTGCGTGGATGGGCTTTCGCACAACGAGGCCGAGGATATTTCGCCCGAATGGGCCGAGGCGGGTGCAAATGTGCTCTTCCACGCAGTGCTGGAGACGGCGGAGATCGTGGAGTGAGTGAAACCCTCATCCATTCCGTGCCGGATCTTGTCGATGTAGTATGGCGGCCTGACCTTCAGGCCGTCAACCTCGTCTGGCATTCGGAATATGATGAGGGAACTGCGGTTCGTGACGCGGTTCTTGCCGCGCTGGCATATGCCAATGAGCACGATACTCGGAACTGGGTTGCCGATATCTCTCATTCACGCGCCGCGCTGAGCGATGCCGATTTGGCCTGGGTCTCGGGCGAGGAGTTCCTCTCGGCGATGCGTCAGTCGTCAATTCGGCGGTTTGTTCTCGTTCCGCCATTGCCGTCAACCGGTCAGGACACGGGCTGGCTGGCGGACTGGGAAGCGAACACACTTGCGGCGTTCGGGGAAGGGCGTTCGGCAAGAATCGTGAGTGATAAAGAAGAAATACGGGCGTTTCTCGCAAACGCCGAACAGGGAGAACAGGAATGAGCACGGTTATCAAGAACGGAACCATCGTCACCGCAGATCTGACCTACAAGTCGGACGTTTTGGTGGAGGGCGGCAAGATCGTGGCCATCGGCGAGGGGCTGGTGGGGGACAAGACCCTCGACGCCACGGGCTGCTACGTGATGCCGGGCGGGATTGACCCGCATACCCATCTGGAGATGCCCTTCATGGGCACATATTCCAGCGATGATTTCGAGAGCGGAACACGCGCGGCGCTGGCCGGTGGTACGACCATGGTCGTGGATTTCGCGCTGCCGAGCCCCGGGCAGGGGCTGCTCGATGCGATGCAGATGTGGGACAACAAGTCCACCCGCGCCAATTGCGACTATTCCTTCCACATGGCGATCACCTGGTGGGGCGAGCAGGTCTTCAACGAGATGGAAGCCGTGGTCAAGCGCGGTATCAACACCTTCAAGCATTTCATGGCCTACAAGGGCGCGCTGATGGTGAATGATGACGAGCTTTACGCGTCTTTCCAGCGCTGTGCCGAGCTGGGCGCGACGCCGCTGGTGCATGCAGAGAATGGTGACGTGGTGGCCGAGCTTCAGGCCAAGCTGTTGGCGGCGGGCAATAACGGGCCGGAGGCGCATGCCTATTCGCGTCCCTCACAGGTCGAGGGTGAGGCCACGAACCGCGCGATCATGATTGCCGACATGGCGGGCGCGCCGCTCTATGTCGTCCACACCTCCTGCGAGGAAGCGCATGAAGCGATCCGGCGGGCGAAGATGGCCGGCAAGCGGGTCTGGGGCGAGCCTTTGATCCAGCACCTGACGCTGGACGAGAGCGAATACGCCAACCCCGACTGGGACCACGCCGCGCGCCGCGTGATGTCGCCGCCCTTCCGGGACAAGAAGCACCAGGACTCGCTCTGGGCCGGCTTGCAGTCGGGCACGCTCTCCTGCGTGGCGACGGATCATTGCGCCTTTACCACCGAGCAGAAGCGGTTCGGCGTGGGCGATTTCACCAAGATCCCGAACGGCACCGGCGGGCTGGAGGACCGGATGCCGATGCTCTGGACCCATGGGGTCGAGACCGGGCGGTTGACGCCGAATGAATTTGTCGCCGTAACCTCAACGAATATCGCGAAAATCCTGAACTGCTATCCGAAGAAGGGCGCGATCCTTGTGGGCGCGGATGCCGATATCGTGGTCTGGGATCCGGCGAAGACCAAGACCATTTCGGCCAGCAAGCAGCAATCGGCCATCGATTACAACGTCTTCGAGGGCAAGGAAGTGAAGGGCCTGCCGCGTTACACGCTGACGCGCGGGCAGGTGGCCGTGACCGATGGCGATATGACCTGCGAGAGCGGGCATGGCGCGTTCGTCGCCCGTGAGCCGAACGGCACCGTCAACAAGGCGCTCTCGACGTGGAAGGAGCTGACCGCGCCGCGGCCGGTGGTGCGCTCGGGTATTCCGGCAAGTGGGGTCTGATGGCGCCCCTGGACGAAGAGAGGATGAACGGCGTGGCGCAAGATCCTGTGATCGTTGCTGAAAAGCTCGATCTGACATTTCAGACGAATGACGGGGCCGTGCAGGCCTTGCGCGACGTCAACCTGACAATCAACAAGGGAGATTTTGTTTCCTTCATCGGCCCTTCGGGCTGTGGCAAGACCACGTTCCTGCGGGTGGCGGCGGCACTAGAGCACCCTACGGGAGGCACTCTTTCCGTTAACGGGATGACTCCGGACGAGGCGCGCCAGCAGCGGGCCTATGGCTATGTCTTCCAGGCGGCCGGGCTCTACCCTTGGCGCACGATTGCGAAAAACATCAAGCTACCGCTTGAAATCATGGGATATTCCAAGGAGAGCCAGCAAGAGCATCTCGAGAGGGTGCTCAAGCTGGTCGACCTGGAAGGGTTTGGCGAGAAATTCCCCTGGCAGCTGTCGGGCGGGATGCAGCAGCGGGCGTCGATTGCCCGCGCGCTGGCTTTCGACGCCGACATCCTGTTGATGGACGAGCCTTTCGGGGCGCTGGACGAGATCGTGCGGGACCACCTGAACGAACAGCTGCTGGCGCTCTGGGAACGGACGGGCAAGACGATCGGTTTCGTCACCCACTCGATCCCGGAGGCGGTGTACCTGTCGACCAGGATCGTGGTGATGTCGCCGCGTCCGGGGCGGATCACGGATGTGATCGAGAGCACGCTGCCGCGTGAGCGCCCGCTGGATATCCGGGACACGCCGGAGTTCCTCGAAATCGCCCATCGCGTGCGCGAGGGCCTCAGGGCGGGGCATGCCTATGACGATTGAGGTGGGCCATGTCTGACGCAGCAATCGCATCCTCATCCGGGGGCTTCGGAACCGGGGCGCGGGCGGTTTGGGACGTTGTCCTGCCGGTCGTCGTCGTTGTCGCCGTCATCATCGGGGCCTGGTATGTGGCCTGCGTGCCGATGAATATCAAGGAGGCGCTGACGCAGGCAGAACGGGCTGGCGCAGTGGTGGAGCCGGCAGGCGCCAAGGAGCGGCGCGACATGAGCGCCGTCGGGCTGGCGCTGGCCAATTCCGCCTATGCGCGGGACACGCTCAACCAGGAACGGCCACGGCTTCCGGCGCCGCACCAGGTGGGGCAGGAGCTCTGGAACACGACCGGCGGAATGGTTCTGAACGGCAAGGCCTTCTCCAAGCGTTCGCTGATCTATCATGGCTGGGTGACGCTGTCTGCGACGGTGCTGGGTTTTGCCATCGGGACCGTGGCGGGCGTCGGGCTGGCCATCGGGATCGTGCATAGCCGGGTGATGAACATGGCGGTGATGCCGTGGGCGATTGCCAGCCAGACAATCCCGATCCTGGCCATCGCGCCGATGATCATCGTGGTGCTGAACTCGATTGGCGTGACGGGTCTGCTGCCCAAGGCGCTGATCTCGGCCTATCTGAGCTTCTTCCCGGTTGCCGTCGGCATGGTGAAGGGGCTGCGGAGTCCGGACAACATGCAGCTTGACCTGCTCTCGACCTATAGCGCGTCGCAATCGGAGACGTTCTGGAAGCTGCGGCTGCCCTCTTCGATGCCCTATTTCTTTACCTCGATGAAGATCGGCATGGCGGCGTCGCTGGTCGGTGCCATCGTGGGCGAATTGCCGACAGGCGCCGTGCGCGGGCTTGGTGCGCGGCTGCTGGCGGGCAGTTATTACGGGCAGACGGTTCAGATCTGGGCGGCGCTCTTCGCGGCGGCGATCCTCGCGGCAGTGCTCGTTGGCGTGATTGGCCTGCTCCAGCGGATGACGCTGAAGAAGATGGGGATGGTGCATTGATCGGGACATCACGGACACCCTCGCCGCTATACGGAATGGAGGGCCAGCATGGATTTTGAGTGGCTTCTGGGTGGTTTCGCCTCCCTGCTGGCGATCTCCTATGTCAACCTGCAGGTCGCCAATGGCGGCGGGCGCGACCAGGCGATCACGCGGCTCTTCGTGCCGGTCTTCTTCGGCATCGGCTTGCTGATCCTTTGGGAAGCACTGGTGCAGGGGCTCGGCGTGCCGGGCGTGATCCTGCCCGCACCCTCGGCGATCTGGGACAGGTTCACCGCAAGCACGAATATCCTTTGGGTCGATTTCGTACAGACCTTCGTGAAGGGCGCGCTGTCGGGCTACGTGATGGGGGCGATTGCGGCATTTGCGGTAGCGCTGCTGGTCGATCGGAGCGATTTCCTGCGTCGGGGCCTTTTGCCGGTGGGCAATTTCATGGCTGCCCTGCCGATCATCGGAATCGCCCCAATTCTGGTCATGTGGTTCGGTTTCGACTGGCAATCCAAGGCGGCGGTGGTCGTGGTCATGGTGTTTTTCCCGATCCTGGTGAACACCGTGGAGGGATTGCGGGCGACGGAACGGATGCAACGTGATCTGATGAAGACCTATGCTGCGTCCTATTGGCAGACGCTGTTCAAGCTGCGCGTGCCCGCGGCCACGCCCTTCGTCTTCAACGGGTTGAAAATCGCAACCACGCTGGCGCTGATCGGTGCTATCGTGGCGGAATTCTTCGGATCGCCCATCAAGGGGATGGGCTTCCGTATTTCGACCGAGGTCGGGCGGCTGGCGCTCGACATGGTCTGGGCCGAGATTCTCGTGGCCGCAATCGCGGGCTCGGCTTTCTATGGTCTTGTCGCTCTAATCGAGCGGCGGGTCACCTTCTGGCACCCGTCACAAAGGCGGGGCCGATAATCCCATCCAACGGGAAACAACGGAGAGGTAACATCATGAAGAAGATCCTTGCAGGTGCCGTTTCGGCCTTTGCCCTCGCCTCGGCCGCGCAGGCCGCCGACGAGGTTACGCTACAACTCAAATGGGTCACCCAGGCCCAGTTCGCCGGCTATTACGTCGCCGCCGACAAGGGATTCTACGAGGAAGAAGGGCTCGACGTGACCATCAAGCCGGGCGGCCCGGACATTGCCCCCGCGCAGGTGATCGCTGGTGGCGGCGCAGACGTGGTTCTGGACTGGATGCCCTCCGCGCTGGCTTCGCGCGAGAAGGGCCTGCCGCTGGTCAATATCGCCCAGCCCTTCAAGAGCTCCGGCATGATGCTGACCTGCTGGAAGGATACCGGCATCGAGAAGCCCGAGGACCTGAAGGGCAAGACCATCGGCGTGTGGTTCTTCGGCAATGAATACCCGTTCCTGAGCTGGATGTCCTCGCTTGGCATTTCCACTGAGGGCGGTGACGACGGCGTGACCGTGCTCAAGCAGGGCTTCAATGTCGACCCGCTGCTGCAGCGCCAGGCCGACTGCATCTCCACCATGACCTATAACGAGTATTGGCAGGTGATCGATGCCGGCGTGACGCCGGAAGAGCTCATCACCTTCAAATACGAGGATATGGGCGTGGCGACGCTGGAAGACGGCATGTACGTGATGGAAGAAAACCTCGCGGACCCGGCTTTCGAGGACAAGATGGTGCGCTTCGTGAAGGCGTCCATGAAGGGTTGGAAATATGCCGAGGAGAACCCGGACGAGGCAGCGATGATCGTGCTCGACAATGACGAGACCGGCGCCCAGACCGAGACCCACCAGAAGCGGATGATGGGCGAAATCGCCAAGCTCACCGCCGGCTCCAACGGCGCGCTGGACGAGGCCGATTACACCCGTACTGTCGAGACGCTTCTGGGCGGCGGTTCCGACCCGGTCATCACCATTCAGCCGGAAGGCGCCTGGACGCACCAGATCACGGACAAGGCCCTGAACTGATCGGGACAGAATTAACGAAGGCAGCGCCGCTCCCCCGGGGGCGGCGCTGTCGCGTTTTCCTTATGCTTTATGCAACCGTTTAGCGATCCGATCAGCCGTAAACGCGGCCGAATGACAAGGCCAGACCGGCGAAGCGCCGAATTGCTTCGATGGCCGGGTTGCGCCGGCCGGGTAGCGGTTCCAGAGCCGAACGCAGCAACACATCGCTTGACGATACCGCCATTGCTATCCGCTCGTAATGCGCGGCCATCTTCGGCGGACCATAGGAGCGCAGCAGCAGGCTCTCGGTCTCATCGAGGACCGCTTGTGCTTCGGCGTTTGCCTCGGCACGCGCGGATTGCTTGACCGCCTTGTAGGTGCGGTTACCGATCCGCGAGGGCGGTTGGGCCGGGTCGAGATGCCGTTCGACAACCGCGGCCATCTTCTGGCCAGCCATCGCCAGGATCTCTTGTGCAGGCTCAAGTTCCCGGTAGCGTACCTTGGCCTGAGAGGCCTCGGTGAAACCCTGGGCAAGGCAGTCATAGCGATAGATCCACGGAATCAATGCGCAGCGTTCCTTGCCTTCCTTGAGCTTGAGAAGGATCAGCGCGGTGCCCTGCGAGGCGGCCTCGCCCTTTCTTTCGCCGCCATAAGAGCCTTCGCCGAGTTCGCCTTCGCTGGCGATAGCTGCCCCGCCGGCGATGCAAGCGGCAAATACCAGCGTAGCAAGCCGTCCAATCCGTTTGCGGAGTATCAATCGTGCATACTTCAAGATCATGGCATACCCTCCAAAAAGCCGCCCGGCTTGAAATATGATTACGACCTCCGGACCACGGGCCCTGGATCGTTGAGGGGCCGGATACGACTCGCCTTTAGTATAACGCAAAAGCTGTCGAAATTCATGACAGAATGTCGCTAAGCGGCCAGTTTTCTTGGGAAAACAGGGCTCGAACCGTTGCCGAATGTCGCTCTCGCCCGTGGAGCCGTAGGAAGACGTGCCGGATCTGAACGCTCGACGCGCTCAATCGGATCAGCTCTCGTTGCCCTTGGGGCAGTCCGGCAGTCCGGCAGTGCGTGGCTATCCTGCTCAAAGCCGAACAAGAGCGTCTTCCATGCCGTCCGGCCTGGCCGTTCGGCAGGGGGCGCAGGAATCCGAAGGCGCGCCATTCGTTCCGCCTTCACCCGCAACGGGGGGAGCCTTGCGTGGCCGGACCCTAAGAACGTCCTCTCAGCCAGGGGCCTGTTGCGTCTCCTCTGGCGGCGATGCGGCGGAATGCTCGGGCAGTTGCTCGGAACTGGCCGGACCAGCCTGCTGTCGCTGCTCTTCCGCAATTTCGACAGGCTTGACCGCCGTCTCTGCGTGTTCCTCCGCGCGTTGCTTCTCTTCCTGCGCGGCCAACTCGGCCTTCAGGTCGGCATTCTCCTGCCGCAGGCGCTGGATCTCGGCCGTGATCTCGTTCGGGACCGCGGCGTAGGCTTTCAAGGGCGGAACCGGGGCTTCGCGGCGATCTTGCGACACGGACCCGGTGGTGGTCGATGCGCTTTCCCGTCCAGCCTGCCGATAGAGCGCTTCGGGGGCGGCTTCGGTGGCATCCAATCGGCTCGTTGCCAAAACCGGACGCAGGGCGACGCGGCTCACCATATTCGGCTGACTGCTCGCCTGGCCGCAGCGTTCGGTGGTGGCGGCCGGAATGGTTTCGGGCTGAGCGGTGCCTTGCTGCACCGCGAGGGTGCGGGATGGCATGCCATTTGACTGCGTTCCCGTGCCGGGATGCGCGAATGGGAGCGGCCCATTGCCTATGAGAATCATCTTGGGTCCCCTCATCAGGAGTCCCCACCCGGCAGGCATCATGGAACGGATTGTCTGAAGACTCCGTTAAGCCAGCCGGGTGTTCGTCGCGCGCGTTTGTGCGTTACTTCATGTCGCGGGTCAGGAAATCGATGAGCTGGGGCACCATCAGGTCGCCTTGGCCTTCATCCTGGACCTCTTTCAAGGTTTCGGCGGTGCCACGGGCGATTTTCGAGGTCGCGCCGAGCGCATCGGACATCTCGCGGAAATAGCCGACATCCTTCAGGCCGTTATTGATCGAGAAGGCCAGGTCGATCTGGCCGTCAATGGCGTAGGACTTGATGAAATCCATCATGCCCGAATGGAGCGGGCCGCTGGACATGACATTGTAGAGCTTCTCACGCTCGATGCCGGAACGGTCGGCGATGCCGAAGGCTTCCGACATGGCGCTTGCCGTCGTCATGGCGAAGAAATTGTTGATCAGCTTGATCGTGTGCCCGGTGCCGAGCGCGCCGAGATGGAAGACGTTCTCGCCGAGCACGTCCAGCACCGGCTTGACCTTGTCGAATGCCTCCTTGTCGCCGGAACACATGATGTTCAGCTGGCCCTTCTTGGCATGCGCCGGGGTGCGGCCAAGCGGGGCGTCGAGATAGGTGGCGCCTTTCGCGGCCAGATCCGCACCGATCTTGCGAGTGGAATCGGGGATCGAGGTGCCGAAATCGATCACGATGCTCCCGGGGCGGATGCCGGCCAGAACGCCGTCATCGCCATAGATGCGGGATTCGACATTGGCGGTGGTGTCGACGCAGAGCATGACGATATCGCTGGCCGCGGCCAACTCGGCGGTACTGGTGGCCTCGGTCGCGCCGCGCGCAACGGCGGCGTCGATGGCGGTGCGGGACCGGTTGGCGATGACGACCATCGGGTAGCCATTTTCCTGAAGGCACTCGACCATCGCCGCGCCCATGAGGCCGAGGCCGATGAAACCGATTGTTGGTTTGCTCATCCGGATCTCCTGTGAATGCTAAGGGACTTTGGCCGCACCCTACTATGCTAGTCGGGCATATCAAGCGGATCTCGACGTCAATCGCGTTTCTCCCGCTGGCGTCGGGTCAGCCGGCCGATGGTGAACGAGGTGCGCGGCACGTAGACATAGGCCGTGCGCTCGTCGACCGTGGGGCGCGCACGCATCCGGGTCAGTCCGAAGACAACCAGGACGCCATGGGCCACGGCGATCATGATGAACAGCGCCGACGGACCAAAAGCCTCGATCAGGCTGGAGGAGAACAGCGGTGCGCCGATCGCGCCCACCGCGAAAAAGAACATCAGCGCGGCTGATAGTTCCACCCGCTGGTTGCTCTCGGCGAAATCATGCGCGTGGGCGGCGGAGACCGAATAGATCGGGAAGCTTGTCAGCCCGAAGACCATCGCATTGGCAAAGATCACCGCGGTGCTGGCGGTTCCGATGGAGATCGTGGCCATGCAACTGCCGATGGAGGCCAGCGACAGCCCGATCAGGACCCAGCGGCGGTCGAACTTGTCGGCGAGCCAGCCTACGGGGAACTGTGCGACCGCGCCCCCCAGTACCCAGGCGGCCAGGAACCAGGCGATCTGGTTGCTCGACAGGCCGACCTCCTGTCCGTAAACCGGCCCGACCATCCGGAACGACGCGCTCGATACCGCCGCGACCACGACGCCGGCCGCCGAGAGGGGAGACAGGCGCAAGGCCAGACCCGGGCGCAGCCGGGGCGCCTGTGGCGTGCGGGGTTGGCGCACGGTGGATAGCGTGATCGGCAGCAGCGCGGCGCAGCACAGGATTGCCAGCAGGTTGTAGGAGACATAGCTCGCCGGCTCCAGCACGCCGATCAGCAGTTGCGCGAAGAGCGACCCCATCATGTCGACCACCCGGTAGATGCTCATCACCCGACCACGATTCGCGTTGCGCAGCTTGGATTGCAGCCACGCCTCGATCACCGTGTAGCAGCCCGCGATACAGATCCCCGTCGCCACCCGCATCACCGACCAGGCCCAGGGGTCGATCACCAGCATATGCGCCAGAAGCCCGATGGTTCCGGCGGCGGTGAAGGCGGCGAAGGCGCGTGAATGGCCGACCGATCCCATCAGGCGCGGCGCCCACCAGCAGCCGATGAAGAAGCCGAAGAAATGGGCCGAGCCAAGCAGGCCGACCTGCGCAGTGGAAAAGCCGATCTGGATACCGGAGAGCGCGTCCAACGGCCCCACGCCGCCCGAAGAGAGCTGCAACAGGAACACGGAAAGAAAGAGTGCCGCGAAAGAGATGAGAAGGCGCATTGGAAGGGGTCCGGATCCGGTACCGTGCAGGAATGGACCGTGCCACCAGCCCGGTCTGTTCCAGTTACGACTTTTCGAGAAACATCCTCAACCCCGGCAGCCGGAAAAGGATGCGCCGCGACGCATGTAAATGGCTAAATTGGCTCGGGAATTGGCAACAAGCAGGAGCGCCCCCGAAATTGCAGGGGCGCCCTCTTTGGGAGCCACTAACGTTCACATCGTCGGACCACTCATGTCTCGGCGGGCTCCCCAAGAAAATGCTATCGTGAAAAAGCTTCTTTTACCTTGAGGCAAATCAATTCCCGCGACGCCGAGCGGACAATTGTGACAGGGATGCAAACCCGGTGCGCCTTGCGTCTATGCGGGCAGGTATTTGCTGGCCTCCCGGCGGGCGAAACCCTTCATCCGGTCTCCGTGATCGGCCAGGAAGGCGCGGACCCGGTCAGGATCTCTCCGCGAAAGGTCGCGAAGCCACCAGCCGACCGCTTTCTGGATGAACCATTCCGACTCGTCGCAATAGGTCGCGGCCCAGCCAAGCACGCGCTCCCGGATCAGAAGGTCTTCCGGCTTCGGGTTGGGCTTCTTGGCCCAGGGCAGGGTCATGACCAGCGCCGCGCGGCGGCTCCACATGTGCTCCGAGCGAGTCCAGGCTTCGACCCTATCCAGCCGCGACGGCTCCCAGACCAGCCGTTTCTGCCCGGCGATGCTGGCGTGGTCGGCCACGGCCCAGGCATCGAATTCCGGCACCCATCGGCAGATCAGCTCCCATGCGCCACGATCGTCGGGACGAATGCGGGCCTGGGTGAGCAGCTTGGCGGCGGCAATCCGACCTTCGTGGACATTGCTGTCCCAGAGGCCGGCGGCCAGGGCAAGGCGGGCCTCCACTGACAGGGTCTGTCGCGCTTCCCGGGCTATCCGGTCAATCTCCGAATTCCCGACGCCAAGATAGCGACGAGTTACCTTGTGATAGGCGGCCATTTCTTCCGCACGTCCCGGCTGCGCGTGGTTCGCGAGTTGGTTCAGAAAGTCTTCAGGGATCATGTTTGGACAGTCTCACCGCTTTTGATAATGATTTTTTTTTGGGGGCTTGCCCGAATTCTGCCGCATAGAGGCGGCATCTTTGCCGAGATTCAGATCCGAACCAGTGCAAGCGGAGAAGTGGCATGAAGCTGATGAAGATTCTAGTGACCGCAACGGTCGTGACATGTCTTCCCGTTGTGATCGGTGGACAGGCCATGCTGGATCTGGGCGATCACGGCGCGGCTTTTGCCAAGAACGAGGGCAAGGGCAACTCGGACAAGGGCAACTCGGACAAGGGCAACTCGGACAAAGGCAGGTCCGAAAAGGGCAGTTCCGACAGGGGCGGCAAGTCGGAAAAGAGCAGCGGCGCGAAGACGAGCAAGTCGAGCAGCAAGTCCGGCAGCGGCAAAAGCGCGAGCAAGTCCGGTGCGAAGGGAAATAATCCCTTCACTGCTATCAAGAACGCTTTCGGGAAGAAAAAAACCGGGCCGAAAACGGTTAGGAAGAAAGAAAAGGTCGTTTCGTCTTCTCAGAAGACCGTCCGGAAAAACTCGGTGAAGACCGCCAAGCTCGCCGTCGCCGGCGGATCGCTGCATTCGCAGCTCAAGGGACTGAATTCGCTCAACCGGAACATCAATGGTATGATCAACGGCAAGGATGCCAAGATGGATCCGATCCGTGACTTCATCGTCGCCAGTGCGGAATTCGAGGCAGCCAAGGACGCGTTGAAGGAGGCCGGTCGGACACTGGAAGCGGTGCGAGATACCTTCGCCGCGACCGTTGCTGAACTCGGAATCGAGGCCAGCGACGCGCAAACCATGCTGGACCAGTACAATGGCATGATTGCCGATCATGCTGCCGCCATGCCTGAGCAACCGCAGGCGCCCGAAGCGCCCGAGGCAGGCGTGGAAAATTACGACGCACTTGTTGACCAGTATAAGGTCGACTACGCCCAGTGGGAGAAAGATTACGCTGCCTGGGAAACGTCCTATTCCGAATGGGATGCCCGCGGCCAGGAACTCAAAGCGGCCGCAGAACTCGCGAGCGCTGTGGAAACCGCGCTCGGGGATTACGATGCTGCCGCGAAGACGCTGGTGGATAGTGTGGAGCCCGCATCAACCGAGGCACTGCAGCAGGCCATGGCTGACGCTCTCAATGCAACCGGAGCCGGTCCATTGGGACCGGAGGACATGACCCCGGAAATGGTGGATTGGGCCGCTGCACAGCTTGGAGTTGGAGAGGCCGAGGGCTTGATCGACGACTATATTGCCCGGCAGCCCACCCAAGAGGCTTCCGCCGAGGGCGGCGACGGCAGCGGCAGCGACGATCCGGAGGATGACGTTGATGAGGCCGAAGCCAAGATTCCTGAGGAAGAGCAAGAAATGGCTGCCGCGCAGTAGCCTTATGCGGGCGGAGGGATAGGTCCCGAGGGGCGTCGGCGGCCATGGTCGCCGGCGCCTCTTGTTTTTACTCCACGGTCACGGATTTCGCCAGGTTGCGGGGCTGGTCCACATCCGTGCCCTTGGCGACGGCGGCGTGATAGGCCAGAAGCTGCGCGGGCAGGGCATAGAGGATCGGCGCGAGAACGGGCGGCACCTCGGGCATGATCAGCGTCTTCCAGCAACCATCAGCCGCGGCGCGCGCGCCCTTCGGGTCCGTGACCAGCAGCACCTTGCCGCCGCGCGCCATCACTTCCTGCATGTTGGATACGGTCTTGTCGAACAGGTTGTCGGTCGGCGCCAGGACGATCACGGGAACGGTCTTGTCCACCAGCGCGATCGGGCCGTGCTTGAGTTCGCCCGATGCATAACCTTCGGCATGTATATAGCTGATTTCTTTTAGTTTTAGTGCGCCTTCCAAGGCGAGGGGGAACATCGCGCCACGACCGAGGAAGAGCACGTCGCGGGCCTCGGAGACCGATTTCGCGACGGCCGCGATCTCGCCCGATTGGGCAATGGCGAAATTCATCAGCCCCGGCAAGTGCCGCAAGTTGTTGAGATTTGCCTCCAGTTCATCGGGTTCCAGCCGCTTCCGGTCGACGGCGGCCTGCAGCGCCAGCAGGAACAGGACCGTCAACTGGCAGGTGAACGCCTTGGTCGAAGCAACGCCGATTTCCGCGCCGGCCCGGATCGGCAGCACGAGGTCGCTCTCGCGAGCAATCGAACTTTCGGTGACATTGACGACCGAGACGATCTTGGCCGCCTTGCCCTCGCAATAGCGCAGCGCGGCGAGCGTGTCGGCGGTCTCCCCCGACTGCGAGACGAAGAGCGCCAGCGTGCGCGGTCCGATCGGCGGTTCGCGGTAGCGGAACTCGGAGGCGATATCGACCTCGACGCTCACGCCCGCGATCTGCTCGAACCAGTATTTCGCCACCACGCAGGCGTAATTCGCCGTGCCACAGGCCACCATGACCACGCGGTCGAAATCCGCGAAATCCAGCCCCGGTTGGGGCAGTTCGATGCCGTCTCCACGCAGGTAATGGGCCAGCGCATCGCCCAGGACCGTCGGCTGCTCGGCGATTTCCTTGGCCATGAAATGGCGGTGCCCGCCCTTTTCGACCTGCGCCATGTCGATATTGACGGTCTTGACGGGCCGGTTGACGAGCCTGCCGTCGCCGTCGCGGATCTCGATGGCGGAGCGGGTCAGGATCGCCCAATCGCCTTCTTCAAGATAGGTGATCCGGTTGGTCATCGGGGCCAGCGCAATCGCGTCGGACCCGACATAGACCTCGCCTTCCCCATGGCCAATGGCCAGCGGCGATCCCTTGCGGGCCACGATCATCAGGTCGTCCTGGCCGTCAAAGAGCAGCGCCAGCGCGAAGGCACCCTCGAGCCGGCCAATGGCTTCGGCGGCGGCGTCGCGGTGGCTTTTTCCCTGTTGCAGGTAGAACTGCACCAGAAGCGCGATGGTCTCGGTATCCGTGTCGGTCTCGAAATGCAGACCGGCCTTGCCCAACTCTTCGCGCAGCTCGCGGAAATTCTCGATGATGCCGTTATGGACCACGGCCACCTCGCCGGCGCGGTGGGGGTGGGCATTGACGACATTCGGCGCGCCATGCGTGGCCCAGCGGGTGTGCCCGATCCCGGCCTTGCCGGCGAGCGGTTCATGCACCAGCAGGTCGGACAGGTTGACCAGCTTGCCCACGGCGCGGCGGCGGTCGAGATGGCCGTCCTCGACGGTGGCAATGCCGGCGGAGTCATATCCGCGGTATTCCAAGCGTTTGAGCGCCTCCACCAATATCGGGGCCGCTTCGTGATCTCCAAGAACTCCAACAATTCCGCACATAAAATTTATTCCTTCGACTTCTTCTGTTTGAGCGCCCGCAGCCGCTCCATGAAACGAATGGCAAATCCCGGCTTGTTTTCCTGCCGGGCCCGGGCGACGGCCAGCGCGCCCGCCGGCACGTCGGAGCTTATCACGCTGCCGGTGGCCGTCATTGCATCGTCGCCGATCTTGACCGGAGCGATCAGCATCGTGTCCGAACCGATGAAAACACGGGCACCGATTTCGGTGTGATGCTTGAAAACGCCGTCATAATTGCAGGTGATCGTGCCCGCGCCGATATTGCTGTGCTCGCCGATGGTGGCATCGCCGATATAAGTGAGGTGGTTGACCTTGGCGCCTTCCGCCACCTGCGCGTTCTTGATCTCGACGAAATTGCCGACATGCACATCCTCGGCCAGCTCCGCGCCCGGGCGAAGCCGGGCATAGGGGCCGACAATCGCCCCACGCGAGACGTGGCAACCCTCAAGGTGCGAGAAGGCACGGATATGCGCGCCGGTCTCGATGGTGACCTCGGGGCCGAAATACACGTTCGGCTCGATCACGGCATCGCGGCCGATCACCGTGTCATGGCTGAACCAGACCGTGTCGGGCGCTTGCAGGGTCACGCCCTCGGCCAGCGCCTCGGCCCGGCGCCTCGCCTGGAAGGTCGCCTCCGCGGCAGCAAGATCGGCGCGCGAGTTGACGCCCAGCGTTTCCTCCTCGTCGCAGCGCACGGCGGCAACGGGCAGGCCGCGGGCACGAGCGAGGCCCACGACATCGGTCAGGTAATACTCCTCCGAAGCATTGTCGTTGCCGACCTCGGAGATCAGCTCAAAGAGAAGCTTGGAGTCTGCGCAGATAACACCTGAATTACAAAATGTTATGGCCTTTTCTTCATCTTTCGCGTCCTTGAACTCGACGATCTTTTCCAGCATCTCGCCACTCATCGCCAGCCGGCCATACCGGCCCGGATCGGCGGCTTCGAAGCCAAGCACGACGACGGCGTTTGTCCCGCGCGCGGCGATCATCCGTTCCAGCGTTTCGGGCTTGATAAAGGGTGTGTCGCCGTAAAGGACGATCACGTTGCCCTCGAAGCCTTCCAGCGCGCCGCGCGCCTGGTCGGTGGCATGTGCCGTGCCGAGGCGGTCTTCCTGAACGACCGCCGTCGCCTCGGGGTCAAGCTCGCGGGCGCTGTCCTGAACTTCTTCGGCGCCGTGCCCGGCAACGATCACGGTGCGTTCCGGCGCAAGGCTCGCGCCCGACATCATGGCGTGGTGCAGAAGCGGCGCGCCAGCCACCTTGTGCAGCACCTTGGGCAGGTCGGATTTCATCCTGGTGCCCTGTCCGGCGGCAAGGATGACGAGCGCGGTGGCGGTAAAATTGCTGTCTGACATGAAGAGCTGCTCTTTAATTCGTTTCGTCTCCGTATTACGCGAGGGAGGGCGTGTCGCAAGGGGCGCGGTCGTCAAAAGCGGTGACAGATTGAAACATGGCTCGGCAGAGCTCCGCCTAAAGGAAACCGGATGTGCAGCGTGATTTTCGATCTCGACGGGACCCTTGCCGATACCAGTGGCGACCTGATCGCGGCGGCCAATGCCTGTTTTCGCGGGCTCGGCCATGGGGACATGCTCGACCCGGTAGGCGATGCCGCAACCGCCTTTCGTGGCGGGCGGGCGATGCTGCGGCTCGGATTCGACCGGCTCGGATTTGAAGAGGACGCGCTATCGGAGCAGGTCGAAGCCCAGTTTCACGCATTGCTCGCGCATTACGCGGCGGCGATCGACGTGCACACGGTGCTTTATCCCGGCGCCATGGACGCGGTGGAGCGCCTGCGCGGGCAGGGTGTCCGGGTCGGGATCTGCACCAACAAGCCCGAAGCGCTGGCCGAGCTCCTGTTGCGCAATCTCGGCGTGCGCGAGGCGTTCGGCGCCCTGATCGGGGCCGATACCTTGCCCGTTCGCAAGCCAGACGCCGCCCCGCTGGTCGAGACGGTTGCGCGCATGGGTGGGAAGCTGGAACGTTCCCTCATCGTCGGAGACACCTCGACGGACCGGCTTGCCGCGCGCGCCGCGGGCATCCCCTGTATCCTTGTCACCTTCGGTCCCGATGGCCGGGCGGTGGAGGCCCTGGAGCCAGAGGCGTTGCTGGATCATTTCGATCACTTGCCTGATCTCGTTGCCGAAATGCTCGCCTGAGCGGAATGACGGTCGTTTTGGGCTATTGACGGCGCGGGCCGGGCAAGTGCACATCCTGAAACATGACAGACAGGTTCAACGGAAATTTCACCCAGCAGGAGCCGATCCCCGAAGAGGCGATCGCGGCGGCTGTGGAGGTCATGCGGCACGGGCGGCTGCACCGCTATAACGTGGCCGAAGGGGAGGCCGGGCAAACCGCGCTTCTGGAACAGGAATTCGCCGCCTTCACCGGCGCGCGTTACTGTTTGGCCGTCGCCTCGGGCGGCTATGCGCTGGCCACGGCCCTGCGGGCGGTGGGTGTTGAAGCGGGCGAGCCGGTTCTGACCAATGCCTTCACGCTGGCGCCCGTGCCGGGTGCGATTGCTTCCGTGGGCGCGAGGCCGGTTTTCGTCGAGGTCACCGAGGGACTGAAGATCGACCTTGACGATCTGGCGGCAAAGGCGGGCGAGGCGCGGGTGCTTCTGCTCAGCCATATGCGCGGCCATATCTGCGACATGGACCGGCTGATGGAGATCGCGGATGCGGCGGGCATGATCGTGATCGAAGATTGTGCCCACACGATGGGGGCCAGTTGGACCGGGGTTCCCTCCGGGCGGCACGGTGTGATCGGCTGCTACTCGACCCAGACCTACAAGCACATGAATTCCGGCGAGGGCGGGCTGCTGGTGTCGGATGATGCCGAGATGATGGCCCGCGCGATCCTGCTCTCGGGGAGCTACATGCTCTACGGTCGTCACCTGGCCGGCCCGCCGGCGGAGGTGTTCGAGCAGGTACGGATGGACGTGCCCAATATCTCGGGCCGGATGGACAATTTGCGCGCGGCGATCCTGCGGCCGCAGCTGACCGGGCTGGCCGAGCGGATCGAGGCCTGGAACGCGCGCTACAGATGCGTCGAGCAGGGGCTGCGCGACGTGCCGAGCGTGACGCTGGTGGAGCGGGTGCAGGCGGAGGCCTTCGTGGGCTCGTCGATCCAGTTTCTGCTATTGGACTGGCCCGCCGAGACGATCCACGTCTTGCTAAAGCGCTGTGCGGTGCGTGGTGTGGAGCTGAAATGGTTTGGCGCGGAGGAACCGGTCGCCTTTACCTCCCGCTACGATCACTGGCGTTATGCGCCTTCGGAGCGGATGGCCCGGACGGACCGGGTGCTGGCTGCGACCATGGACATGCGGCTTCCGCTGACATTCGATCTGGAGGATTGCGCCCTGATCGCGCGCATCATCGGCGAAGAGGTCACGGCGCTCGGGCCGCCTGCCGGGGGGCTCTGAAATCAGCCTTGGCGGGCGAGGGCCTGTCCGGTCTGGCCGGCCTCAGCGGGCGCAGATCTGGTTGGTCTTGTCCTTGATCCGGCGGTTCTTGTTACCTGGGGACGTGTCACCGTCGTTCATCGTGGAGTAAATGAAAGTGGCATCGCCGCGCGTCATCTTTGCAATGCACGCATCCGAAGCGCCATTTCTGCGCATCGTGTCGATTGCGGTCTTCTCCATGTTCGACAGCGCGTTTGCGCCTGTGGCGACAGTGAGCGCCGCGAGAAACAGTATGATCTTCTTCATGGCAATTCTCCTGCAATTCGGTTTTCGGCAACCAGATTGCGTTCTTTAGATAATATCTGCGGGATAAATTCCAATCTGTCCGGTCAGGCCGGAAAGACAAAACAGCGATCCCGGCGCAGGGTGAGCCAGAGCGGCGTGCCGGGTTTGGGCAGGAAGACCGCCGGTACCGTGGCCTTCAGGATCGTGCCGTCATGGTCCATCCGGAATTCCACGAGGCTTTCGCGCCCGATGAAGCGGGCGCGCTCCACGACGCCGCGCGCGGCGGCGCCATCGCTGGCGGTGGGGTTCGGGCCACGCCCCTTGCGGTCGAAATCGATCCGCAGATGCTGTGGCCGGATGACGATCTCCACCGGCGCACCATCGGCATGGCCCGGGGTCAGGAACTGCCCGAAGGGCGTTTCGGTCAGCGCTCCGCGCGAGAAGCCGCGCACGATGTTGATGTCGGAGAAAAAGCCGGCGGCCGCGCGGTCCACCGGGTTGTTGTAGATATGGTAGGGCGCGCCGCGCTGCACGACGCGGCCCGCGCGCATGAGCGCGATCTCGTCGGCCATCCGCATCGCCTCGTCCGGCTCGTGCGTGACCAGCAGGACAGAGGTGTTCTCTTCCTTCAGAAGTTCCAGCGTGCGGTCGCGGATATCGTCGCGCAAGCGGTTGTCGAGGCCGGAGAACGGTTCGTCCATCAGCATGATCGCCGGGCGCGGGGCCAGTGCGCGGGCCAGTGCGACGCGTTGTTGCTCGCCCCCCGAAAGCTGATGTGGATAGGTGTCGAGAAACTCCGAGAGGTCCACCCGCTCCAGCAGTTCCTCCACCCGCTTGCGGTTCGCGCGGTAGCCGCCATCGAGGCCGAAGGCCACGTTCTGGGCGACGCTGAGATGTGGAAACAGCGCGAAATCCTGGAACATCAGGCCGATGCCGCGATGTTCGGGCGGCATGTGGATGCGGTCATCCGAGACCACCCTGCCTTCGACGGAAATGTTCCCGCTGCTCTGCCGGTCGACCCCGGCGACAATGCGCAGCGTCGTCGACTTGCCACAGCCCGAGGGCCCGAGCAGGCAGGTTACCTGTCCGGGCGCGACCTGGAGCGAGACGTCGGTGACGACGTCGCGCCCGTCGAAGCGGCGCGAAATGGCATGGATTTCGAGGCGAGGTTGAGTGGGCAAGGTTCTTTGGTGATTGTTTTCGTCGGGTATGAGAAGCCCTAGCAGCGGTGTTCCGGCGGGGCAAGGCCTTCCGCAGGGGGATGCCATCCGGCGATGGGCAATCCAGTTCCGAGGAAGAAAGGGGCGATTGCGCGCCATGGATGTTGCATGAGCGACCCGCCCGAAACGGGAGCTTCCCGCCCGCCTTGTGGCGGGCACGGTCCCTGTCTGGCCTTTGGCGCTGGCAGGATCTAGGGTGGCCTGCAGTTTTGACAAGGCGGGTTCATGAGCGATTCAATCACCCAGCAGGAGCGGCGCCGGGGCCTCAAGGTGCTCAGGGATGTCGCGCCCTATCTCTGGCCGCCAGGCGAGAGAGAGGTGAAGGTGCGCGTGGTTGGCGCCATGTCGGTCCTGGTGCTGGCCAAGTTCATCGCCGTGGCGACGCCGCTTTTCTACAAGCAGGCCGTGGACGCGCTGGCGGGCGACGCGCCCGATGCCGCGACCGTGCTGGGGCTGGGCGCGATCGGGCTGACCGTGGCCTATGGCATGGTCCGGCTGCTCTCGGTCGGATTCCAGCAATTGCGCGATGTCATTTTCGCCAGTGTCAGCCAGGGAGCGCTGCGCAAGTTGGCGCTCAGGACCTTCCGCCATATCCACGCGCTCTCGTTGCGCTATCACATCAGCCGCAAGACCGGTGCGCTCAGCCGGGTAATGGAGCGTGGGGTCAAGGGCGTCTCTTTCCTGCTGCGCTTCCTGCTCTTTTCCATCGGGCCGCTGATACTGGAACTGGCGCTGGTCTGTGGCGTGCTTGTCGTGCTTTTCGACTGGCGATTCCTCGCCGTGCTCGTGGTGACCATCGCGCTCTATGTCTGGTTCACCTTTGCCATCACCGAGTGGCGCGTGCGCATCCGCCGGCAGATGAACGAGCAGGATAACGAGGCCAACCAGCGCGCTATCGACTCGCTGCTGAACTTCGAAACGGTGAAGTATTTCGGCGCCGACGGGCGCGAGGCCGCGCGCTACGACCAGGCCATGGAAGGGTATGAGACCGCCGCGCTCAAGACCGCCTATTCGCTGGCGCTGATCAATTTCGGCCAGGGGCTGATCATCAATGCCGGTCTGGTGGGCGTGATGATCATGGCGGCGATCGGCGTTGCCGACGGAACCTTTACCGTCGGCGATTTCGTCATGGTGAACGCCTACATGCTGCAGATCATCTCGCCGCTCAACTTCCTTGGAACGGTCTATCGCGAGATCCGCCAGAGCCTCGTCGATATGGGCGAGATGTTCGACCTGTTGGAGCAGCCCGCCGAGGTTGTCGACGCGCCTGACGCCAAGGCGTTGAAGGTCTCCGGCGGGGAGGTCGTGTTCGATGATGTCCATTTCGCTTATGAGCCGGAGCGGCCGATCCTGAACGGGCTGTCGGTGACCGTGCAGGCCGGGCAGAGCCTTGCCATCGTCGGGCCGACCGGTTCTGGCAAATCCACCATCGGCCGGCTGCTTTTCCGCTTTTACGACGTGGAGAGCGGCGCGCTCAGGATCGACGGGCAGGATGTGCGTGACGTCACCCAGCACTCGCTGCATTGCGCCATCGGTGTCGTGCCGCAGGACACCGTGCTCTTCAACGACTCGATCTATTACAACATCGCCTACGGGCGTCCGGAAGCCAGCCGCGAGGAGGTGGAGGAGGCCGCCCGTGCCGCCGAGATCCACGGCTTCGTGCAATCGCTTCCCAAGGGCTATGACACGCTGGTGGGCGAGCGGGGGCTCAAGCTCTCCGGCGGCGAGAAGCAGCGGGTGGGCATTGCCCGCACGATCCTCAAGAACCCGCCGATCCTGCTTCTGGACGAGGCGACCTCGGCGCTGGACACGCGCACCGAGCAGGAGATTCAGGCCTCCCTCGCCCGAATGGGGCAGGGGCGGACCGTGATCATGATCGCCCACCGCCTGTCCACGGTCGTCGAGGCCGACCAGATCATCGTGCTGGAGTCCGGCCGGGTGATCGAGCGGGGAACACATGCGGAACTGCTCGAACAGCACGACCGCTATGCCGGCATGTGGGCGGTCCAGCGCGCGGCCGAAAGCGGCGCGGACGCAGCCTGAACCCCGCGCCACCTGGCGGGCTGTCCCCCAGTTCCGTGACATGAATGAACTGTAGTGCTTTCCCATATCAGGATTGCCCCGAGGGGTGTGATGCCTCGCGGGGTGAAACCCGAAGGAGAAAACATGGAGCATCGTACCCCGCACACCACCCGTCACCATCCCGGAATTAACGTTCACAGCGAGATGGAAGTTCTGGTCAGCCTCGCCATGGCCGTCGCCCTCAGCGTGCTCGGCGCCGTCCTGCTGCTGTCCGTCCTGTGAACGGCTGAGCCGTTTCTTTCCGTCCCTGCTGGTCCAGGGACAGTGCCGCTGACGACCGCAGGCGCCCGAACGGTGCCTCCGGCTACGTAGAGCGCCCCGAAACATTCAATCGCCACCCGACCGGTCTTTCCGAACCCACGCCCGAATTTTGCGCCCATGATCCGGGATTTCCACTGGACCCCGCGCGCCTTGCCTGTCACCCATGCGCCTGAATTTCGACGAGGAGCGCAGGCATGGCACGGGAACTGAAATCGGATCGCAAGGGCGTCGCGAAGGGCGCGGCAAAACAGGTTGTCGTCTTTGTCCACGGCTACGGCGCGGACGGGGCGGACCTTCTGGGCCTCGCAGATCCGCTGGCTCCGCATCTTCCCGACACCGCCTTCTATTCGCCGAATGCGCCGGAGAAATGTGTGGGCAATCCCTTCGGCTATCAATGGTTCCCGATCCCCTGGCTCGACGGCTCCAGGGAGGAGGACGCGAAAACTTCCATGGCCGCCTCGGTCGAGGATCTGAACGCCTTTCTCGACAAGGTGCTGGCCGAAGAGGGGCTGACGCCGGACCGGCTCGCGCTGGTTGGTTTCTCGCAAGGCACGATGATGTCGCTGCATGTCGCGCCACGCAGGGACGCGGCGATCGGGGCGCTGGTGGGCTTTTCCGGGCGGCTCATCGAGCCCGATACGCTTGCCGAAGAAGCCAAGGTGAAGATGCCGGTCCTGTTGCTGCATGGCGACCAGGACGACATGGTGCCCTTTGCCTCGCTCAAGGAAGCGGCGGATACGCTCGTTGCCGCCGGGTTCGAGACCTATGCCTTCGTCATGAAGGGCACCGGGCACGGCATCGCGCCCGATGGGCTGGGGCAGGCTGTGGGTTTCCTGCGGGTGCAGCTCGGCCTGGAGGAAGACTGAAGCACGAACCCGACGACCTGCCTTGTCGCGGTGTGATCCGGGTCAAGGCCCGCGCCCGGGTTCTCCGTTAGAGTCGGGGCCAGAGGAGGAACAGGGCGATGGATCTGAAATCCAAGCGACGGGAATTGCAGGGGGTGAATGGCGCGGCCGGCGTGGTCGCCGCGTTGGGCGGCTTTGTTGGCCATCTCTATTCGCCGGCGGTGGCCATTTTTTGTGCATTCGCAATCTGGATCCTTGGCGCGACACTGATCAACCTGCTGACCGATCCTCCCGACAAGGGCTGAAACGGACGCTCCGGGACTGAAACCATTATTTTTGATATGGTTTTTTGGCGCAGCGACGGGAATTGGCCGGTGAATCCCGCCATCCGCCGTCGCCTTGTCGGTCGCCGTCACATTCCTGTAACGCCTATTCGTTAGCCAATAGCTGGCGGCCACCGTATCGCGGGGGTTGTCAGGCGAGAAACGCCACATATAGTTGTCACAAATGTCGGGGCGGGTCGTCCCGCCCTGAGCCGAAACAGCGAGCAGTCAGGGCGAGGGCGGAGTCATTCAACATGGACGGCAATTTCAGGACCCAGTTCGTACGCGAACCTAATAACCTCAAGCACTATCCCGCATTGGTGCTGAATGCGGATTACCGCCCGCTTTCCTATTACCCGCTGTCACTCTGGCCCTGGCAGGAAGCGATCAAGGCGGCCTGGCTGGAACGGGTGGACATCGTCGCCGAATATGACGAGGTTGTGCGCTCCCCCTCGACGGAGATCCGAATACCGTCGGTTGTGGTTCTCAAGGATTTTGTCCGACCGCAGAAGCGCGTGGCTTTCACGCGCTTCAATCTTTTTCTGAGGGACGAATTTCGCTGCCAGTATTGCGGGACCACGGGAGACCTGACCTTTGACCACGTGGTGCCGCGGGCGCGTGGCGGGATCACCAGCTGGGAAAACGTCGTGGCCGCCTGTTCCTGTTGCAACCTGCGCAAGGGATCCAAGTCGCTCCGGCAGGCCAAGATGAGCCTGATCAAGCCGCCGCGCCGGCCAAGTTCGGAGGAGTTGCGCAATACGGGGCGGAAATTTCCCCCCAATCACCTGCATAAGTCCTGGCTCGATTTCCTTTACTGGGATGCGGAGCTGGACGCCTAGTGATGGGCGCTGCCTGAGAAGAGCTGGAGGATCGCCACGCCGGCGATGATCAGACCGATGCCGATAATGGCCGGCAGATCCAGCTTCTGTCCGAAAACGACCAGGCCGACCAGGCTGATGAGAACGATGCCGAGCCCGGACCAGACCGCGTAGGCCACGCCGACCGGCAAGGATTTCAATGCGAAGGCCAGCAGGTAGAATGCAACGCCGTATCCCAGCACCACGACGATCGATGGGCCCAGGCGCGTGAATTGCTGGCTTGCCTGAAGGGCAGATGTGCCGATTACCTCGGCAATGATGGCGCCGATCAGGGCGAAGATATGGCTGGGCAACGGGCGGTTCCTCTCAAGTCGCGACGTAACGGTCGCGCCGGTGGTTGAACGCTATCACGAAATTGAGCACCACGGCGCCCAGGAGCGAATAGAGCACGACCTGTGCCGGGAAGAGGAAGGCGGCGACGCCGAATAGGGCCGCGTCGAAAAGGAGCTGCACATAGCCCGCCCGGAAGCCGAAGCGATCCTGGATCAGCAACGCCGTCACGCCGAGCCCGCCCAGGCTGCCCTTGTGGCGGAAGAGGATCAGCAGCCCCGCGCCCACCAGCGTGCCGAAGATCACCATGCCGAGCGCGGGGGATATCTCGGCCAGCATCATGTGGCCGGGCAACCATTCGGAGAGTACCGAGAGCGCGGTGACGCAAGCCAGCGAGCGCAGGGTGAAATCCGCTCCCATGCGGGTATAGGCAATCCAGTAGAAGGGCAGGTTGATGACGAAGAAGACCGCGCCGAAGGGCCAGCCCGTGAGGTAGGAAATGATCACGGCCATGCCGGCGGTCTGTCCGGTGAGGAAGCCCAGATGGGTCAGGAACTGCAATCCGAGCGCGCAGAAGAAGACCCCTATGGAGAGGCCTTGCAGGTCCTCCAGCTTGGTGTGGCGGAGGGTGTCGTCGCGGGGGGCGGATTGGGCGTTGCTCATGCAGGGCAGATGGCAAATCCGTCCGGCGAGGTCCAGAACGGAAATCGACTCGCGGGCGGTCCGGCGCGAGGAGGGCAATCTGCGCCCCCCGATAATATTGGCACCAGGAAAAAACAGGCCGGTGTGACGCACTGTCTTTGTCACCGGTGCGCTGTATCTGGAGGATGCTGGGGATGTGCCGGCAACTGGACGGGAGAGAGTGCAAATGTGCCGTTGGGCTGCTTATGCGGGGCCGCCGATCTTTCTGGAAGAGGTGGTCAGCCGTCCGGGCCATTCGCTGGTGACGCAAAGTCTTGAGGCCGCCAAATGCCCGACCCAGACCAATGGCGACGGTTTCGGGCTGGCCTGGTATGACGCGCGCCCCGAACCCGGGCTCTACCGCGATATCTATCCCGCCTGGTCGGATCCCAACCTGCGCGCGATCTGCGAGCAGGTCCGTTCGGGGCTGTTCCTGGCCCATGTGCGCGCCTCGACCGGCACGGCGACCAGCCGGAACAATTGCCATCCTTTCACCGTGGGGCGCTGGTCCTTCATGCATAACGGCCAGGTTGGCGGGTTCGAGGGGTTTCGCAAGCGCGCCGACATGATGGTGCCCGACGCGCTCTATGGTCATCGCAAGGGCGCGACCGACAGCGAGATCCTGTTCCTGGTCGCGCTTGCCGAAGGGCTGGACGAGGATCCGGTCGCTCCGATGGAGCGCGCCGTGGGGAGTCTGGAAGCGCTGTCGCGAGAATTTGGCGTGGGGCCGCATATGCGTTTTTCGGCAGCCTATAGCGATGGGCAGTCTCTTTTCGCGGTGCGCTACTCGTCGGACGAGACCGCGCCAACCCTGTTTTATCGCTACTCGGAAACACGCGGTGGCTTTGCCGTCGTTTCCGAACCTCTGGAGGTTGATGAGGAGGGATGGAACGAAGTTCCGGCGGGACGCGTTGTCCGGTTCGGTCGCGACGGGGCCTGCGAGGCTATCGCGTTCCGGCCGGTCTCATAACTCTACGGAGACATTTCGATACCAGTGACTCGCCAAGCAGGCTTCAGGTTGCTTTTCGGCGCTCGCCCCGGATTGGTCGCCGACAAACGACGAGCGCCAAAACACATTCATCATCTTTCCCGAAATATCCCCGCCGGAGGCACGATCTGCAGGATCGTTCAATCGCGCCAGCCGGCTCTGGCTTTCGAACAGCGCGGTCCCGGCCGAGTCCTCCAGCGCGCGGATCTGCCGCGAAAACGCGCCAGTGGGTGCACAAAGCTCGTCGGCCGCAGCATCGGTTTTGAAGGCGAGGAGCGCTGCCAGGTGCGGACCTCTCGGTCGGGGAGGAACGACGGGCATTAAGACGCCTTGGAATTTCTACCCCCGGAAATTGGAAAAACTGGTTTGCGGCCTCAATCCGGCGCGCGCATTCTCGGGTCAACTCACAGGAGATCGCCCATGCTCGCCCACCGCCCCTGGGTCCCCGCCCATTGCGAAGCCCGCACCGCCGAGATTGCCGGGCGCACAGCCGCCGCAACGCCCGCCGAGACGGAGGCGCGCCTGATACGGCTGGTCGATGAAAACCGCCAGATCCACGAACGCGATTGCTTCAACCTTAACCCCGCTACCAATGTCATGAACCCGCGCGCGGAGGCGATGCTGGCCAGCGGGATCGGAACGCGCCCCTCGCTAGGCTGGCCAGGCGACAAGTACGAGATGGGGCTGGAAGCGATCGAAGAGATCGAGGTTATTGCCGCCGAGCTCTGCGCGCAGGTTTTCGAGGCAAAATATGCCGAGATCCGGGTGCCGTCCGGCGCCATTGCCAATCTCTACGGCTTCATGGCAACCTGCAAACCGGGCGATACGATCATCGCGCCGCCGGGCAGCATTGGCGGCCACGTCACACACCACGCGGCGGGCTGCGCGGGGCTCTATGGCTTGAACACTGTCGAGGCGCCGGTGCGGGCCGATGGCTACACGGTCGATGTCGAGTCACTCGCTGCCTTGGCGCGCGATCTGCGCCCGGTACTGATCACGCTCGGCGGCAGCCTCAACCTTTTCGAACATCCCGTGGCCGAAACCCGCGCGATCGCGGACGAAGTGGGGGCGAAACTGATGTTCGACGCTGCGCATCAATGCGGCATCATAGCCGGCAAACAATGGCAAAACCCGCTGGCCCAAGGCGCGCATTTCATGACTATGAGCACCTATAAAAGCCTTGGCGGTCCACCGTCAGGCCTGATCGTGACCAACGAGGCCGATCTGGCCGAGCGCTTCGACGCCATCGCGTTTCCCGGCATGACGGCGAATTTCGACGCGTCCAAATCCGCGGCACTGGCCGTGAGCATGCTCGATTGGGTGGATTTCGGCGAAGCCTATGCCTGGGAGATGATCGAAACCTCCCGCGCGCTTGCCGCAGCCCTCGCCGCCGAAGGGCTCCCGGTCTTCGCTGCCGAGCAGGGCTTCACCCGCTCGCATCAATTCGCGCTGGAGGCCGCCGCTTTTGGCGGCGGACAGGCCGCGTCGAAAACCCTTCGCAAATCGGGTTTCCTCGCCTGTGGGATCGGCCTGCCAATTCCCCCGGTCGATGGTGACATGAACGGCCTGCGCATTGGAACGCCCGAGCTTGTCCGCTGGGGAATGGGGGCGGCGGATATGGAAGAGCTCGCAGTCCTGATTGCCGAGGCGCTATGCTCCAACCGTCCTGAAGACCTCGCCCCGCGCGTGGCCGCGCGGCGGTCCGGTTTCGATCGCCTGAACTTCATCCGCCAGTAGGCACCGGAACTCCGCCACTCCGAAGACAACCTCCCCCATCATCTTTCTCCAAATATCCTGGGGGGAGCGCTCGAAGGAGCGCGGGGGGCAACGCCCCCCTTCTTGACCGAGATATGGAGCGACCGTCCGGGCCTTGCTCAATAGAAAAGGCCGCAGCGAACAGCTGCGGCCCATGTCTTTTTCTCTGCCCAAACCCTCAGAGCGCCAGCGCCTTGTTGAGGTTCTCGTCGATCTTCTCGAGAAAGCCCGTCGTCGTGTGCCAGCCCTGGTCTGGGCCAACCAGCAGCGCAAGGTCCTTGGTCATGTGACCGGCCTCGATGGTTTCCACGACCACTCGCTCCAGCGTCGAGGCGAAGGAGGCCAGCGCCACGTTCCCGTCGAGCTTGGCGCGGTGATGCAAACCGCCCGTCCAGGCAAAGATCGAGGCGGTGGAGTTGGTCGAGGTCTGTTGGCCGTTCTGATGCTGGCGATAGTGACGGGTGACCGTTCCATGCGCGGCCTCGGCCTCCACGATCTTGCCATCCGGCGTCATCAACTGCGAGGCCATCAGCCCGAGCGAGCCGAAGCCCTGCGCCACGGTGTCGGACTGCACGTCGCCATCGTAGTTCTTGCAAGCCCAGACGAAACCGCCATTCCACTTAATGGCACAGGCGACCATGTCGTCGATCAGGCGATGCTCGTACCAGATCTTGGCCTTCTTGAACCTGTCGGCGAACTCGGCATCGAAGATCTCCTGGAAGAGCTCCAGGAACCGGCCGTCATATTGCTTGAGGATCGTGTTCTTGGTCGACAGATAAACCGGCCAGCCCATCTTCAGACCATAGTTGAACGAGGCGCGGGCAAAATCCCGGATCGACGCGTCAAGGTTGTACATGCCCATGAAAACGCCGGAGGAGGGGGCCTGATAGACCTCTTCCTCGATCACGGTGCCATCGTCGCCGACAAATTTCATCGTCAGCTTGCCAGCGCCGGGGAATTTGAAATCGGTCGCCTTGTACTGGTCGCCAAACGCATGGCGGCCGATCACGATCGGGCGCGTCCAGCCCGGCACGAGGCGCGGCACGTTGCGGCAGATGATCGGCTGGCGGAAGACGACCCCGCCGAGGATGTTGCGGATCGTACCGTTGGGCGAACGCCACATCTTCTTCAGCCCGAATTCCTCGACGCGGGCCTCGTCCGGGGTGATCGTGGCGCATTTTACCGCGACGCCCACTTCCTTGGTCTTCTCGGCCGCGTCGATGGTGATCTGGTCTTCGGTGCGGTCCCGCTCCTCGATGCCGAGGTCGTAATAGAGAAGGTCGATATCGAGATAGGGAAGGATGAGTTTCTGCTTGATGAAATCCCAGATGATCCGGGTCATTTCATCGCCGTCCATCTCCACGATGGGATTGTCCACCTTGATATTGGTCATGGCTGCGCCTTTCGCGACGGGAGGTGAGTCTCTGCAGCCTGATAACGCAGAATGACCCGTACAGGAAGCCAGTATGCGAATGTATACCGAAAATTTCCTACCCTTTTGCCGAGGCTTGCGCATGTTTTTGGCGGTCTGAGAACTGTTAGCGCCCGCGGTTCGGCTGCCGACACACGAAACGACTCACGGACATGCACTGACGAACACGAGGTCGCCGGAGATGGACGCCTGTGGCGTCGCCGGATTTCGCAACAAGCCACTGTCGAACACGATGCCATGCCCGGCATGGAACCGTTTGTCCCGGGTGATTTTTCTATCGAGATATGACAGGCTTGGCGGTAGGGTCGACCAAAATACTGGACCGTTTCGGGGGGATAAGACGTGAAGACCACCATTCGCCTTGTGGGCCTCTTGGCCGTGCTGCTTTTCGCCTGGTACCTGCTTGCGGACCGGCAGACCCCCTTTACTTCCAATGCCCGCGTCAAGGCCGTGATCACCCCGATCGTACCGCAGGTTTCCGGTATCGTGACCGAGATCTCGGCGGCCAACGGAGAATTCGTGACACCCGGAACGGTGCTCGCCCGGATCGACCAGCGCCCCTACGAAATTGCGCGCGACCGGGCGCAGGCAGAACTGCAAAACGCCCTGCAACAGATCGGGGCGGGCTCGGCCCAGGTCGAAGGCGCGCAGGCAAAGGTGAGCCGCGCCGCGGCCGATCTGGAGAATATCCGCCTGCAAACCGCGCGCGTTTTCGAGATGGAGAAGAAGGGTCTGGTCGCGGCGGCGCGCGGCGACGATGCGCGCGCCCGGCTGGCCGAGGCCGAGAGCACCCTGACCGGCGCCGAGGCGGACCTGGACCGCGCCCGCGAGCAGCTCGGACCGGCGGGGGAGGACAACCCGGGCGTACGGCAGGCGCTGGCGGCGTTGGCCGATGCCGAGCTCAAGCTGGAATGGACGGCGCTGCATGCGCCTGCCGCCGGAGTGGTGTCCAACCTCGATATCGCGCCGGGGGCCTATGCGGCGGCAGGCAAGCCGCTGATGACCTTCGTCGATTCCGAGAATGTCTGGATCGAGGCCTATATGACCGAGAACAATCTCGGCCTGATGTCGCCGGGCGACCGGGCCGAGATCGTGCTCGATATCCATCCCGGCAGGGTTTTCGAAGGGCGGGTGGAGAGTTTCAGCGGCGCGGCCTCTGTCGGATCGAAAGGCTCCGACGGCCTGTCTTCGCCCCCTCGCAATTCCGGCTGGATGCGGGATCCGCAGCGCTTCCCGGTGCGCATCGTCATGCCGGGGTACGAGAAAGCCGAAATCGGCGACGATATCTCCCTTCAGCTCAACGGGCAGGCCGATGTCATTGTATACACGGGCCGGAACGCACTGCTGAACTTGGCCGGCAAGTGGTATATCCGGCTCGCTTCATGGCTCTCCTATGCCTACTGATCCCGGAACGGAGGGCGCGGCGAGACGGCTGGCAACACGGCAGGGGTTTCGGATGGCCCTGGGCGTGTGGATGCCTTTCGTGCTCGGGATGGCGTTTACTTGGCCCTTCGCCTTTGTCGGTGCGGTCTTCGCGGCGCTCTTTCTCCAGGCACCGTCTCCGCCGAGCCCGAAGGCGGGAGGGATATTGATCGCCACCGCCTTTGCCCTACTGCTGATGGGCTTCGGGGTGTTTTCCGTCCTGCTGCCCTATCCGGCGAGTTTCTTTCTGGTGCAGGTGCTTCTGATCGGCTGGGGATTCTCGCTCTCGGTCTCTGGAAAATCGCCGCTGCTCGTGATCCTCGTGCTGATGGAGGCGCTGATGATGCCCTATCTGGCGCGGCTCTCCCTTGATATCGCCTGGACGCTGGCGCTCTGGCTTCCGATCAACATGGGGATCGCGCTGCTGTCCTGCTGGACCGTGTTTGCCCTGTTTCCGTCAGCCGTACAGAACGTGGATACGGCTGCAACCACCGCCGAGACCCCGCCGCCCTTCGATCCGGAGCGGCGGTTGCTGCGGATGATGTTGGTGACCCTGCCATTCGTCGCCTTGTTCATCCTGTTCGACAGCGGCGCGATCCTCTCGCTGATCTTTGTCGCCATCCTCGCCCAGCAGCTTGCCGCCTCGACCGGGGCCGGCCCCGCAGTCGCCAAGGGGATGCTGCTGGCCAATATCGCCGGTGGGCTTGTGGCCATTTTTTACTACGAGCTTGTGGTGATGGACACGCAATTCGGCTTCATGGCGCTGGTCAGCGGGCTGCTTTGCCTTGGCCTCGCGCGCTGGTTTACCTCGGGCCATGCCACGGCCCCGCTCGCGGGCAGCGCGTTGTCAACGGCGCTGGTCCTGTTCGGCGGCGCCATGGCGCCTTTCGGCGGAGATGTGGAAGGCAAGATGCTTTCCCGCCTGATACAGGTCGGAACGGCGCTTGTCTGGGTGCTGGCGGCCTTTGTCGCTGTCGACTATTTCCTGCCCGAACGCGAAAAGCGGCCGGGCGGCCCTAGCGGGAGGCCGAAAAGAAAGGTGCGACCCGGGCGCGTACGAATTGCCAGATCCGAGGCGCCCCGCGGTTGACCTTGACCCCGACGCGGGTGTCGATCTGATCCATGGTCACGTTGTAGTCGATCCAGCTTCCGCCGCCGACGGCGAGGTTCTGCAGCAACGGCTGAACCCGGTCGAGCGACTTGGCAAACACGGCATCGGCGCTTTCGGCGGCCTCGAATTCGGTCCAGATCGCGCGGAATTCCGCGGCCTGGTCGGCGGGCAGCAGGCCAAAGAGCCGCTCGGCTGCCGCCGCTTCCTTGGCGGCATGCGCCTCGGCGTCATGCGCCATGTGGATCGGCATGTCCCCCGCGTCGATCTCGACGATGTCATGCAGGAGCAACATCTTGATAACGCGGGAGATGTCGACCTCCGGCCCGGCATGGTCGGCGAGCACCAGCGCATACATGGCGATATGCCAGGAATGCTCGGCGGAGTTCTCGGGGCGAGAATTGTCCCCGATGGGCGTGGCGCGTTCGATGGCCTTGAGGCGGTCGATTTCGTCGAGAAAGGCGAATTGGGAGGAGAGGCGATCTGTCATGCCTTGCCTCTACGCTTCCCGCCCGGGGCTGGCAAGCCACCCGGAGCGGGCAGGACGGTCCCACGGCGGCAGGACCTGCTATTGACCCTCGCGATCAGAGCGCTTCTCCGGCCTTCAGGCGCAGGGCGGCGTCGATCCGGGGCGCCTGGGTGCACCACTGATCGGCGCGTGCTTCCCAGACTGCATCGCGCGTCTCGGCGTGGATGATGACCCTGTCATCGGCGATTTCGACGATTTGGGGCGACAGCAGGTTGATGAATAGCAGGAGGGCTTCGGTGGTCAGACACATGGCGGGCTCCTTTGGTTTCCCGGATCTGTCCTCCCTCACGTCAACCTGCAAAAGCGGTTCTCGAATCGCGAGCCTTCCGAACGTGCTGCATGACCCATGGCGATGAAACTACGCGCTAATGCACAAAATTCAGGCGGATCGCTCGAAAACTCCTCTCACGTGCGTGCGGTGAAGGCCTGCGCGACCGGGATATCCACCGTGTGAATGCCGATCTGGGTGAGGCCGGCCCGAGCAAGTTCGGTCCAGGCATCGGCGCCAAGCTCGGTCTGCTCGATGTAGTCGTCGCGGTTGTCGGACGGCACTCGCACGCCGCCCGCGCGGGACGACCGGCCGTTATGGCTCAGCTCTGGTTCTTCGGCGCCATGCGGGCTTCGAGGAAACGGCGTGCCCGGCGTTCGGAGAGGCGGATACGGATGGAGGTGAGATAGGTCTCCTCCATCGTGGTCGAGGTCGCCCCGAGTTGCTTTGCGACCTGGGTGATGATGTCCTCGTTGCCGAGTTTTTCGCTGGCATCGATCGCATCCCTGGCCAGCGCGTCGGCGAGATCTTCAAGAACGCCCATGCTGCCGGCTCAGCGCGTATTTTCGGTCAGCCGGCGGCGGACATAGGTTTCGACATGGTCCAGCATCGGCTGCATATACGGCTCTTCGAAGAAATGGCCGGCGCCTTCCATCTCCTCGTGGGTGATGGTGATGCCCTTTTGCTCGTGCAGCTTGGCGACCAGCGTCTGCGTGTCCTTGGGCGGTGCAACTCGGTCGGCGGTGCCGTTGATGACCAGCCCGGAGGAGGGGCAGGGCGCGAGGAACGAGAAGTCATACATGTTCGCCGGCGGCGAGACGGAGATGAAACCGGTGATCTCGGGGCGACGCATCAGAAGCTGCATGCCGATCCAGGCGCCGAAGGAGAAGCCGGCGACCCAGCAATGCTTGGCGTTCTGATTCATCGACTGCAGGTAGTCGAGCGCGGAGGCGGCATCCGAAAGCTCGCCTATGCCCTGATCGTACTCGCCCTGGCTGCGGCCCACGCCGCGGAAGTTGAACCGCAAGACGGTGAAGCCCATCTTGTGGAACGTGTAATGCAGGTTGTAGACGACCTTGTTGTTCATCGTGCCGCCGAATTGAGGATGCGGATGCAGGATGATCGCGATGGGGGCGTCCTTTTCCTTTTGCGGGTGATAGCGGCCCTCAAGCCGCCCTTCGGGTCCGGGAAAGATCACCTCGGGCATGTTTGCCTTTTTCCTTGTCGCGGGCCTGGGCCGGGGCTGTTGACCCTTTCGGTCAGGCAATCTAGATCGTCAACGAATGCCGTCATGATGATTCATGCAGCGAGAGGCAGTTAAGCCTCCCTGCCGGTGACGTCAAGTTTTGCGGGAGGTTGGGCCATGAAACTCAGTACCAAAGGGCGCTACGCGATGGTGGCGTTGACCGATCTCGCGCTGGCCGCGGATGACGAACTGGTCACGCTCGGGGAGATATCAGAGCGACAGGATATTTCGCTGCCCTATCTCGAACAGCTTTTTGTCAAGCTGCGCCGCGCGGGGCTGGTGGAATCGGTACGCGGGCCGGGGGGCGGGTATCGCCTTGGTCGCGCGGCAGAGCTGATCCGGGTGTCCGAAGTGCTGGCCGCCGTGGACGAGACCGTGAGCGCGTTGCACACGGGCGCCGGCGCCAAGGGCGGCGTGTCCGGGAGCCGGGCACAATCGCTCAACAACCGGCTCTGGGAAGGGCTTTCGGCCCATGTCTATGTCTACCTGCATCAGGCGCGGCTTTCGGATGTCGTGGGAAATGACCTAGCGCCCTGTCCGGCAGTTCCGTCACTGTTTCAGGTTGAGGACGATGATAGCTGAGAGATTTTACGCCGCCTGACGGCGTCGCGGTAGGGGCGGGGGGGGGGCGCGCCCCTGGCCCCGCCTGGCGAAAGACTTTCGCCGGGCAAACGGATCGGAAGGGACGGATGAAACGGAGCTATCTCGACTGGAATGCCACCGCGCCGCTGCGGCCCGAGGCGAAAGCGGCGATGGTCGACGCGATGGAGCTCGTGGGCAACCCGTCTTCCGTTCATGCGGAGGGGCGCGCCGCGAAGGGGCTGATCGAGCGCGCACGCAGCCAGGTTGCAGAGGCGCTCGGGGCGCAGGCGGCCGATATCGTCTTTACCTCCGGGGCAACCGAGGCGGCGGCACTTGCGTTGGCCGGGCGTGGCCTTGCCGGCAGCGGTGTCGAGCATGATGCGGTCGGGGCCTGGGTCGAGGACAGCTTGTCTGTGGACACTGACGGTCGCGTTCAGGTCACGGCGCCGGAGTGCTCCACGCTGCAGCTTGCGAATTCCGAGACCGGTGTGATTCAGGATCTGCCGCAGGGGCTTGCCGTCAGCGACATGACGCAGGCCTTTGGCAAGATTCCCGTCGCCTTCGACTGGTCGGGCTGCGACATGGCTCTGATTTCTGCCCACAAGCTGGGCGGGCCGAAGGGTATCGGGGCATTGGTCTTGCGCCGCGGGCTTGACGTATCGTCGCGTATCCTTGGAGGTGGCCAGGAGATGGGGCGGCGCTCGGGGACGGAAAACCTTATTGGAATCGCGGGGTTCGCAGCCGCGGCGGTCGCGGCGCAGCGCGATCTGGAGGCCGGCGCCTGGGAAAAAACCGAGAAACTTAGAAACATTCTAGAAAAAGCTCTGGCATCTTCGATAAAAGAGATTATTTTTGTCGGGAAATCGGCGCGGAGACTCCCAAACACCTCCTGCATCGTGGTTCCCGGCTGGCGTGGCGAGACCCAGGTTATGCAGATGGACCTTGCGGGCTTTGCCATTTCGGCGGGCTCGGCCTGTTCTTCGGGCAAGGTCAGGGCGAGCCGGGTGCTGCGCGCGATGGGATATGACGAGACGGCTGCGAGTTGCGCGATCCGCGTTTCGATCGGGCCGGATACGACGGAAGACGAGGTGCTGCGCTTCGCGGAAAGCTGGAGCAAGCAGTACCGGAAAATGAAGGCTAGGGCGGGATGAGCCGCCGGGGCGGCGCCTGCTGCCCATGACAGGAATGGATCTGCGATGACCGTAGTCGAAGAGCAACTGGAAGTTCGGGAAGGTGTGGACCGGGAGACGGTCGAAACCGTCCGGAACATGGGCGCCTACAAGCACGGCTGGGAAACCGAGATCGAGGAAGAGCGCGCGCCCAAGGGACTGAACGAGGATATCGTGCGCCTGATCTCGGAGCGCAACGAGGAACCCGAGTGGATGCTCGAATGGCGCCTCGAGGCCTTCCGCCGCTGGCAGCAGATGGAAATGCCCGAATGGGCGATGCTCAAGATCCCGCATATCGACTATCAGGACCAGTACTACTATGCCCGTCCGGCTTCGATGAAGGAGAAGCCGAAATCGCTCGACGAGGTCGATCCGAAGCTGCTGGAGACCTATGCCAAGCTCGGCATCCCGCTCAAGGAGCAGGCGATCCTGGCCGGTGTCGAGGGCGTTCGAGAGACCCCGCAAGAGGGCCGCAAGGTCGCCGTGGACGCGGTGTTCGATTCCGTCTCCGTCGGCACGACCTTCAAGAAGGAGCTGGCCCAGGCCGGCGTCATCTTCTGCTCGATCTCCGAGGCGATCCGTGAGCATCCCGAGCTGGTGAAAAAATACCTCGCCTCCGTGGTGCCGACTACCGACAACTACTTTGCGACGCTGAACTCGGCGGTCTTCTCGGACGGCTCCTTTGTCTACGTGCCCGAGGGCGTTCGCTGCCCGATGGAACTCAGCACCTATTTCCGCATCAACGCCGAAAACACCGGCCAGTTCGAGCGCACGCTGATCATCGCCGAGAAGGGCTCCTATGTGAGCTATCTCGAAGGCTGCACCGCGCCGCAACGCGACGTGGCCCAGCTTCATGCCGCCGTGGTCGAGATCGTGATCATGGACGATGCGGAGGTGAAATACTCCACCGTCCAGAACTGGTTCCCGGGCGACGAGGAAGGCAAGGGTGGCATCTACAACTTTGTCACCAAGCGTGCCGATTGCCGGGGCGATCGGTCCAAGGTGATGTGGACGCAGGTTGAGACCGGCTCGGCGATCACCTGGAAATACCCCTCCTGCATCCTGCGTGGCGAGGAGAGCCAGGGCGAGTTCTATTCCATCGCCATTACCAACAACCACCAGCAGGCCGATACCGGCACCAAGATGATTCACCTTGGCAAGAACACCAAGAGCCGGATCGTGTCCAAGGGGATCTCGGCGGGCAAGTCGCAGAACGTCTATCGCGGGCTGGTCTCGATGCATCCCAAGGCCAAGGAATCGCGCAACTACACGCAATGTGACAGCCTTCTGATCGGAAGTGAGTGTGGCGCGCACACGGTTCCCTATATCGAGGTGAAGAACAACTCGAGCCGGGCCGAACACGAGGCGACCACGTCCAAGGTCGATGACGACCAGCTCTTCTATTGCCGGAGCCGCGGCATGGACGAGGAAGAGGCGGTGGCGCTGGTGGTGAACGGCTTCTGTCGCGACGTGCTCCAGGCGCTTCCGATGGAATTCGCGCTGGAGGCACAGCAACTGGTGGCGATCTCGCTTGAGGGCTCTGTGGGCTGAGGCGGCCGCCTCGACACGGGAGAATTTGCCGATGTTCCGCACCTTTCTATTGCCGGCCATCCTGACGGGGGTGTTCTGCGCCGTGTTCGCGGTGGGGGTAGACTATGTCCTGCCACCGCTGATCGGGCTGAACGTGGCGATCATCGCCGCAATCTCCGGGTTTTGCGGCTCGCTTTTCGCCCGTGGCGTGCTGCGGGAACATGAGGGACGGAAATGAGTACGCCCGTGATCCATCTCGACGAGGCCAAGGGTTTCCCGATCGGACCGAAGGAGCCGTCGGAGCGTTTCGGCGCATCTGTCGTTCCTCTCGGCGCGCCTCTTGGGCTCACGGGGCTGGGCGCGATGCTGATCGAGGTGGCGCCGGGCAAGCGGGCCTTCCCTTTCCATAACCACCTGGGCAATGACGAGCTCTTTGTCATCCTGGAGGGCGAGGGGGTCTATCGCTTCGGCGAGGCGGAATTCGCCGTTCGCGCCGGATCTCTCTGCGCGGCACCGAAGGGCGGTCCGCAGACGGCGCATCAGCTGGTAAATACCGGTGAGACCGTGCTGCGGTACCTGGGGATCTCGACAACGCAGGACCCGGATGTCTGCGAATATCCCGATAGCGGGAAATTTGCGGCCTTTGCCGTGGCGCCGGGGGCGGATTTTCAGAACGCGCATCTGCGCTTCGTCGGCCGGCTCGAGGATGGCCGGAACTATTGGGAAGGGGAGACCTGATGATCGTGACCACCACGCCTGCGATCCAGGGGCGCCAGATCACCGAGTATTGCGGCATCGTCGTGGGCGAGGCGATCCTAGGGGCAAATGTGTTCCGGGATGTCTTTGCCGGGATCACGGACATTATCGGCGGCCGGTCGGGCGCTTATGAGAAGAGCCTCGGCGAGGCGCGGGCCACGGCGCTTGGGGAGTTGGAGGAACGTGCGGCGGCGCTTGGGGCCGATGCTGTTGTAGGGGTCGATCTCGATTACGAGGTGATCAACAACATGTTGATGGTGTCGGCCTCCGGCACGGCGGTCAGGCTCGCTTAAGTGCTTATTTCGTCTAAATATTGCCGCGATCTGCAGGCATCCCGACACCGAGGCGAACAACCCCGGAGCGAGAGGCATGTCGGCAGATCAAGCATTCCTGGAACGTTTGCAGCGGATCGAAAGCGGGAAGACCTGGGCGCCGGATGGCGTGTTGATGCCGGATCGCGCGGCAAGGACGCGGAGGCGGTCGGTCAATTCCGGGCAGAAGCGGGTGGTCTTCGTGATGTCCGTCGCGCTTCTGCTGGGGCTGTTCTGGGTGTTCGCGCAGATGCAGCCGGAGCTGTTCGCGCAGATCAGCTCGGGCGATTTCTCGGCCGTTTCCGAGCTTTGGGAGAGCACGTTGGACGTGTGAGGTCGTTGCGCCGTAACGATCCTGCGGATCGTGCCTCCGGCGGAGATATTTTTGGAAAGATGAAGATATGGGGCGGTGCCCCGGAGCCGGCGGGCGCGCCTTTTGGGCGGGCCGGGATCGGTTTTGTCGGAATGACGAGGGCTGGCGCCACTGGGCGTGCGGCCTTCTTTGCATGAGGTAAGAAAATGCTGGAAATCAAGAACCTGCACGTTGAACTTGAAGAAGAGGGCAAGCAGATCCTCAAGGGCGTCGACCTGACCGTGGAATCGGGCCAGGTGCATGCGATCATGGGGCCGAACGGTTCGGGCAAGTCGACGCTGAGCTATGTGCTTTCAGGACGTGATGGCTACACGGTGACCGACGGCGAAGCAACGCTGGCTGGCGAGGACCTGCTGGAGATGGAACCCGAGGAGCGCGCGGCGGCGGGCCTCTTCCTGGCGTTCCAATACCCGGTCGAGATCCCCGGTGTTGGCAACATGACCTTCCTGCGCACGGCGGTGAATGCGCAGCGCAAGCTGCGTGGCGAGGAGGAACTTTCCTCCGGCGATTTCCTCAGGCTGATCCGGGCAAAGGCCAAGACGCTGAAGATCGATGCCGACATGCTCAAGCGGCCGGTCAACGTTGGCTTCTCCGGCGGTGAGAAGAAGCGCAACGAGATCCTGCAGATGGCGATGCTGGAGCCGAAGATGTGCATTCTCGACGAGACCGATTCCGGCCTCGACGTAGACGCGATGAAGCTTGTTTCCGAAGGCGTCAACGCGCTGCGCAGTGAGGGGCGTTCCTTCCTTGTGATCACGCACTACCAGCGTCTGCTCGACCACATCAAGCCGGACGTGGTGCATATCATGGCCGATGGCCGGATCATCAAGACCGGCGGGCCGGACCTTGCGCTGGAAGTCGAGACGCAGGGCTACGCGCATCTTCTGAACGAGGAGGCGTGAAATGGCGTTGCCGCAACAGAAACTGGATGCGACGGGCGCGCGGCTGGCTGCGATGAGCCTGCCCGAGGGCGGGGCCTGGATCAGCGAGGCGCGGACGTCCGCCCGGGCCCGGGTGGAGGCCATGGGCCTGCCGCATAGGCGCGACGAATACTGGAAATACACCCGTCCCGAGACGCTGGTGGAGCCGGGGGCGCGGGAAGCCTCGACATTCGAGACCTATGAGCCGACCGTTTTCGGCGAGATCGACCGGTTGAAGATCGTCTTCGTCGATGGTGTCTATGATGCGGAGGCCTCGGACGAGCTGTCGCTGGCCGGGGTCGAGATCGAACCGCTGTCCGAGGCCGGGGCGAAGGACATCCACTGGGCGCGCGATCTTTATGGCGTTCTGGAAACGCGTGGGCAGTCGCCGGTCGAGCGCCCGCTTGCGGCGCTGAACACGGCCTATGCTGCCGACGGGATGGTGATCCGGGTAACCGGCAAGGCCGAGAAGCCGGTCAGCCTGGTATATCTTCAGGAATCGACCTCTTCGGACGCGATCTTCCATCACGTTGTGAAGATCGAAGCTGGCGCGGATCTGACGCTGCTGGAAAACGGTCCGGCAGCAGCGCGGCTCAACAAGGTGATGGAAGTGGAGATCGCCGATGGCGGCGCCTTCCACCATGTACGCACGCAGGGCCGGGCGCATGAGCGGCGCGCGGCGACGCATATCTTTGCCCGCCTCGGCAAGGAGAGCGTGTTCAAGAGCTTCACGCTGACGGTCAACGGTGCGCTGACGCGCAACGAGGCGGTGATCGAGCTGACGGGCGACGACGCCGTGGCCCATGTGGCAGGCGCCGCGCTCGGCGATGGCGCCACCGGCGACTTCCACCATGACGACACCGTGTTCATCACCCATGACGCGGAGAACTGCGAGAGCCGGCAGGTCTACAAGAAGGTTCTTCGCAACGGCGCCGTGGGCGTGTTCCAGGGAAAGATCCTGGTGAAGGACGGCGCGCAGAAAACCGATGGCTACCAGATCAGCCAGTCGCTGTTGCTCGACGATGACAGCCAGTTCCTCGCCAAGCCGGAACTGGAGATCTATGCCGATGACGTGGTCTGTTCGCACGGCTCCACCTCGGGCGCGATCGACGAGGAAGGGCTCTTCTACCTGCGCTCGCGCGGGGTGCCCAAGGACATCGCGACCGACCTGATGGTCATCGCTTTCGTTGCCGAGGCGCTGGAGGAGATCGAGGACGAAGCGATTGCCGCCGATGTGCTGAGCCGGCTCGAAAGCTGGCTGCAGCGTCGCCGGGGATAAGCCTTGTCAGCCACGCAAGAAATCCTGCGTACCTACCGGGCGCCGCGTCGGGTGATGCGGCGCCTGTTGGAGAGATTGGCCTGCGATCACAGGCCGGAGGCGCGGGTGATGATTTACCTGCTTACGGGATGTCTCATCATCTTCATCGGCCAGGTGCCGGGGCTTCTGAACATGCCGATCACGGCGCCCGACGCGCCGCCGCGCGAGGCGCTTCTGGGGATCACCTTTTTCGCCTGGCTCTTCGTCTGGCCGCTGATCTTTTACCTGTTGGCGGCGATCTCGCATCTAGTGGTGCGGCTCTTCGGCGGCAAGGGCAGCAATCTGGGCTCCCGCGCGGCTCTGTTCTGGACCGTGCTGGCCGTATCGCCGCTGATGTTGCTGCGCGGCAT
Organism: Aliiruegeria lutimaris; assembly: GCF_900099935.1. GTDB lineage: Bacteria > Pseudomonadota > Alphaproteobacteria > Rhodobacterales > Rhodobacteraceae > Tropicimonas > Tropicimonas lutimaris. Next base: position 53,155 of record NZ_FNEK01000001.1, on the reverse strand, counting down.
GGTCGAGACCGGTTTCGGGCCGGGAACAGAGCTCTTGGCCGTTGATTTCGTTGTAGGGCTTGCGTTCTGTGCCCTATGGTCCATATCGCTCTTCGAGGCTGAAACGGCCCCGGCGAGCTGAAAGCACCGACATGAGCAACACCCTTCCCGGCATTCCCAGACTTGTCTATGAGACGATCCGCGCTCCGCGCCGGACGGCCGAATATATCCTTGCGCTGGATATCCCGCGGCGAAATCTGTGGGAGGCGCTGGTTGCGGCTGTGCTGCTGACGGTTGTTCTGGTGGTCGGGCTGGTGCTGGCGGTGCCGGCCGATCCGACGGACCCTGCCTCTGTCGCAATGCAGGAAATGTACGCCCGCCCGATCCCGGTGGCGATCGGACAGCTGATCAGTTCGGTCGTGACCGTCTATGCGATCACCTTCCTGGGCCAGTGGCTCGGGGGCAGGGGAACACTTGACGGCGCTCTGGCGCTCGTGGCCTGGCACCAGTTCTTTCTGCTGTTCATGGCGCTTGCGGGGATGGCCCTAGGGCTCGTCCTGCCGGCGGTGCTGTCCATGCTGCTCATTGCCATGATCGTTCTTTATTTCTTCGTGCTGACGCAGTTCGTCTGCGCCTTGCACGGGTTCGAGAACGCCATGGTTGTCTTTTTCGGTATCATCATCGCTTTCTTGACGTTGTTGGTGCTGGTCGCGGTGCTGACCGGGTTCATCTCCGCGCTGTTCTTTGGAGTTACGCCCTGATGTACGACGTCCAGACGGTCCGCCGCGATTTTCCGATCCTGTCGCGCGAAGTGAACGGCAAGCCGCTTGTCTATCTCGACAATGGCGCCTCCGCACAGAAGCCGCAGGCGGTGATCGACGCGGTCACGCGCGGTTACGCCGAGGAATATGCCAACGTGCACCGGGGCCTGCATTACCTCTCCAACCTCGCCACCGAGAAATACGAGGGTGTGCGCGGGATCGTGGCGCGGTTTCTCGGCGCGAAGGACCCCGACGAGATCGTCATGACCTCCGGCTCCACCGAGGGGCTGAACCTTGTCGCCTATAGCTGGGCCATGCCGCGGCTGAAAGCGGGCGACGAGATCGTGCTCTCGGTCATGGAGCACCACGCCAATATCGTGCCATGGCATTTCCTGCGGGAGCGGCAGGGTGTGGTGCTGAAATGGGTCGATATCGACGTCAATGGCGACCTGGACCCGCAGGCGGTGATCGACGCGATCGGACCGAAGACCAAGCTGGTGGCGATCACGCATATGTCCAACGTTCTGGGCACGGTCGTGGACGTGAAGACCATCGTGGAGGGCGCACATGAGAAGGGCGTTCCTGTGGTGGTAGACGGTTCGCAGGCCTGCGTGCATTCCCCGGTGGATGTCGAGGAGATCGGCGCCGATTTCTATGCCATCACCGGCCACAAGCTCTATGGCCCCTCCGGCTCCGGCGCGATCCATATCCGCAAGGAGCGGATGGCCGAGATGCGCCCCTTCCTCGGCGGTGGCGACATGATCCGCCATGTCCACAAGGACCAGATCGAGTATAACGATCCGCCGATGAAATTCGAAGCCGGCACCCCGGGGATCGTCCAGCAGATCGGCCTTGGCGTGGCGTTGGAATACATGATGGGGCTGGGCATGGAGAATGTCGCCGCCCATGAGCGTGCCTTGTGCGATTACGCCCGCTCCCGGTTCGACGGGCTGAACTGGCTCAACGTGCAGGGCAATTCCGCGACCAAGGGCGCGATATTCTCCTTCACGCTGCAGGGGGGCGCGCACCCGCACGACATCTCGACCGTGCTCGACAAGAAGGGCGTGGCCGTGCGCGCGGGCCATCATTGCGCCGGCCCTCTGATGGACCATCTGGGCCTGACGGCGACCTGCCGGGCCTCCTTCGGGCTCTACAACACGACCGAAGAGGTCGATACCCTGATCGAGGCGCTGGAGCTTTGCCACGAGCTTTTTGCCTGATCGGGACGTGAGCAGGCCCTGTTCGAGGCATGGGAAAGCGGTCAGAGAACAGCGATCAGCGTGCTCTCCACGAAGAAGATCTGCCGCAGAACCAGAATGGTGCCGATGAATAGCACCGGATACCCCCAATGGGTCGTGTGCCAGTCTATGGCGCGCGCCCTTTCTTCCATGCCAGCCATCGACAGGCGTCGCAGAGCAACGTTGTAGACGACCGACGCTACCGATATGACAAAGACAGCCATCATCAACGAATCGATGAAGGTCACGTAGCCAAGCCGCGGCAACTCCCCTGAAATGGTGAAGTTATAGGCGATGAAGGCGAGCAGGTTGCCTGAGGCAATGTCGATCCGGCGGCGGTATTCCTCAAGGAACAGGTTTGCCCAGCCGATGATGATGATCAGGATCACCGGCACGAAGATCCGCGCCCAGTAGTAGAACAGGTGGCGATGGGCCGAGAAGCCGAGCGAGAAACGCGAGGAGGTGAAGCCGGAGATGCCCTCGGCCTCGTCCACCTCGGTCCAGTAATTGGTGATCACCCATTCTTCCTCGCCCAGCGTGTCGCCCAAGCCGCTGGCCTCGGCCAGCGGCTCGAACTGGATGAAATCCGTGGGGGCGTTGCCGATGATGCGGAAATAGAAATTCTGGTGGTCGAAGGGGAAGCGCCGGAAATCGAAATCGGGGGCCTGCAGCGTCAGGATGACCTCTACATTGTAGAGCGCCGTGCCATCGGGAAACCAGGAGACGGTGGCGGATTTGACGAAGCTGCGACTTTGCTGGTTCTCGATGGTGGCCGCGGGAATATTCACGCCGAGTTCGCGGGCTTTTTCGGCGAAATTTTTCGCCGAAAGGGTCTTGATCGAGCGCCCGACTTCTTCTGCATCGAAGGCGAGCGCTTCGTCTTTCCATTTCATGCGTACCCGGGCGACGACGCCGTAATTCTCGGCCCTCTGGTCGACGCCGGTGATCTGGGTAATCTTGACCCCGACACCAACGCGCAGGGGTTCTTCCGGGGCGGCCTCGTCGAGCATCGCGTCCAGGCCGGTCAGAGGATCATCCTGCGCCTTGACCGGTGCGGGATAGAGGACGCCAATTGCGGCGACCAGAAAAATGCCGCAGGCGGCGCGAAGTAAGGAAAGCACAACAAGATCCATCGTTTGCCAGCTTTCCGTCAGATCAGATGATCCGGGTCCATATTGCAAGCCTGCTCTTCGTCGAGAAGATGGATTGTCACGTCCTGTGCCTATTGCCGACGCGGCGTCGCGAACCGCTTGCAAAGCCGCGCGCGAGTTGCTAGGTCCCGGCTCACGGTCGCTTAGCTCAGCTGGATAGAGTGTCGCCCTCCGAAGGCGAAGGTCACAGGTTCGAATCCTGTAGCGACCGCCATGCGAAAATCCATTAAGCTATTGTTTTTGGTTGGAGCTTTGAGCCGCCTGGGGGCTCGTTCCCCCAGTGGTTCCCCCACCTTCGGCCGGAACGCGCAAGAATTCGGCGCCGCGTTGTCGTATCCGGAATCGCGAGGCCGACGGTGGGGCGGAGCCTCCGACGCCCGAACGGCGATTTTGCGATCCAAGTCTACCTCAGGGGCAACGACTGTAATGCCGGCAAGACGGTCGGCCATTTGATGGGCGTTTCCATCCCGCCATCAGGAGGCGAAAGCAGTCACAGCAGCGCTTCCCCGGCTTCGGCCCTTCTGCTGGAAGAGGAATTCTTCGTAGTGAACCCGTCCAGCGCCTGCGGGCGGTTGAACGTCTTGGACGCGCCGCGTGCGAGCGGAGGTCGACTGGATGAGTACAGATTGGGTCCGGTCGTGAGAAATGTTGGCGGCTGCCACCGGCTCCCATCCCAATGAGGCCGGCTGCGCGTCGCAGCGAAGAACGACTTCCGCGACAGCGACAAATCGATGTGCTAAGGCTATCGACACCGTAACCGCCGATCATTCCTTCCTTGGCATCGGCGAGAAAGTTTATCCCTATGCGCCTGCAACTCGGCTGTCGGCTCAGCTTTTGGCTGCCGTCAGCGACACCGATGATCCTGCTCCTGAATGTCCATTATTCAAGGGTCAGCGATCTGGAACAGCCGGACCGGCTTATCACCGAGCCGGCCGTTCCAATCGAGAGCTATCGCGATAGTTTCGGGAACTGGTGTAATCGGCTGCTCGCGCCCGCCGGACCTTTCTCGGTGTCCACGGCCGCCACGATCCGGGATTCGGGAGCATCCGATCCAACGGGCTTCAATGCCGAGCAGATTTCCGTCGAAAGCTTGCCGAGCAACGTACTGACATTTCTGCTGCCGAGCCGCTATTGCGAAACGGATATCCTGTCCCCCTTTGCGTGGAAACAGTTCGGCCAGGAACCGCTGGGGTGGCAACGGGTTCAGGCGGTCTGCGATTTCGTCCATGAACGGGTGAGCTTCGGATACCAGCATTCCCGGGCAACGCGCACGGCAGCGGAAACCTTGAATGAAAGCGTCGGCGTCTGCCGCGACTTCACCCACCTTGCCATAACGCTATGCCGCTGCCTCAACATCCCGGCACGCTACTGCACGGGGTATATCAGTGATGTCGGCCAGGCTCCGCCTTATGCGCCAATGGATTTCGCGGCCTGGATGGAAGTCTATCTCGGCGGGCAGTGGTGGGTTTTCGATCCACGCAACAATGACACGCGTTTCGGCCGGGTTCTGATCGCGCGGGGGCGCGATGCGGCCGACGTGCCACTGACGCACAGTTTCGGCGAGCATCAGCTTTCGGGTTTCCAGGTTTGGATCGACCAGGCGGATGGCGGGCCCTTGGCATGACCTGCGACCAGACGCGCATACGCGGAGCCGGGCACGCGGCTGCGGCCCGGACCGATCCAGATTGTCCAGTTTTTAAGGGGATGAAGAAATGCTGAAGAAAACCTCCTTCCCGATCGCCAAGATCCATGTTCCGGTCAAACGGATCAAAACCCTGGACCAGGAGAAGGTTCTGGAAATCGCCGAGAGCATTTTGGAGAACGGACAGACCACGCCGATCCGCGTTCGCAAAGACGGCGAGAGGTTCATCCTGATCGAGGGTTTCCACCGCCTCGAAGCGCTCCGCTCGCTCGGAGAGGAGTCGATCGTCGGGTACCTCGTGGGCGCGCGCCTGCACTGAGCGGCGCGAAACGGCACGGGCCTGGGCCTCGGTGTTTATGTATTGCCCGGCAAGCCCTCGCGTGAATCCGGTGGTGTTGTCGAGCCGGATGTGTTCTTGGGGAATTGGCTTGCCCTGATTCTTCGGGCCGGTTTCAACCCGGGAGATGAGACATGGCACCTCGAAAGCAGATCAGCGTCGTGAAGACGGCGCAAATGGCCAACACCCAGAAACTTATCATCGACGGTGCGGTCGTTGGATCCGTGGTGGAGGTTAGCGGCGGTACCGTCGAACTCCGCGACCACAGGGACCGCCTGATGGGAACCTATGGCGACGTGGCGACGGCGATTGCCGATTTCGAAAAGATGATCGGGTTCGAGGAAATCAAACTCGATTTTTGACCAATTCGCTATTAGCCCTTGCTTTTGGGATCAATACGCCCCATTTGATCTGAGCGACGTTATCTCTTTGACCTCTGTCTCCCTCACACGGCTTCAGTATCGAAATTGATGTTACTGAGCCGGGCTGCCGCATTTCCGCGGGCAGCAAAATAACAGGAGACTTTACGATGGCTAATGGCACCGTAAAATGGTTCAACGCAACTAAAGGTTTCGGCTTCATCGAGCCCGAAGGTGGCAAACGCGACGTGTTCGTCCACATCAGCGCCCTTGAGCGCGCCGGTCTGTCGGCCCTTGACGATGGTCAGAAGGTAACCTTCGACATCGAATCCGGCCGCGACGGACGTGAGTCCGCTACCAATCTGGCTCTTGCCTGATTTGCCGGGGCGCTCACTGAGCGCCCCAGCTCCGCCTACTGCCCCGTGAGAACAGATGCTCAGCGAAAGGGCAAACTTGAACCATCGCCACGCGGATCTCGCGCCTCAGATCGTTCTCGTACTTCTCATCATCCTGGCAGTGGCATTCAAATGGAACGCGTCGGCCGACATCTCGGCGGATAGCGACCTCTCGGAGCGGCGACACAACGCAAGCGCCTCCGACACTCAATAGCCATCCAAATAGCTGATGACCTATTCCACGGGCCGGCACTTCACGGCCTGTACCCATTCCAACGATGAACGGAAAAAAATTGAAAAATCAGAGCACTATCAAGAACATTCACTTCGAACTCTCGCGCCTCATCGCGCGCCTTGGCCCGGCACCTTCGGAGCCGCGGCCGGTAGACGAGGCTTGCGACATTTACACGGAAATCCGTTTCGCCAACAACCTGCGCGCCAACGCGCTGGCCGCGGTATGCTATTGGTGCGGTCTTGAGCCCGCCGATGCCCTGGAACGCGAAGCCAGCTGGACGTGATCGGCGCCGGATCGGCATTTTGCCGATCCCCGAACTGTTCCCAGAGCGTCGGTCATTATCTGATGCGCTCTAGGCTGCCGTCTGCTCCCGCTCTTCGGGTCTGACCGCTTCGGTTTCCAGTCAGTAGACCGCGGCCTGACGGTTCCCTCCGAGGGCAATGCCACCACACATGCGGTGCGGGCTGGAAGAGGGCAGGCGGTCCCTACGGAGCCCGGGTTTCAGTCGCCCGAACCGAGCGCTATCCCCGGCCAATCGCTTCCGAGATCGCCCTTGCGCAGTCCCGGACCTCCGGGATCAGTGCGTCGAACTGCCGTCGCGTCGTGTCCAGCGTCAGCGTCGAAAGCGAAGCGGCCGCCGCGACATGCCCCGCGTGATCGAAAATGGGCGCCGCCACGCAAAGCACACCGTTGCGGAGTTCTTCCTCGTCAAGGGCGAACCCCTGCGCGCGGACCTTGCCGAGTTCAGCCAGAAATGCGTCGAGACCGGAGATCGTGTTCTCCGTTTCCGCGCTGAACGAATGATCCATCAACAGGTTGCGGACCTCTTCGAGGGGACGCCACGCCAGCAGAGATTTGCCGATTGCGGTGCAATGCACCGGAAGACGCCGCCCGATGCGGGAATAGGCGATCAACTCGCCCCGGCCCTCGATCTTGTCGAAATAGACCCCATCCCTGCCATCGAGAATGCCCAGATGGGTGGTCTTTCCTGTGCGCCGCGACAACGCGGCGAGGAACGGGTTGGCCCGGCCCCGAAGGTCGATGGAATTCACCACCAGCGTGCCGCGCTCGACCAGCTTCAACCCCAGCCGATATTTGCCGTTCTCCGCGTTCTGGTCGATATATCCCTGTTCCTGCAGGGTCTTGAGCAGCGCGTGCAGGGTGCTCTTGTGCAGGCCCAGCCGGTTGCTGATCTCGGTGATCTTCAGTTCGGGCGTGGCCTCGTCGTAAAGGTCGAGGATCTGAAGCGCGCGCTGCACGGATTGGATGATTGGCATGCTCTACCTGTGACAGGTGGCGGCGAACGCCACGGAGATGCGGCCCGGAATTGCGGCAAAGTGACCGCCAGAAGCGGTGAGCCTTTCGTGTCCCGAGGCCTTGATAATACGTTCTGTAATACAAAATCAAGTTCTATAATATAGAACAAATGGCCGGCAAGCCGGTAAAGATGTCGGCGGGAAGCGGGGCAGGGCATGTCACCTCCGAGCCGAGCCCATACCGGCCCGCGACGCTCCAGTTCGAGGAAAATGGCATGTCCATGGACGAGCTTATCGATCAGTCCCGCGACGATATCTATAACGTGAAGACCCATGCGCCGGGCCCCGAGGGCGTGCTGCCGCTGACGTCGGAGCTTTTGCGCGACCACCCGTCGGGCGATGTCTTCGCGATGACGCTGAACGCGGGCATGGGCTGGAAACCGGAGGAGCTGACCCGGCGGGAAGTCCTGTTGATCGGCACCACCGGCGGCATTCGCAACCCGGACGGCTCGCCGATAGCGCTTGGCCTGCATACCGGCCACTACGAGATTCAGGAATTGATGGCCGAAGCGGCCGGTGTGATCGCCGAGGCCGGGCGGCTGCCACATGCCGCCTTCGTGTCCGACCCCTGTGACGGGCGGACCGAGGGCACCACGGGCATGTTCGACTCGCTGCCCTATCGCAACGACTCCGCCATCGTCTTTCGGCGGCTCATCCGCTCGTTGCCAACATGCAATGTCGTGGTCGGCGTCGCCTCCTGTGACAAGGGCCTGCCGGCGCTGATGATGGCACTGGCCGCGATGCGCGATCACACCACGATCGTCGTCCCCGGCGGATCGGCCCTGCCGCCGACGAAGGGAGATGACGCCGGCAAGGTCCAGACCATCGGCGCGCGCTTTGCCAATAACGAGCTGTCGCTGGAAGATGCCGCATGGCTCGGCTGCAAGGCCTGTGCCTCGCCCGGCGGCGGCTGCCAGTTCCTCGGCACGGCGGGCACCTCGCAGGTGGTCGCCGAAGCGCTCGGCATGGCGCTGCCGCATTCCGCGCTGGCCCCCTCCGGCCAGCCTGGCTGGTTCGACCACGCCCGCGCCGCTGCACGCGCGGCCATCGCGCTCGACGCGAAGGGGGTGCGCACGAAGGACATCCTGACAGACAAGGCCATTGAGAACGCGATGGTGGTCCACGCGGCCTTCGGCGGTTCCACCAACCTGTTGCTGCACCTCCCGGCCATCGCCCACGCCGCGGGATGCAAGACCCCCGATGTGACGGACTGGACGCGGATCAACCGCCGCGTGCCGCGGCTCGTCTCTGTGATCCCGAACGGGCCGGTCTATCACCCGACGGTGCGGGCCTTTCTGGCGGGCGGGGCGCCCGAAGTGATGCTCCATCTGCGCACGCTCGGCCTGTTGCACCTGGACGCGCTGACGGTGACTGGCAGGACGCTGGGCGAGAATCTCGACTGGTGGGAGGCCTCCGAGCGGCGCCGCCGCTTCCGCGAGCAACTCCTCGCGCGGGACCGGGTCGAACCCGATGACGTTATCATGAGCCCCGCACAGGCGAAGGCGCGCGGGTTGACCTCCACCATCACCTTCCCGGTCGGCAATATCGCCCCGGAGGGGTCGGTCATCAAATCGACGGCCATCGACCCTTCCAAGATCGACGCGGACGGGGTCTTTCATCACAAGGGGCAGGCCAAGGTCTTTACCTCCGAGAACGCCGCGATCCGCGCCATCAAGGGCGGGGATATCGCGCCCGGCGACATCATGGTGGTGATGGGCGGTGGCCCCTCGGGAACCGGCATGGAGGAAGCCTACCAGCTCACCGCCGCGCTCAAGCATGTCTCCTGGGGCAAGCATGTCTCGCTGATCACCGATGCGCGCTTCTCGGGCGTGTCCACCGGCGCCTGCATCGGCCATGTCGGGCCGGAGGCGCTGGCGGGCGGGCCGCTCGGCAAGCTCCGGGATGGCGACCTGATCGAAATCGTCGTCGATTGTGTGAAACTTGAGGGGAGCGTCAACTTCCTCGGCGGCCCCGAAACGGAAGTGAGTCCCGGGAAGGGCGCCGCGATCCTCGCCGCGCGCCCGCCCCATCCAGAGCTTTCCCCGGCGGGCAAGCTGCCGGAGGACACGCGTCTCTGGGCCGCGCTTCAGGCCGCAAGCGGTGGAACCTGGCGCGGCTGCGTCTTCGATACCGACCGAATAGTAGAGGTGCTGGCAGCCGGCCGGAAGGCTCTGGAGGCCAGGGCGGCATCAGAACCCGCCGTGTGAGGCCGCCCGCAGCGGTGCCGCGCGATACGCCGCGCTTGAAGATCAGTCTTCCTCGTCCTGGGCGTGCCGATCCCAGCCCGTGATCATCGCCCTGAGCTGCGCGAACACCGTCTCGCCGGTTGTGATCAGGTAGAGATGCGCAATCAGGAACGCGGCGATGAGGAAAGCTCCGGCAACGTGCAGGGCGTTGACCCAGATTATCGGCAACGCTTCAGGATAGATCTCGGGATACCTGCTATAGGCCCACAGGATCAGGCCCGAGATCCAGAGCGCGGGCGCCATCAATACCTTGAAACTCAGGTAGGCTATGGTCTGCATCGGGTTGTGCTTGCGCTTGGGGCTCGGTCGGAACGGATGCGGTTCGCCGAAGAAAATGCCCGTTGCATAGAAGGAAATCACCTTCCACAACCCCTTGGTGGTCGGCACGTAGTGACGCCACTCACCGGCAACGAGATGCCAGAAGATGGCAAAAGCCCAAAGGACAATCAGCGTGAAAGCGGCAACGATGTGCAGTTCCAGTGCGCGTTCGAAACCGAGCCAGCTCCAGTACCCGTGAATCTCGGCCCCGGTCGCCATCAGGAACAGGATCAGCGCCGCTTGCGACCAGTGCCAGAACCGTTCGAAACGGTGGAAGATATAGACACCCCGGGGGTTCTGAGACGTATCAGCCATGACGCTTCCCCCTGTGGAACAGTGCGAAACCGAGCCGCAGAACAAGATGGAACAGGACCGCGCCAAGCGTTCCTGCAAGCAGCAGCAGCCCTGCCTTGTCGAGCCAGTCATACCGGTCGCGCCCGGGCAGGAAACCGCCGGGAAGCTCCTCCAGCAGCCCGTCCGAGCTATGGCAGGCGGGGCATTGCAGCGCCACTTCAGCGGGGGCAACCATGTGGTTGACCGGGATCATCTGCCGGACAGGCGTGAAGGCGACTTCGCCGCTGAAGGGCTGGCCGGCCGCCTCCATGCCGGCCTCGACCGCGTTCTCCCAGCGGAAGCGGTTCCATAACGCGTCGCCGCTGCGGCCGGAGAACTTCACCGACGCGAGGGCGCGGTTTTCGGCGTCGATGGGCACCACCGAATGCATGATCTTGACCGGGACGATCCGCGCATCCTCCGAGACCGGCTCGCCCGAATAGGAGGCGATCCAGGGCGCGTCGGCGAAAGCGTCCTTGATGAGCGCGAGCTCGGTGCTGGCGTCCCTGCCAGGCTCGACGCCGTCGATTTCTGTCGCTCCGGTGGCCGGAAGCGGCGTGCCGGGGCGATGCATGTCGAGCATGCCGTCGGACCAGATATAGTCCGGAGCAAAGGAGCGGGCGACCTCGAGATGACCTTTCTCGGTCGTGTAGGTGATGCGGCCGTCCTTCTGCTTTTGCGCCATCGGCTTGCGGTCACGGCCCAGCTTGCCGACCGTCGACCAGTCCCAGAAGACGCGCGTGGCCGTTTCGCCGCGTGCGATGGACGGGATGTGGCAGGTCTCGCAGGCGACGGTGCTGATATGCCGGTCAAGCCGCACGCCGCGCTTGATCGCGTCATGTGGCATGGCTCCATGGCAGCCCTGGCAGGAGGCCGCGGCCCCGACCAATGCCGGGCTTTCCGGCCTCGCGCCCGGCCCACCGGCGTAGCGGCTTCCGGCAAGGGCGTGCTCGGTCGTGGTGTGGCAGGTGCTGCAGGTGAAACCGGCGCCTTCGGGCGCTGCCGCCATGTGCACGTCGAGCGTTGGCGGGGGGGCGAGCAGATCGGCGTTGAGGTCGCCATGCTTGACGCCCTGGCCGCCATCGGCATTGAAATGGCAGGCGCCGCAGCTTGCATTGGTGGAGGGGCCGACCGATTTGGCCGCCAAGACGAAATCCTTCACCTCCGGTGTATCGCCGCGAAGCCGTTCGTCATGGCACATCGAGCAGGCCGCGCCGTCCTCGTGGAAATTGGCGACGGTCCATTGGCCCGTCGGCTCGTGGCAGCTCATGCAGTCGACCGGCGCCACCGGGGCGCTGGAAGCGTCGAGCACAGCCGGATCCTCGAAGCGGGTTCCTGCGATGTGGCAGGAGCTGCAGGCGTCGAGGTTCGACGGCGTGGAGAGCAGGAAACCGTTGGCGACATGCAGCATGCCGCCGGCCATAGCGCTGGCATCGGCCGCTTGTCCGGAGCTCGCAGCAGGCCAGGACCAGGAGAAATGGAGCGTGCCGTGGAGCTGCTCGGGCCCGGTATTATGGCACGGCAGGCAAGCCTCGTTGACCTCCTGTGCGGTCGTGAAGGGGCCTGCCAGCGCGTCGAACCGGCTGTGATCGGCGGTTGAGACCGGGACAGCCGCTGCGGTGGCGGGCGGTGACACGGCGGGATCTTGTGCCGGAGTGTCGGACTGTGCCAACGCTGTTGTGGCGAGTGTCGCGGCCAGACCCACCGCCACAGTCAGGCGGAGGAACACATGTCCTGGCATGTTTGCCGTCCCTTTTTCGGATCTCGAAGAATTGGCTGGACCGGCCGCGGAAAACGGCCGGTCCGTTCGTCGGGATATCAGCGAAACGCGCCGATCACTGCGGGCGTTCCCCGGTCACGTCGACGCCGCTCCCAGCTTCCGCCAGATCGGCGATGCTGTCGTGCAGCAGCTGCAACGCGTAATGGGGATTGTGGGTGTAGATCCCCGGGTCCTTGGCCACGACCTGGTAGTTATACGCGGCTTTCAACAGGCGCGGTGTCCAGGCTTGGTACCGGTTCGGGTACTTGGCCTCGCCTTCCTCGATCGCACCACTGCCGTCGCCATCGGCGAAGAAATACGGGTAGGAATGCGACTCGTAACCGATGGCGGTGCCGGCGGTGTTCTCGCCGTAGCCGATGATCGCTTCCAACAGCTTGCCGTGAAGCTCCTGGATTTCGGCCTCGATGCCTTCGGAGGTGTCGCCATCGCCATCGTAATCGGGCTTGGACGTCCGGACGAGGTGCATCGTGTCCTTGTTGTCGGTCATCACCTGGTCATGGCAGTCGGTGCAGGTCTCGACCTTTACCTCCAGCGTATGCGGATTGTGGCAGTCATTGCATGTCTGCGAGACCTGGTCGTGGAAGTAGTAACCAACGTAGTCCTTGCCGTCATATTCGAAGCCACCCTGGACATCGCCACCGAACCGGCTGGCGGCGGCGGCGCGATAGTGGATGTTGACGAAGCTGAGATCCGCCGAGGTCGTGTCGTCAGCGGGCGCGCCGGCGTCCTCGATCTTGGCCAGGACCTGGACCTTCGAGTTGCGGCCGCCATGGCAGGTCATGCAGCGGATATCGTCGGTGAAGACCTCCTGCTCGATGCCCGAGGGGAAGGTCACGACGGTCCGTTCCTGTGCCTCCATGCTGTGGCACGCCATGCAGGCGATGCCCGGGGCCATCGCCGGGTCGGGGGAATGTTTCGTATCGACGACGCCAGCCTCGCTGCCGTCAGCGCCGAGATAGTCAAGGAAGCCTGCCGTGGAATGGCACTGCGAGCAGGCTTCCGGGATCATCTTGTCATCTTCCTCATCCCAGTGGCGAAAGGCCTCCTTGGTGATGTCGGCATGCGGCGAGTTACGCCACGCCTCAAGGCTCGGGATTTCCGGCATGAGGGTGGCCGGCGTGATCGCCGCCGTGTCGGAGCTTTCCTGAGCAAGTGCCATTGACAGCCGCTCTGGGCCGCCACATACGGTCAAATACGTTGTCAGAGCCACCAGGATGGTGGCACGCATCACAAGTCTCATCGGTGTTCCTCCCGTTCGCGCAAGCCACGAGAAACTCGTGGCTTCTTCCTTATGGTAAACCTGTGTTCGGCGGTCTGACAACAAAATCTGACAACTGTAGGATGAGGCAAATGGACCGATCACCCTCTGGTTGATCTGCCGGTAGGCAAGCAGCGTGATCCCGGACATAGCGGTACGCGAAGCGGGAGGCCGGGCCTTCCATGCCGGGCAGATGTGCGAGTCTTTTTGTCGGAAGGGCGGTCTTAACCTGTTCCCGGAAGCGCGACCCGTACCTCGACACCCTCGGTCGTGCCGGGGACGGGCGAGCGTAGCTCGAGCGTTGCCCCGGCGCGTTCTGCGATGGTGCGCACGATGGCGAGGCCAAGGCCGCTGCCCTTCACCGTGCCGTTCGAGCGCACGAAGCGCCCGGTCAGCTTGTCCAGTTCGTCGGGCGGGATCACCACTCCGCAATTGCAGACCCTCAGCACCGCCGGCGGCGTGAGCGCGACCTTGACCGGCTCGCCCGCTGCGCCGTGTTTCAAGGCGTTTTCGATCAGGTTGCGGGCGAGGATGCCGAAGCCGTCCGGGTCGAGTTTCGACAGGACCGGCTGCTCGGGCAGGACAAGCTCGATCCGTTCCGCCGCGCCGAGGCGCTCGAAATCTCCCACGATCATGCGCAGGATCGGCCGCAGGTCCGTGGCCTCGTCCATCGTCAGCCGCGCGCCTTCCGCCCGGGCCAGCTGCATCAGCTTTTCCGACAGGCTGTTCAGCCGCTTCAGCGTCGACTCGATTTCACCGGCGCGGGCGGCGGCGGCGGTATCCGCCGTCTCCGCTTTCAGCCGCTGCGCCTGCGCGATGGCGCCGGCCACCGGCGTGCGCAGCTCGTGCACGGCATTGGCGGCGAAGCTGCGTTCGGCCTCGAAGGCGGCGCCGAGCCGGGCGAGCAGGGCGTTGATGGAGCCCACCACCGGTCTCAATTCGCTCGGCAGGCCGGTATCGCCGACGGGGGCAAGGTTATGCGCGCTGCGCCGGCCCAAATCGTCGCGCAGCCGTCGCATCGGTGCGAGGCTGTAGCGAACAACGAGGAAAATCGCCACCAGGCTCAGCTGGATCACCAGCAGCAGCGGCAAGCTCAGGCTCATCGTCATTTCGCGCACGGTGGTCACCCGGTGGGTGAGCGGTTCGGCCACCGCGATGGTGATGAAACTGTCCGCACGGCGTGCACGGTCGTAAAAGAAGGTCTGGCTCTCCGTACGCAGGAAACCTTCCCGTTCGAAGGGCGGGAAATCCGCCGCGTCGGCCCCCTCAGACAGCAGGAGGGTACTGCCTTCGGCGTCACGGATGACGTAGCTGAACCGATCCGGATCGTCGTCGAACTCTTCCTCGTCGTCCCGCTCGTGACGGCCCCACCACTCCTCGCCATGTTTGCGGTTGCGCTCGCGCCGGTCCGGTTCCTCGCGGCCGACCAGCGGCAGCAGCCGGTGCGCCGTATCGCGCAGCGCCGAGTCGAACTCCATGTCGAGCTCATGGCGGAGCCGCTGTGCGGTCAGCCCGGCCGCGAGCAGCCACATCACCGTGACCGCAAGCCCGAGCGCCAGGGCGAGGCGCAGCTGAAGCGATCGCGGCCCCCTCATGGCCGGCCCAGCCGGTAGCCGAGGCCGCGCTCGGTTTCGATGCTGTCGCGCCCGAGTTTCTTGCGCAGCCGGCTGACATGCACCTCGATTGTGTTGCTCTCGATGGCGGCATCGAAATTGTAGAGATGTTCTTCGAGTTGCGCTCGGGACAGCACGCGGCCCGGTGCCAGGATGAAGGCCTCGAACAGCGCCCATTCCCGCGCCGTCAGCTCCACCGGCTTGCCAGCGCGGCGGACGGTGCGGCCGGCGAGGTCGATCAGCAGCTCACCCTGTTCGATGAGCGGGTTCGGATTGCCGGTGTAGCGCCGGGCCACCGAGCCGATCCGGGCCGAAAGCTCGTGCAGGTCGAACGGCTTGACCATGTAATCGTCCGCCCCGGCATTTAGGCCGACGATGCGGTCCGACACCTGGTCGAGCGCGGTCAGGATGATGACCGGAGTCACGTCGCCCCTGGCGCGGAGCGTCTTCAGGAAGGGCACGCCATGCCCGTCTGGCAACATCAAGTCGAGCAGCACCAGCTCGAAAGCGCCCGCGGCCAGCGCGTCGCCCGCCTCGTCCAGCCGTTTCGCCCAGTCGGCAGAATGGCTGTCCGCCTTCAACTGGTCGTGCACCGCAGCGCCCAGTACCGTGTCGTCCTCGATCAGCAGGATACGCATTTCGTCCTACCGGGAAGTCTCGCCGACCCTAATGCGGCTTTTTCCTTACGGGAAGCTGAAGCGACTTCTGTCTCTCCGTCAGGAAGCGATCAGGCGCGGGCCCCAGATCTACGGCATCGACCCCGAGATGGAGAGACAGATGAACAGGAAGACAACGTTTTTCGCCGCGACGGTCGCAGCGTTGGCACTCACCGGCCTTTCGCAGGCGCAAACCGCCGGAGATGCCAGCGAGACCCTCGCTCCTCAGGCCGCCGCGAGCGAGACGGCACAGCCCGTAATCGCCCCACGCCAGCCGATTGCCGGCACGTCGCGGGCGGCCGGCGCGGACAGCTATGGCGGCGGCAACCGGTATGGCCACCGCGAAGGTCACCGGAAAGGTCGTGATCACGACCATGACGGTTTCCGTCTGCTCGGCTGGAACTGGCACTGGGACTGGGATGACGACGACGATGACGACGATCGCGGCCGGAATTATCGCGGTTCGGTTCAGAACCCGGCCACCTCGGGCAGCACCACGCCGCCCGCGAATGGGCTGTTCAATAACGGCGCCGCGCCCAAGGCGCAGGTGAAATGACCCTGACCGCATGAACGGAACAAATGAGATGAAAAGACTACTTGCCGCCCTTGCCCTCACCACGGCCCTCGTCGTCCCCGGCCTCGCCATGGCGAGGGAGGTGACCTTCAATACCCAGCTCACGAATTACGGGGGCAAGGAAGCTTACCTCGCCTATTACGTCACCGATGCCAGCGGCGCCTATGTCGGCTCGCTCTGGATGGCCGGCACCAAGGCCAAGTACTACGACAGCCTCTCGGACTGGTACCGCTTTACCGGCGGAAATGTCGGCGAGGTGAACGGGATCACCGGCGCCTCCGTCGGGTCCGGCAAATCGCTGACGATCAGCTTCGACCTCGCCGATGCCCTCTTCGATGCCGGCTACGAGCTGCATATCGACAGCTCCGTCGAGGACATGCGCTACAGCCCCTCCGAGATCGTCGTGCCGCTGACCAGCAACGGCGCGGGGCAGGCGGTGCTGGGCTCCAGCTACATCGCCAGCTTCAGTTACGACATGTGAGCCGACCGTAAAGAGTAAGGAAGAACAAGATGATCCGTCCGTTGCACCGCTGGGTTGGTCTCGCCCTCGCCCTCGTGGTTTCCGTGACCGCGTTGAGCGGGGCGATCCTGGCGCTTTACCCGGCCATGGAGAGTTTCGCCATCCGGGCCGGCCCGGAGCTTGACCTCGCCGCCTTCACCGCCCGCGTGCAGGAGGCGGTGCCGGGGCTGGAGCAGATCCGGCGCGCCGCGACCGGGCAGATCACGGCCTTCGCCTTTGAGGGCGGGGTGGCCTCGCAATGGATCGACGATCCCGGAACGGGGGCGGTGCTTTCCCCCGCGACCCAGTCTGCTTTCGAGAGCTGGGTGCTGGACCTGCACCGCGCCTTTCTCGCCGGCGAGACGGGCCGCTACGCCGCCGCTGTTGCGAGCCTTGCGATGATCGTGCTTTCGGCCTCTGGTTTCCTGCTCGCCGCCCGACGGCTTGGCGGCTGGCGAAGGCTGTTCGGGCGTCTTAGCGGACCGCTGGCAAACCGGCTGCATCTCGAACTGGGCCGTCTCGGCGGGATCGCCCTGATGTTCTCGGCGCTGACGGGCCTCTGGCTTTTCGCACTCACCGTTGGGCTGATCTCCGAATCCAGCGCCCTGCCGGCCTTCCCTATGGTCAGCGGAACGGGCGGGCTGTCGCCTGCCGAGATGTCGGGGCTGAAGGAGATCGCGGTCTCCGATCTGCGCGAACTGACCTTCCCACGCGCAGGCAACCTGCGCGACGTCTTCACGCTCCAGACCAGCTCCGGCACCGGCTATGTCGACCAGGGGACTGGCGAGATGATTGCCTGGTCTGCCCGCAGCACGCTCGACCGCCTCTCCGACGTGATCCACATGCTGCACACGGGCGAGGGCGCGGCGCTGCTCGGGCTGATCCTCGGGCTGGCCTCGCTGAGTGTTCCCGTTCTGTCGGTGACCGGCTACCTTCAACAATCAGGCCGCTCGATTCTGCCTGCACGGTTCCGCCGGAATCGCCGCAAGGTTGCCGCTTCCGCCGCCCATACGGTGATCCTCGTCGGTTCCGAAGGCGGCACCACCTTTTCCTTCGCCGAACGTCTCGCTCGCTCTTTCGACCGCGCGGGACAGCTCGTCCATGTCGCCTCCCTATCAGACTTCGTCCCCGACCGTTACCGAAAGGCCGAGCGCATCCTGATCCTGGCTGCGACCTCCGGCGATGGCGATTCGCCGAGCTCTGCCTGGGGCTTTATGGACCGGCTCGCGGAGATGGCGCAGCCGCCCGCCGCACCCTTCGCGATCCTTGGCTTCGGAGACCGCAACTACCCGCGTTTTTGCGCCTATGCCTCGACCGTTTGCGACGCCGCCCGAACCGCCGGCTGGCCGGAGTTGATGCCGCCCGAACAGGTTGACCGCCAGTCCGAGGAAACATTTGCCGCCTGGGTTGCCGCGCTTGCCGAGATTACCGGCATCGAAATTACGCTCGACACCGCGCAGGCCGCGCCGAAGCTGCTCGACCTGCCGCTCGTCTCGCGCCGCGACTACGGGCAGGCGGTTCAGACCCCGATCGCGATCCTGCGCTTCACCATTCCGCGCTGCACGCTCTGGCGCCGGCTGACCGCACGTGGCTTAGCCTGTTTCGAGGCCGGTGACCTGATCGGCGTGATCCCGGAAGGCGACACGCAGCCGCGCTTCTACTCGCTCGCATCGAGCGGACAGGACGGGTTCGTCGCAATCTGCGTCCGCAAGCAGCCGGGCGGGCTCTGCTCGAGCCAATTGATGGATCTTGCGCCGGGCCAGACGATCCGCGCCTTCCTGCGCCGCAACCCCGGCTTCCACCCGGCGGCGGACAACTCCCCGCTGATCCTGATCGGTGCCGGCGCCGGTATCGGCCCGCTCGCCGGGTTCGTCCGCGCCAACGCGGATCGACGCCCGATGCATCTCTATTTCGGCGCCCGCTCGGCCAGCAGCGACCTGCTCTATGGCGATGAGTTTGCCCATTGGCAGCAGGAGGGCAAGCTCGCCTCGCTCACCACCGCTTTCTCCCGGGATGCCAGCCGTCTCTACGTGCAGGACGCCTTGCGCAATGATGCCGAACGCCTGCGCCGGCTGGTCCTGCAAGGTGCGCGGATCATGGTCTGCGGCGGACGAGACATGGGCGCGGGCGTGGCCGAGGCGCTTGCCGAAACCTGACCCCGGCGGCGCTGAGCCCCGTCACCCTGAAAGCCGAGGGACGTTATGTTGAAGATGTCTACTGAGTTTACCCGCCTCGCGTTGAACGGCCCGACCATGGGCACCCGCTGGTCGGCGACCCTGCTCGCCGCGCCGGGGATCGACCCCGCACCGCTGCGCAAGGCCCTGCAACAGGCGGTGGAAGAAGTCGACCGGCAGATGTCGACCTGGAAGCCCGAGAGCGACCTGATGCGCCTCAACCGCGCGCCGGTCGGACACTGGGTGCCCGTTCCGGAACGGCTTGTAACCGTGCTCGAAGCCGGGCTCGCCATCGGCATCGCGTCGGGTGGCGCGTTCGACATCGGCATGGGCGATGCGGTTTCCGCCTGGGGCTTTTCGGCGGGTCAGGCCAGCCCAGCCAGCATCTGCGCCGCACTGCGCGCTGAACGCCGACCCGCGTATGAGTTGCTCGAAATCGAACTGGAAAACGCCCGTGTTCGCAAGCATGGCCCGCTCACGCTCGATCTTTGCGGTATAGCCAAGGGCTATGGTGTCGACCGGCTGGCCGAGATCGTGCGCGATTTCGGCATCGAACATGGGCTGCTCTCCATCGACGGCGAGCTGCGCGCGCTTGGCGGACAGCTGAACGGCGCCCCGTGGGCGATCGCGGTCGAACGCCCTGATCCCGATCGTAGGGACGCCCATTCGCTGCTCACCCTCGAAAACGCCGCCGTGGCAACCTCGGGCGACTATCGCCACTGGGTCGAGCTGATGGGAACCCGGTTCTCGCACACGATGGACCCGGTGCACGGCGCACCGCTGCAGCGCGGTCCGGCCTCGGTCACCGTCGTGGCGCCCACCTGCATGATGGCCGATGCCTGGGCCACCGCGATGATGGTGCTCGGGCGAGAGGCAGGCGACCGCCTCGCGCGGCGGATCGGCCTGTCCGTCCTGTTCCTGGAGCGCGCGGGCGATGGCTTGCATGTCACGCCGTCCGGCCCCGCCTTCGCCGCCCATGCGCCCGAGCCGGTTCCGGGCTGAACGAAACGACTTCTTCACCTCCCCGCGTTAAGCCGCAATTGAAATATATCAAAAGGAACTCCCCCCTTGCTCTCTCTGCTCAACCGCTACGCCACACCGCTTACCACCGGGCTTTTCATCGTCTCGCTCGTCTCAGGCGTCGCGCTGTTTTTCCATGTCGGACCGGGTGGTTTCCACGGCATGCATGAATGGCTCAGCATCGCGCTCATCGTTCCCTTCGTGCTGCATATCTGGCGCAACTGGCGTCCGTTTCTAAACTATTTCAAACGCTTGCCGATGGTGTTGGCCCTTGGGGAATCCGTGGTCGCCGCAGGTTTCTTCCTGATGCCTGTCGGTTCCGTCGAGTCCGGCGGCCGCCCGCCGCAATTCGCGCTCTCGCACATGGTGCTGGAAGGCAGCGTCTGCGATGTCGCCCCGCTGCTCGGGCTCGACGCCTCCGGCCTGCAATCGTCGCTGGAAGCGGCGGGCTTTTCCGTCGCCTCGCCCGACGAAACATTACTCGAGGTCGCGCAGGCCTCCGGCAAGGCGGAAATGGACATCGCCGGCGTGCTGGTGAGCCTGCCCGCTCATTAGGCCACGACTGGCCGATTTCCCCGGAACAAGCCCATAAGAATAGCTCTCCCTCCCGGTTGGGGGAGGGCTCTCACTGGCTATCTCCGTCGGGCAAGGGGAAGTGGTCGCCTTTCGCTGTCCCGCTCGCAACGAGATCAGCAGGGGAAGCAGCCCGTGCGCGCCTGCCGTGCCTTCACACGCCGCCTGTTTTTGTATTCGATATTGAAAATATAATCTACGATTGTATACAAAGCACGCGACCGCGATCCGTGTGGAACCCAATTATCTTGAGCTGCAAGGCCGAGAGACTTTCGTGGACCCATATTCGAATGCCCGCGAAAGGAAATGTCATGGACAGACGCAAATTCACTGCTGCCGGTGTCACGTTGGCCGGTGCACGACGCCCTCTCGATGGTGCCCGGCGGACTGAATGGTCAAATCGTCGTCCTGCCGCTGCTCTTCGTGCTCGGCTTCTTCCTCGAAAGGATCGCGATTCTCGTGGCGGAGAAACTGGAAACCTCGTTCCTGACGCCGCCCTTCGGCTGGGCGCTGCTCTTTCTCAAGGGCGTAGCGCTGTCCTCGGTCACGACCGCCGATATCTATCGCGGCGTGGTCCCTTTCATCGGCCTTCAGCTCTTCGGGCTCGCGATGGTCTTCTTCTTTCCGGGCCTTGCCAACTGGCTGCCCGAAGCGATCGGGTAGTAAAACATGCTGCATTCCGCACTTGGCTTTAGGGGCGCGTTTTCCGCGCCACATCGCGCTGCCGCCCTGGCGGGGCGGGATATTCTGGAGGCCGGGGGCACGGCGATCGAGGCGATGGTCGCCGCGGCGGCCACTATTGCCGTGACCTACCCGCATATGAACGGGATCGGCGGCGACGGGTTCTGGCTCATCCATCGGCCCGGCATGGAGCCGGTCGGCATTTCCGCCTGCGGGCAGGCGGCGGGGCTGGCCACGCCGGACTGGTACGCCGCACATGGTCATCGCGACGCCATCCCGGCACGTGGCGGGCTGGCCGCCTTGACGGTTCCCGGCACGATCGGGGGGTGGGAGGCGGCGCTTTCGTTGGTCCCGGAAGCGCGCCGTCTGCCGCTTGAGCGCCTGCTGGGCAACGCCATCGCCTATGCGCGGGACGGGATTGCGGTCACCGGCAACCAGTCGCGCATGACGGCAGAAAAGCTGGAGGCTCTGAAAGACATTCCCGGCTTTGCCGAGACGTTCCTTGTCGACGGCCACCCACCCGCGCCGGGCCACCGGCTGAGGCAGGCCGCGCTGGCCGAAACGCTCGCGACCCTCGCACGGGATGGTCTGCGCGGCTTCCATGACGGCCCTATCGCGGCGACCCACGCGCGCTATCTGGAAGCTCAGGGCAGCCCGCTACGGCTCGAAGATTTCCGGGCATATCAGCCCCGTACCGTTTTTCCTCTCAGCGTGACCACCACTCACGGAAAGCTCTTCAACATGGTCGCGCCGACGCAGGGGGTCGCCTCGCTGATAATTCTCGCGCTGTTCGACCGGTTGAATGTCGCTGAGGGGGAAAGCTTCGATCACCTGCACGGGTTGATCGAGGCGACCAAGCAGGCCTTCGTGCTGCGCAACGCCGACCTGGGCGATCCGGACAGCATGGCGGAGCCGGCTCAGGACTGGTTGCAGAATGCGCGTCTCGACGCAATGGCCGCTCGGATCGACCGCAAGCGGGCCTTGCCCTGGCCGCACGAGCCGAAGGAGGGCGACACGATCTGGATGGGGGCCGCGGATGCCGATGGCACGGTCGTGAGCTTCATCCAGAGCGTGTTCTGGGAGTTCGGATCGGGGCTCGTCTGCCCGCAAACCGGCGTCTTCTTCCAGAACCGGGGCGCGGGTTTCTCGCTCTCGCCCGGCCCGAACCAGCTGGCGCCCGGCAAGCGCCCGTTCCACACCCTCAATCCCGCGCTTGCGCAGCTTGATGATGGGCGCGTACTGGCCTATGGCACGATGGGCGGCGAGGGACAGCCGCAAACGCAATCGGCGGTGTTCTCGCGCCATGTCCAGTTCGGCATGGACCTTCAGGCGGCGGTGACAGCGCCGCGCTGGCTGCTTGGCAAAACCTGGGGCGATGCCACCACGTCCCTGAAACTGGAGGACCGGTTCGATCCGAAACTGGTCGGTGCGCTGCGGGCCGCGGGACATGATGTTGAAATGATACCAGCCTTCTCCGATCTCGCCGGCCATGCAGGCGCGGTCCTTCTACACCCCAACGGCCTTCTTGAAGCGGCGTCAGACCCGCGTTCGGACGGTGCAGCCGTGAGCTACTGAAAAGATGACAGACTTTACACTGATGCAAATCCTGCCGATCCTGCTCGGCGTCGTCGTGACCTCCATTATCGCGGGGATTCTCGCCGGCCTGCTCGGGGTCGGAGGCGGGATCGTCCTCGTCCCGATGCTGTTCTGGATCTTGTCGCTGACGGATTTCCCGCCCGAGCTGGCCATGCACATGTCGGTCGCGACCTCGCTGATGACAATCGTCTTCACCTCGGTCTCCTCGGCGCGGGCGCATCACCGGCGCGGATCGGTCGACACGGCCCTTCTCAAGCTCTGGGGGCCTGGCATCATTCTGGGGGCGCTGAGCGGCGGGCTACTGGCGAAATATATCAATGCCGACGGGCTGAAGCTCATCTTTGGCGGGATCGCCCTGCTGGTCGCCATCAACATGGCCAATCCAAAGACGATCGTTCTGAGCAAGTCCCTGCCGTCGGGGCGGGCGGGCAACGCGGTTATTTCCTACGTGGTTGGAACCTTCAGTTCGCTGATGGGCATCGGCGGCGGAACCCTGTCGGTCCCGATCCTCAGCGCCTGTTCGGTTGAGATCAAGCGGGCCGTCGGCACGGCCGCCGCCTTCGGGTTCCTGATCGCGGTTCCGGCGGTGATCGGTTTCGTGATTTCCGGCTGGGGCGTGCCCGGCCGGCCGCCATTCTCGCTCGGCTTCATCAGCCTGCCCGCCGCCCTTCTGATCCTGCCCTTCACGGTCAGTTTCGCCCCCGTGGGGGCTTCGCTCGCGCACAAGCTTGACGGGAAATGGATCAAGCGCGCCTTCGCGCTGTTTCTGGGCATCACCGCGATCCGGATGCTGTCGGCTGGGCTGACGTGACCTAATCGATCCGGGAAAGCACTTCGCGCGCGGCACTGACGAGGTGCCGCCGCAACGCTTTCTCGGTCCGCTTCGGGTCGCGGTCGAGGATCGCGTTGACGATCTCGTCATGCTCCTCGTTCGATCGCTCCACGCGCCGGGCGCTGCGCAGCTGGGATTTGCGGAACGGCGCCAGTTTGAGCCGCAGCGTGTTTGCCAGCTGGATCAGGTCGTCATTATGGGTTCCGCGAAAGATCCGCTCGTGGAACTCGATATTCGCGCTTTCGTAATTCTCGGCATCGCCCGCCTTTGCCTGTTCCGACATGCGTCGGTGAAGCGTTTCGAGTGCAATCCTCTCGCTGGTTTGCATGCGCTCGGCAGCGATGCGTCCACAGAGCGCCTCGATCTCGCCCATCGCCTCGAACATCTGTTCGATCCGGTCCCGGGTGATATCGACAACGACAACCCCGCGATAGGGGACGCGCTCGGCGAGCGACCGGGCGACCAGCACATGCAGCGCTTCCCGGATTGGTGTCCGGGAAACGCCGAAACGCTCGGTCAGAGTCTTCTCGTCGAGCTTCGTTCCCGCCTTCAACTCCCCGGCCACGATCTCGGCCTCGAGTTGGGAGGCGATCACGGTTGAATGCAACTCGCGTGGCTGGGCCTTTCCGGCGGGGTCGTCGGGATTGGCATCGGGACTCATTGTCGTCAATCGGGGCCAAATTCTTGGATGTGGTATACAATAGCAACCCAGATCCGGATTTGTCAGCCCGATCCGACCATTCAACCCGCCATCACGCAAAGTAATTCAAACAGGAGTGTCGCGCCGAGATAGGCCGTGCCGCCAGAGGCGTCGAAGGGGGGAGACACTTCGACCAGATCGGCGCCGACGATATTGCACCCCTTCAGCGAGCGGACCACCTGCAGCGCCTGGAAGGAGTTCGGGCCACCGATCTCCGGCGTGCCGGTGCCGGGGGCAAAAGCCGGATCAACGAAGTCGATATCGTAGGAGACATAGGTCGGCGCGGTGCCGACGATCTCGCGCGCCTCGGCCATCACGTCCTCGACTCCGCGCGCGTGGAATTCCTCGATCGGGATCACGCGGATGCCGACGGAATCGGCGAAGTCCCGGTCCTCGCGGTCATAGGTGGTGCCGCGAATACCGATCTGCACCACGCGTTTCGGGTCCAGCAGGCGCTCTTCGACGGCGCGGCGGAAGGGCGTGCCGTGGGTATACATCGTGCCGCCGAAATAGCTGTGGAAGAGGTCCGTGTGGCTGTCGAAATGCACCATGCCGAGCGGCTCTTTTGCCGCCAGCGCGCGCAGCACCGGAAGCGAGGTCAGATGGTCTCCGCCAGCGGTGAGCGGGCGGATTCCGGCGGCGAGGACACGATTGTAGAAGGCGGTGATCCGGGCCATCGACTCCTGGATATCCGCCGGGTTCGGCGGCACGTCGCCGAGATCGGCGCAGTTCATCGCCTCGAAGGGACGGATGCCGGTGGCGCCGTTCTCGGCCCGCATCATCGTCGACATGTCGCGCAACTGGCGGGGGCCGTGGCGCGGGCCGGGGCGGTTGGTGGTGCCGCTGTCCCAGGGCACGCCGATCAGACCGACATCGACCTGGCCGAGGCGTTCGTCCTCCAGCGGGACATGCGGTAGCCGCATGAAGGTCGGTACGCCCGCGTAGCGCGGCAGGTCGAAGCCGGACACCGGCTGGAAGAAGGGATCGCTCATCATCGTCTCCTGTCAGGTCATCACGCTGCCGCCATTCACCCCGTAGCATTGCCCGGTGATGAAGCCCGCCTGCGGACCGGCAAGGAAGGTGGCGAGCGCGGCCACTTCCTCGGGGCGGCCGAAGCGGGCCAGCGGGGTATCAAGGTCCTTGGCCAGCGCCTCGGGGCTCATCGCGCCGGGGCTGGTCATGTCGGTATCGATCGGGCCGGGGGCGATGGCATTCACGAGGATCTTCGGTGCCAGCTCTCGTGCCATGGAGCGGGTCAACGCGATGATCCCGCCCTTGGAGGCGCTGTAGGCCGCCATGTTCTCGCGGCCCAGCAGCCCGAGATCGGAGGCGATGTTGAGGATGCGCCCGCTCTCCATCCGCCGCGCCGCTTCGCGCGCGACGAGAAAGCCACCGCGCAGGTTGACCGCAATCACCCGGTCAAAATCGGCCAAGGTGGTCTCGGCGAGCGGAGCCTCGTGCAGAATACCGGCATTGTTGACCACGATCTCGGGCGTGCCGAGTTCCGCTTCGATACGATCGAAGAGGCTGATGACATCGGCTTCGCTGGACACGTCCGCGCGCACCGAAAGCGCGACCGGAACGGTCTCGGCATCGTCGTCGGCATGGCAGATCGCCACCTTGGCGCCCGCGGCGGTGAGCACCTCGGCGATGGCCCGGCCTATGCCGCGCGAGCCGCCGGTGACCAACGCGACCTTGCCTTGCAGCGTCACGACATCACCTCGCCACGGTCCACGTTGATCGCCTGCCCGGTAATATTCGCGGCGGCGTCGCTGCCTAGGAACAGGTAGAGCCCGGCCACATCGGCCGGCTCCATCACGCCTTCGAGCGCCTGCGCGTCGGAGACCTCCGCCAGAAGCTCCTGTTCGCTGCACCCCCGTGCTTCCGCCATCCGCGCAAGCGAGCCCATGGCCTGTTTCGTGCGCACCCAGCCCGGGCAGATCGCGTTGACGCGGATGCCGCGCGGCCCGAGTTCCTGCGCCCATGTCCGCGCCAGTCCGATGATCGCGTGCTTGGAGGCGACATAGGCCGAGAAATCCGGCACCGCCGTGCGGCCCCAGATCGACGCGGTCAGCAGGATGCGCGCGCCGGGCTGCATCGCGGGCAGCAGCGCGCGGGTGACATTGCGGGTGCCGCGAATGTTCACGTCGATAATGAGGTCGAAGATCTCGTCGGTTTCCGGGTCCGGGCCGGCCAGAGGGGTAGGGCGCTCCAGCCCGGCATTGTTGACCAGCACATCGATAGGGCCGAGCCCGCCAAGTGCGGCGCGCACGGCCTCGCCATCGGCGATGTCGCAGTGAATCGCGGTGACATCGCCCCCGATTTCTTCGGCGACCGCCTGAACGGCCGGGTCCAGGTCCACGATGACCAGGTTCGCCCCGGCGGCCGCGAAACCCTCGGCCACGGCGCGGCCGATCCCCCCGGCCGCCCCCGTTACCAGAACGCGGTGGCCGGAGTAGTCAAAGAGCGCGCGCATCATCCCAGCTCGTAGAATTCGCGCCGGATGGCGGCGGTAATGTCGCGCCGGTATTGCGCGGCGATCAGCGCGCCCTTCTCGGGCGTGGCCCCCTTGGCCGAGATCAGCGAGCCCTCGGGCGCCACCCATTCCCGGCGCGGCGGCCAGACATCGTAGCAGGGCGCCTCGGCGGCCGCGTTGTCCGGCACGAGGTCGAACCGCACGAGTTCGGGGTGGAAATTCATCATCAGCGAGGTCTCCAGCACCGCGGCATGTTCCAGCTCGATGCCAGGATAGCCGTCGGGGAAGACCTGTGCGAGCGTCTCTTCGGTCAGGAACTCCCAGTGCTGGAGGCACATGATGCGCACGCCCTTGTCGCCAACCTCGCGCATGGCCAGGTCGATGCCTTCGTTGAGGAACCACAGGTTCTCGTAATTGCCGTCCAGCACGCAGATCCGACGCGCGCCGTGGCGCACCAGCTCGCGGATCACGTCGCGGATGACGCAGCTCAACGTGTTGCCGTCGAGCCCGGTGCTGCCGGGAAAGAACGGCCCGCCGGCGGAGCGGGTCATGGACTTGTAGCCATAGGTGACGGGAGCCGCGACCACGCCGCCCACTTCCTCGGCGATCTCGCGCGAGATGGCATAGGGCAGCAGGTAGTCCAGCCCCATCGGCAGGTGCGGCCCGTGCTGTTCCAGCGTGCCGGTGGGCAGGAAGACCACCGGGTTGGACTCTAGCGCCTCGGCATATTCCGGCCAGGTCATCTCCGGCATCATCACGGTTCTCATCGGGGTTTCCTTCATTGTTCTTCGCGGGAGCCTTCTTCGCGCATCAACCGCATGATCTTCTGTTCCAGCTCGGCATAGCCCGGCAGCTGCACGATATGTTCCTTGTCGTCGATCCGGGCGCCGTGCTTGAACTCCGGAACGATCACTTCCTTTAGCCGTCCGGGGTGGCTCGAAAGGAAGATGATCTTGTCGGCCAGGAAAATCGCTTCCTCGATGTCGTGGGTCACGATCACCATGGTGGTGTTTTCCTGCCGGGCGATGTCGATCATCAGCTCCTGCATATGCCAGCGGGTCTCGGCGTCGAGCGCGCCGAAGGGCTCGTCCATCAGCAGCAGTTCCGGCCCGTTGGCGAGCGTTCGGGCAATCGCAACGCGCTGGCGCATGCCGCCAGAGAGCTGCGACGGATAGGCCTCGGCGAATTTCGTCAGCCCGACCAGATCGATGAAATGCGCAGCCCGCTCCCGGCGCTCTGCGTGTGGCACGCCGTTCACCTTCATGCCGAACTCGACATTCCTGCGCACAGAGAGCCAGTCGAAGGAGGTGTAGGCCTGAAACACCATGCCCCGGTCGCGGGCAGGGCCGATGACCGGCTTGCCGTGCAGCGTGACCGCGCCATCTGAGGGGGCCTCCAGCCCTGCGATCATGCGCAGAATTGTGGATTTTCCGCAGCCCGAGGGCCCAAGCAGCACACAGATGCGGTTTTCCTCGACGTCGAAGGTGACGTGGTCCACCGCCTGGACGGATTCTCCACCCGAAATCGGGAAGACTTTCGAGACGGCGTCCAGATGCAAGAGTGCCTCGCTCATCAGCGTGTTTCCTTGCGATAGGGGAAGAGCCATCGGTGCAGCCGCCCGAAAGCCAGGTCGAAGAACAGCCCGAGCGCCCCGATGACGATGATGCCCGAGAGGATCTCGTCGGTTTTAAGGAAGCGCCGCGCCCGCATCATCATTGCGCCGATACCGGTGGTGGAGGCGACGATCTCGGCGATCACCAGGTAGGTCCAGGCCATCGCCAGCATCTGGCGCATGGCGGTGAAGATGTCCGGCAGCGCGGCGGGAAAGACCACCTGCATCACCGTTACTTGACGGCTGGCGCCGAGCGTGAGGGCGGTTTCGATCAGCTCCTTGCGCACGTTCTTGGTGTGGTCCATGACCAGCGTGATCAGGAAGAACACCACCCCGATGAACAGCAGCGCCAGTTTCGGCGCCTCGCCAGTGCCGAACCACATCAGCAGGATCGGGATGAAGGAGGGTGCCGGCAGGTAACGCCAGGCGCCGACGAAAGGGTTGAAGATCGCCTCGACCGAGGGGAAGGTTCCCATCATCACGCCGAGCGGAATGGCCACGGCGCAGGCCATGGCGAAGGAGACCAGCACGCGGGTGATCGAGATCAGCACGTCGCTGGCAAAGCCACGGCTGGCGAAGAGGTCCCAGGTGGTCGCAAAGACCTGGTCGGGGGGCGGGACCAGAAGGGCATTTACCCAACCGGAATGTGCGGCAACGCTCCAGATCCCGAAGAACACGGCCCAGATGCCAAACGCCGACAAGATGGCCTGCGGGCGCGACACGGGTTTGCGGATTTCGAGGAAGTGGCGCGCTTGATGCGGAGTTGGCATGGGGCTCGTCCGTGAAATGGCGGCGCGCCCGCAGCGGGGCGCGCCGGTTGGCTCAGTTGGCCGTGAAGGTCTGGCGGTAGCCGGCCTCGACCAGGTCGCCCATCAGGGAGCAGTCGATGCCGGCGGCGGCATCGATCTTGTTCTCCATCAGGCCCAGCTTGATCCACCAGTCATTGGTCAGCGCGATGGCATCCACCATGCCGCCATTGGGAAGGCCAAAGGGCGGCTCGCCCTCCAGCACGCCACAGGCGCGGGCGGATTCGTCGAAGTCGTACATGTAGATGCCGCCCTCGAAGCTCTTGCCATTGGTGCCTATCACGTAGCCGATATCCTCGGCCGGCCATTGCAGGAAATCGGCCAGGAGCTGGTTGGTCTCCTCGACATTCTCATGCCAGTAGCCGAGACCCTCCCAACGGGCCTTGAGCACGGAGAGCGCCACGTCGCGCTTTTCCTCGATGAACTTGGTGTTCATGTAGAGGCCGTCCATGAAGATACCGGTCTTGAGCACGTCCGGATCGGCGGTGTTGACCACGCTTTTCGAACCGGGCGCGGCCTCCAGAACCTTGGAGATCCACGGCTCGTACATGTAGGCGGCCGAGAGATCGCCAGACAGCATCGGCCCCACGGCCTCGTCGGCATTCAGGTTGACCCATTCGACCTCGTCCGGTGCGATCCCCTGCGAGTCCAGCCAGATGCCCATGAGCAGGTGCCCGATATAGGCCTGCGGGGCCGAGACCTTCTTGCCCTTCAGATCGGCAATCTCGACGCCGCCCTTCATGATAACGTGGTCCACGCCGTAGGACGGGTTCAGGAAGGCAACATTCACCACGTCTGTGCCGCGATCCACGATCAGCGGCGTGTAATCGGCGGTGCAGCCATAAACGTCGAGCTGTCCGGCGGCGAGGGCCGAGTGCCCGCCCAGCGGGTCTTCGAAGATGGTGATGTTCAGGTCATGCCCCTCGGTCAGGCCTTTCTGACGGGCAATTTCAAGCATGGCATATCCCGGCCAGGAGACGCAGACGCCCACATTGACCGAGTCCGCTTGTGCGGCAGGCGCGGCGAGTGCGGCGGCAGAAAGTGTCGAAAAGAGAAGAGTACGCGCAAGGTTTTTCATGGATTCACCCCTGTTGAACATGTTGTTGAGAAATCTTAGGCACGATAAAAAATTTAGTTCAATAAAAAATTTCATTCGACTAAGGTGAGGGGAGCGCCACCGAGCAGTGTGCACAAATTTTAATCAAGGAGTCCTGTCAGTGGCTGGTTTGAGAGAACGCCAGAAGCAAGACCGCCAGAAACGTATCGTGGAAGAGGCCCGCGCGCTGTTCATGGAGCAGGGGTACGAGGCCACGACCATCGAGGGGATCGCGGCTGCGGTCGGTCTGTCCGGTGTAACGGTTCACAACTACTATGGGACCAAGGCCGGCGTGCTGCTGGCCATTGTCGCCGAAAGCGACCGGAAGCTGCTGGAAAGAATGGGCGCCGCGCTGTCCGGGGACATTGACGACCTGTTGGAGCTTCTGCTGAATTTCGCCGCGATCGTCCGCCAGCACGCGGTCACGAATCTGAACAAGCAGATCTGGCGGCAGGTCGTGGCGGCGACGATCGTCGATTCGGAATCGCGCTTTGCAAAGACCTATCACGAACTGGATCACAAGCTTTCCATGGTGCTTGTCCGCGAAGTCGAGCGGTTACAGCGGGAAGGCCGGGTTTCGGCGGAAATTTCGGCATTCGCCCTGGGCAAGGGGCTTTTCCATCTGCAGAACACGCGCTTTATCCAGTTCGTGTCATCGGACGAGATGTCGGACGAAGACGCGGCCAAAAAGCTGCGAAGCGACGTGTCGGCATTGCTTCACGCGTTACCGAGCCGGGTTGCGGCAGAATAGGGCTGGAATCGCGGTGATGAGATAGATGGAGCGGGTGAAGGGAATCGAACCCTCGTCATCAGCTTGGGAAGCTGCTTCTCTACCATTGAGATACACCCGCACCGGATATTCGGCATACGAAGCGCCGCGGTTGGCGTCAAGCCTTTAAGACTCAGCCGCGACGCCGGCGACGCCTGCGCCCACCCTCCGTGCCGTCCCCGCCGCCGGTGTTGAAACTCAAATCGGGCAGCGGCACCAGCGCCGAGAGGTTCGGGAACGGGTCGCTCGCATGGGGCAGGGCGTTCGCGGCGACGAAATGTTCCTGGAAACGCGGCTCAATGGCGGTCTCGACCTTGGTGATCTGGCGCACGACGGTCTCGATTTCCTTGCGCGACGCGCGGTTCAGGAGCGCGATTCGGGCGCCGGTTCCGGCGGCATTGCCGGCGGAGGTGACCGCTTTCAGCGGCGCGTCGGGGATCATCCCCAGCACCATCGCGTGTTTGGGGCTGATATGTGCGCCAAACGCCCCGGCCAGCACGATGCGGTCGACCGTGTCCACCGCCATTTCGTCCATCAGCAGCCGTGCGCCGGCATAAAGCGCGGATTTCGCCAGCTGGATGGCGCGGATATCGCCTTGGGTGACGGTGATGCGCGGCCCGCCATCGGCGCTGCCATCATGCACCAGGTAGCTGTGGGTGCGCCCGTCGGGCTCGCAGCGGACTGTGCCGGTCTGCTCGGCAGACCCGATCAGGCCGGAGGCGTCGAGCAGCCCGGTCATGCGCATTTCGGCCACCGCCTCGATGATGCCGGAGCCGCAAATGCCGGTGATACCGGTCACAGCGGTGGCGGCCTCGAAGCCCGGATCGTCGGACCACAGATCGCAGCCGATGACGCGGAAGCGCGGGTCCTTTGTCTCGGGGTCGATCTCGATGCGTTCGATGGCGCCAGGGGCGGCGCGCTGGCCGGAGCTGATCTGTGCGCCCTCGAAGGCCGGGCCGGTGGGCGAAGAGCAGGCCAATACGCGGGAGCGGTTGCCGAGCAGGATCTCGGCATTGGTGCCGACATCGATAACAAGTGTCAGGTCGTCCTGCTCCCCGGGCGCTTCGGAAAGCGCCACGGCGGCGGCATCGGCGCCGACATGGCCGGCGATGCAGGGCAGGATATAGCTGCGCGCCTGCGGGTGGATCGCGTCGAGGCCAAGCTCGGAGGCGAA
The DNA here is from genome assembly GCF_900099935.1 of Aliiruegeria lutimaris. GTDB lineage: Bacteria > Pseudomonadota > Alphaproteobacteria > Rhodobacterales > Rhodobacteraceae > Tropicimonas > Tropicimonas lutimaris. The sequence continues at coordinate 20,956 of NZ_FNEK01000001.1, read as the reverse complement.
GAGCGACAGGGAATCGGAGGTGGCCAGCGCGAAGGGCGCCTGGCCCAGTTCCACCGGGTCGATCCCCAGCAGCAGGTGGTGCATTACCGGGTTGCAGACGAAAACCGTCTCCACGATCAGCTTCGGGTCGATCTCCGCCTCTTTCGCAATCTCTTCGGCAAGCTGGTTCAGCGCCTCGCGCACGGCCGCCGTCATCTCGGCATCGCCGCCCGGGTTCATCATCGCGTAGGACACCCGGCTCATCAGGTCTTCGCCGAAGCGGATCTGCGGGTTCATCAGGCCGGAGGAGGCGAGCACGCGCCCATTGGCGAGGTCGCACAGATGCGCCGCCATGGTGGTCGAGCCGAGGTCGATCGCCAGCCCGTAGAGCGGGCCTTCGAAATAGCCGGGCCACAGGTCGAGCAGTTGCGCCTTGCCCTCCGCCGGCTGGAAGATGGCACAGGTCACCTGCCAGTTACCCTTGCGCAGGACCGGCTGGAGCTTGGACAGAAGGGCCAGGGGAAGCTCGCCCAAATCCACTTGCCATGCCGCGTGCAGCGCCGCTTGCAGCCGTTGCAGGTCGCCCGAGGGGTCGTGCATGTCCGGCTCGGTCACGTCGACCAGAACCAGGCGCGTGGCCGGATCCATCTCGATCACCCGCTCGGTGGCGGCCTTCCGCACGACCTGGCGGTGGACCTGGCTCTCGGGTGGCACGTCGATCACGATATCGGACTGGATCGTTGCCTGGCAGCCGAGTCGCCGGCCCGGTTTCAACCCGCGCTTCTCGTCGTAGCGGGCCTCCACCGCGTTCCATTCCGACAGCGCATCCTTGGCGACGGTCACGCCATGCTTGGAAAACTCGCCGAAGGCCGGGGCGACCTGGCACTTGGAACAGATCCCGCGGCCGCCGCAGACGGAGTCGAGATCCACGCCCAACTGCCGCGCCGCGGTCAGGACAGGCGTGCCCACCGGGAAGCGTCCGCGCTTGCCGGAGGGGGTGAAGATGACGAGGGGGTCCTGTTCGCTCACGATCTGGTCCTGTTGTTCCCGGTTGCCCGGCTTGTGTTCCGGCGAGTGTACGTAGCGCGCGGCGCCGGGGTTTCCCGTTTGCGACACAAGGGAGAGGGTGGCGACGCGCTGTCGGGCCTTATCGGGCAAGAGCGGCGTGAATTCAACGCCCCGTCTCCGCCCGGTGCCGGGCAAGGGGCAAGTCTGTCGGGCGCGAATCCGGACGGGGATCGATGAAATCGGGGGCAAACATGCGGCCTCACGCAGTGTTGCGGAAGGGATGCGTTCGCGCTTGCGCGGGTTCGCCTTGTCTTTGCCGCTCGCGGCACATAGGTTCCGCGCAATTCTGACGGGCCGCACGGCCCTCTATCCGACTCGAGGGGAATCTCTATGTTTGCAACGCCCGCCTATGCTCAGGCCGCCGGTGGCGCCGGTGGAAGCGCGATCATGCAGTTCGTGCCGCTGATCCTGATCTTCGCCATCATGTACCTGCTTCTGATCCGTCCGCAGCAGAAGAAAGTGAAGCAGCACCAGAAAATGGTCTCCGAGCTGCGCCGGGGCGACCAGATCGTCACGCAGGGCGGCATCATCGCCAAGGTGTCCAAGGTCAAGGACGAGAACGAGCTGGAAGTCGAGATCGCCGATGGCACCAAGGTGCGGGTCGTTCGCTCCACCGTCGCCCAGGTCCTCTCCAAGACCGAGCCCGCATCCGAGGGCTGAGGCCCCCGCCTGGAATAGCTGAAGGCGATCCCTCACATGCTGCAGATTTCTACCTGGAAACGCGTGTTGATCTGGGCGTTTACCGCTCTGATCCTGTTCATGGCGGTTCCGAACCTGTTCTATCCGCGGGTCGAAAGCCATAACGACGCGCTCAAGCAGATCGAAGCCGCCGGGGCTACGCCCGAGCTGCAGGAGGCGGTTTCGGCCTGGCCCTCCTGGATGCCTTCCGGCCTGCTCAATCTCGGTCTCGACCTGCGCGGTGGCGCTTACTTGCTCGCCGATGTCCAGGTCGAGGATGTCTATGCCGAACGGATGAACGGCTACTGGCCCGAAGTCCGCGACGCGCTGCGCGAAAAGCGCGACACGGTCGGGGCCATCCGCCGGGTCGACGGACCGGCCGGTGAGCTGCATGTGAAGATCGCCAACCCCGAGGCGAGGGCCGAGGCCATCGAGACGGCAAAGGGCGTTTCGCGCCCGATTCTGAGCCTGACCGGGGTCGGCTCCAACGATATTGAGGTAACGGGGCAGGGCGACACGCTGATCGTGACGTTGTCGGAGGCCGAGAAGATCGCCACCGATGACCGCACGGTGAAGCAGTCGCTCGAAATCGTCCGCCGCCGCGTGGACGAGGCCGGCACCCGCGAACCTTCGATCCAGCGCCAGGGGGAGACCAGGATCATCATCCAGGTGCCGGGCATCGGCTCCGCGCAGGAGCTCAAGGACCTGATCGGCCAGACCGCGAAGCTGACCTTCCACCCGGTCGTCTCGCGCACCTCCGACCCGGAAGCCAATCCCGGCGCGCGCAACCTTCTTGTTCCTTCGATGGACGAGTCGGGCACCTATTACATCATCGAGGAGACCTTCGTGGTCTCCGGCGATGAGTTGACGGATGCGCAGCCGAGCTTCGACCAGAATGGCCGGCCGGCGGTGAGCTTCCGCTTCAACCCGACCGGCGCGCGCAAGTTCGGCGACTACACGCGGGACAATATCGGCTCGCCCTTTGCCATCGTGCTCGACAACGAGGTGATCTCGGCGCCGACCATCCAGGACCATATCCCGGGCGGCTCCGGCATCATCACCGGCAATTTCACCATCGAGGAATCGACCAACCTCGCCGTGCTGCTGCGCGCGGGTGCGCTTCCCGCCGAGATGACCTTCCTGCAGGAACGGACGATCGGCCCGGAGCTTGGCGCCGACAGCATCGAGGCCGGGCGCATTGCGACCATCGTCGCCTTCATCGCCGTGCTGGCCTTCATGTGGCTCTCCTATGGGCTCTTCGGAATCTTCGCCAATATCGCGCTGATCATCAACGTGGGCCTGATCTTCGGCCTGCTGTCGATCATCGGCGCCACCCTGACGCTGCCCGGCATCGCCGGTATCGTGCTCACCGTCGGCATGGCCGTGGACGCCAACGTGCTGGTCTTCGAACGGATCCGCGAGGAACTGAAAACGGCCCGCGGTCCGTCCCGCGCCATCGAGCTTGGCTACGAGAAAGCGCTCTCGGCGATCCTCGACGCCAATGTCACCACCTTCATCACCGCTGCGATCCTCTTTGCGCTCGGCTCCGGCCCGGTGCGCGGTTTCGCGATCACGCTCGGCCTCGGCATTCTCACATCGGTTTTCTGCGCGATCTATATCACGCGGATGCTGATCGTGATGTGGTTCGAACGCCGTCGTCCGAAAACAATCGAGGTCTGAGATGCGCCTGAAACTGGTTCCCGACGATTTCAACTGGGATTTCTTCAAGCGCTGGAAGCTGACCTTCGGGGCATCCGCGCTGGCCATGGTCGTCTCGGTGGTGCTTTTCTTCGCCGTCGGCCTGAATTTCGGTATCGACTTTCTGGGCGGCACGACGATCCGGACCGAGTCCACGCAAGAGGTCGATGTCGGCCTCTACCGCCAGGCCATCGCGCCGCTCGGCCTCGGAGACGTGTCGATCACCGAGGTCTTCGACGCCTCCTTCGATGCCGACCAGCATGTTGCCCAGGTCCGCATCCAGAGCCAGGAAGGTGCCGAGTCGATCACCGAGCAGACCATCGCCGCGCTCGAAGCCGCGCTCAAATCGGTCGATCCGGCGATCACCTTCCCGTCGGTCGAGAGCGTCGGTCCCAAAGTGTCCAACGAACTCGTCTGGACGGCCGTACAGGCGGTGGTGTTCTCCATCGCCGCGGTGCTTTTCTATATCTGGCTGCGCTTCGAGTGGCAGTTTTCTCTCGGTGCGGTGATTGCGCTGGTGCATGACGTGACGTTGACGATCGGTGTTTTCTGCCTGCTGCAGATCCGCTTCGATCTGACGATCATCGCGGCGCTTCTGACCATCGTCGGTTACTCGATCAACGACACCGTGATCGTGTTCGACCGGGTGCGCGAGAATCTGCGCCGCTACAAGAAGATGCAGCTCATGGAAGTGCTCAACATCTCGATCAACGAGACGATGAGCCGGACCGTGATGACCTCCGGCACGACGCTGCTCGCGCTGTTTGCGCTTTATGCGCTCGGCGGCGACGTGATCCGTGGCTTCGTCTTCGCGATGATCTGGGGCATCGTGGTCGGCACCTATTCGTCGATCTTCGTGGCCTCGCCGATCCTTCTCTGGCTCGGCGTGAAGCGTGACTGGTCCAAGCCCAGCCAGGGAGGCGGAACGCAATTCGCCGATGTAGATGCCTGAGGCACTGGCCGAGGCCCTGGCAACACCGGGCCTCGGCTGGCTCTGCGGCATCATCTTCATTGCAGGCTGCGTGCGGGGCTTCGCCGGTTTCGGCGCGGCCCTTGTTTTTGTGCCCCTGGCCGCGCTTTTTATCCCGCCGGTCTGGGTGATCGTGGTCATCATGACCGCCGATATCATTGGCGCCATGACGCTCGCGCCCCGGGCCCTGCGCGATGCCGGGCTGCGCGATGTCAGCGCGCTCACCCTAGGCTGCACGATCTGCCTTCCCTTCGGGATCATGGTGCTCGAACGGATGGACCCGGAAGCCTTCCGCTGGGTGGTGGCGCTGGTGGCGCTCGCCATGGTGGCGCTTCTGGCCAGCGGCTGGCGCCACCATGTCACCTTCAGCCGGACCGCGCTTGCCGGGATCGGCGGGGCGTCTGGCTTTCTTGGCGGCTTCACCGGTCAGCCGGGCCCGCCGGTGATCCTGGCCTATCTCGGCGGAGAATACGCCGCCGCCCGAATCCGCGCCAATACGCTGCTATTCCTCCTCGCTTTCGATATCCTGTTAGTCGCGGCGCTCCATTTTCGCGGCCTTCTCGAGATTCATGCAGTTGTTCTGGGTCTGATCCTGATGATCCCCAGCACCCTTGGTAACATGCTCGGTGCCCAGCTTTTTGACCCGGCCCGCGCGAGGATGTATCGCTTCTTGGCCCACGGGCTGATCGCGGCATCGGCATTGCTCGCCCTGCCCATTTTCGGATGAGGATCGTATGGATTTCAAGGAAGTCAGCTACCCGCAAGGCACGCCTTTCGATGGCTACGGCCCCGGTTTCTTTCGCCTCGGGGGCAAGGTGCATGAAGGTAGCCTTGTCGTCGCGCCATCGGGGGTTCATCCTTGGGCGGGCTTCGCAGACAGCGCGACGATCGCGAACCTGCGAGAGCAGATCGACTTTGTGCTGCTTGGAACCGGCGCGGACATGACACCGATCCCCGCTGACCTGCGCCGCGCGCTTGAAGGTGCCGGGATCGGGATTGAACTGATGTCGACCGGCTCGGCCTGCCGGACCTACAACGTGCTTCTAAGCGAAGGACGCCGGCTCGCCGCCGCGGTTTTGCCGTTGCCGGGGGATTGTTAAGACGGGTTGGTGTGACGTCTCGACCACCGGCGGCGAAAGGGGGCTTTGCCCCCCGCGCTCTTGCGAGCGCTCCCCCCAGGATATTTTTCGAAAGAGGAGATCTCTATATCCGATGATCATCCTCTTTCGACAAATATCCCCGCCGGAGGCACGATCCGCAGGATCGTTCCCACACAGGACCTGGACCACGCAAATGACGGCAGGGTCCTGGTTGCGGCCATTGCGCCAGTTTCAACGCTGCTCCGACCCGGTTCGGCATTCCCTGCTTTTACGCCACGCGAGCCTGCGTTAGACCGGCTTTCATGGAAATGAATGTGACTGATCTCGCCGTCACGCGCGGCGGCATGCGCGTGTTGGAAGCCGTGAGCTTCCGCGTCTCGGCGGGCAGGGCCGTTGTGCTGCGCGGACCGAACGGTATCGGAAAGACGACGCTCTTGCGCACGCTTGCCGGGCTACAGCTCGCTGATTCCGGCAGCGTGGAGCCCGGACCCGAGGCCATGGCCTATGCCTCCCACGCGGACGGGATCAAGGCGACGCTCAGTGTGCGCGAGAACCTCACTTTCTGGGCCAAGCTGCACGGGATGCTCGATATTTCGAACGCCCTGCGGGATTTCAACCTGGAAACCCTAGTCGAACGCCCCGCAGGCAGTCTCTCGGCCGGGCAGAAACGCCGCTTGGGTTTGGCGCGGATGGCCGTGACCGGCCGGCCGATCTGGCTGTTGGATGAGCCGACCGTTTCGCTTGACACCGATTCCGTCGCGCTTTTCGCAAGCGCGGTCGAGCGGCACCTGGCGCAGGGTGGCAGAGCGGTAATCGCCACCCATATCGATCTCGGACTTGACGGCGAGGTCCTGCAGCTCGGCCCCTTCAAGGCCGAGGCGCCCGAGGATCCGCATGAAGATTTCCACGAGGCCTTCCTGTGATGGCCCTTCTCAAACGTGACCTCGCGCTCTCGGTGCGCGCGGGCGGCGGCTTCGGCCTCGCGCTGGCCTTCTTCCTGATCGTCGTCACTCTCACCCCTTTCGCCGTGGGGCCGAACTCGGCGACGCTGGCAACCATCGCCGCCGGTATCCTCTGGCTCGGTGCACTGCTCTCCTGCCTGCTCTCGCTGGACCGGATCCTCGCACTCGATTTCGAGGACGGCTCGCTGGAGCTGCTCGCAACCGCCCCGATCCCGCTCGAAGGCGTGGCCACGCTCAAGGCCTTCGCCCATTGGTTGACCACGGGCCTGCCGTTGACGCTCGCCGCACCCTTGCTCGGGGTGTTGCTCCATCTGCCGGCGGAAGGATTCTTCTGGCTCACGCTCTCGCTCGCCATCGGCACGCCTGCGCTCTCGGTGATCGGAACTTTCGGTGCGGCGCTGACGGTTGGGCTCAAGCGGGGTGGGCTGCTGCTCTCGCTGATCGTGCTGCCGCTCTATGTACCCACGCTGATCTTCGGGGCCGAAGTCGCACGCCGCGGCACGCAGGGCATGCCCGCCGATACGCCACTGGCGCTGCTGGCAGGCATCACGCTTGCAACGGTCGCGCTCCTCCCCTTTGCCTCGGCTGCGGCAATCCGCATCAACCTGCGCTGAAAATGTGCAGCACGGCGCTGTTGAGCCGTCCATAAGGAATGAATAGGCTCCGCGTCATGTCTGAACGTCTGCCCAAACCCACATCGCTCTGGGAATATGCGAATCCCCGCCGTTTCATGGCGCTTTCCGGCTTCCTGCTGCCATTCGTGGCGGTCGGAACCGCCGTCGCGCTGCTGATTGGCCTGACCTGGGGATTCTTTTTCACCCCAGACGATTATCGACAGGGATCGACGGTCAAGATCATCTATATCCATGTGCCCTCGGCGATGGTTGCCATCAATGCCTGGATGATGATGCTCGTGGCCTCGCTGATCTGGCTGATCCGGCGCCACCACGTCTCGGCACTCGCCGCCAAGGCCGCCGCGCCTGTCGGGGCCACGATGACGCTTATCGCGCTTGCGACCGGTGCCATCTGGGGGCAGCCGATGTGGGGCACCTGGTGGGCCTGGGATCCGCGGCTGACCTCGTTCCTCGTGCTGTTCCTGTTCTACCTCGGATACATGGCGCTCTGGGCCGCGATCGACAATGACGACACGGCCGCCGAGCTTACCTCCGTCCTGTGCATTGTCGGTTCCGTTTTTGCCGTGCTCTCCCGCTATGCGCTGGCCTTCTGGAACCAGGGCCTGCACCAGGGCGCATCGGTGCTTCGGGCTGGGGCCGTGACGGGGGACACGGAGGAACGGGTCAGCAACATCTTTGCCGTGCCGCTCTTCATTAGCATGGCCGGCTTCGTGGGCTTTTTCATTCTGCTGCTCCTCGTGCGGACCCGGACCGAAGTGCGCGCCCGCCGGATGAAAGCGCTTCAGGCGCGGGAGCGGATGTCATGATGCCGGAGCTTGGAAAATACGCCGCCGAAGTGCTTTCGGCCTATGCGGTCACAATCGCGTTGATGGTCGCTTTGCTGCTGATCTCGCTGCGCCACTCTGCGAGAACGAGACGGGCGCTGCGCGATGTCGAAGCGGCGCGGAAGAACAGGTCGGGCAAGGGAAGTGCCACGGATGGCTGAGAAGAAACGCGTCTCTTTCATGATGATCCTGCCGCCGGTGATCTTTCTCGGCGTGGCGGCGTTGTTCTTCTTCGGAATGCAGCGGGATAACCCCGATCTGCTACCGACGGCTCTGAAAGGGCAGCCCGCCCCCCCGTTGCAACTCGAACCCTTCGCCGGCAAGCAGATGCTGACGGACGAAGCGCTGCGCGAGAGCGGTGTGAAGCTGGTGAATTTCTGGGCAAGCTGGTGCGCACCCTGCCGGGTCGAGCATCCCAACCTGATGGCGCTGGCCGCCGAAGGGATCGAGATCCACGGTGTGAATTACAAGGATACCGATGCCAAGGGCACGGCCTTCCTGGCCGGTCTTGGCGACCCCTACACGCTTGCCGGTTCCGACAAGAGCGGCCGCACGGGGCTCGACTGGGGCGTCTACGGCGTGCCGGAGACCTTCGTCATCGACGCCAGCGGCAAGATCATCACCCGCTTCGCTGGCCCGATTACCAGCTCGGTGATGGAAAAGACCATTCGCCCGGCCATTGCCGAGGCCGCGGCTTCGGAGTGATCGCTTCCCCAGTGGTCGCAGAAGGGGAAACATGTCCCGTTTCGTAATCGCTCCCCCGCCCGTTGTGGGCCTTCCGGTGCGCGGCGCCGAGGGCGTCTTTCCGGTTCGCCGGGTCTATTGCATCGGGCGCAACTATGCGGACCATGCCGTCGAGATGGGGCATGACCCGGATCGCGAGCCGCCCTTCTTCTTTCAGAAGAACGCCGAAAATCTCGACGCCTCCGGGCAGTTTCCCTTTCCCGCGCAGAGTGCGGACGTGCATCACGAGGTAGAGATGCTGGTCGCCTTGAAGTCGGGCGGGTGCGACATCCCGGTCGCCCAGGCGCTTGACCATGTTTACGGCTATGCTGTTGCGCTCGACATGACGCGGCGCGATCTGCAAGGGCAGATGAAAAAGATGGGGCGTCCCTGGGAGATTGGAAAAGCGTTTGAGCATTCGGCCCCGGTCGGTCCGCTGGTGCCGGCGAGCGAGATTGGCCACCCATCCGCGGGGGAGGTGTCGCTCAAGGTGAACGGAGCGCTGCGCCAGCAGGGCGACCTCGCACAGATGATCTGGAAAGTGCCAGAGATGATCTCCTACCTGTCGGAGTTTTTCGAGCTTTCCGCAGGCGATGTCATTCTGACCGGCACGCCCTCGGGCGTTGGCCCCGTCGAGCGTGGGGATTTGCTGGAGGCGTCGGTCGAGGGCCTTGGAGAAATGAAAGTTCAGGTCGTCTGAAACGAAACCGGAGCCTCGCGGCTCCGGAATTTCTCTATCATTCAGTCGACTGGCCGCGTCATTCGGAGCCACGCGTCAGGGCGGCGACGCCGGTGCGGGCAATCTCGACAAGCCCGAGTGGGCGCATCAGGTCAGTGAATGCGTCGATCTTCTCCGGGGAGCCGGCAATCGAGAAGATGAAGCTCTCCAACGTCGAATCGACCGCATTGGCGCGGAAGATATCCGCCAGCCGCAACGCTTCGACACGCTTGTCACCGGTACCTGCGACCTTGAGCAGGGCGAGCTCGCGCTCCACCGAAGGGCCTTCGATGGTCAGATCATGCACGGCATGCACCGGCACCATGCGGCCAAGCTGGGCCTTGATCTGCTCGATCACTTCCGGCGTGCCGGTGGTGACTACGGTGATCCGAGAGCGGTGGCCGGTATGGTCCACCTCGGCCACGGTGAGGCTTTCGATATTGTAGCCACGGCCCGAGAACAGCCCGATTACCCGTGCCAATACGCCGGCCTCGTTATCCACTACCACGGCCAGGGTGTGCGTTTCGATAACCTCCTGGTTGGGGTTGCGCAGATCATAGGCGGAGTGCTTCGACGAGCCTTTCTCGATCTTCAATGCGGACATGGACTTTCCTCGGTTCTAGCGCAGATTTCGCGGATGCGTCGCCTTGCATACAACGGTGAAAGCGAGGGGGAAAGGATATTTCCGCCGCAGGTAACAGGGCGTTCCGAAGATTTCGGCTGCTGGTGATAGCAGGCCAATTTCGGAGATTGGGGGCGCTGCCCCAAACCCCCGGGATATTTCCGGTCAGAAGAAAAACGGGTGAGCCTGACGGTTTCTTCTGACGAGAAATATCCCTGCCGGAGGCACGATCCGCAGGATCGTTTATCGAGCGCGAAGCGCGTGCTTCTGGACTCCTGGCTCCCTCGTGAAACGGCAACAATTTCCGCTTTTTGAACGAAAGACCCCGCACGCGATTGCGCACGGGGTCATTTTCGATTGTCGGGCAGTCATACCGCCCGCAGGCGAAGGATCAGGCCTTGCCCTTGTAGATGTCGATCAGGTCGGCAAAGAGCTTGAGGGCGTCTTCGCGCGAACGCTGGAAGGCGTTCCGGCCGAGGATCGAGCCGTTGCCTCCACCGTCACGGATGGCGCGGGCGTCGTCGTAGACGGCGTTGGCGCCCTTCGCGGCGCCGCCGGAGAAGATCACGATGCGCTTTCCGGCAAAGCAGGCGTCGACGCAATGCTTGACGCGGGCGGCCTGGGTCGAGATGTCGACGCCAGTGTCTTCGATCACCTTGCGGGCCTCGTCCTGCATGATGTGGTCGGAGGGCAGCTTGATCTTGATGATGTGGGCGCCGAGCAGCGCGGCCATGTGGGCGGCGTAGCTGTCAACGTCGATCGCGGTTTCACCTTCCTTGGTGATGCCTTCGCCGCGCGGGTAGGACCAGATCACGGTCGGCAGGCCCTTGGAAGCGGCTTCCTTGCGCAGCTCGACGATCTCCTCGAACATGTCGAACATGGCGTCGGAGCCGGGGTAGATCGTGAAGCCGATCGCGGAGGCGCCGATGCGCAGGGCGTCGTCCACGGAAGCAGTGACGGCCTGATCCTTGGCGGCGGTGCCGGACATCAGGGAGTTGGCGGAGTTCATCTTGCAGATCGTCGGGATCTGGCCAGCAAAGGTGTCCGAGCCGGCTTCGAGCGAGGCGAGCGGCGCAGCATAGGCGTTCAGGCCGGCGTCGATGGCCAGCTGGTAGTGGTAATGCGGGTCGTAGCCGGCCGGGTTCGGGCCGAAGGAACGGAGGGCGCCGTGCTCGAAGCCCTGGTCTACGGGCAAGACGATCATCTTGCCGGTTCCGCCGAGCTTACCGGTCATCAGCATGCGGCAGAGATTGGCCTTCACGCCGGGAGTCTCGCCTTCATAATTGGCGAGGATCTTTTGAACGGCACGTGTGGCTTTCATGGATTCGATCCCTATGTTTGTGGATGTCCCGAGCGACCTAGGGAAGCGGAGGGATTATCGCAAGCGAGATTGCACGAAGTGGACGCCAAGTCGCAGTGTGAGCGCTGCAAAACAGCGTTTTAGTGCTATGAAACCGGGTTTTGGGCGGATTTGGGATTACCGCTATGCCTTGCGCGCATGGCCTTCCCGGCGCATATCAATCCGGTTCCAAGCCATGTTTCTTGATATGGAAGTCGGGCTCTACATGGATGGTCGTGCGGACCTGCTCGATCTGTTCGTCGATTGCGGCCTCGATGCGATCGCAGATGTCATGCGCCGCCCCGACGCTCATCTCTCGCGGCACGACGAGGTGAAACTCGACGAACACGGCCTGGCCGGCGCGGCGGGTGCGCAGATCGTGAATTTGCAGCGCGCCGGCCGAGGAGGCGCGCACGGCGTTTTCGATCACTTCGCGATCCTGGGAATGCGCGGCCGAATCCATCAGGTCGTCGGCAGAGGACTTGATCACCTTCCATCCCTCTCGCAGGATCAGGAAGGCCACGAGTACGGCCATGAGTGGATCGAGCCAGCCCCAACCTGTAAGCGCGGCGAAACCAAGGCCACCCAGCACACCGACCGATGTCCAGACATCGCTCATCAGGTGGCGCCCGCTTGCATCGAGCGCAGGAGAACGACGGCGCGTACCGGCACCGATCAACACTCGCGACCAGAGCAGGTTAGCCATGGCCGCTGCCGCGTTGACCGACAGGCCAACGACGCTTAGATCCAGCGACTCGGGCTCCCATAGAGCGGCGATGGCCTGCTGCAGGATCAGGATCGCGGCGACGACAATCAGCGTGCCCTCGGCGATTGCCGAGAAATTTTCGGCCTTGTGGTGGCCGAACGGGTGGTTGGCGTCGGGCGGCCGGGCCGCAAACCGGATCGCCATCCAGGCAATGATTGCGCCGGCAACGTTGACGACCGTCTCCATCGCATCCGAATAGAGCGCCACCGAGCCTGTCATTTTCCAGGCCGTGATCTTGAGCGCGAGCACCGTGAGGGCAACGAGCAGCGAGCCCAGCGCGAGGCGGTCGGGAGTATTCTGCAACAACATCTCTCCACCTACCCGTGATTGTCTTTGCAACCGTTGAAGGGGGGCGCTGCCCCCCGCGCTCTTGCGAGCGCACCCCCCGGGATATTTTGAGTCAGAAGAAGTTGAGAACGCGTTACAGGCTTCTCCTGGAGGAAAATACTTCCGCCGGCGGCACAATCTGAAGGATCGTTCCCGCACACGACGCGTGTTCCTCCGTATGTCGGTTTTGTCCGCATTCCGACCTGACCCGATCTGCATCCACGATCCAAAAGAAAAGGCCGGGCGCGCGGCCCGGCCTTTCGACAAGGTTTCTAGACCTCTCAGCCGAGGGCTGCAACACCCGGCAGTTCCTTGCCTTCCATCCATTCGAGGAAGGCTCCGCCAGCGGTGGAGATATAGGTGAAGTTCTCGGCCGCGCCGGACTTGTTGAGCGCGGAGACGGTATCGCCGCCACCGGCAACCGTCTTGAGCTTGCCTTCGGCCGTGAGCGCGGCGGCGGCCAGCGCGGCGTCGAAGGTGCCCTTATGGAAGGGTTCGATCTCGAAGGCGCCGAGCGGGCCGTTCCAGATCAGCGTCTTGCACTCTGCGAACACGCCCTTGAGCGACTCGACGGTGGCGGGGCCGGCGTCGAGGATCATCTTGTCGGCGGGGCATTCGTCGACCGGTAGCGTCTCGTTGGCGGCGCCGGCGGCGAATTCACCGGCCACGACGATATCGACGGGCAGGTGGATGGTGCAGCCGGTGTTCTCGGATTTCTCGAGGATCGCGCGAGCCGTGTCGGCCATGTCGCGCTCGGCCAGCGAGGTGCCGATCTCGACGCCCTTGGCAACGAGGAAGGTGTTCGCCATGCCGCCACCGATCACGAGGTGATCGACCTTTTCGATCAGGTTGGACAGCAGGTCCAGCTTGGTCGAGACCTTGGCGCCGCCGACAACGGCGACGACCGGGCGCTCGGGATTGCCGAGGGCCGCTTCGAGGGCCGACAGCTCGGCGCCCATCAGGCGGCCGGCGGCGGCGGGCAGGGCACGGGCCATGGCTTCGGTGGTGGAGTGGGCGCGGTGGGCGCAGGAGAAGGCGTCGTTGACATAGATGTCACCGAGCTTGGCGAGCGAGGCGGCCAGTTCGGGATCGTTCTTCTCCTCGCCGGGGAAGAAGCGCACGTTTTCCAGCAGCAGGATTTCGCCATCCTTCAGGTCGGCGGCGGCGGCCTCGAAATCGTCGGCGGCGAATTTCACCTCCTGGCCGAAGGCGGCTTCGAGCGCCGGGACGATCTGGCCCAGGCTCATTTCGGGGACAACCTTGCCCTTGGGGCGACCGAAATGGGCCATCAGGACCGGCTTGCCGCCAGCGGCCAGCACATCCTTGACGGTGGGCACGATGCGTTCGATGCGGGTGGTGTCGGTGACGACGCCGTCCTTTACGGGGACGTTGATGTCGACGCGGATCAGCACGGTCTTGCCGGCCATGTCCATGTCGTCGAGGGTTTTCCAGCTCATGAGAAGGCTCCTTCGATGAAATTGGAGGACCCATACCGCAAGCGCTAACGGCGAGCTATGGGCTTTCGGTTTCCGCTAACGCGGTTTAGGGTCGCGCCGAGAGCGCGGGAGGAATACCCGCTATGCGACCGAAGGAAGGAATCGAACATGGCCGAGATCAAGGATCCGGAAAACACGATCATTATCGAATTGAAGGACGGCAATGTCCTGATCGAGCTGCTGCCCGATGTGGCGCCCAAGCATTCCGAGCGGATGAAGGAGCTTGCCCGCTCCGGCGCCTATGATGGCGTCGTGTTCCACCGTGTGATCGAGGGCTTCATGGCCCAGACCGGCGACGTGCAGTTCGGCAAGTCCACCGGCGATATCCGCATGGCTGGCCGTGGCGGATCGGACCTGTCGGACCTGCCGGCCGAATTCTCCAAGCTGCCCCATGCGCGCGGCACGCTCGGCGCGGCCCGTTCGCAGAATCCGAACTCGGCCAACAGCCAGTTCTTCATCAACTTCAACGACAACGATTTCCTCAACGGCCAATACACCGTCTATGGCCGCGTGATCGACGGCATGGAATTCGTTGACGCCATCACCCGCGGCGAGCCACCCGCGAATCCCGACAAGATGATTTCCGTGAAGGTGGCCATCGATGTTGCGTGATCGACTCCTTGCCGGTGGGTTGTTCGGGTTGGGCCTGGCGGTCGTTGGCGGCTTTGCCGTGATGCAGACCGTTTCGAGCTCTCCGGCGCTGGCCGCCGAGGATGGCCCCGGCCCGAATCTCGTGATCGAGGTGGCGGGCGAGGCCAACGGTACCATCGTGATCGACCTGCTGCCGGAGGCCGCGCCGAAACATGCCGAGCGCCTTGTCGCGCTGGCCGAGGGCGGTGAATATGACAATGTCGTCTTTCACCGTGTGATTGCCGGCTTCATGGCCCAGACAGGTGACGTGCAGTTCGGCAAGGCCGGCGGCGACACACGCAATGCGGGCATGGGCGGATCTGCCCTGCCGGACTTGCCGGCGGAATTCTCGGATGTTTCCTTTGAGCGTGGTGTCGTCGGCATGGCCCGGTCGCAGGATCCGAATTCGGCCAACAGCCAGTTCTTCATCATGTTCGCGCCCGCGCCGCACCTCAATGGCCAATACACCGTGGTCGGCCAGGTGATCGAAGGCATGGATGTCGTGGATTCGATCAAGCGCGGCCAACGCGCCTCCAATGGGTCGGTCTCCGATCCGGATCGAATCGTGAAGGTCACCGTCGAGCGCTGAGTTCACAACTGCCTGAAAAGACGGCAGCAAACCGCTTTCAACGCCCCGGCGCGGCTGCCGGGGCGTTTTTTGTTTTTCCCCGCGCGCGGGCTTGCTAGCAATCGCGCATGACCCAGATCTCCCGCATCACGATCGACACACCGATCCGTTTCTTCGACCCGCTGCCCGAGGCGGTGGATACCGTCATCATCGGAGGCGGTGTCATCGGCACCTTCGCCGCGCTCTACCTCGCCGAGGCCGGGCAGAAGGTTTTGCTCTGCGAAAAGGGCAGGGTGGCGGGCGAGCAATCCTCGCGCAACTGGGGCTGGATCCGCCAGCAGGACCGCGACGTAGATGAACTGCCGGTGATGATGCAGGCGCTCGGTCTCTGGCACGAGGCCAATGACCGCACGGGCGGTGCCTGTGGTGTTCGGACGGTCGGAGTGAATTACCTGACCACCTCGCCGAGGGAGATGGAGTATTTCGAGGCATGGGTCGAGATCGCCCGTGCCCACGGTCTGCATTCCGAAATGATGACGCAGGGGCAGATCGCCGACAGTTTCAATGGCCATTCCGACGGGCGCTGGCTCGGCGGCGTGCGCACGCCCAGCGATGCCAGTGGCGAGCCGTGGACGGCGGTGCCGGCGGTGGCGGGGCTGGCGCGGGAATCCGGTGCGCTGATTCGCGAGAATTGCGCCGTGCGCCGGCTGGAACGTAGCGCGGGGCGCGTCAGCGCGGTTCTGACCGAAGCGGCGCGTGTTGCCTGCGAACAGGTGATTCTCGCCGGTGGCGCCTGGTCTTCGCTTTTCCTGCGCGCGCATGGGCTCGACATTCCACAGCTATCAGTTCGCGCCACCGTGGCCCAGACCGCGCCCCTGCCATGCTTCACCGAGGCAAACATGGTGGACGAGGATCTTGCCCTGCGCTTGCGGGCCGATGGCGGCTACAACCTCGCCCTTGGAGATCGCCACGGCTTCTATCTTGGCCCCGATGCCTTCCGCCATCTTCGTCTCTACATGCCGCAGATCCGGCGCACCTTCGCGCATACCGATACGCGTTACAAATCCCCCGCCGGTTTCCCCGACAGCTGGCGCACGCCACGCAACTGGAGCGCGGAGGAAAAATCTCCCTTCGAGCGCCGGCGGGTGTTGGAGCCTGCACCGGATGACAGCTATGTCGCGCTGATGCTGGACCGTTTCGCGGAGCGTTTTCCGGAGATCAGTACGCCGCTTCCGCTCTCCGTATGGGCGGGGATGATCGACGCCATGCCCGACGCGGTTCCCATTGTCGACCGCGCGCCCGGGCTGGAGGGGCTGATCGTGGCCACCGGCATGAGCGGGCATGGTTTCGGCATCGGTCCGGGATATGGGCGCGTGCTGTCGCGGATGGTGCTGGGCGAGGCTCCGGAGCACGACCTCTCCCGCTTCCGCTTCACGCGTTTCACCGATGGCACACCGCTGCGCGTTGGCACCTCGCTGTGAATATGGGCAACGCTCGCATCCGCTGAACCCTTCGTGAGCCGGTCTATGCAGGCCGCGCCGCCTCTGGCAGGCTTTCTTTCCAGAGGAGGAAGTCATGCGCCTTGCCCCAATTCTGACCGCCGCGCTGCTGTCGATCGTAGCGCAGGCCGCCACCGCCATTCCGGATTTCTGGAAACAGGAATGGCCGAGGACGGATTTTTCGCGGACCAGCGTGGAAAACTGGGTGGAAATCATGTCGGGCGGCCCGCCAAGGGACGGCATCCCGGCGCTCTTCGAACCGCCCTTCGTCGAGGTGCCGGAAAAGACCGGCCTCGGGCCGCGTGAGCCGGTGATCACGGTAGAGATGGAAGGGGCCGCACCGCGTGCCTACCCGATCCGCTATCTGACCTGGCACGAGATCATAAATGACAGCGTGGCCGGCATCCCCATCGCGGTCACATTCTGTCCGCTCTGCAATTCCGGCATCACTTTCGACCGGCGGCTCGGTGGCGAGACCCTGACTTTCGGCGTCTCCGGAAAGCTGCGCAACTCGGACATGATCATGTATGACCACCAGAGCGAGAGCTGGTGGCAGCAGGCGATCGGCACCGGGATCGTCGGTCGTCACACGGGGGCCGAGCTCACTCAATTGCCTAGTTGGATGGAGAGTTGGGAGCAGTTCCGCAGCCGCAATCCCGACGGGCTCGTGATGGCCGAACCGGAGTTCAACCGTGCCTATGGCCGCAATCCCTATTCCGGCTATGACAGCTCCGCCCGGCCTTTCCTGTATAATGGTGACATGCCGCCCCATGGAATCCCCGCACTCGCCCGCGTGGTCAAGGTCGGCAACCGCGCCTGGCCCCTGGAGCGCCTGGAACAGGCGGGTGAACTCCGCGAAGCGGGCCTCGTTATCCGCTGGCAGCCCGGACAAGCCTCAGCACTCGACAGCGGCTCCATCGCCCGGGGCCGCGAGGTGGGCTCGATCCGCGTCTTTGATGCGCAGGGAATGGACGTCCCCCATGACGTTCTCTTTGCCTTCGCTTTCCACGCCTTCCACCCGGAAGGGACATGGATGCTGGACTAGAAAAGCGAAAACGGTTGTCAGGGGATGATGCGGCGGTACTTGGTGCCACCCAGCGTCGCGCCTGCAATCAGCCCCGCCTGGGCGAAGACCATCGCCACGACAGGCTCCAGCGTTGTCAGCGTTTCGGCCGAGATATTGCCGCCCTGGTCCACCAGCGCATATTCCGCATCCGCGCCGACCGACCAACCGTGCGAGGTGCGGAAATTCGCCAACGCCTCCGGCGTCATGAAGAACAACGCATGTGCATATTGCTGCGCGCCGAGCTGGAGACCGACATTGGCCTGAAGAGCCTCGTAATAATCGACGGTGGAGTTCGCGATCCGCAGCGCGCCGGTGCCATAGCTTCCTCCAACACCGAACCCCGCCTTGGTGATCAGCGGCATCCACAGCACGCCGGTAGCCTTTGCTTCAAGCTGGGCGGTGCCGGGATAAGTGGAGAAGAGGAAATTCCGCGTTACGTCAATGCGTTGATCGATCCGGCTTCCGCCTTGCGAGTTCACGCCATTCGCACAGCCCGCAAGGACTGCTGTTCCGGCCGTTGCCACCGCGAGAAAGCCGCGACGAGAGATAGTTTTGCTGTTTTCCATGAGACTGCCCCTGGAACTGCCTGTTTTGCCCTTGCCCGGCGCTCAACGGCCGGTTGCAGGTTGTATACGCCCATGATGGAAGGGTGTCACGTCATCCATTTCATTTCTCTAAGGACCGGCAAGGCTTTGCCACCGGACCGGCCTCCATTTCCGGCCGCGCGCTGTGCGCGCGGGGACGATCCTGCGGATCTTGCCTCCGGCAGGGGTATTTGGGGAAAGATGAAGACGAATGTCGCGTTTCATCTTCTTTCCGCAAATATCCTGAGGGGAGCGCTCGCGAGAGCGCGGGGGGCAAAGCCCCCTTTTTTTGTTGTGCAAAGGTATGTTTCTGAACAAGAGGCGTCTCTCAGACGCGAGGGTGGTGGATATCTCGGGAAAACACGCCGCCTCGCGCCTTGAGATCCTGCCGGCCCTTATCCTTCCTTCAGAAGGCGCGCCACCCACGGCGAAAAATAGGTCAGGATCCCGTCGCATCCGGCGCGTTTGAAGGCCACGAGGCTTTCGAACATTGCTTTTTCGCCATCGATCCAGCCATTGCCCGCCGCTGCCATGATCATCGCGTATTCGCCCGAGACCTGGTAGGCGAAGGTCGGTGTGCCGAACATGGTTTTCACCCGCGCGCAGATATCGAGATAAGGCATCCCGGGCTTGACCATCACCATGTCCGCCCCCTCGGACAGGTCGCGTGCGATCATGCGCATCGCCTCGTCACTGTTGGCCGGATCCATCTGGTATGTATTCTTGTCGCCCTTGAGCGCGCCGCTGGCGCCGACCGCGTCGCGGAACGGTCCGTAGAAGGCCGAGGCGTATTTCGCCGCATAGGACATGATCGTCACGTTGCGGTGTCCGGCGTCTTCCAACGCCGCGCGCATGGCGCCGATGCGTCCGTCCATCATGTCGGAGGGGCCTATGATATCGGCGCCGGCCTCGGCCTGGGCCAGGGTCATCTTGACCAGCGCCTCGATGGTCTCGTCATTGAGGATCTCGCCATCCTGTACGAAACCGTCATGGCCGTTGATGTTATACGGGTCGAGTGCGACATCGGTCATCACCGCGATGCCCGGCACCTGTTGCTTGATCGCCCGGATCGCCCGGTTGGACAGGTTGTCCGGGTTCCAGGCTTCCTCGCAGCCCTCGGTCTTCAACGACGGGTCGGTATAGGGAAAGATGCAGATCGCCGGAATGCCGAGCTCCGCCGCCTCTGCCGCTGCCTCCACCGTCAGGTCCACAGAGCGGCGCATCACGCCGGGCATGGAGGTGACCTCCTCGAGCTGGCCTTCGCCGTCGCGCACGAAGATCGGCCAGATGAGGTCTTCCCGGCTCAGCCCGTTCTCGCGCACAAGCGCGCGCAGCGGCTCGGATGCGCGCAGGCGGCGCGGGCGGGCGGCGGGAAACGGGGCGATGGTGGGACGCATGATCTGGCCTTCGAATGTGGTTTTTAGGTCGCACTTCCCGTCAGGTTGCACGGATCGGGCGCTATCTCAAGGGCGACAAACCGCGCGCGGCCCGAGCGGCTTGCGCCCTCGGAAAAGGAGAGCTAAGCGAATGGCGCTGTCGGTCGTTGACCGCACGGGGCGGAACGGGAGCAATTCTGGTGCAGGACTGGTATCTGACAGTGTTCGAGCTGATCGACATGCGGTCGTTCTCGAACCTTTGGTACTGGATCGCGCTGGCCGTCTTGTGGTCGACGTCGAGTCATTGGGTGATCGGAGTTCCCTTCGACATGGTTACCCGCGCCCGGCGCCATGGCGGCGAGGCGGAAGCGGATCTCTATGATATCGTCCGCGTGAACGTGAACCGGATCCTGTATATCTCCCAGACGGCCGGCGTCTGGATCATTGCCTTCGGCAGCTTCGGCCTCACGGTGCTGGCCATGCTCGGCTTCTATTACAGAATCGAATTTGCCCAGGCCATCTTCCTGCTGGCCATGCCAATGGGAATCGTGTCCTGGCTCAGCGTGCGCACCGCGCGCAAGATCCACGACGCCGACGGGGCGGATCTCTACCGCAAGCTGCACCTGCACCGTTTCGTTGTTCAGGTGATCGGCATGATCTCGATCTTCGTTACCGCCTTCTGGGGCATGTGGCAGAACATGGCGCATGGCGCCTTCTAGCCATGAAAATAAGGGCGTTCAGGATCTTGGTCGTGGTTCAAAAGTGCCGTGGTTCAACGGTGGTTCAAATCCCAGTCCAGGCCTCGGGGAAAGCCAGCGCGGGTTCATGCCCGTCCACCATCGCCGCCTGGAGATTCGGGTCCATCCGGCCCAGGGCCAATACGCGATGATAGACATGAGCAGGCGTCGCGGCGCCGAGGAGCTTCCAGACGGTCAGGCAATCCGCGTCCGACAGGATCACGGCATGGCGCATTTCAGTTTTGGGCTGTGTTCTGGTAGACATTGATCCGGCACTTTCCGTTAATCGTGACAACCCCACCGGCATTGTCGACCAGCCTCAGCTGCCGCGCTTCAAGGCCTACACCAACTACGACAACTATGTCGGCGTCGAAACCTGGACAAAGATCGGCATCAACAACACCGACTACAACGACCAGGGAATGTTTGATGCCGTGAACAACCGCTTCGTGGCACCCGTTGACGGCACGTATCTCTTCGGCGCGACGCTCATGTACAAGGTCAATGCCAGTACGGCGGCGCGGATGATCGGGCGGTTGGTGCTGAACGGCACAATCGAGGTTCGCGGCTCATATGGCGAGATTTCTGGCG
>NZ_FNEK01000035.1 GCF_900099935.1 Aliiruegeria lutimaris | reverse complement strand
GCTTCACGAACGGGCGCACATATTGCGGTGCGATCAGCCTTACCTCGTGGTCAAACGCCTCCATTTCACGCGCCCAATAATGAGCGCTCCCACAGGCTTCAAAGATGACCAGGCTTGGCTCTTGCTGCGCCATGAACGCACAAAATTGCTTTCGGCTCAGTTTCTTACGGTACTGCACCTCTCCAGTTCGCGACGCTACGTGGACCTGGAAAACACTCTTTGCCAGATCGACTCCAACCATCATATCCTTCATCTCGCCGTCCTCCTCTACGCGTGGCGTTCAACACCACAATCTTGGCACATTGCGATGCCGTCTGGGGAGGGCGGCAACCATCCCATCTCGCCGAGCAGCGAAAGATAGGCGCGGCGTAAGGGCGTAAGGGCAAAGCGGTCCTCCACGCAAAGACGCGTTCTCACTGGTCAGACACCCCTCGCCCTTGCCAAGGCGCGTTTTCATCGGTCTGAACAGCCCCTTAACAAGTCGCAGAACGCCATGCTACGCGTTGGGCACGCATATCCGGACACGACGTGGATGTTTTTCCACGATAAATGAAGAGGGGCAGCATGCGATTCTTGCGAAGGCGACTGCAGCTGCCAACCTCTTGGTCAAGAAAATGGAAGTCGGGCAAATGATGGGGCAGAAGGAGAAGCGCCGACGAGATGACAGCATGGGCCAACCGAGGTTCGTTCTCACTCGGAGAGCGGCGATGGCGACTTTGCTGGCGGGAACGGCAGCCGCATGTTCTGCGCCGAGACATCTGATCGCTGTGGGACCTGATACGCAAGGCCCAGGGACGGACGGGGCGATCCGCTCGCACAGGATCTTTATCGCAACGACGCGAGCGCCATCGTCGGAATCGGGGGTCTTTTTCTCGGGGCAGCGCAGCGGGAAGCTAAGTTTTGCGAGCGTAGATGTTCAGATCCCGCCGAACCATGTCGCGGGGCAAGTGGAACGACCGCGCAGCCTGCCACCTGATCCCGACAGGCACTTCGTCATATCGAATCCGCAGACCTTCGACGGCAAAGGCCTGCTCTCGGAGGCAGAGGCAGTCGTGAGTAAGATGCCGCGCGACGAACGGAAGCTGTTGATCTGGGTGCATGGGTTCAATTCGACCTTGAGCGATGCTGTCATGGTTCTTGCACAGTTCGTCGAGGATACCGGGTTTGATGGCGTTCCGCTGCTGTTTTCCTGGGCATCCGCCGGGCGCCTGACGAGTTATGTCTACGACATCAACAGTGCCCTGATCGCTCGGGACGCGATTTCCGACGTTGCAAAGACACTGGGGCGGTCGTCGTTCGGCTCCATAGACATCGTGGCCCATTCCATGGGGAACTTTCTCGCCATGGAAGCGATCCGGGGCGGGAGCCAGCAAAACATCTACGATTCCAGCGGCAAGCTCGCGAACGTCATTCTGGCAGCGCCTGACATCGACTACGAATTGTTCGCCGCACAGGTCAGCTCCATACCGCCGGAGAAGCGCCGGTTCTTCGTTCTCATTTCCGATGATGACGAGGCACTTCGCCTGTCAAGTTTTCTCGCTCGCCGGCCCAGGGTCGGCAACGTCGGTGCGGATCGTCTGACGCAACTGGGCGTAAATGTCATCGATCTGAGCCAGGTAAAGGATACGAGCTCTATCCATCACTCGAAATTCACCGATGCGCCTGAAGTGGTGCAGCTGCTCGGGGCGCGCATTTTGGCCGGGGATAGCCATACCACGAAAGACCCTTCGTTGCTGGGCCAGGGATTTATCGTTGGAACCGGTGGTGTCCTTCAGCTCATCGAATGAGCGGAAATCGCAGAGAACCCTTTTCGGCGATCAGGCGCGGCAGATACCATCGCAGCTTGTGGGATGCAGCTTGCCCCGATCCATCTGACGGTCGTTTTGTTGACCTTGATGACCAATAATGGGGACGCGGCCTCGGACCAGGCCGCGCGGCGGGGTTCACAAATACAACGCTATTTTCGACGGCTGGTTCGAATTCGCCTGGCCGCTCCAACGTCGATCATACGATCTGGACAACACGGTAGCCCTCGACTTCCGCAACAACGGGCCGCCCCTTCCATCGATCGACATCGTGGAGGATGACCAACCGGGACTGATCGCCGTCGATCGCGTCATTTAGCCGGTCGATGGATTTCAGCTGATCCCAGACGGTGCCCGTCGCGTTGTTCAGCGGTACATAGACGCCGTTATTGTCATGACCGGTAAGTTGCCGGCGCGTGTAGATGCAATCGCCCGAAATAACGTGCGCGCCTTTTTCGGTGTCGATGATAACGATTTGCTGCCCCGCCGTATGCCCGGCCGCCAGACGGACATGGATGCCGGGCAGGATGTGATCTCGATCGCCGTCGATCAGCGTTACGCGATGCTGGATCGACGCATTGAGCGCCGCACGCAGCGTGTCTGGATCGATAATCCGCGTGAGATGGCTGAAGCGCCGCGGAAGCGCAATCGCCTCGTACCAGGTCAGCAGTTCCGTCTTCTGGATATGGATATGCGCGTCCGGGAACTCGCCGATCGCCCCCATGTGGTCGAAATGCGCATGAGTGACGACAATATCTGTGATGTCCTCGGGGCGGACATCCATCTCGGCCAACATCCGAAGCGGCGAGATCCATTGTTTGACCTGGAACTTCCGCGGGAATTCTTCCTCGGAGCCGGTCTTCATGAAACCCGCATCGACGAGAATCCGCCGGTCGCCCTTCGTCGCGAGTACGAACGAATATGGCAGGTCGACCATTCCGTCTTTCTCCATCCCCTTCACCAGACCTACCCAAGGTTCGTGGGAATAGGCATATTCGAGGACAAATACGCTCCAGTTGTTGGTCATTTTTTCTCCTTTTCAGGGCTTGGCAAGCCGTTTCCCTTTACCTGCTCTGGGTCGGATCTCGAGCGCGACAAGAAGCCCAAACGACAAAATCCTCGATCAAGGGGCTGCCCTGAAAACTCGGGCCATCTCTTTGGTCTTGAGAGAGGGTTCGATTTTCGTCGGTGAGAAGCTGCACGTAGCCGAGCAAAAAGGACCAGCAGACCGACCACTACCGTTGCCTTATCCCTGATGCTTGAGAATTTCAGTCTGCCGCCGCTTTTTCGGAGGCTAACGCCGGGTACAGCTTCAGCGCAGTCTTGCCGAGGATCCATTCCTGATCGACATCCGACAATGCCGACAGTCCATCACGCGCGATTGCAACCAGTTCCGGCAGGTTGCCCTTGGCCGCCGGGAAATTCGACCCCCACGCGATCCGGTTGGCACCGAATTCCGAGACCAGCCTGCCGAAGACCGACTCCGACGTCGCCTTTCCGTCTTTGGCCTGTACGAAGTTCTTGGTCGCTACTTTCAGGTGCAGGTTGGCATATTGGGCCAGCCGCCACAGCGGTTCCGCCGCGGCGAAGGGCGTCCCGTCGGTGAAGTCGGTCTTCCCGAGGTGATCGAGGACAAAAGAGACCTGCGGGAAGGCTTTCAGGATGGTTTCCAGTTGATCGAACTCGTGGTTGGTGGGGTTCATCGCGACGGAAATCTGCTTCTCACCCGCGAGCTCATAGCAGGGAAAGATCCTGGGATCGTCCAAGGCCAGCCAGGGCTCCTTGAACGTGCTCCCGCGGGTGAAAATCCGCATGCCGGTCATGCCCTGATCGTACCATTTCAGCATGGCTTCGGTGGCATCGGGTTCGAGCACGTTGACCGAGAAGACGCCGGTAAACCTGTCCGGATAGGTGGCCACAGCGTCGGCTGCATATTCGCAGTTGAACCCATACGTCGTCGAGGAATGCACAATGGCGGCCTTGTCCACACCGGCGGCATCCATGCTCTCGATCATCTTCTCAACCGTGACCGAGCGCTTTGCCGACCACTCGGAGCGCTTGCCTGCCAGCGGAGTGATCGGGTAGCGGTCGGTATCCTCGGAGATTATGTGCGGGTGGATATCTACGACGGTCATCTTTCGTTCCTTGCTTGATACCGTTTGTCGGGGCGCGCGCGAAGGGCGGCTAAAGACGCCCTGACAACGCGAGTCCCTTTTCAAGGGCCGGATAGGTTGTGGTCGGTTTCGCCATCAGGAAAGTAAAACCTTCCTCAAGCACCGCTTCGACGTTTTTCGGGCCGACATGCGGGTGGCCGACGGTGACCTTGTGCTTCTTGCAGGTCGCCACGACATGTCCCATCGCCTCGCGAACGATCGGATGTTCGAATTCGCGCGGATGACCGAGTTCCTGGCTCAGGTCGCCTTCTCCGATCAGGACGACACCGATGCCGTCCACCGTCCCGAGGATTTCGTCCAGGTTATCGACCCCTTCGCAATCCTCGATCATCAGGATCACCAGGATTTCCCCTTGCGGGGCGAGGGGCCAGACGTCGGCGCGGGCGTAATACTCGGCCTGGCTGAGCCCCCAGTAGCGCATGGCCCGGGCCGGCCCGTCGCCCCGCACGCCCACGGGTTCGTAAATCGGCGCGTCCTTCGGTCTCGGATACCGGCAGGATGCCACTGCGTTATAGGCTTGTTCGGCCGTGCTGATATGCGGCCAGACGACCCCGTAAGCGCCGATGTCCAACACCTGCTTGGCGAGGAACTGGTTCATTTCACTGCCATTCGGGGGGATGCGAACGATGGGGGTCACGGCGGGCGCGATGGAGCCCGACCTTGCGATCTGTGCGCGGTTCAGCATGAATTGAAAACTGTCGCGCAGACTGGCTATGTCATAAGCGTTGTGCTCCATCTCGAATACGACGCCGTCGTACCGGGTGCCGGCGAAAGACAGCGCGGTCGCGGGATCCGGGGTCGCGAAGGAGGTGAAGGCGGGAAGGTTCTGCTCGAGGGCGCGAATGACGCCGTTGAGGCGGGGAATGGTTTCCATGAGGTTTGCTCGCTTTGTGGAGTCTTCGGCTAGAGTGCCTCAGAGACCCCTGCTTTTGAGAATCTTGTCGAGGCGTGGATAGACGGCGCGGGCGTTCTTCTCGAAAACCATCTCCTTGTCCTCTTTCGAGAGCCACGGGGAACCATCGACAAAAGTCTTCGTGTCGTCGAACGGTCGCCCTGTCAGGGGATCCTTGCCCTTGATGGCACCGATCATTTCCGAGCCGAAAAGCACGTTCTTCACGGGGATAACCTCGGTCAGAAGCGAAACTCCGGGCTGGTGATAAACGCAGGTGTCAAAAAACACGTTGTCCAGAAGAAGTTCCTCGAGGGGCGGCAGACCCCGGTCATGCGCCAGGCCGCGGAAACGCCCCCAGTGATACGGGACCGCGCCGCCGCCGTGCGGGATAACGAACTTCAACGTCGGGAAATCCTTGAACAGGTCCGACAGCAGAAACTGCATGAAGGCGGTCGTATCGCCGGCGAGGTAGTGGGCGCCTGTACCGTGGAAGTTCGGGTTGCAGGACGCCGCCACATGGATCATCGCGGGCACGTCGAGTTCCACCAGCTTCTCATAGAGCGGATACCACCACCGGTCGGTCAAGGGCGGGTCGGTCCAATAGGCACCGGTCGGATCGGGGTTCAGGTTGCAGCCAACAAAGCCCAGCTCTTCAACGCAGCGTTCCAGTTCGGGGATGCAATTCGCGGGCGGTACGCCGGGCGACTGTGGCAGCTGGCAAACACCAATGAAACTGTCGGGATAGAGGCCGCACACTCGATGGATCATGTCATTGCAATGCTCCGACCAATGCTGGCTGGTCGTGGCATTGCCGACGTGGTGTGCCATCTTCCCTGCGCCTGGCGAGAACAGTGCCATGTCGATCCCGCAATCGCGCTGCTGCTTGAGCTGTTTGCCTTCCAAGGACTCCCGGATCTCATCGTCGGAGATGTCGATCGTGCCCTTTGCGGGAACGCTTGTGGGGTTGTCGAGGGCTTCAACCTGCTTCTGTCGCCAACTCCGCTGGGCCTGCGGCGCGGTTGTATAATGTCCATGACAGTCGATAATCATTGATTCCGCTCACTCTTTCCACGTTCCAGGGCGGCGCGGTGCTGGAAGGCTCCGCTCACCGATGCAGGATTTCGGCCGCTTCGGCGAAGAGCTCGTCGACCGAAAATTTCTTGGAAACAACGCCTTGCTGGTAGGCGTAGAGGCTCACCAGTTCGAGCGCCGTCCAGTCGCCTTCGAACCCGACCGGAAATGGGCCCGGGGCCGTCCTGTTCGCCTCGGCGAGCATGTCGAAGACGGCGCGTACCGCGTCCGGGTTGGTGTCGCAAAGCTCCTTTGACACCACGAACATGTGGTTGATCGGGGTCACGTTGTTCCGGGCGACCCAGTCCTTGTCAGCCTGATCGGGGTCGGCGATGACGGTCTTCAGCCTTGAGTCCTTGGGCATGTTGCCGCCCAGCATGCCAGCGTCCAGTTCGCCCGCGAGCAGCATGTCGGCCACTTTCGTGCCTTCGGGGGCCCGGACACAGTTCTCGGGGTCGGTATGTTCCGCCAGATGTCCGTCTTCGAACGTGATCCAGGTGACCTTGCCCAGGTCCACGCCGTAGTCGTTCTGAAGGATGCCCCGGACCCAGACTCCGGTGGTCTGGGAATAGGTCCGGACGCCCACGCGCTTGCCTTCCAGGGTCTCCGGCGTCACCACGCCGCGTTCGGTGTTGTAGGCGATATTCTTGTGCTGCAATCGTCCGGCAACCACGAAAGGCAGAAGGACAAGCGGCTTGCCGAAACTCTTGGCCTGAAGGTAGGTCACGATTGCCAGTTCGCCGCAATCATAGGCCATCTCGCGGACCATTGGCTTGAACCGCTTGCTCGCCTCCGCGATGTCATCAAAGTCCAGTTCCACCAGATCGGAGGTGATGGACCCGTCCTTGAGGGGAGGCGTCCAGGCCCGGTCCTGAAGCAGGGTTTTCAGCTTGAGCTTGGTGGTCGCAGAGGCGCTGCTCGATCCATCAGACATCTTGGTTTCCATCCTGATCGTTCTTGGTCGCGTTACCCCGAATCCGGGATCTGGGGTTGGCAGGAGCCGCCATGGCAGGCCGAAAGAGGGCCGTGGGATGTGGCCTTTGGCGGCATCCCGGTTTTATTTGATGATCGCCAGCGCAACTCGCCGGATGGCCGAACCGTTCACGTCCAGCGACGCGATTGGTTCGGCCTGGGACGGCAAGTGGTTACTCCGCCTTCAGGATCTCGCGGACGTTTGCGAGGACATTTTCCGGAGTTGCATAGAGTGTTTCGATGATCGCCTCGACCTCTTCGCCCGAGATCGGGTCGACTTCGGAATTCACTTTCTTCATGTGCTCAAGGAACGCCGGATCCGTCATCGTCTCGTCGAAAGCCTTGCGCAGCGCTTCCAGCCGGTCGGCAGGCACACCCTTGGGCGCGGCCAACGGGCGACCGGACTCGAAGGGCAGGATGAAGAAATCGACCACTGCCTTGGCTTCGGGATCCTTCACGTAGGTCGAGAAGTTCGGCACGTCGGGGAACGCCGGGTGGTTCGTCCAGCCCGCCTGCATCAGAACGACGATTTCGCCGCGCTTGATCATTTCGGCCTCGTTGCCGGCGATGAACCCGTTCACCGCACCGAACTTGCCGTGTACCTCGCCACGTTCCATCGCGATGACGGCTTCCTCGCTGCCTTCGTAGCCGTGGACAATGTCGAACTTGGTCCCGAGATACTTGTTCATCATGGCGGGAACCGTGCGGTTCTCGTTGGTGAAACCTGTCGCTCCGAGGATCATCGTCTTGGTGAACATGTCCTCCGGTGCCGTCACCGGCGAATCCTTGGAGGCGGCCAGTAGGTATTTTTCCTTGTTGAGGCTTCCGATCCACCGGACTTCGCGCGGGTCGAACTTGTCGTGCGCTTCCTCCAACAGGGGACGATACAGGTTGTTTCGCTGCAGAAGCGCGATCACCGTTCCGTCTTCGTGCTCGTTCTTCTGGAGTTGGGCTGCCGCAACTAGGCCGCCGGCGCCCTTCTTGTTGACCGGGATGACCTCAGGGTTGCCCGGAATGTGATTTCCGTAAAATTGCGCGAACTGGCGTGCAAAGAAGTCGCTGCCGCCGCCGGGAGAGGCGCTGACGATCAAGGTCAGCCGCTTTCCCTTGTAGAAATCTTCGACCGGATCCGCCGTCGCGGACCCCAGCCACGTCAGGGACGAGCAGACCGTCAAGCCGATCAGCACCGCAGTTTTTCCGAATTTCATTGAAACCTCCCAAGTTTGCTTCTGTTTCCCGGAACCGCGATCCTTTCTTCCGGACCCGACCGGGGCGCGACCACTTCCAATCAAACCTTCGCACCAACCTCTCATTCGTCGGTATCGAGCGCCGGGTCTTGCGCGGCTTTCGCCCTCTCTCCATCGCGACCCGATGCCCGCTCCGCTTTGCCGAGCGGCCAGCACGCAAGGAGATGGACCTCCCAGAACCGAAATGGCCCTTCTTGCCATCAGCCCTTTCGAGTTTTTTCGCCACCGACTGTGTCGTGCCGTGTACGACTTTCGCGTCCATTCCCGGCATCACGCAAGTTAACCTGATGCAAATTTTATGGATGAGGGCGGCAATTCGATACACGTCATCAGCATGCTGCGGCGCGGCAAGGAAGTGTTTGCCTGGTCGTTCAGCAAGATGTTCACCGCTCATAAATCCCCTTCAATAATCTGTTATTAAATGAATTATTATGCTGATCGTAAAATGGCCGCTGGCCACTCCCTGGTGGTGGCTCGTCGAAATATGGAGTATTCCTTTGCTCCGCCGAGAGCGATCGACGCGGGACCTCCTCCCGAAAATCCTCCTCCTGCCCATTGCGTATGTGACAAAATAGTTATGGCCTCGCCCTCGAAATCAATTTGCCCGTTCCCGGATTTTCGATCCACCATCGGTCGAAGGATGGATGCGAGGCAATCCGGACAGCACCCTGAACCCAGGAGGGCCCCGCTGCCCGTCATTCCGAGGAGGAGTTGTGAACAATTTAGTCGACCCAAAGGGCGTGGATGGAACTGCGCCAATCCGCGAACTCGCAAGATGGACACTGGAGGATCAATCGGCCTGGACTACCCCGCTGATTGTCAAGCAGACCAAACTGCTGATCC
Organism: Aliiruegeria lutimaris; assembly: GCF_900099935.1. GTDB lineage: Bacteria > Pseudomonadota > Alphaproteobacteria > Rhodobacterales > Rhodobacteraceae > Tropicimonas > Tropicimonas lutimaris. The sequence continues at coordinate 38,561 of NZ_FNEK01000035.1, read as the reverse complement.
TTGATTCCATCGCTTGCGCAATCGCTGCGCTCGATGTCCAGACACCAAGCCGTGTTGCCACGATGCTCGACACCTTGGGGGGAAACCCGATGTGCTCGATCGTTGGCAAGCCGGAGAAGACGTCGATCCTCTCTGCGGTGCTGATGAACGGCGCCCTTGTTCGGTCGCTGGACTTCAACGACGTCCAGTTCTTCCTGAAGGAAGGCAAGCTCAGCGTCGCCGGCCATTGCAGCGACAATATTCCCGCCGCGTTGGCTTCGGCCGAGCATCTTGGGGTTTCGGGTCTGAAGACCATTGAGGCCATTGCCATGGGCTACGAAATGTTCGGACGTCTTCGGAACCTGATGCCGTTCAGTTCAGCTTGGGACGGCACGAGCGTTTCCGGCATGATCGCAGCGGCGATGTATGGCAGGCTTGCCGGTTTCGATCTGGAACGACAGGCAAACGCCCTGGCGCTCGCCGCGATCCGTTGTGCGACACCATCGGTCGTGCGTTGGGGCAAGCTGTCCGGCGCCAAGAACCTGGCCAACGCCTTCATTGCACAGAGCGGTGTGCAGGCAGCATTGTTGGCGGAACTTGGCATTACCGGTCCGCAAGAGGTACTGGAACACCGCGGGGGGATGCATCAGGTATTCGATCCCGATCTCGGCTTCGAAAACCTGTGGACACCTGTGACGGACCCGCATTTCGTCATGACATCCTGCATAAAGCCTTATGCCTGCATCGGAACGGCCCAGACGACCATTGCAGCGGCACTTGCGCTTCATCCGAAGGTCAAGGACCGGGTCGACCGCATTGCGAGGATCCAGATCATCATGGCCGACCTCCCGATGATCCGCAAACAGCAGGGCGAGATCTACCGTCAGTTTCCCAAGACCCGGGAAGCCGCCGATCACAGTTTCACCTTCCTTCCGGCCGTCGCCATGGCCGAAGGCGCGATGACCGACGCGCAGTTCCGCGACCGTCGTTGGGAGCACGCGGACATGACCCGGTTGATCGATGTCACGGAATTGAGCGTTGATCCCGATCTCGCCGCACGCGCTCCCGGAAGCATGCCGAGCCGCATTGTGGTGTCCTTCGACGACGGTAGAACGGTCGAGCAGGAATGCCTGTTCCATCCCGGTCATTCCTTCCCCGACAAGGGGCTCGACGAGGAGGTCGTCAACGAGAAATTCGAGGAAATTGCACGTTTTCGCATGGATGAGAACCTCATCCTTCGGATCCAAGATGCAGTGATGGGCTTCGAAGCCAGCGACGCAAACGCGCTTATGCATCCGCTTCGCGAGATCGGGTGAAGCAGTCCGTCTGAGCGGAAAGGCCGCCTGAACGGTCGGCTCTTCCGGTCGGGACGGCAAATAAAACGGGCGTTCGTTCAAACCTTCGCACAACAAGAAGGTGACAGCGCGCCAGGAGGAGACCCGGAATGGAATTTCTAGACATTCCCTACATGCTTGATTCCGCGTGGACGGCGCTTGGGATCGTTCTTGACCCAAGTCGTCTTGTGTTCCTGTGGTTCGGCGTCATTGTCGGCCTGTTGATCGGGCTGCTGCCTGGCATCGGCGGGTTGACCGGCTTCGCCATCCTCGTTCCGTTCACCTACACGATGGATCCTTATGCAGCGTTTGCGATGCTGCTGGGCATGCATTCGGTGACGACGACGTCCGATACCATCCCTGCGGTTCTGTTCGGGGTGCCGGGGACAGCGGCGTCACAGGCGACCATTCTGGACGGCCACGCCATGGCAAAGAACGGCGAGGCGGGGCGTGCCCTGTCCGCGGCCTTCACGGCATCTTTGCTCGGTGGCCTGATGGGAGCGTTGCTGCTTGGACTTACCATTCCGGTAGTTCGTCCATTCGTGCTCGCCTTCGGCACACCCGAACTGCTTTGCATCATGATCTTTGGCATCGCTATGGTCGCAGCGCTATCGGGAAGCGCTCCGCTGCGCGGGATTACGGCGGCCTGTTTCGGAGTGTTGGTCAGCATGATCGGTACCGACTCGCAGACCGGCGAATTGCGGTGGACCTTCGGACAGCTCTACCTGTGGGACGGCGTTCCTATGTTGCCGGTACTTCTCGGCGTGTTCGCGCTGCCTGAACTTTGCGACCTTGCCATCAAGCGTGCCTCGATCACGGACGACGTGAAATTCAGCGCGCGCGAAGGCATGCTTCAGGGGGTGAAGGATACTTTCCGAAACTGGTTTCTGGTCATTCGATGCAGCATGCTTGGCTCCATGCTCGGACTCGTTCCCGGCATTACCGGGTCGGTCATCGACTGGTTTGCCTACGGGCACGCCATTCGTACGGAGAAGGGGGCCTCGGAGACCTTCGGCACGGGCGACGTGCGCGGCGTAATTGCACCGGAATCGTCCAACAACGCCAAGGAGGGCGGCAGCCTGGTGACGATGATCGCCTTCGGCGTGCCACACGGAGCAGCCTTCGCGATCCTGATGGGGGCGTTGATGATCCACGGTTTCATCCCGGGACCGGACATGCTGGCAAGGAACCTCGACGTTACCTACTCCATGGTCTGGAGCATCGCGGTCGCCAACATACTCGGGGCTGGCATCTGTTTCCTGCTCAGTGGTCAGTTCGCAAAGATTTCCATGCTTCGCTACACGCTGGTGCTGCCGTTGATCATGGTCATCATCTATGTTGGCGCATACCAGGGGTCCCGGAGCTGGGGAGACCTGTTGGTTCTGTTATTCTTCGGTGTGCTCGGTTGGGTGATGAAGCGCCTGAAATGGCCGCGTCCGCCGCTCATTCTGGGCCTCATCCTCGGCGTGATGATCGAACGCTACATGGCGATTTCGGTTATGCGCTACGATGCCGCCTGGCTGCTGCGCCCCGGGGTGATCGTTCTTTTGTCCCTGTCCCTGCTGACCATCGCCCGGCCTTTCATTCGGGAGTTGCGCAGCCAGGGAGTGAAGACCGTGCTTCCGCAAGGCATGCCCAGGTTTCACGCTTCGGACATTCTCTACATCGTCTTCATCGTGATCGGCGCGTACATGCTGATCGCCGCGCAGGGCTGGCCACTCGCCGCGCGAATTGGCCCGACCGCAGTTGCCTCGACATTGCTGGTCGCCGCTTCGATCAGCCTTATGTCGAGCATCTTTTCGGGGGAACAGGCCAAGGAAGGCGGCAATGTTCAGAACGGTGGCATGCATATGGACCTCGTTTCGAATGACGAGCACCTGACGCAGAAGACGATCTTGCTGCGGGCCGCAATGTTCTTCGGATGGTTCCTGGCGTTCCTGTTGCTGCTGTCGATCATCGGCCTGCTGCCCACGATCCCGGTCATCATCATCGCCTACATGCGGCTGGAAGGGCGGGAATCCTGGCTCCTGAGCACGGTCTACGCGCTGGCGGTCTTGGCGTTGATCTATGGCGTTTTCGACCACGTGCTTCATGTTGATTGGCCAAGGCCGATCATCGGAGAGATGCTGTTTGGCAAATGAATCCTCAACGGAGCCATGACGGTGCGAAAGCAGGAGAAAGAAGCAAATGGTGCGCGTTCTTTCTTCCCCGGGCAGACTTGCGACACCGATGGGTGAGCGATGGAAGCCCTTGAAACTTATGGACTGTCCCGGTGATCCGATATTTCTTCCGGGGCCGCGAAGGAAAAAAGAAATCAGGTCGATCCCGACAGCGGCGCAAGCGTGCCGGGGCGGCATTCGCTCGAAAACATGACTTGGAAGGAACCTCAACTCATGGCGGAAAACGTTACTCTTTCCGTTTCGCTCCGCACTTCCGGCCAAACGGCCGCGCTCAAGAGCGGCGAAATCACCATTCCGGGCGTGACACTGCACTTCGTGGAGGTGGAACCGCAGGTCGCTGCCTTCCGGCGCATGGTTCGCTCGGTGGAATTCGATGTCTGCGAGTTGGCCGCAACGACCTACATGGTTGCGCGCGGGCACGGATCGCCGTTCAAGGCGTTGCCGGTCTTTCTCAATCGCCGGTTTCACCATCACGGATTGCTGGTCCGGCCGGATTCCGGGATCAACGAACCAAAGGACCTCGAAGGCAAGAAGGTCGGCGTTCGTGCCTATTCGGTGACGACCGGCGTCTGGACGCGAGGCATCCTTCAGAATGAATACGGCGTCGATCTCGGCAAGGTGACCTGGATGGTCGACGATGAAGAGCATGTCGCGCAACTTCAGCTGCCCGAAAACGTCCTCCATGTTCCAGAGGGGCGGTCGCTGGCGGGGATGATGGCCGCCGGTGAGATCGAGGCCGGGCTGCAGGGCAATGCCGGCATCGGGCGCGAGGGCCCGCCGACCGAGAACTGGTCGGCGAAAGCGACCCTTTCGACCGACGACTACCGTGAACTCATTCCCGATGCGTCGGCTCGCGAGGCCGAGTGGTTCGCCCGGACTGGCATCTATCCATTCCATCCGACGATCGTCATCAAGGATGAAGTCGTCGCCGCTCATCCCGAAGTGCCACGGCTTCTCTACGAAGCGATGGCCGAGTCCAAGAAACGCTATCTCGAAAAGCTGAACAATGGCGAGGCGACGGCGAAGGCCGATAACAATCTGCGCAAAATGGCCGAAATCGTGGGTCCGGACCCGGTTCCCTACGGGCTTGAGGCAAATATGCCGTCGATCGAGGCGCTGATGACCTATGCCGTTCAGCAGAAGCTGATGCCGTCTCCGATGGAGGTGGGCGAACTGTTCCACGACCCGGAGAACATCTAGGTCGCAGATCTGCGGCGCGTGGCTCGGGGTGTCGCCTCGTGCCTCGCTCCTCCTTGCCGCGGGACAATCGAACATCCTTGCGGTCGAAATGGCGAAGAGGTTGCGGAATGGCCACGGCATTGCCCGGCGAGAACGATCTGACAATTCCGAAACCGAAGTCGCCCTTGCTCGAACGGGATGTCCTTCTGTATCTGGTCGCGCGGTTCCTCTGGGTCCTGTCGAACCAGATGAGCACCGTGGCAGTCGGCTGGCTCGTCTATGACGTGACCAACAGTGCCATGGCGTTGGGGCTGGTCGGTCTGGCGGCGTTCGCGCCCAAGCTGTTTCTGGTTTTCGTGTCGGGCATTGTCGCGGACCGCTTTCAGAGAAACCTGATCCTGGCCGGGTGCCTGGCGATCAATGGCGCGGTCAGTGTGGGGCTTTTGTTCACCGTCATTTCGCCTCCCGTCCAGATGAGCATCGTATACACATTGCTGATCATACTGGGCGTCGCCAAGAGCTTCGCCGTTCCTGCAGCGCAGGCCCTGGTGGCGAGCCTCGTGCCGCGCCAGCATTTCAGCCGGGTTGTGGGGTTGGCATCGTCGGTCACGAAATTTGCCGCCATCACCGGCCCCGCACTGGGCGGGCTGCTCTATCTTGGTGGCTCCTGGGTTCCCTTCGCCTGCACCGCGACAGGTTTCCTCGTCGCCGCAGTAATGAACTTCATGATCCGCCGTCAGCCACTGGAGCGCTCAAAGGAGCCGGTCAGGCTGTCAGACGCATTTGCCGGACTGGTGTTCGTGTGGCAGCAGAAACCCATTCTGGGAGCGATCTCGCTCGACCTCTTCTCGGTCCTGTTCGGCGGCGCCACTGCCCTCATGCCGATCATTGCCCGCGATGTTCTGCATGTCGGCCCCCTGGGCCTGGGCGTCCTTCAATCCGCCCCGGCGGTTGGCGCGATGGTCGTTGGTCTGACATTGGCCTACGTTCCCATACAGCGCCACGCGGGGCGCAAGCTGTTCATTGCGACCGCGATCTTCGGCTTGGCAACAATCGGCCTGGGTCTGTCGAGCTACGTCTACTTGACCCTTCTGTTCCTTCTGCTGATCGGTGCCTCTGACGTGGTCAGCGTCGTGATCCGCCATACGCTGGTACAGGGCGATACGCCCGATGCGATGCGCGGTCGCGTGTCCGCCGTGAATTCCCTGTTCATCGGCGCATCCAATGAACTGGGGGAGTTCGAGTCGGGAGCGACAGCCGCTCTGTTTGGTCTTGTCCCGGCGATCGTTCTTGGCGGGGCAGGGACTATCGCCGTGGCGGGATTGTGGGCATTCCTGTTTCCGCAATTGCGACAGCGGGACTACCTGGTCGAACCCGGCGAAAATGGTGCCTGATGTCAGATCGTGCGCGCGATATCGCGCAGAAGATCCAGGAATTCGGTTTGGTATGGGGTTCTTAGCTGATCCAGAAGCCGTGTCGTGCCGATAATGCGTTCCTTCCCCGTCGCGCGCGGTAGAGCCAGGGGAATGCCGACGAGGCCTTCGGCGCCACTTTCCGCGAGCATCTCGACCCGGGTCAGGATCGACGCCCGATCGCTTTGCCGCAGAATGGTCCGGATATGACGTGTCGAACTGGTTTCGATGTCGACCGTGGGCAATTCGGACAGGTTGGAAAACGCTTTCTCGAAGGCCCGCCGCCTGGGGGTGTCACCCTTCGGCAGGATCCATCGGCATTCGGCCAACGCCTCCTTCGAAACATCTGTCTTGTCGGCCAACGGATGCGTTTTGCGCACGGCGACCACGTAGGGGTCCGCCAATAGGTATTCCTCCACAACGTCACTTTCCGGCGCCGGGTTGCGCAGCATGCCGATAATGAAGTCGATCGATGCTGACCTCAGCATCCCCAGCAGGACATCGTAATGTCCTTCAACCAGTTCGAAGCGGACGTCGGGGTGCCTCCTGCAAAACTCGCTGACCGCGTGCCCGGTGATCGAGGTGCCGCCAAGAGGCAGCACACCGAGCGAGATGCGACTGCGGGCATGGCCGCGCGAGGCGTCGATTTCCTCGCAGGCAAGCGAGATTTCGCGACGGGCAAGCTTGAATCGGCGTGCCAGTTCCCGCCCCGCAAGGCTGCATGTCATGCTGGTGGCAGTACGCCGAAATAGGGCAGGGGATTTCAGAGTGCCCTGAAGGTCGCGGGCCGAACGCGAGAGGGTCGTCTCGGAAAGGTTGATGGCCTGTGCTGCCTGGGCGAAGGATTCAGCTTCGGAAATCGCGATGAGGCAGCGGATCTGTGGTTCGGAAATCAGGTTCAGCAGAACCGCCAGGTTCTTCCCGTAGTCCCGTTTTCCGAAGTCTCGCAACCCCCGCTCGATTTGTGCGTAGTATCGTCTAACGCGCTTCTCGAAGATCAGCCCGTCGGCGGTGAGGAATGTTCCCTGATTGCGCCTGTCGAATAGCCGCGCCCCGATCTGGCTCTCGATATTCGCAATTGCCTGCGTCACCGCTGGTTGCGACAAATGCACCTCGCTCGCGGCTCCGGTAATGCTTCCGAGCCTGGATACAGCCTCAAAAATCCTTAGGTTTCGTAAAGTTGGGAGATCGCTCCGGATAGAGTGCGAGCTTTGCGGCGTTCCCTGCACAAATTCTTCTCCCCGTATCATCGGTTGTTTTGGGCAACCGAGCGGCCTCCGAACCGCTTCGTGCAATTCATCCGATGAAAAAAAGACTAGCAAGAAACTTATGGAGTTGGAACCTAATTCGATTTGGTGGGCGCTGCCCTCAAGCCATAGATTAAGCCACCGTGACTCAATTCGGCATCGTCCCCGCGGCTCAGGAGGTGGAGGAGAAACATGGCCGGCTCCAGCCTCGCGATGGAACTGAAGACTGCTCTCGGCGATCTTCAGCACGTGGCCGCCCTCCGGCGAGGCGAAATCGGCATCCCCGGTGTCCAGCTGAAATTCGTCGACGTTCGGCCCCAGGTTGCTGCCGTTCGCAGGATGGTGCGGAACGTCGAGTACGACATTTGTCAAATGGCGCCGGTAACCTACATGATCGCGCGATGTCATGGCGCGCCGTACATAGCGCTGCCGGTGTTTCTTACCCGTCAGTTTCATCATTCGGGTCTGTTGTGCCGCGAAGATTCCGGAATCCGCATTCCGAAGGATCTCGAGGGACGGAAAGTCGGTATTCGGGCCTATTCGGCGACCAGCGGGGTCTGGGGACGCAGCATCCTCGTCAACGAGTTCGGTCTTGATGCCTCGAAGGTCAATTGGGTAGTTGACGACGAGGAACATGAGCCACGTCTGCGCCTGCCATCGAACGTCGTCCATGCCCCTCCGGGATATTCACTGGCGAGCATGATGGCGCATGGGGACATTTCCGCCGGATTTGTCGGAACGGCGGGAATCGGTCGGGAGGGGCCGCCGGAACTCGGCTGGGAAACAAAACCGCGGGCCAAGGCTCCGCCGTATCGACCGCTGTTCAGGGAGGCCGCCACCCTTGAGGCCGAGTGGTATCGCCGGACCGGAATCTATCCCATGCACGGCGTCGTGGTAGTCCGACATCAGATCCTTGCGGAACATCCCTGGTTGGCCGGTGAACTGTACGCGGCCTTCACCGAGGCCAAGAGTCGTTATGTCGACCTTCTCGCAGACGGCTTCGCCCAGACCGCGGATGACCGAAGGTACCGCGAATTCATGACCTTCGCGGAGGGTGATCCGCTGCCCTATGGAAGCGCCGCCAACCGGGTTTCGATCGCGGCGCTGATGCGGGCCGTCTTCGAGCAGCAACTGGTTCCGCGGCAACTTCGGATGGAGGAACTGTTCGTGGAACTCGACACATAGGAAGCGTGGACGGCGGGATCCTCCCGGACATCAACCAGGACGATCTCCCGTCGCCGCGCACCGGGTCTTGAATCGACGGAATTGCTCCGCCGAACCGCCCGCATGCGGCGCCCGGAAAAGAAAACATGGAAACGGAGGAACCGTCGCATGGCCACTGAGAACACCGGCTCGGGTCGCATTACTCTCAAGACCAACATCGATATCCATCCCGTCACGCGGGCGCTTCGGGACGGCAAGATTCATTCTTCGCTGGTCGATTTCGGCTATGCCGATCTGAACCCCGCACACAAAGGATTCAAGGCCATGGTGCGGGAGCAGGCGTTCGACCTCAGCGAAATGGCGATCATGACCTATCTGCAGGCGAAGGCTTTCGGCAAACCACTGGTGTTGCTTCCTGCCGTCGTCATGAGCCGATTTCAGCACCACAACATCATCTACAATTCGCAATTTGGAGAAATTGGCCCGGCAGACCTCCACGGGCGCCGCGTCGCGATCCGCTCCTACTCCCAAACAACCGGAGTTTGGGTTCGTGGTATTCTCGCGCAGGATTACGGTGTCGACCTCGATCAGGTGACATGGGTCTGTTTCGACGATGGGCATCTGGCCGAGTACGCTGATCCCGGTTTCGTAGAAAGAGGACCGGCCGGCAAGGGGCCTGTATCCATGCTCATCTCGGGCGAGGTCGACGCGGCGATCCTGGGCGCGGACCTTCCCAAGGATGAACGATTGCGCCCCCTGATCCCGGACCCACATGACGCGGCGCGGGATTGGCACGGACGGCATGGAATCGTGCCTGTCAACCATATGCTCGCAGTGACTGAGGAACTGGCGAGGTCGAGGCCCGATGTCGTGAAGGAGGTCTTCAGGCTGTTTTCGGAGAGCAAGCGGGCCGCGTCCGAAATGGCCGAAGATGACATCGACTTCACCCCCATTGGCGTTGAAGCCAACCGAAAGGGGCTCGAACTGGCACTCGAATACGCGGTTCAGCAGAAGATCATCCCCCGTGTGTTCGATGTGGAAGAGCTCTTCGACAGCTTGACGATCGAACTTGGCGCATAAGGCCAAAAATTGGCGCTGTCAGAAAGACGCGGTTTGCTTTGAGTACGAGCGGTGGTTTGGATGTTACGTGCGGCGGTTAGAATTTTTCCGACAAACGAGTAGGTCGTTTGATGGAACGTGAAGACCTGCGTTCGCTTGCCTATTTCACGCGGGAATGTCGTGGACATGTTCTATGACCACGCGATCGATGATTGTAAGTTCGTGATGCAAGCCGCTCAATACAATGGAAAAGGATAACGTTCGACCCCGGTCACGTCCGCTCCGCCACTTGCCCCTGAATAACGGTTCTCGCGATCCGGCTACGGCCGGAAATCTCCGTTTTTGAAAACGAGCGTTAAGGAGGAGGGGCTGGGTGCCGCCCCCGCACCCAGAACGGCCGGAAGCAGTCTCTCAGGGCTGCTATTCTCCTGACCTCATGCTAACCAAGGTCGCGCGTTTCAGACACGTTGAACAGCCATTCGGCGCGTTGCTCTGAGCCGCGTCCAAAACGGTCGCGAAGACCGAGAACAATGCGGTGGGGGCATAACCAACATGCGCGGATCTTCGACCGGAGACGGCTGAGGGTGCTCTGCGGCGCAATTTCCACTTTTCTGACCAGATTGCTGCGTTTGCAGCAGTCGCCTCAAAGGCTCCGTGCTGAAGTCTCACTCAACGGACACACCACTCGATCCATTGAGCGAAGGAGAAGGATCATGAAGAAGCGCGCTCTGGCATTGATGCTGGCCTGTTGTGCGGTGCCTGTGCAGGCACAGCAATCGGAGTGGCGCTACACCGGTTCGGCTTTCGGTTGGTTCACCGGGCTCAGTAGCAGCGTCGAGACCCGCCTCGGTACGGTCGAGATCGAGCTCGATTTCGGCGACGTCTGGGACAAACTCGATTTCGCGTTCTTTGGGAGCTTCGAAGCGCGGAACGGACGGTGGGCGTTGGTCACGGACCTTGTCTACGCTGATCTCGGCTCGGAAATCGGCACACCCTTCGGCGTTGCCTTTCGTCGGGCAGAGGTGGATGCGCGACTGACGCTCATAAGCGCCTATGCAGCCTACGCGATTGTCGATACCGCCGACTTCCGGTTGGAGGTGGGGCCGGGCTTTCGTTACAACGACGCCAGCATTGACGTCCGGCTCGTGGGCAATACCCTGCGCTCGCGCAACTTCTCGCTTGGAGACACATGGATCGATCCGCTGGTTGGCGCGCGCATACGGTTCGCAATCGACGAGAACTGGTTTGCCAACGCCTTCGTGGATATGGGCGGATTCGGCTTCCAAGATGCCTCCGACAAGACATGGCAGGGCTATGCCGGGCTCGGTTATCGCTTCAACGAGACCTGGTCCGTGCAGGTCGGCTATCGATCGCTGACCATCGAGCGGGAGTTCAGTGGCCGTAACGTCACGCTCGACCTCGCCGGTCCGATGCTCGGTGTGCAGGCATCGTTCTGAAGTCCGCCATGCGTTATCGGACAAGCTGCCGCAACGTTTGCCAGATCATTCTCTTCGGGTTGATTTGCTTTACGCTATCGGTGCTGCCGGGTTCCGCGCAGGGGCTCGATGGGCCGGTCGAGATACCCCTCATTCGCACGGATGGAGCCGGTGAGACCGTCGCCTCCTTTGCGGAACTGCGCGATGCGCTTGAGGCTGCAGTCGCCGCACACGCCGCGATGCCAAGCCGAGCGGGCGTGGTCCAGATCAACCTCCTGCTCGCCGACCTGCGCAGCCTGATTGACCTCGACGGCGTTCCCGCAGCCGCCCGGCAGCGCGTCGGCAACGCCACGGCGCTTGCGCTCATTGCCGTGCACCTTTCGTTGCCCGGGTTTGCTGGCCAGTTGATGCCGTTTTCCCAGATGCCCGAAATCGTTGCCTACACAGTGACGCTTCTCAGCTTTGCTGCATTGGCATGGCTGTTCTGGGCGGCAGTCCAATCGGTCGTGGCGTTGCGCAGTACCCCCGGCCCGGATGCTCCGACCGGACGCTGATCTCGATCCCCAACGCCCGCTTCGCCGACATGGAACTGATCAAATGGGCGGCGTGTGACATGATGCTGATCCACCGCACCCTGCGCCTGCGGTTGGAGACCTCGAGCGATCAGCTTCGATATGTCCTCGCCGAGATACGCAAGATGCTCCACGCGCATCCACGGATTGCGATGCCACGATTAGGATTCGCTATCTGGGCACGGCAGACGCGGGCAGGGAGGTCGACCTGCGCTACTATGTCAAGACACGCGAGTGGAACGAGTTCTTTGCGATCCGAGAGGATACGCTACTTAGGGTCGGCGACATCGTCGAGCAGGCAGGCGCAAGATATGCTGTGCCCGCGCAGGTTCTTCACGTTGCGCGTGACGGAGGCGGCATCGACCCTGATCGGAAGGCGGCGTCGGAGGCGACGGTCGCCGCCTGGCGGGCAGAGGGTTCGCTGCCGTTCCCGGAATTCGCGCCAGAGGCGTTGGCGGGTCTCGACGACACGCTCGACTATCCCCCGCTGGGCTCCCCCGACGCGGGGACAGCGGGGCACTACCTTGCCGCCACGCCCCAGACCCTGTCGCAGGGGCCCGGGCCAGAGCCGCGCGGAAAACCGGCCGAAGGCCATTCGGGGAAAACTCCGGCAGATTGAACCATCCGTCGCATTTCGCGTAGTGAGACGCGGTTAGGATGCGGTTTGAAGGGTCGTTTGAATGTCCGGCCGTTTGCGTCTCAGCATGAAGGGAAGTCCCGACGATGCGTTCTGTTACCACTCCAAGCGAGCATTTCCATCGCAAGGGCAAGCTGCCTACGAAGCACACCCGCGCCGTTCTGGAGGCCGCACGCAACGCGCTGCCGTTTCACGACATCCGCGATTTCGAGGAATGCGACCGTGGCCTGATCGCGCGGATGCAGGACAACCAGATCAAGGCCGATGCCGGCCATGATGCCTGGGACATGGGGAAATTCGATTTCATTGATGCGGCCGACAGTTACGACAGCATCCATCCGTCCCTCCTGCGGCAGGCCAAACTGAACCAGAATTACGGGCTCTACGAGGTGATCCCGGGCATCTACCAGATCCGGGGTTTCGACCTGTCGCAGATGACCTTTATACGCGGGAAGACGGGCTGGATCGTTTTTGACGTCCTGATTTCGGCCGAGACCGCACGGGCTGGGCTGAAACTGTTCAGAGAGCATGTCGGGGGCGATCTTCCGATCGCGGCGGTTGTCTATTCCCATAACCATGTCGATCACTGGGGCGGGATCAAAGGCATTGTCAGTGAAGAGGACGTGCGGGCCGGCAAGGTCGAGATCATCGCGCCCGAAGGCTTCATGGACAACACCGTGGCCGAGAATGTCTATGCCGGCAACGCCATGAACCGGAGGGCATTTTTCCAATACGGCATCCTGCTGCCCGTAGATCCGTATGGCTTTGTCACCCAGGGCCTCGGGCAGGGCACGTCGCGCGGCGCAGTCACACTCATCGCCCCGACCCGGATTGTCAGCGAAGCATACGAGGAATTCGAGGTCGACGGTGTTCCAATGGTGTTCCAGAACACGCCAGACACCGAAGCACCGTCAGAGATGAACACCTGGATCCCGTCGATGAAAGCGCTCTGGATGGCGGAGAACGTCACCCATTGCCTGCACAACATCTACACCCTGCGCGGCGCACCCGTGCGTGATGCACTCAAATGGTCGAAATACATCGCCGAGGCGCTTTGCCGTTTTGGCGGCGAGGCCGAGGTGATGTTTGCCGCGCATCACTGGCCCCGCTGGGGCAACGCGCGTATCCAGGAGGTCCTGCGGGCGCAGCGGGACATTTATGCCAACTTGCACAACCAGGTGCTGCACCACGCCAACCAGGGCGTGACGATCAACCAGATCCATAACGTGTATGAGGTGCCCGAAGCGCTCCAGCAGCACTGGCATGTGCGCGGCTATCATGGCTCGCCCGAACACAACGCACGGGGCGTGATCCAACGCTATCTTGGTTATTGGGACTGCAATCCGGCGACGCTAATTCCGCCTTCGCCGGAAGACTCCGCCCCGATCTATGTTCGCATCATGGGGGGCGCGGCCACAATCCTTCCCGAGGCGGAACAACTCTACGCTGCCGGTGACTTCCAGATGGCGATCGAGATCCTGAACAAGCTCGTCCTCGCCGAACCGGAGAACCAGCAGGCGCGGGACCTGATGGCCGATGCCTTGGAACAGGTCGGTTATCAGCAGGAGAATCCGGGTCTGCGGAACAGCTTTCTCGCTGGCGCCTTCGAACTGCGCTCGGGTATCCCATCCGGCGCGATCCCCAAGACATCCAGCGCGGACGTGATGCGCGCCATGTCGACCGAATTGTTCCTGAATTTCCTCGGCATTCGGCTCGACAGCACCAAGGCGGCCGGCCATCGCTACACAATGAACCTGCGCACTCCGGACACGGGCGAACAGTTCATCGTGGAATTGGAGAACGCGACGCTCACAAATATCAAGGGCTATCAGGCCGAGAATGCCGACCTGACGCTGACAATCCCACGGGCGGCACTCGATGAAACGCTCATCGGGGCCAAACCATTGGAGGCGCAGATCGCAGATGGCACGGCCACGTTCGAGGGCGATTCCGCGATCCTCAAGACGCTCGCGGGCATGATGGTCGATTTTACGCCGACCTTCGAGGTGTTTCCCGGCGCGCCGGTCGCCCAGCCCGCTCCGGTGGATCATGATCCGTTCGACACCGGGGAGATGAAGGATGTCGTGCCGGAATAAGCCGACACCAAAAGGCTGCATCAGGTTGTTCCAGGAGAATTCCGGGGGTCGGCATGGGTAGAGAAGAGTTTCTGGCACGAGTGGCTTTTCCGACGCCGGCCGGGCTCGTCGTGATTGTGGCCTGGCAGACGCAACCGCTCCTCGGGTGGAGCGTCTACGGGCGTGGCGCGGAGCCACAACCGATGCAGCCTCGCGGCGATCTTGCCGAAGACGAGATGGCAGCGATTGCGCTCCTCGAGGCTGGACGTGGTCAGCAGCGCTACGTCACCGATCTCAGACGTGCCCGTTCCAGACGGACGACGCTCGTTTCCCGCTTCGGCCTTGCAGCGCCGGGAACTGGCCCCTCCGCAAACCGCTGTGAGAGCGCTGGAAAGGGCGACACATGAATCTGCCGCCCGGACTTGAACTCGAACGCAAGAACCTTGGAGCAGACCTGGTCGCGGGGGCGACCTTCGCGATCGTGAATGTGCCGCAGGGCATGGCGAATGCGGTGCTGGCCTCAGTCAACCCGGTCGCAGGTTTCTATGCGCTGATGATCGCGATGCCGGTGGGGGCGGCCTTTACCGGCTCCGTCTTCATGAACGTCTCGACGACCGGGGCGCTGTCTGTCGCAGCCGGCGAAGCCCTGGCCCCCTTCGGAGGCGACGCAAAGATGGGCGCCCTCGTCGCGCTGGTCATTCTCGTCGGAGCCTTTCAACTCGTCTTCGGACTGTTGCGGTTCGGTCGGCTGCTCCGCTTTGTTTCGAACTCGGTGATGACAGGCTTCATCACCGGGATCGCCGTTCTCATCATGTTCGGTTCCGTGTCCGACATCACGGGGTATTCCAGCACGCAACCCAACCACCTGCTCAGGCTCGCCGACACCGTGCTGAACTGGCGCATCCTCGATCGGCAAACCCTGTTTCTCGGGGTGTCCACCGTGCTTCTGATCCTCGGTTTCCAGCGCACGGCGGTGGCCAAGTTCGCCATGATCCTCGCGCTGGCCGTCACGACCGGGCTCGCCTATGCCATGTCACTGGCCTTCGGGGACGGCAATGTCGTGCTGGTCGGCAACATTGCGACCATCCCGCGCAGTTTGCCTGCTCCTGTCCTGCCCGACCTCTCGAAGCTGCCCGATATCGCGCTGCCGGCTCTTGCCATCGCGATCATCGGTCTGATCCAGGGCGCGGGTGTGGGCCAGAGCTATCCCAACCCCGATGGCAGGTTTCCCGACCCATCGCGCGACTTTACCGGGCAGGGCGTGGCGAACCTGGTGGCCGGGGCGTTTGGCGCCATTCCTTGCGGCGGATCGGTGTCGGGTACGGCGGTCAACTACCAGGCCGGGGCGTGGTCGCGCTGATCCAACATCTTCGCCGGTGCAATTGTGGTCCTGATCGTTTTCACCCTTGTTGACCTTGTGAAGATGGTGCCGATGGCCGGGCTTGGCGGGCTGCTTCTGGTCGTGGGTTACCAGAACATCCAGCCGGACAACATTCGCACGGTCTGGGCGATCGGACTGCCGGCACGGCTGGCGATGGGGGCAACTTTTGCGGCCACGCTGTTCCTGCCTCTGCAATTTGCGATCCTGATCGGGGTGGCTCTGTCTTTCCTCCTGACGATCCTGCGCCTGTCGAACCGTATCCAGGTGCGCGAGCTCCGGCTCATCGAAGGCGGCTTCCCAGTAGAGAGGGAAGCGCCCGCCAGCCTCGGCCCGGACACGATCTGCGTCTTGCGCATCCGCGGATCCCTCTTCTTTGCGACGGTCCAGACGCTCGAGGCCCAGTTGCCCGCGGTCGAGACCGCGCGCGGCGCAACACTCATCCTGATCCTGCGCGACATCGACGATCTGGGTAGCACGATGATCCGGTTGCTGACGCGCTATGCGACGAACCTGCAACGTGCGGGCGGCACGCTGAAGCTGACGGGCGTCAACGAGGACCTCTGGGGTCAGCTTGAGCGCACGGGCCTTCTGGCGCGGCTTGGCGCGGATAACATCTATCGCGAGCAGCCAGAGTTGGGAGCCGCGCTGAATATCGCCATCCGTGCGGCCCGCGAAAAACGCGGTGCCCGCGCGGAGCAGGTCTGAAGGGGCACGCGCAATGCCCGAAGCCATAGTGATTTTCACCGGCATCGTCGTCTTCGCGCAGATGTTCGACATAGGCCTGCGCCTGGAGCGTGGGGGTGCGGCGGAGTTTCTGCGCGATCCAGGGCTCGTGGCGCGCTCCCTCACCGCTGCGCTGCTAGTCGTCCCGCTCGCGGTGTCTGTGCTGATTGCGCTGTTCCCGCTTCCGCCGGAGGTCGCCATTGGCCTTGTCATTCTCGCCGCGGCGCCCGGAGCCCCCCTGACCACGCGGCGATCCGAGGCGGCAGGGGGCGACCGGCACTTCGTTTCGGCGCTGCAGGCGATACTGGCAGCGCTCGCAATGGTTTACATGCCGCTCGTCTTCGCGACCTTCCAGCAGATGGGGGCGCTCGATCTCCCATCGGTCGGACCGGGGAAAATCGCACGTCAGGTCGCGGCGGTCACCTTTCTGCCCCTCACGCTCGGTTGGCTGTTCGCCCGCGCCGCGCCCGGGTGCCTGCGACGCCAGGCGACTCTGCTGTCGAAGGTCAGCAAGCTTCTCTTTGTCGCGTTCCTGTTCGCAATCGTCCTCGCTCTCGCATTTGTCCCGGACCTGCGCGGCAAGCTCATGATCGGGTGGACTGGCGTCTCAGTCATCGTGGCGCTCGCGGCGCTCGCCCTCGCTTCTGGCCATGCCCTCGGTGGCCCGCGCGGGGACAGGCGCGCGGGCCTTGCCATTGCGACCGTGGCACGCAATCTCGGGCTCGCACTCTATGTCGCCGAAAGCACGCCAGGCACGCTTTTGGCGATTCCAACGATCCTCTCCTACGCCCTTCTCGCGATACTGCTCGCGATGCCATACTCACGCTGGACGAAGCGCCGCCTGCTGCATGGGCAGGCAGCCTCGCCGGATGGACTTGGCTGAGCCCCGATCCACGGTTTTCCTCGCCCGTTTCCAGGACAGACTGAGTCAAACGTCGCAATCGCTAGGCAATGCCTCGGGTAGCATCCGACGGGACGGAAACGTGGGTCGAGGCCGTCCGTGCGGCAAGCCACCCGATCACAGCGGAGACAGACATGACCACGCGAAGAACCTTCCTTGCATCCCTTCCAACGACCGGTGCGGCTTTTGCCCTCGGAGGCGCCTTCTTCGACGAGGGCCCGGCCATGGCACAGGGGGCGTCCGACCCGCTTGCTGGCCATTTCCACCCGCGCGGAAAGGCGCCCTCCGAGCATACCCGCCGGGTCATCGCGGAGGCAGCGAAGGGCCTGCCATTCGACGACACGCGGGACTTCGAGGAGCAGGCGCGCGGCCTGATCGCCGAGCGCTCTAATCGGAAGATCATTGCCGACGCCGGCAACGTCGCGTTCGACCGTGCAGAATACGATTTCCTGGACGGCAACGACGTCTTCGACAGCATCCACCCGTCGATGACCCGGATCGCCCGGCTGAACAATAATTACGGCCTCTACAATGTGACGGACGGTATCTATCAGGTGCGCGGATTCGACCTGTCGGACATCACCTTCGTGCGCGGCGCAACCGGCTGGATCGTGATCGACATCGGCACCGTGCGTGAAAGCGCTCGCGCCGCGTGGGAGCTGTTGCAGGAGCATGTGGGCGAGGGCCTGCCGGTCAGCGCGGTGATCTATTCGCACACCCATGGCGACCATTTCGGCGGCGTGCGGGGCATCGTCAGCGACGAAGACATGGCCGAGGGCCGGGTGGAGATCATCGCGCCCGGCGGGTTCATGGAGAACACGATCTCCGAAAACGTCTATGCGGGCAACGCGATGAACCGGCGCCTGTTCTACCAGTATGGCCTTCTGCTGCCGGTCGCGCCGCACGGCTTTGTCACCCAGGGCCTCGGCCACCGTATTCCCGCCGGCTCCACCAGCCTGATCGCGCCCACGCGCCTCGTCAGCGAGCCGGTCGAAGAGTTGGAGGTCGATGGCCTGCGCATGATCTTCCAGAACACGCCCCGCACCGAGGCGCCGGTGGAGATGAACACCTACATCCCCGAAAAGCGGGCGCTCTGGATGGCCGAGAACGTGATAGCGGCCTTCCACAACGTCTACACGCTGCGCGGAGCCCCGGTGCGCGATCCGCTCAACTGGTCGCGATACATCAACCGGGCGCTCTACCTCTTTGGCGACGAGGCCGAGGTAATGTTCCAGTCGCACCATTGGCCGCGATGGGGCAATGACCGCATCCGCGAAGTGCTGCGCGACCAGCGCGACCTCTACGCCAACATCAACAACCAGGTCCTGCACTACGCCAACCAGGGCGTCACGATCAACGAGATCCACAACGTCTACCAGACGCCCGAAAGCCTGCAGCGGAAGTGGCACTGCCGCGGCTATCACGGCTCGCCCCAGCACAATGCCCGCGGGGTGATCCAGCGCTATCTCGGTTTCTGGGATTGCAATCCCACCACCCTGATTCCCAAGTCGCCGTCCGAGAGCGCCCCCCTCTATGTCGAGATGATGGGCGGAGCCGAGAAGGTTCTCTCGCGCGCGCGCAGTTTGCACGACGAGGGCGAATACCTGCTCGCGACCGATATTCTCGACAAGCTGGTTTATGCGGAGCCAGAGAATGCCGATGCCAAGGAGGCTTTGGCGGACGCATTCGAACAGTTGGGCTATCAGCAGGAGAACCCGGGGCTGCGCAACAGCTTCCTCGCCGCCGCCTACGAGCTTCGCTCGGGCATCCCGCAGGGAATCGTCGCCAGTTCTTCCAGCCCGGACATCATTCGCGCCATGTCGACCGAATTGTTCCTCAACTTCCTGGCCATCCGGATGAACGCCCGCCGGGCCCAGGGGCTGGCGTTCAAGATCAATCTGGCCACGCCCGACAATGGCGAACGATTTGTGGTCGAACTGTCGAACGCGACGCTCACCAGTATCGAGGGCTACCAAGCTGACGACGCGGACCTGACGCTATCGGTGAACCGCGCAGACCTCGAGACAGTCATGGGTGGTGAAGCCGCCTTCGAGGACCTGCTGGGCGACGGGCGCGCCACCTTCGAGGGCGACATCTCGATCCTCGGCCAGCTCGCCGGCCTGATGGTCGAATTCGATCCGCGCTTCCCAATCATGCCGGGAACCGGCGCCCGCGCAGAGGTGGTCACGGCCGAGATCCCGTTCAAGGGCGATATCGGCGCGGTGATCCCTGAGTGACATCGTGCGCGAAATTGATCGCCAAAACCGCGCCCTCGCTGTTGCCGGCGGGGGTGACCGCTTCAGCATTCGCGCGAATGACGGCATCGCGAGTTTCGACCAGATCGAAGTCGGAGACCGGGTCAACATGACCTTCACGCAGTCGACCTCAGTTGCCATGGCGTTTCCAGGCGACACCCGCCAAACGGTTGTGGTCAGCGCCGACGCGGGCCGGACACCCGGTCAGAGCCGCGGAACCCACTCAGGGCAGGCGCTCTCGGCCATGGTCACCTTTGGGACCTACGATCTGCGCACTAACGACGCGACATTGCACCGGCAAGACGCACGCCTCCTGATAACGAATGTCCCGGTGGAACTGCGTCGTTTCGTGGCCGCGCGCCAGCCGGGAGAGCGCGTCGCGGTCGAACTGATCGAAGCCGTTGCCACAATCGCTGCAAGACACAGGGAGCGCCTTTGGGGCAGCTTCCTCTCTTTTGGTCGGATCTGCGTCGGGGGCCGACCCGTCATTCCAGGAAGACCAACCGAACCGCTTCGTCATTTCTCCTCGATGGATACTGGATCATGAGAGCTCAATTTCAAACCGCCGCAACGCTCGCCGCGTTCGTGGCCCTGTCGACGCCACTCTTTGCCCTGGACGATGGCCCCCCAAACTACGGCGCCCTTGAAGCAGAATTGGCCAATCCCGCGACTTCCGGCGACGACGATCTCGCACAGCAATTGGCTAACCCGGTTGCTGCTCTGGTGAGCGTCCCTCTCCAGTTCAATCTCGACGAAAACATCGGGCCGAACGGCCACGGAACGCGCAGCGTTCTGAATGTTCAACCTGTCATTCCCTTCTCCATTGGAGAAGACTGGAATCTCATCTCGCGGACGATCATTCCATTCGTCAAGCTGAACGACGTCATGCCTGGCTCCGGCGAAACCTCGGGCGTTGGCGACATCGTTCAAAGCTTCTTTTTCTCGCCCAAGGCATCCACCCAACGCGGCGTCATCTGGGGCGTTGGACCCGTATTTCTTCTGCCGACGGCGACGGAAGACACGCTCGGCGCGGGCAAGTGGGGGGCCGGGATCTCCGGCGTCGCTCTCCGGCAGAGTGGCCCATGGACGGTCGGTGGCCTGGCAAACCACATCTGGTCCGTCGCCGGCGACCAGGATCGGCCGGATATCAATCAAAGCTTGCTGCAGCCCTTCGTGACATACACAACGGAGAATGCGTGGTCCTTCTCTCTGTCGAGCGAGAGCACCTACAACCGGGAAACCGAGCAATGGTCCGTCCCCGTCAATGGCTCGGTCTCAAAGATCGTCCGGCTCGGCCCGCTGCCCGTGAGCCTCTTCGGCGGCGTGCGGTATTGGGCGGACTCTCCCGAGTTCGGCCCCCAGGATTGGGGGCTCCGCCTTGGAATGACGGTTCTTCTTCCACGCCCTGAGGGATAGGATCCGGACGGCCGATACGACAAGTCGTGACTTTTGAAAACGCTTTATGCCGCAGCGCAGCTGCTATTTCATCTTGCGCAAGTTGGCTATTATCGTCGGGTAAACCAATATTTTTGTCACAAAATGCATACTGGAAAGCTTAGACACGCATCCGGCGTCAGCCTGACATCCGAACACGCTTTGTCGACGAGCGGATGGCTGGCCGAAGAAGCGCAGGATTTTCGAGACCGTCTCATGGCGATAGCCCGCTGGCGCAACGCTTGGAGTGGCGTTTATCGTCGTCATCGCCCTGTCCTGGATACCGCGGAACCTGTCGTTTCTTCGGGAGACCGCGCCGACAAACTTCATCGCGTCTATCTTGCTTGGCGTATTCGGTTTTGCCTTCGGCAGCATGCTCGCGCGAGCAGCACGGCTTTCGCAACCGATGGTGCGCTCGGTGACACTTGAGACCGGCATTCAAAACGCACCACTGGCCATTGCCGTCGTCGTGCTGAACTTCGCTGCCGAAGACCATCAGGCGATCCTCGCGGTGATCGCACTCTATGCGCTCTTTATTGTCTTTACCTCTGCGCTGGTCACACTCGGCTTCAGGCTAACCCACGTTCAGGAACCGTGAACCGCCTTGAGGCATTGAACGAAGCGCGCGAGATCGGACACGCAATGGTGCGGGGCGGGCAGGGGCTGCGCAGAGCGAGCGGACGGGCGTTTGAACGTCGAACCAACTGACGCTCTGTACGTCGCTCCAATGGACGTGACAGAGCCGGTGCAGGCGTCTCCGGCGGACGTTGCTTCAAAGCCGACCCGATCAACGCTCATGCATGCGTTCGGTATTTTCGAGAAGGTGAGAGGTCCTCACGGGCCTGACGCCCTGCGAACAGCTTGCAAGATCTGAGCTTCAGACCAAGACAGTTTCGTCGTCGAACCGATCCACCGGACGTCGGGACTGAAAACCTATAGCGCGCGATTTGCGCACAGAACTTGAGTTTGGGCAGATTTCGCCGCCTGCAGAAAGCTCTCTGGTGGCAGGCCATCCGTCACCAAGATGTCGATCTCTTCGAGATTGCCGATCCTGACCGATGCGTCGACATCGAATTTCGACCGGTCGGCGACGAGGATCTTTTTTCGAGCATTGCGCAGGATTGCACGGGCAACAGCGACCTCGCGTTCATCGAAGTCGAGAATTGATCCGTCGGAGTCCAATGAGGAACAGCCGATCACTGCGAAGTCGGCCTTGTGTTTGTCCATGAAGGCAACGGCATCGCCGCCAATGATCGCGCCGTCTGATGGCCGTACCGATCCCCCGGCGATCTTGAGAGATCCGACCTGCGACATCCGCAGAATATGGACGACATTGATATTGTTGGTGATGACCACGAGATCGTGGTGGTCGCTCAATGCCTGCGCGACCTGTTCGGTCGTTGAGCCAATATTGAGCATGATCGAACTGCCGTTCGGGATCATACCGGCGACGACCTTGCCGATCGCCTCTTTCTCCCGCGCATGTTCCAGCCGACGATCCTCGTAGGCAAGTGTCGATGTCGAGGCCATCCGCCGTGCGCCGCCATGAGTTCGGATCGCCAGCCCCCGTTCGACCAGGGCCGCCATGTCGCGACGAATCGTCTGTGGTGTCACCGCGAAGCGCAGGGCGAGTTCTTCTGTTTCGACCGAGTCCTCCGCGCGCAGAAGATCTAGAATCGCTTGCAGCCTGTCAGTTCCGGACATGAGGCATCACACCACTTCGAAGAGCGCACCAACTGCACCCATGATCAAATCGTTTTTCGTCTGAAGTTCGAAGGGCGTCAATCGAACAATTTTCATGACAAATTTATTGCTTTAAAAACAATGATATAATTCTGGTCTGTTCAATTACTAAGATTATAGTTTGACAAGAGGTATTTTCGTGTGAGCATCATTTGAATACCGGCAACGACCGGAAACGCGTTCATCAGGGAGGAGACCAGGATGCGCAAATATCTGTTGGGAGCGGTGGCGCTTCCGGCCATTTTGGCTGTGCAATCGGCCTATGCCGATGAAGCCGCAGCCCAGAAATGGATCGACGAAGAGTTCCAACCGTCCGTACTAAACAAGGACGAGCAACTCGCGGAGATGAAGTGGTTCATCGCTGCGGCGCAACCCTTCAGCGGAATGGAAATCAACGTGCTGTCGGAAGGCATTCCTACCCATTCCTATGAATCCGAAGTTCTGACCAAGGCCTTCGAGGAAATCACCGGCATCAAAGTGAACCACCAGATCCTCGGCGAAGGCGAGGTTGTGCAGGCGGTTCAGACGCAGATGCAGACAAATCGGAACCTCTACGACGCCTACGTCAACGATTCCGACCTGATCGGCACGCATTCCCGTCTGCAACTTGCCTATAATCTGACCGACTGGATGGCGGGTGCGGGCGCTGACGTGACCAACCCCGGCCTCGATCTGGACGACTTCATGGGAATCCAGTTCACCACCGGTCCGGATGGCAAGCTCTACCAGCTGCCCGACCAGCAATTTGCGAACCTTTACTGGTTCCGCAAGGACTGGTTTGACCGCGAGGACCTCCAGGCTGCGTTCAAGGAGAAGTATGGCTATGACCTTGGCGTGCCGGTGAACTGGTCCGCCTACGAGGATATCGCCGAGTTCTTCTCCGAGGATGTGAAGGAGATCGACGGTACAACGATCTACGGCCACATGGATTACGGCAAGCGTGCGCCGGACCTGGGCTGGCGGATGACCGATGCCTGGCTTTCGATGGCCGGCGCCGGATCTCAGGGCGAGCCGAACGGTGTGCCGATCGACGAATGGGGCATTCGCATGGAAGCGGGTTCCTGTAACCCGTCCGGCGCCAGTGTATCCCGCGGTGGCGAAACCAACGGTCCGGCCTCGGTCTACGCGATCCGCAAGTGGGACGAGTGGCTGCGTGCCTACGCCCCGCCGGGTGCGGCCTCCTACGACTTCTACCAGTCGCTGCCCGCGCTCAGCCAGGGCAACGTCGCCCAGCAGATCTTCTGGTACACCGCCTTCACCGCCGACATGGTGAAGCCGAAGTCCGAAGGCAACAACACCGTGGATGACGATGGCAACCCGCTCTGGCGGATGGCGCCGTCGCCGCACGGTCCTTACTGGGAAGAAGGCCAGAAGGTTGGCTACCAGGACGTGGGTTCCTGGACGATCCTCAAGTCCACGCCTGAAGATCGCGCCAAGGCGGCCTGGCTCTATGCCCAGTTCGTCGTCTCCAAGACCGTCGACACCAAGAAGTCGCATGTAGGCCTTACCTTCATCCGCGACAGCACGGTGCGCCACGAGTCCTTTACCGAGCGTGCACCGAAGCTGGGTGGCCTGGTCGAGTTCTACCGCTCGCCGGACCGCGTGGCATGGTCGCCCACGGGCATCAACGTGCCTGACTATCCGAAGCTCGCCCAGCTCTGGTGGCAGCAGATCGGTGACGTGAACTCGGGTGCCTTCACCCCGCAGGAAGCCATGGATCGCCTCGCCGGCGAGATGGACCAGGTGATGGCCCGGATGCAGGCCGCCGACGAGCAGGCCAATGTCTACGGTGGCTGCGGCCCGCGCCTCAACGAGGAAATGGATCCCTCCGAGTGGCTCGGCAAGCCCGACGGCCCGAAGGCCAAGCTCGAGAACGAGAAGCCGCAAGGCGAGACCGTGAACTACGACGAGCTGGTCGCCCGGTGGGCCGCCCAGTGACCTGACACCTGCGCGGGCCGGTCCATGGACCGGCCCGCCCTCCCCAAGACCGCCCGCCAATGGGGCGGGCGGTCGCTTTCCTTTCCCTCAACATCCTGCGCCGCAAGGGCGCGGCCCCGACGCAGGACGGGCACGGACAACATGACAATCGAACTCAGAAACGTGACCAAGCGTGTCGGTGCCAATCTCCACATCAAGGAGACGAGCCTGACGCTGGAAACCGGACATTTCAACGTGCTGCTTGGCGAGACCGGCTCTGGCAAGACCTCCCTGATCAAGTTGATGGCCGGGCTGGACCCGCTCGCTTCGGGCCAGATCCTGATGGATGGCCAGGACATTTCCAAACTGAACACGCAGAAGCGAAATATCAGCCTCGTGCACCAGTTCTTCATCAATTACCCTCACATGACTGTCTTCGAGAACATCGCCTCGCCGCTCAAGGTCGCCGGCATGGCCAAATCCGAGATCCAGGGACGTGTCGAGGAAGCTGCCGATATTCTCCAGCTACGTCCGATGCTTCACCGCCGCCCGCATGAGTTGTCCGGCGGTCAACAGCAGCGCACGGCACTTGCCCGCGCGATCGCCAAGGAAAGCCGCGCCGTCTTCCTCGACGAGCCGCTGGCAAACCTCGACTACAAGCTGCGTGAGGAACTCCGCGACCAGTTGCCTGAGCTCTTCGCCGGGCGGGGGGCCGTGGTGGTCTACGCCACCTCGGAGCCCGAGGAGGCATTGCTGCTCGGCGGCATGACCGCGCTGATGCATGACGGCCACGTAACGCAGTTCGGCCCGACCGCTGAGATTTATCGCAAACCGGCCAACGTCATCTCGGCGGATGTCTTTTCGGATCCTCCGATCAATATCGGCCAGATCACCAAGCAGGGAACGGAAGCCAAGCTCGGCGATCTGATCCGCTGGCAGCTGGAGGGGGAGGCCGCGACGCTTCCGGACGGCCCCTATACTGTCGCGATCCGCCCGAACCGTGTGCTGCCGCGGCGCTCCGAGAGCGCGAATGTCAGGCTGATCGGCCGGGTATTGGTCACGGAGCTGAGCGGCTCGGAAAGCAGCGCGCATTTCAGTTTTGGCAACGACAACTGGGTTTCACTGTCGGCCGGAGTGTTTCCGTTCCGGGTTGGCGAGGAACATGAGTTTTTTATGGAGCCGGCGCATTGCCACTATTTTGGCTCTGACGGCAACCGGGTGGCGTGAGGAAAATATGGCAAAGATCACACTCTCCAAGCTCCGCCACAGCTACTACCCGGACCCGAAAACGCCGGAAGATTACGCGCTGAAGATGATTGACCTCGACTGGAACGATGGCGGTGCCTACGCGCTGCTCGGGCCCTCGGGGTGCGGGAAGTCCACCCTGCTGAACATCATCTCCGGCCTGCTTGTGCCCTCCGAGGGGCGCATCCTTTTCGACGAGCGCGATGTGACCGAGCTGGCACCGACGGAGCGCAACATCGCCCAGGTCTTCCAGTTCCCGGTGATCTACGACACCATGAGCGTGCGCAACAATCTGGCCTTCCCGCTGCGAAATCGCGGCGTGGACGAGGCCACGGTTGCGCGCCGCGTCGCGGAAATCGCGGAAATGCTCGAAGTCACCGACATCCTCGACCGCAAGGCCGCGGCGCTTTCGCCCGACAACAAGCAGAAGGTCTCGATGGGCCGCGGGCTGGTGCGTGATGACGTCAACGTGGTGATGTTCGACGAGCCGCTCACCGTGATCGACCCGCATCTGAAGTGGAAGCTGCGCTCCAAGCTCAAGGAGCTGCATCAGCGCGTTCGCGCGACGATGATCTATGTCACCCATGACCAGACCGAGGCGCTCACCTTTGCCGACCAGGTGGTGGTGATGCAGGATGGCGAGATCGTCCAGATTGGCACGCCCGTCGATCTCTTCGAACGCCCCGCGCACACGTTCGTCGGCCATTTCATCGGCTCGCCGGGCATGAACATCCTCCCCTGCGAAACGCAGAATGGCGCCGCGATGTTCCGTGGCCAGCAGATTGCACTCGAGGGAGACATCGTTCCGGGCGAGGGCAAACGAACCGAAATCGGCGTGCGGCCGGAATTTGTGACCCTTGCCGAGAGCGGTGTCGAGGCCGTCGTGCGCAAGGTCTCCGATGTCGGCCGCCATATCGTCGTGGAAACAGTGATCGGAGAGGATCGCGTTGCCGCCATAGTCAAGGAAAACGCGCCCGCGATGGGCGAGACGGTGCATCTCAACTTCCGCCCGGACCGCACGCGGCTCTATCGCGACGGTTGGCTGGCAACGACCGCGGGGGAGGCGGCCCAATGAAAACCGAAAACCAACGGGCGTGGCTTCTCGTCCTGCCGGTGCTTGTGCTGGTGGCCTTCAACGCGCTGATCCCGATGATGACGGTGGTCAATTACTCGGTGCAGGAAACGTTCGGCGACAACCTCTTCTTCTGGCAGGGGTTGGACTGGTACGAACAGATCCTGCGCTCCGAGCGTTTCCACGCGGCACTCGGGCGGCAATTCCTCTTCACCGGTCTCATCCTGGTGATCGAGGTGCCGCTGGGCATCGCCATCGCGCTCTCGATGCCGCGACAGGGTTTATGGGTGCCGGTTTGCCTCGTGCTCATGGCGCTGCCGATGCTGATCCCTTGGAACGTGGTCGGTGCGATGTGGAACATCT
Organism: Aliiruegeria lutimaris; assembly: GCF_900099935.1. Taxonomy (GTDB): domain Bacteria; phylum Pseudomonadota; class Alphaproteobacteria; order Rhodobacterales; family Rhodobacteraceae; genus Tropicimonas; species Tropicimonas lutimaris. Next base: position 11,253 of record NZ_FNEK01000035.1, on the reverse strand, counting down.
TCACGCTGCCCGATATCGGCCTGCTGGGATATTTCCTGAATCACACGCTCGGAATAAACTATGACATGACCCAGGACCCGCTCGCGGCCTGGATCACCATCGTCACAATGGATGTCTGGCACTGGACATCGCTGGTCGTGCTGCTGGCCTATGCCGGGCTCGTGTCGATCCCCGACGCGTATTACCAGGCGGCCAAGATCGACGGCGCCTCGAACTGGGCCGTGTTCCGCTTCATCCAGTTGCCAAAGATGAAGACGGTTCTGACCATCGCGATCCTGCTGCGCTTCATGGACAGCTTCAACATCTATACCGAGCCCTTCGTGCTCACCGGCGGTGGGCCCGGAAACTCCACCACGCTCTTGTCCATCGACCTCGTGAAGATGGCGCTCGGGCAGTTCGATCTCGGACCGGCTGCGGCCATGTCCCTGATCTATTTCGCAATCACTCTTGGTGTCAGCTGGCTCTTCTACACGCTGATGACCAAGGACGACCTGAACTGAGGGAGGGCAAGATGCAGAAACGATCCATCATTCCCATCGTCTACATCCTGTTCCTGTTGCTGCCGATCTACTGGCTGGTGGCGATGAGCTTCAAGACAACGAACGAGATCCTCGCGGGCTTCTCGCTCTTCCCCCAGACTTTCACCTGGGACAACTACAGGACCATTTTTACCGACCCGACATGGTATTGGGGCTACATCAACTCCATCATCTATGTATCTATAAACACGGTACTTTCTGTGTTGGTTGCGCTTCCGGCGGCCTATGCCTTCTCGCGCTACCGCTTCCTTGGCGACAAGCACCTGTTCTTCTGGCTGCTGACCAACCGGATGGCCCCGGCGGCGGTCTTCGCGCTGCCCTTCTTCCAGCTCTACTCGGCGGTCGGGCTGTTCGACACCCATATCGCGGTGGCGCTGGCGCATTGCCTGTTCAATATCCCGCTCGCGGTGTGGATCCTGGAGGGGTTCATGTCGAGCGTACCGAAGGAGCTGGACGAGACGGCCTTCGTCGATGGCTATTCCTTCCCGCGCTTCTTCACGACGATCTTCATCCCGTCGATCAAGGCCGGCGTGGGCGTGGCGGCGTTTTTCTGCTTCATGTTCTCCTGGGTGGAACTGCTGCTTGCGAAGACGCTGACCGCGGTGGAGGCCAAGCCGATCGCCGCCACGATGACCAAGACGGCGTCCTCGGCCGGTTACGAACTGGGCCTGCTGGCCGCGGCGGGAACGCTGACCATCATCCCCGGCGCCATCGTGATCTATTTTGTCCGTAATTACATCGCGAAGGGCTTCGCGATGGGGAGGGTGTAATCATGAGCTGGATGGCATGGACCTTACCGACGGCCCTGTTTTTCATCGCGATCTTCTCGGCCATGGGTGTTCTGACGCTGCTGGAGCTGCGCTATCCCGGCGGAGACGAGCGCAGAGGGGTATTCGGACTTACCACAACCCGAGGCGATCGCCTTTTCATGACGATCCTGGGCTCGATCTATATTCTTCTCGCCGGTCTCGGGCTGTTCGGAATGCCACTGTGGGGACCGCTTGCGGTCGCCTTTGCCTGGGCGGTCTTCTGCTTCTGGAAGGTTTAGGCGTATATCGGAGAAAGGATTTCGGCGCCCCATCCTCCCGGTGGCCGCCAGCACTTGGAGCCCTTATGCGAAAACATCAAGACAGCGGTACGCTCACGGAAGTCGAACTGGAATTCATGAACGTGGTCTGGGAGATCGGCGGCGGTACGGTGCGCGACATTCACGAGGCGCTCAATCGCGAGACCGAGCGCGCCTACACCTCCGTTGCGACCATCCTGAAAATACTCGACAAGAAGGGCTACCTCACATCCACGAAAGTGGATCGTTCTCTTGTTTACCGCCCGGCCGTGCCAAAGGTCGCCTACCAGAAGCAGACGTTGCAGAACCTTTCCAACAAGCTCTTTGATGCCACCCCATCCGCGCTTGTTGCCAGATTGGTGGATGATGATACGCTGTCGGATGAAGCCCTGGAAGAAATCCGAAACCTGGTGAACAAGAGGCTAGGGGATGGCGGTTGAAGACATCCTGAATGCGTGGATAGACGCAAACATATTGCTCCTCGTCCTCGTGGCGGTATGGCTGCCCATGCGCCGTGCCTTCGCCCGTGGTCGGTTTGGCCAGGCCCTGATGGGGCAGGCCCGCGCGATGGAATGGATCTTCATCGCCGTCATCGTGGCGCCATTCGTTGCCCGGTTGGTCTCCGCACCCGAGGCGGGACATCTCAATTTCTCGGACATTCTGCTCGCGCAGTACCTGAACGGCAACGTGGAGATGAGCGCGTCGCGTTTCGAATCCCTTCTCGGTCTCCGGACAGAGATGACCGACGCCTTCCTGCTTCAGCGCGTTCCCTGGACACAGGGCGTACTTGCGCTTCTCCTTCTCGGCCTTGTGCTGTCGGTGGCGCGCCTTTGCCTGGCAGCTCTGAAACTGCGGCGGGTGCTGAAAAATGCCCATCCCTGGCGCCGTTTCGGCCGCCTGGAATTGCTGATCTCGGACGAGACCTCGGTGCCTTTCTCCACCTGCGGGTTGCGCCGCCGCTTCGTCGTGCTGCCCGCAGCTACGCTTGCACATGGGCGAGACCTGCATTTCACGCTGTCGCACGAGTTCCAGCACCTTCGCCAACTCGACCTCCTGCATGAATTCGCGGCCGAAGCGCTTCGACCGTTTTTCTTCTGGAACCCGGCCTTTCACCTGTGCAGCCGACAGATGCGCGAGTTGCGCGAGATGGCCTGCGATCAGGCCATGGCATTGCGCCGCCCGGACGAACTCGGCGGGTATTGCCGTAGCCTTATCCGTGCCTGCGGTCGCGCGCGGGCGGAGCGCACGATCTTCGCGCCGTTGGGACCCGCCGTAGGCTTCGTCGAAACCCGACGTGACACGGCGCTCAACAGCCAGCTCGGGCGCCGGATCGTCGCGTTGACCGGCCACACGCCGTCGCCTGCGGGGCAGCAGATCTGGAAAGCCATCGGACTGCTCTTGTGCCTGCTTCTCGCCGTGGGAGCGGTTCTCATGCGGAGCCCGACGGGGTGGAGCCATGACCGCATCATGCTGAGCACGATCGTGAACCTGGAGCGCCTCGGTCAACGCAACGCGTCTCAGCCACAGGCATCGGGCGTGCCGGCATCCAACGCCGAGACCCTCTCTTCGAACGACTAACCGCTTCCGCCGGTCAGGCGAGCATTGCGGCTGCGGCTTCTGTCGCGGCGTAGGCCGTGGCAATGGCCAATCCGGCGCCGCTGCGCTGCCGAACCCAATCCTGGTGGGCGAGGATCGCGCCGGCCGCAAAGAGACGCTCATTCACCGGATCGCCATCTGGCATCACCGGGCGGAACGCGCTGTCGACCTCGATTCCAAGCCGGTTGATCGGATGGCCGCGCGGGTCGAGATATTCATGACGGAACCATTCCTGGCGGCCGTCTGGCTGCAAGATCGGCAGGTCCAGCAAGGGCTCGGACAGGCGATGCTGGTCGGATTTCAGGCCGCCGGACAGGAACCGGCCGGTCGCGAGAAGGACCGCTGACGCTTCGATCTCGAGATCTTCCATCGGCCCGTGCAGAAACAGGGTCGCGCCGGAGCGTCCGAACTCCACGTTGGAAACCTTCAACTGGGGTTCCAGTTTTACGCCCATGTCCGGGAAAGCGCGCTCGAAGCATTCGCGGAGGCGGATCCCGGGAACGGCGGGCGGAATGGTGGGTATCTCGAAGAGCGTGGCCCCGATGGCATGCTCCATCCGTGCCCGGATTTCATCCGGCGCATGCATGCCGAGGATCGCCGGAACACCGACATATTCGGCTCCATTCAGCAGCGGCCGGATCAAGCCGGCAAGCGCCTCCTGCGTAGCCCTGTTCTCCAGCGACCGTGCAAGGACCTCGGGAAAGACCTGGCGGTTTTCCATGTCGGGGAAGGTCAATCGCGCCGATTTCAGCGCCGGCCAGCGTTCGGCGAAATTGACTTCGAACGCCTTGGCGCTGAAACCCTGCAACCCATCGAAATCCAGAACCAGCGTTCTTGCCCCCGCTTCGCGCGCCGCAATGCCGGGAAGCATCGTCTTCGGAACCGACAAGGTCGGTTTGGCGACGCCGTTCGGCAGCAGCCCCGACAGGTTTTGCTCGCCCGCCTTGGTGTAGCCTATTCCCATGTCGCACAGCGCATCGGTGAACCCGTCAAAGGCGGTACGGATCGTCGGGTTGGAAAGCTTGCTCATGGGGTGCTGCGGCTCGTCCCGGCGCAATTCGTCCAGCGCCGCCCAGGGATCTTGCCGGATACGCTGGCCATGCACGCCGAGCAGGTCGAGATAGCCGGTCGTATAGGCCATCGCGCCGCTATGGCCGAATTGTGCCACGTCGAGCCCTCGTTTCAGGGCAAAGATACTGGCGGCAAAACCCGCGATCCCGGTGCCGATCACGGCCAGTTGTGTCTCGATCCTGCGGTGTCCTCGTTTCATTTGGCGTCGCCTCCGTCCGCATCGGTGGCGAGGTCCATCCCGGCCAGCCCGCAATGAAGGATCTCGGCCAATTCGGCCTGGGGCATCTGCGCGCCCCAGAGGACCGGGCGAACGCCCTTGTAGCGTTCCTTGACGAAGTCGCGCATCAGGCGCAGCCCATCGGGGCTGTCATAGACGCCACGATCGTACAGATACGAGGTGACACGCATCGAGCAGAACGCCCCCTGGCAGGCGCCCTTGCCGATCCGGCTGCGCAGGGCGATGGCCTTCAGGCTCATGTGATCCTCGGCCCCCGGAGCGTCGGCGATGATCGTGTCCACGGCGGAACGCGCGACCATCTCGCACTCGCACAGGATCATGTCGGCTGGATCGGCACGCCTGAACCAGTCGCGCGCGGCGGCGCCCGGTTCGGTCCAGCGCAACGCCTCGCCCGACGGAAGCGGCTCCCGTGCAGTCCGGCAAGGCTCGGCACTGCCGAGGCGCCGGGCAATAAGGTCGCCCATCTTTTCGGCCATCAGCCGAAAGGTGGTAAACTTGCCGCCCGCGACAGTCGCGAAATTCACTAGCCCCTGGTCCTCGTGATCGAACAGCGCGAAGCCGCGATTGGCCTTGCGCCCATCCGTCTCGCTGCCGGCGGCTTTCAGGAGCGGCCGCACCCCCGAGAAAGCCCGCACGAAGCGGGTTTCGTTCAACACCGGCAACATGGCCGCCCCCTCGGCGAGGATACGGTCCACCTCCGGGATGGTAGGTGCGATCCCATCCGGGTCTTCGACCGTGACAGACGAGGTGCCAAGCAGCGAGACCGTGCCACCGGGCACGAGAATATCTCCGTCATCGGGAAGGCGCAGCCGGTTGACCACGCCGTTCGTCACCCGGGTATTGCTGATCAGCAGCGTGCCCTTGGAATAGAGCAGGCTGACATCGCGACAGCCCGCAAGACGCGCCACCTTCTCCGCCCATGCGCCGCTCGCGTTGACGAATTGACGGGCGCGGATCTCCACGCGCTCGCCGCTGCGGCGATCCCGGCAAACCGCTTTCCTGATCTCGCCATCCGAAATCTCGAACTCTTCGATCTCCGTATGCGGCAGGTAGGCGCTATCGTTCAATCGCTGGGCATGGCCGACATTCTCCAGCACGATGCGGAACGGGTCGATCGTGGCATCCGGCACCGCATAGGCCGCCATGATAGCCTCTGGCAAATCCGGCTCGCGCTCGCGTGCTTCAGCGGCCGTCAGTGGCTCGCAGGGAATGCCCGCGACGCGGCAATGCTCGGGGAAGGCGCCCGCGAATTCCTCGTCATCGCCCTCGACAGCCACGAAAAGCCCGCCGCAATCGTCGATACATTCCGGCGCGAGCCACTTGAGGATATCTCCCTCGCGCCGGCATTCGGCTGCCGTCTCCGCGTCGGCGGTCGCATAGCGTCCGCCACTGTGCAGCAGCCCGTGATTGCCACCCGAAGCACCCGCATTCAGGTCTTTACGGTCGATCAGAAGGCAGGTGATGCCGCGCAAGGCGAGGTCACGCATGACCCCTGAACCGGTCGCACCGCCGCCGATGATGAGCACGTCGGCCTCGTAAGTCCGTGCAGGCATTCCGCTCACTCCTCATCCGGCAGGTTGATATCGGCCAGGTCGGGGCCGAGATATTTCCGTTCATCCGGTCCGAGGATGCCGAGCGACAGGCAGATCAGCGTCCACAGATGCGTGACGGTGTAGGCGCCCCCGAAATACTCGCCCACGTCGTCGATTTGGGAATGGCAATTGTGACAGGGGGTCAGCACGTAGTCCGCCTCCGTCGCAATGATCTGGTCGAACTTGCGCTTTCCGTAGGCGCGTCGTTCCTTTGACATGCCCGCTTGCAAGAAACCGCCGCCACCGCCGCAGCAGTAGTTCGCACTTCGGCACGGCTGCATGTCGATGAAGTTTTCTTCACCGACCAGCGTCTTGACCACGAAGCGAAGGTCGTCAGCCGCCTTGTCACCGATGGACTTCCGGACCAGCTGGCAAGGGTCCTGAACGGTGAACTTGAGGTTGTTCGTGTTCCAGTCCGAGTTGACCGGCAGTCTCCCCTCGCGGATCCACTGGGCGTAGTAGGTGACCAGGCTCTCGGCTTCGAAATTGGCCTCCAGTCCGAACTTCTCGATGCCTTGCCACAGAGTGAAGAAGGAATGCCCGCACTCGGTATTGATCCAGGTTTCGCATTCCAGCGCGTTGATGGCATCGACCCGGGTTTCAACCATTTCCTTCCAGGCATCCAGATCGCCGGTGAACATACAGAAATTCTCAGCCGCCCAGCCCTTGGAGGAATACGTCCAGTCCGCGCCGACATAGTCGAGGATCTTCCACAACGGCGCCATCTCTTCCGGCTCGACCGCCGGCTCCCGCGAGTTCTGGTTGATGACGAATTTCGCGCCCTTCTTGTCGATTGGAACCTTCAGATCGGCAAAACGCGGTTGGTTCTCCTGTATCTCCTCCAGCGTCTCCTCGACGATCTCGACAAAATCCTCCGACATGATGCCCATCGCGCTGGTGCTTTCGTCGAGTCGCTGCGCCGCGCAGGAGCGCACGATCCCGCTTGGCTTGTCCTCGGTTGCCCATGCGCCGCGCGCGGCACCGACAAGTTGCGACACGTCGATCCCCATCGGACAGAGATACGCGCAGCGTTTGCATTGCGTGCAGGCCCAGACCCACGGCGTGGTTGAAAGCTCTTTGTTCATGCCGAGCATCGCCATGTTGATGAATCGCCTTGGATCCATCCCATGCAGGCCCGATGCGGGACAGCCAGAAGCGCAGATGCCACAGCCCACGCAAGCGTCGTAGCTCGCGCCAGCGGGCAGCAGATCCTTGGCTACTTTCAGAAAATCGAGGGTATCGCCACGAGGATGTGCGCTCATGGGGGGCTCCGCTGTTGAATTGTCATGCCAAGGTTACCCCATGCAAGGACATCAGAGAATAGAGCTAGGTGCGTTGTCTGAACGCACACAGTTGAGTGCAGCAGCACGCTCCGGCAGTCATGGTTTCGCCGTGCCGGTCTGGAGTGTCCAGGACCTGCTACACGAACGCGGCGCGGGTCTCTGCCGCGAATCCGTGCGGCTCTGGCAGTGGCTTTGGGAGCCGCATCGGCAGCGGCACTCCGAGCCAAAAACGCAGCTTGTTCGGTCCGGACTGCGAATCTCAGCGAAAAACCACGCGTCAAGCCTTCCAAAAGGCAGTCAGTTCAATCTGCCCACTTCATTTGATGACGGGCATGGGACATGCTGCTCACAAAAGGGAGGAGGACGGAACGATGAGAACAGATACACTCAGCAAGATGACCACGGTCGAGGAAGTCCTGGAAGTTGTCGCCGAGTTTGATCGCGAGGCGCATGGTTTCTACACGGACCTGATCCCGAAAGTTTCAAAAAAGATACGCTATATCGTGGAAGATCTGGCGCGTAACGAACTTGACCACGTGATCAAGCTCTATGAACTCTCGAAGTCCAGCGACATCCGGGAGCACCTTATGGACGCGATCCTGCGGCCGGAGGCTGACCGGCGGTTCTCGGACGCCATCCAGACGCCGGAACTGGGCGACGATCCTGACGATCAGGAAGTGCTGCAATACGCGCTCGCTCGTCAGCAGATCGCGATCGAGGAATATTCCGAGCTTGCCGCCAATACGCCGCTGGGGCCGATGCATGAAGTGTTCAGCTACCTTGCGAACGAGGAGAGCAAGCACAAGACGGATCTCGAAGCGCTCTACTACGAGGTCGTGCATTCCGGCGGGGTTTGACCCCGGGGTGACGTCCGTGGGGATTTGAATCACAGCCGTGCGAGGGAGTCGCACGGCTGTTTTATGCAAGTGTATCAGTCTGTATGAGTGACTTTCAGCTTGTCGATGCCGAGTGCCTTCAGGGCAAGCCGCTCGTAGAAAGGTTCGGATTTCCCGATGCGGATCTTCCGCAGGAAATACTTCTCGAAGCCGATCTTGGCATAGTGAACCCATTTGCCGGAGGACGACCAATTGACGTTTCTTGGCGGGATCTGCGGCTGAGCGACGAAAGCGACACCGGAATCTCCGAAATCGGCGAGGCAAACGGCGTTCCACGTGGCCACCTCGTGCGGCTCCTTTCCTTCGACCAGCGAAGCGATGTTCATTGCTGTCGCGGTTACCATGCTTTCAATCATGAAGCCTGTCTTGGGAACGCCAACCGGCACCGGGGTCGAACCGGTCGGCGGAATGGCAACCCCGACACCGATCGCGAATATGTTCCGGAAAGTCGGATTCTGCTGATGCTTGTCCACAAGGATGAAGCCGCGCGGGTTGGTAAGCCCTTCGATATCGCGGACCGCCTCCACACCACGGAAGGCCGGCAGCATCATCGAGAACGAGAAGGGAAGTTCATGGGTTGCTTTCACAGAGCCATCCCCGGCGACCTCCTCGACATGCATCATCCCGTCCGCGACGGATTTCACCCGCGCGTTGGTGATCCACTTGATGTGGTGCTCGCGCATCTCGCTCTCGAGCAGCCCCTTGGTGTCGCCGACACCGTCGAGCCCAAGATGGCCGATATAGGGTTCGGATGTTACGAAAGTCATCGGAACCTGGTCCCGTACCTTCGCCCGGCGCAGGGCCGTATCCACGATGAAGGTGAACTCGTAGGCCGGGCCAAAACAGCTTGCGCCCTGCACGGCACCGATGACGACCGGTCCCGGTTTGGCAACAAGATTGTCAAAGGCGACCTTGGCTTGCAGGGCGTGGTCGACCTGGCAGATGGATTGTGTGTGCCCCTCAGGGCCAAGCCCTTCGATCTCGTCGAAAGCGAGATCCGGACCGGTCGCGATGACAAGGTAATCGTAGGGGACACTGTCGCCGCCGGTTAACTCGACACGGTTTTCCGCAGGATGGATACGGGCCGCGCCTTCCGGACGAAAGCGGATCTTGCGGCGTGCCAACGTGGTGATCAGATCGACCTCGATGTCGCTCCTTTCGCGCCATCCCACGGCGACCCACGGGTTCGATGGCACGAAACTGTAGGTTGTCCCCTTGTTGATCACGGTGACTTTATGGCCCGGGCCGAGGTGGTCTTGTACCTCGTAGGCCATTATGACGCCGCCAAGACCGGCGCCGAGCACGACAACATGTGCCATCACATCTCCTCCCCGAGTTGTGAGCAGCCCGGCATCCAGATGCCGGTTCTGATCCGGTAAGAATGACACCAGCCGCCGGATGGCGACATGACTGAAATCAAACCCGAAGGATTGGGGACGAGAGAGAAGCGGGCTACGCCGTCGGCGGCGGCGTAGCCGCGTGGTTCACCAACTGTAGCTGGCGCCGAGGACGAATTCGTTCTGGGACATCTGCAGTTCGATGTCCTGCTCGTTGAACGGGATGGTCTCGTTGCGGCCGGAGACGGAGTTGCTGAAGGCGTGGGTGTATGCGCCGTGGATCTTCCAGTTGTCGTTGACCGCGTAGGTGGCGCCCACGGAGGCGTGCCACTGGATCGTCGCCGGTGCGAGGGTGTTGAACAGGACTTCCTCGTCGTCGATGAACTGGGAGGCGTAGCTCACGCCACCGCGGAAGGTCCATTTCTCGTCGTGGCGATAGATGGCGCCGACGCGGAAGATATCCATGTCCTTCCAGCCGAATCCGGGGCCGTCATCCTCGCCGAGGCGCGCGTCGGTCGGGTCGATCACCGAGCCGCCATTGGCGATGGCCTTGATCTGGCTGTAGTAGATCCGCTGATATTCCGCGGTGAAAGTGAAGCGCGGGTCTGCGGCGGGTGTGTAGGCGGCGCCGATCAGGAGCGTCGCGGGGATGTCGAAATCGCCCTGTTCCGCGAAGAGCCCCGAATACCTGTCGAACTCACTCATCCAGATGCGTGAGCGATAGGAGATGCCGATATCCCATTCCTCGTTGGGCTCGTAGAGCAGGCCGACATTGAAGCCCCAACCGCGGGACCAGGAATCGTCGTTATTCGTCACGTTGGCGGGATCGCTGGACATGCTCTGGAAGAGTTCCAGCCCGGTGGCGGAGAAGCGCTGCACGGCATAGATCGGCGCGAAACCGAGCGAGAGTTGTTCATTCACCTGGTAGCTCACGTTCAGGCCGATGAAGACCTGTTCGAGGTTCACGCCAAGCGGCGAGGATGAGAACCCGGCGGGTGAACCATTGAATTGCAGCAGGCTGCTGTCGAAGATGTTGGTGTCGTACTCGGTGTTCATGCCGCCGTTTCCGTAAACGACGAACCCGAGCGACATGCGCTCGTTCAGGCGCCAGTTGGCGCCACCGCAGGGAATGAAGAAGTAGTCGTTTTCGCTGGTATGCTTGCCGGGGACCAACGCCTGCATGCCGCCGTAGCTGTCGGTCGAATCGATGTCGATGCTCCGGCTGGGGGCGAAGGTGGTGATGCAGAAGCCGGCAGAGTTGCCGATCTTGTTCCCGGCGGCCGGGTTCTGGGCGAGGCTGAGAACGCCGGACGGTACTGCAACCCCTGCACCTGCCATCCCCTTGGAGGCTGCGCCATAGCCGTTGGCGAAATAGCCGTTGGTTGCCTGCGCGGGGCCTGCGGCGGCTCCGAGAAGAACCAGCCCTGCCATGCCTGCGATGGCACGCTGATTCCGAACGGATTTTGTCATGGTGCGTTTCCTCCAGATCCGTGACACGGTGGAGATCGATCGCGAACTTGTTGGAAGCTGTCCGCACCGTTCTGCGCACCGTTTTCGTACATTTGAATGCCTGCATGTTTTATCTGATTCCGTCACAAAAACGTGACCCGAACGGAAATTTCTTCGCCGGGTGGG
>NZ_FNEK01000007.1 GCF_900099935.1 Aliiruegeria lutimaris | reverse complement strand
TCCGATACCGTGCGGGGCCTTCCAGGGCGATATTCGTCGGTCAGACCCTCGATCCGGTCCTTCACGAACCGCCTGCGCCACTTGCCCACCGTGTGCTCATGCACCCCAAGTCGCGCACCGACCTCCTTGCTTTGAAGCCCCTCCGCACAGAGCAGGATCATCCGACACCGGTCCGACAGCGAGCGCGGAGCCTTGTGCCGTCGGATCTGAGCCTCGAGAAAGCTGCGCTCATCGGCACTCAGAATCACCTCGTCTGCAACCCGGCCAACCATATCATCCCCCCGAAATCACTCGGATCAATGATACGAACTACAGTTCCAGGTGACTAGGTTCCCCAAAACGAAACGATAATACTGGATCGATCAAATCTGGTCGACCGAGCGGAAATGTTTCCGCCGGACTATCTGAATTTTCGGATGCTTCCGAGACATGCTCCAAGACGCTGTCTTTGAAGTCCAGTACCAATGTTCGATCAACTAAGAGAAACTCCCCTAGATCCACCTTGGGACCCACAACCAAGTTTAGCTTCGATCTATCCGGGTAAAACCGTATTTCTTGAAGTCTTTTTCTGGGAATCTTGTCAAATACCGCACTGGTGTTGACTTCGAGATTCTTTCGATTGAACGTTAATTCGTATCCGTCCTCGGTCTCTCTTTTTTCCAACTGACGTCCCCTTTGAAGGAGAGAACGACTCGTGTAAATGCCTCATGTTCCCCGGAGTATACAATAACGTTTTCAGCGGCGCACGCGGAAGCAGCCCAGAAAAGAAACAGAGAGAAAAGTACTCGATTCATGCCGCTTCACGTTGCTTTGTATTTTTTAGTGCTTCTTCAAGTTCTGAGAAGCTTGGTCGTATATGGCTCGGGGTGTTTTGCCGGCCTACTTCTATACAGATATTAGTTGCGTGACTATGGAGGTTGGCAACCAGCACTTCTCTGATCAACCTATAGAAGTGACTATCTTCCATTGTCACGTCTTTGACCTTTGTAGCGAAGGGTCCGACCAAACCGTAGGCGAGAAACACACCGAGAAACGTGCCAACAAGCGCTCCCCCGATGAGCTTTCCCAAGATCTCCGGCGGTTGATCGATCGACCCCATTGTTTTGATGACGCCAAGCACTGCGGCCACAATTCCGAGCGCAGGCAACCCATCCGCCATTGTCTGCAATGCGTGGCTCGAATGGAGCGCCGATTCCTGGTTCGAGTCCATTCTTTTTTCGAGAACTTCTTCGACCTGGTGTGGATCGTCATAGTTCATGGACGCCGATCTCAATGTATTACATATCAGGTCAATTGCCTCGGTATCCGACAAGATACGCGGATAGTTTTCAAATATCGAGGATTCGGAAGGATTTTCAATGTGCTCTTCCAGACCTACAGGGTTTTGGCGCGCCAATCGAATGAGCTCGAATAAGAGGCACAGTAGATCTCGGTAATCTTCCGGTTTCCATTGTGGTCCCTTAAAAACCTTTCTGATATCTTTAAGAGTTTTTTTGATCGCATGGACGTCGTTGGATATTACAAAGGCACCCACGGCCGCCCCTCCGATCATTGTCATTTCGTAAGGCAGCGATTTAAGGATGATCGCCATTTTGCCGCCGGCGGCAATATAACCTCCAAACACCATCACAAAAATCACGATGACGCCTATAATTCCGACCATGCGATCTCTCCGACTTCGGGGCTCTCCACGGCGGCATTTGCCTTTTCAGTTGGCAATGTCGCCGAGATTCGCGATTTCAATTCTGGGGAACATCCATGTTGCGCCCGGCGAGCAGAATGCTGACCGTATAGGCCTTTTGAGCCGACAGGCCGGCCATCACGGATGCGGCTGACTCGGGACGCATCCTAGCCAGGAATCCGGCCGCGAAACTTGGGTCCATCGCTTCGAACACGACCGATACGTCCCTCGGCTTCATCTTTTCGTAAACTGCAATCAGGGTCTCGATGTCACGGTCGGCAGCCCCGTCAGCGAGGGAGATCGTGGCCCTGAGCGCTTCCTCGGCGGCTTTTACCGTTTCGAGATTGGTCTGCAGGGACATTTCTGCCTCCTCAAGCTCTGCCATGCGTCGCGCGATCTTTTCTTCTCTTTCGTCAAGCTGCGCTCGGCGCTCTCGCAGGCGCGCGGTGACTTGATTGACGCCTTCGTTGGTCACACATTCGGGCGTGTCATTCGCGTCGGCCAAGTCTATGGAAGGGGCGCTACTGGAAGCCGAAAGGGCTTCGACTTCGCTGGCAATGGCCGCGCCTGTCCCATCGGCGAGCCGGATCATGCCGGAGATCAGGAAAAGTGCCCCGATCGTAACCAGCGCGCCGCGTCCGGAGCGCGTTTTGCGACGGTCTTTTCTTTTCATTCCAGCGCACCGTTTTCGGATTCCAGGCGTGCTCGGCGATTCCTGCGGACAGCACCCCTGTTTGATCGGGGTAAATGCGAAAGCCCCTCTGGCTCTTCGAGGTCATGCATGGAGGCGAGGACCAACTCAATCCGAGATGCCGCCGCTTCGGCCCGTTCGGTCAAGTCGCGCAGCGATTGTGCCGAGTCCCTTGACGTTCTCTGCGCTGTCTCAAGTGCCTTGGTCATCTCATCGACCTGGACGGACAGCACGGCCACGGCGCCCCCCATTCCACCTTCGAGATTCGTGAAGCGGTTTAGACGCCGTGACAGCACGAAACAGTAGAAAGCGGCGCCGACAGCTCCAGCAATCAGGAGAAGATCTGCAATCAGGTTCATCCCGTTCTCCTAGTTAAGTACGAACTCTGTGACCAAGAGATCGCGAATCTCGCGTTGATCCGCGACGAGCCGTATCCGCCGGAGCATCTGCGCTCGCAGGCGAAACAGGGCCATGGGCCGCTCGAGGTCTTCGGTAGCAACCGCGCGCAGATAGCCGTTCAGAACATCCATGATCCGCGGCATGATATCGGCCACTGCTTTTTGATGCGCAGGAATGGTCTCGATATGGGCCCGGAACCGCAGATGGCGCGGAGTATCGCCGCCCGGAAGCGATATCAGTATCGGTTCGATGGGCACGAATGCCACCTCCGCGATTTCGGTTGAGTGTGCGTCCGTAGCGGCGTGAGCCGCGTTCTGGCTGCCGCCCAGCAAGCCGTTCAGCATTCCGGAATACGCCGCGAAGAATCCGCCAGCCCCGAGCCCGATAGAAAGTACGAGCCCGATCAGGATCGGCAATATTCCTTTTTTCTTTGGCGCCGCCTCGTTGGCTGGCGTTTTGGATTCGTCCGCCATCGGGAATCTCCGTTGAGCTTTCTCTTCGATGGTTACGACGCCCAGGACTAACCGACTGTTAAGCACGCCCGATTTTTTCACGGAGTGACTCAGCGCGCGTGGAAGATCGTGCAGGAACGACCGGCATGCGTCCGACCCCGCCCATTGAATTTACCCGACGGACCCCGTATTTGAGCCCAGATCCTTAATAGTAAGGGCCCCGAAATGGCCATCTACCTCTATCAGAACGACCTTCCGGACGATCTGGATCTTGGATCCGTCGTCGCAATCGACTGCGAAACGATGGGGCTGAATCCACATCGGGACCGGCTTTGCCTGGTGCAGCTTTCTGGAGGAGACGGCAACGCGCATCTCGTTCAGGTCAGCAAGGGCCAGACCGAGGCTCCGAATCTCGCACGCATGCTGACCAACCCCAAAGTATTGAAACTGTTCCATTTTGGCCGGTTCGACATCGCGGCGCTGTATAACAGCTTCGGCGCGCTGGCGGCGCCGGTCTACTGCACCAAGATCGCGTCGAAACTCGTGCGGACCTACACGGATCGCCACGGACTGCGAAACCTGTGCCAGGAACTGATCGAAATCGATATCTCGAAGCAGCAGCAGTCCAGCGACTGGGGCGCGGCGCATCTCACGATTGCTCAGAAGGAGTACGCGGCCTCGGACGTTCTCTACCTGCATCGCCTGCGCGAGGAGCTGGACCGCCGGCTGGAGCGCGAAGGCCGAAGCGACATCGCGAAGGCCTGTTTCGACTTCCTGCCGACCCGCGCCAAACTCGATCTGGCCGGGTGGCCCGAGATCGATATCTTTGCCCATTGATCCGATGCTGGTTTCCTCAGACGACGCCGCACTTCTGACGACCGGCCACCGCGTGATCCAACGCGAAGCCGCGGCGCTGCGCATGCTCGACGAGTCGCTTGGCCCTGGATTTGCCGAGGCCGTGAATCTGATCCTGCAGGCCCGGGGGCGTGTGATCGTCTCCGGAATGGGGAAATCGGGCCATATCGCCCGCAAGCTGGCGGCCACTTTTGCCTCGACCGGAACCCCGGCCCATTTCGTCCACCCGGCGGAGGCCAGCCACGGGGATCTCGGCATGATGGCGGCGGGAGATGTTGCGCTCCTGCTGTCCAATTCCGGTGAAACGCCGGAACTGGCGGACATGATCGCCTATACCCGCCGATTCCAGATCCCGCTTATCGGCATCGCCAGCCGAGCCGGAAGCACGCTTCTCAACCGCTCCGACGTTGCGTTGCTATTGCCGCAGGCTCCGGAAGCCTGCGCCACCGGAATTGTCCCGACCACATCGACAACGATGACATTGGCGCTTGGCGACGCCATCGCCATCGCGCTCATGGAGCATCGCAAGTTCACGCCGGAGGATTTCCGCGACTTCCATCCCGGGGGCAGCCTTGGCGCCCAATTGTCCAGCGTCCGCGACCTGATGCACGGCGGAGATGCGCTGCCACTGGTGCGGCCGGAAACCCCCATGTCGGATACCTTGCTGGTCATGACCCAGAAGGGCTTCGGCGTGGTCGGTGTCACCGACGAAAGCGGGCACCTGCATGGTGTTATCACCGATGGCGACCTTCGGCGACATATGCAGGGTTTGCTAAACATGTCCGCCGCGGCCGTCATGACCCGGAATCCAAAGGTCATTCTGCCCGAGGCCCTCGCCGAAGAGGCCGTCGCGGAAATGAATGCACGCAAGATCACCTGCCTTTTCGTCGTCGCGGGCGAGACCACGAAGGACGTCGTCGGGGTTCTCCATATTCACGACTGCCTGCGGGCAGGGATCGTGTAACGTCATGGCTTCACACGATAACCTGCACTCGCGAATCGTCGGATGGTTGAAGATCATCCTGCCGCTATCTGCGCTTGTATTGTTGTCTTCCGTGTTCCTCGTCGCACGCTTCAAGGAGCATCGCGGAACGCTTCCCTATTCCAAGATTGCCCTCAAGGAACTGGCGAGCGTGCAAACGGTGGCGGACCCTGTCTTTACCAGCGTGACCGACGAGGGCCAGCACGTGGTGGTCACCGCGAAGGAAGCGACCCCGCGCGACGGGGATTACAACGTCGTGGACGCAGTGGGGGTTCACGGAATCCTGCAGGAGACGGATGGCGAAACTATCAATATCTGGTCAGACGCAGGAACGGTATTTTCGGCGGAATCGCGCACGATTCTTCAGGGAAACGTGCGGATCGAGACATCTTCCGGCTACAATCTCTTCACCGATCAACTGATTTCCGCGGTCGATCGCACGGATATCGAAAGCCCCGGACCTGTCCGCGGCGAAGGCCCGTTGGGAACAATCGAGGCCGGCCGAATGGAAGTAAGCTCGCAACAGACGGCGGAAGGAACGGAAGAGAAGGTAACCGTGGTTTTCAAGGACGGTGTTAAAGTGATATACACGCCGCAAACTCAGTAAGGTGTAGCGGTCTGTGTCTTTGAGAACTTCCCTGCTCGGAATTGCCCTGTCCCTTGTCGCCCTGTCGGCCGCGGCCCAAGGTACGGAAGTCGGTTTTGGAAACCCGGAACATGACAGCTCCGCGCCAGTGGAAGTCGTCGCCGACCAGCTGGACGTTCAACGCTCTGAAGGCAAAGCGAAATTCACCGGAAATGTTGTCGTCACGCAAGGGCTGATGAAGCTCTTCGGCGACGTGGTCGACGTAGAATATGCCGAGAACGCCGCAGGCGACACCGAGATCCAGTGGGTCCACGCAATCGGTAATGTCACCCTTCTGAACGGGGTCGAAGCCGCGGAGGGCGACGATGCCGTCTACACGGTCGAATCTGGCGTGGTCGTCATGACGGGCGATGTCCTGGTGACGCAGGGCGAGAACACGATGGCCGGCGAAAAGCTGACCGTACAACTCGAAACCGGTGTTGGCCAGATGGAAGGCCGGGTGCGGGTGCTGTTCAACCCCGAAAGCGAGCCGGAAAAAACCGAATGAACAGGGACGGACGCGGCTTATCGATCGCTCCCGGTTCCAGCGGGTTGCAAGTCGTCCAATTGCGCAAGAGCTATCGCCGACGCCCTGTTATCCATGACGTGACACTGGAATTGCAGCGTGGCGAGGTCGTGGCCCTGCTCGGCCCGAACGGCTCCGGAAAGACCACCTGTTTCTATTCCATCGCCGGGCTTCTCACGCCCGAATCCGGCCTCGTGCAGATCGACGGGCGGGATGTGACCACCCTGCCCATGTATCGCCGCGCCCGCTACGGGATCGGCTACCTCCCACAGGAAGTCTCGATTTTCCGCGGCCTGTCGGTCGAGGATAATATCATGGCGATTCTCGAGATCACCGAGCGCGACCGTCACAAGCGGCGGGAACGGCTCGAAAACCTGCTCTCGGAATTTGGCATCGACCATCTGCGCCGCGCCTCCGCGCTGTCGCTCTCGGGCGGCGAACGCCGACGGGTCGAGATAGCCCGCTGCCTCGCTGCCAAGCCGAAATACCTGTTGCTCGATGAACCCTTTGCTGGCGTCGACCCAATCTCGGTCGGCGACATCCGTCACCTCGTGACCGATCTGAAGAACCGCGGGATCGGCGTTCTGATCACCGACCACAATGTCCGTGAAACGCTGGAGATCGTGGATCGGGCCTATATCCTGCACGACGGGCAGGTCCTGATGAGCGGCACGGCGGAAGACGTCGTGCGCGACGAGAATGTGCGCCGGGTCTATCTCGGTCAGAATTTCCGCATCGGCTGAGCCCCTGCGCCCCCTTGGACACATCTTTCACGCTATCCGTATGATTTGACACGGATCATGGACGGCGGCACCATTGCGTCGTCCGCTTGGGGGGACAGCTTCGCAGCGATTCCTTGCCAGCAAGGCGTTGACAGAGCGGGGCGAAGCGTCGCCAAATAGGAAAAATGCAAAAGCATACCGTCAGAATTCCGCCCCATGCCGAGCTCCGCCAGGTGCGCTTGAGCAATGTGTCGGGCAATTTCCACACTTCTCTTCGCATTCACGAAATTTCGGCTTTTCAACCGGGTTCGGAAAGCGTTTGCTGGACGAACCCCTAACTTCAACCTCATGGAGGCGAGATGCGCTATCAGATCAGCGGTCACCAGATCGATATTGGGGAATCCCTCACGACCCATGTAAAATCGGAGCTCGGCGAAGCCGTGGCGAAGTATTCGGATCGGCCCACGGATTCCCAGGTGATCTTTTCCCGGCGCGGCCACGAATACATGTGCGAGACGACGGTCCATCTTTCGACCGGCCTGAACGCACAGGCGAGTGGGCGCGCCAGCGAGATCTATGCCGCCTTCGACGATTGCCGCGAGAAGCTCGAAAAACAGCTTCGCCGTTACAAGCGTCGCCTGAAGGACCACTACAAAGACCGCAAGGAGCCGGTTGAAGTCTTCGGCGCAGCCTCGTATATCCTCGCCGGATCTGACGCGGGCGTTGAGGAACAGGAACCCGAGACGCTTCAGCCGATGATCATTGCGGAGATGGAGACACAGATCCCCAGCTTGTCCGTGGGTGAGGCCGTCATGCAGATGGAGCTCGCCGGCGCACCGGTTCTGATTTTCCGCCCGGAAGGAACGAGCGCCGTCAACGTGGTCTACCGGCGTGACGACGGAAACATCGGTTGGATCGACCCGAAAACAGGGAATTGATCCGGCCCGAGGCGTAAGCCAAGGCAATTGGAAAGAAGATGGATCTTTCGAGCATTCTGAAGCCCGAGGCAGTTAAGGTTATTTCCGAGGCAAGCAGCAAGAAACGGCTGTTCCAGCGCCTCGGGGAAATCGCCGAGGCCGCCTATTCCATCGATGGGCTTCAGGCCGCCGAGGCGCTCCTTGAACGGGAGAGCCTTGGCCCGACGGGCGTGGGCCACGGCATTGCGCTGCCCCATGCCCGCCTTCTGGATGCTTCCAAGGTCACCGGCGTCTTCTTCAAGCTGGAGCGTGCGCTCGATTTCAAGGCGGTCGACCGGCAGCCGGTCGATCTTGTCTTTGCCCTTTTCGCGCCCGAGAATTCGGGCGTGGAGCATCTTAAGGCCTTGGCCCTGATCTCCCGGACGATGCGCGACCCGAAGGTCTGCGCGAAGCTGCGTGCGAATGACAATCCGACAACCCTGCACACGGTTCTGACCGAAGGGCTGGCACCGCAGGCCGCCTGACCCGCGCCCTCAGGCGTCCCAGCGCCGGAAACCGAAGGCCATGAAGTCCCGGTTATACGCCGACCTTACCGCCGCCTCGACCTCGTCATCATAGATCTCTGCCAATGCAGCGTGCCCGTCCAGTTCGGCGGACGGCGCATCCGGTATTTCTGCCAGTCCCGCTTGCTGCGCCGCTTGCGACAAGCCGAGCGCGATTTGCTCCGCCCGGATGATCATATCGATGGGAAGCACTTCGGACAGGCCTTGCAGCAGCGCCTCCTGGCTCGAAAACGCCGGGTCGGATCGAAGCGCCGTCTGCCCCGACAGCGTTTTTTTCACCACCTCTAGATAGCCGAGAAACGCGGTTCGCCGTTCCCGGGCTGTGTAGGTTTCATCCGCCGCGCCGTCCGGGATCGGCAAACCATGATCGGCCCGGAGCCGCGCGCGGATATGCGCGAAACTGCCCGGGCCACAATCGAGCACATAGCGTTCGAACACGGCATGGGCTCGCTCCACCGGGTGCGAAACGATGGTGAAACTGCGCGCATCCTTGTTGCGGTTCTTCCATTGGCGGAGGGTCTTGCGGGTAAATCCGCTCTGAACACCGCCGAACGCGGCCAGCCAGCGCGCGACTGCCTCGGTCGGCCCGCCCTTGACCGGCATGAACAGAAGCGGCGCTGCCTCTGAGACAAGGAAAGCCGGAACTGCTGCGCCGTGCCGTGGCTCGCTCGCGCCCGCCTGCACCAACCCGTCGAGATTCATCCCGGCCAACGCCGCCTGCATCTCCTCGAAATTCTCGACCTTGTCGCTCAAGGGTGCCGGGTTCTGCCGTTTCAGGCGGCCCGAAACCATGGAAATCTGCTGATTTAGCCCAAGATAGCGCGCCAGCCCGTTCAGGATCTCCACGTCGCCGATCTGCTCGAAGGAAAGCTGAAACGATGCCTGCCCTGTGGTCTGCAGAACTCGGGCGATATGCACCTCGTGTCGGCGGCGACGTGCCAGCACCGCTTCGAACTCGGCCGGCTCAAA
The DNA here is from genome assembly GCF_900099935.1 of Aliiruegeria lutimaris. Classification (GTDB taxonomy): domain Bacteria; phylum Pseudomonadota; class Alphaproteobacteria; order Rhodobacterales; family Rhodobacteraceae; genus Tropicimonas; species Tropicimonas lutimaris. The sequence goes on along the minus strand of NZ_FNEK01000007.1, from coordinate 104,854 downwards.
ACGGATCTTGGCTGTTTTCCGGTGCCGTTCATTGGTCAGCCGCCATTGCCCCGTCGCGTTGGCGATTTTCAGCGAGACATAGGCATCGAGCGGGTTCCGCGTCAGGTGGATCTTGGCGACCCTCGGCTCAGACAGAACGGCATCGAGCACCGCCGGATCATGATCGTGAAAAAAGCGAAACCCGCCAATCCCATCGGCCTGCTCGAAAACACGTCTCATCATCTCCAACGGGTCGGCATCCCGCGCTGCCCGGTCCATGCCGAACAATTCCTGGCTGTCGTGATGCCCCACGAAATCGGGATTGAACACCTCGCCGAGGCAGTGCAGCCCGTCGAACTGGTTCAGGCTCTCTTCGAGATGGTTCGAGCCGGTGCGCATCTCCGCCAGAAGGACAAATCCGTCGAAACGCGCCATCGTCTCACCTCACCAGATAAGGGCGGGCTTGCGGGTTCAGCGGCGCCGGTGCGTGCCCCGCGGGAAAATCGCCGGCCATATGCAGGTTCATCCCGTCATTCTTGAGCTGTTGCAGGAAGCGCCCGAAGCCGGACAGATCCGCCAGGCGCGGCACTTCGGTCAGCCGGCGCGGCCCGTGCAGGCTGATCTCGTCGAGGATCTCCTGCAGGTTGTCCATCGGGGCCTCGATAAACTCGGCGAGGTTCCAGATCCGGATCCGCGCCTTGGCCCAGCGCGACCGCAGGACCTCCACATGCGCCTGCTCGATACGCTGAAGCCGTGCGGCTTCCTTGCGGACAACCTCGGAGGTTATGTTGGTGCGGTAGAGGCCAATGGCCCAAGCCCCGGTAATCACCGATATCTGCGCATTCGGATCGCTGGCCATGAAGCCTTCGGGATGCTGGTTGTCCTGCGGGCCGAACATCAGGCATTGTCGTTCACCGCGCGTGTTCCAGACAAGATTGGTGAGAAAACCGCAGGGATTGTAGTCCCTGAGCGACGCGCTGTCCGACAGACCGCCGTTGAAGACCTTTTCCCCGGCTGCGAACTCGACCCGCCCGGGGCTGTACAGATGGCCATGCACCCGGCAACCGGTGACCTTGCCCAGCCAGGACTCGAAATTCTCAAACAGGTGGTCGAATCCTTCGAAGACCGAATAGGGCCCGGCGGAACGGGCATTGTCGCGCTCCTGCGCCGGGAACCGGCTCTGCATGTACAGGCCCGGTCGCCCCTGCAGGCGGGTCTCGGAGGCCTTGGCGAACAGACGGTCGATTTTGCCAGGGCTTGGCTCCGCATTCTTGGTTACCGACGGGTCGTTGGACAGGAAGCTCGAATAGAGCCGTTCCGCCCGAGGCCAGATCTTGCGCGCGACGAAACAATCGGAGCGGCGCAGCAATTGCAGATGATCGTCATAGAAGGTGTGCGGCTTGCCCTGGTGGTCGAATTTCGACAGAGTCAGCGAGCGGCTTTCGATCCGTTGCGAATGCAGCCGCGCAAGGCTCTGGAAATAGCTCTCGTCCGGGATCCAGACATTGCGGAAGAAGCGGTCATACTCCGCGCGGCGCGGATCGTTCAGGATCGCGTCAAGCGTCCGGCGGCTCAGGCACCACCATTGTGACCCCAGATGCGGCACCAGGCCTTCGGGCAGGTGCCGCTTCACGCCGAGCTTTCGCTGAAACTCCACGAAATGGTCGAACAGGAAACGCTTTCGCTTGAAGGAAAACGGGAAACGCAGCGCGAACCGCTCGTGATCGAAACCGCCCTTGGACCAACGAACGTCTTCAATGGTCACCGACTCGATGAAATCGGTGCGCGGCCGCTCGGCAAGATAGGCGACCAGCTCGGGCACCGGGCGCAGCGGCAGGCAGGAGCCCGAGGCGAGATAGACATGGCCGAGATCCGGATACGCCTCCAACATCTGCGCGGCCGCATCGATCGTTGCGCCGACGATGCCCCAGGTGCCCCATTCACATCTCTGCCGGCGCTCGGCGAAGATTACGTTTTGCAGATCCTTCAGAGAGTCCCGGAAGGGAATGAATTCCGCATCGGGAACCTTCGCGTCGGCATGGATCACCACCGGGCAGCCGCTCTGGGCCCAGTGCCGTGCTACCTGCGTCGCGCGATCCAGCGCGGTGTGAACCAGCATCACGTAGCCGACGCTCATGCCCAGTTCCCCTTCGACATCAGCCCGAGGATCTCAAGCTGCCGCCAGTTGATGTATTTCTCGGACCAGCGGTTCCACAGCACCGTCCTGTCCTTCAGATGCTCGGCATAGGCGCGGTATTCCCGGCTGCCGGCATAATGCTCGCCGCGCTGGAGTTCCTCTTCGGCCTTCTGCTCCAACGTGTTGAGGAATTTCGCATGCAGCAGCGCGCCGGAGGTCATCTCGCCCCCCTGCCGGTCATAGACGTGGTTCAGCCCGCGCGGCAGCAGCATATGGGTGGACTGCACGTAGACGTAATTCTTCCGCCATTTCACCAAAGGGATCTTGTTCAGCGAGGGCGCGGCTTTCGGCTTGTCGGCAAAGAAGGCCCGCGCCCGTGGCCCGCCCTGAATCCACAGGTTATGGTAGAGCGGATTGCGGGTGATGGTGTAATTGCCGCTGTCGAACCAGTTGGCGATCTCCATCGGGTTCTGCCCCTCCTGGTAGGACTCGGCATCCAGCTGCCCCTTGGGGTAGAGGTCGATCAGCATCGCCCCGAAACTGCGCTGCCCGCAGGCATCGAGCCAGTCGGTCAACGCCTGCACGGGGCGGGTGTCGCAGAACGGGTAGATGAAGAACTCGTCGGGATCGACAACCAGCGTCCAATGCCCGTGCCCATGGCGCCGCATCAGGTGGTTCAGCCAGTCCACACCATAGCGGGACGCCTTGTAGCTCGCCGGTGTCGTCCACAGCGAAACATCATCCTGCTCGGCGAGGTATTCGCGCCCACCATCGTCGCTGCCATTATCGACGATCAGGAAGTGCCCTGCGCCGATCTTGCGATAATAGTCGAGGAAATAGGGCAGGCGCAGGCGTTCATTCCGCAGGGTGACGAAAACCAACACGTCCTGCGGGCCAATACTCGCTGTCCGGTCCGAAACCTTGCGCAATTCGAAGCTCTTGCGCAGCGCACGCAGCCGGTACCGCTTGCGCCGCAGGCGCATCCGGTAGGATTGCAGAAGGCTCATCGCATCGCTCCCGGCATCTGACCTCTTCCTCTTCGCGCGGACTTTCGCGCGCCAAGGTTAAGAACGCCTTGCCTCGGTCCGGCCGGCGCGCGGTCTGAATGGTTCGGAAATGCTCTTTGCACGATCTGGCGTCGGCCTCATGAAAGTCTTTGGAAAAGAATAGGCAATCCCGCGACGCGGGTAAACTGGAGCGAATCCACTGTGCTGCTTCTACGAGGCGACGTCACGCAATCGCATCACAAGTGCTAACGCCAGTCCCCGGTCGCCATCAGGCCCAGGGCTTCCAGTTGCTTCCAATCGTGAAGCTCGACCGAGTCCGGACACCACAGATCCGGGTTGCCCGAAATCGCATCGTAATAACTGTCATAGTGCCCCGGCGCGCCGAAATGCTCCTGCCGGGCTTTCTCCTCCACCGAGCGGGACACGATGGAGGGCAGGAACTTCGTGTGCAGGAGCACGCCGCAAGGTCCGGCGTCGCCCGGCCCCTCATAGGCAAGATTCAACTGCCGCGGCAGGATCGAGTGCGTGGAATTGCGATAGGCATAGTGCCGTTTCCAGCGCACCAGCGGCAGCTTGTTGAGTGTCGGCGCCCGTTCGGGCCGATCCGGGAAAAACAGCCGGTCCCGCACGCCGCCCTGCACCCAGAGGTTCCACTCCGGCAGCTTGCGCCGCGTCCGATAGGGCCCGGCATCGAAATAACGAAGGTTCCTGAGCGGATCCTCCCCCGGCACATGGACGCTCCCGCCGACCGCACCTCGCGGATAAAGGTCGAGCATCAGAGCGCCGAAGGCAACGCGACCGCGCGCCTCCAGCCATCCAACCAGATCTGCGAGGGTCCGTTCCGGCCAATGCGGGATCAGCAGCAATTCATCGGCATCGACGGTCAGGCACCAATGGCCGTGGCCATAGCGCATTTGCAGCCATGTCAGCCAATCCACGCCGAAACGCGATTTCTTGTAACTCGCCCCCGTGCGCCAAAGGGAAACGTTGCCTTGCTCGGAGAGGTATTCCGCCGATCCGTCATCGCTGCCATTATCGACGATCAGGAAATGCGACACGCCCAACGCGCGGTTATGCGCAAGGAAGGCAGGCAGGCGGTCCATCTCGTTGCGAAGGGTCGAGAAGCCGAGGATGTCTCCGGTTCGAATAGCCTTCGTGCGGTTGATGACGACGCTCAACTGGTGCCGCGCACGGAAGGAGCGCCAAAGCAGCCTGCGCCGCTTCCAGCGCAGGCGAATTGAATCCCGAAAGTTCGAGAACACTCCCTCCGGGGCGCTGCTCACTTCTCGTAATGGCCGGTTTGGTGCCAGCGCCAGGCATCCTCGATCATCTGCGGCATGGTCGAACGGCGCGGCTTCCAGCCCAGCTCGTCGATCGCCCGGCTGGAACCGGACACAAGCCGGGTGGCGTCACCCGCCCGCCGCGGCCCCTCGTCATAGGGAACGGGGCGGTTCGTAACCTGCCCGGCCGCATCCATCACCTCGCGTACCGAAAAGCCGGTTCCGGTGCCAAGGTTGAACTCACGGCTCTGCTTGCCGGATTCCAGCCATTTCAAGCCCAGAACATGCGCCTCGACCAGGTCCATCACGTGTACATAGTCCCGGATGCAGGTCCCGTCCGGCGTGTCATAGTCGGTGCCATAGATGGTCAGCTTGGGCCGACGCCCGTCGATTGCGTCCAGAACCAGCGGGATCAGGTGGGTCTCGGGACGGTGGAACTCGCCGACCTGCGCTTCCTCATCGCCACCCGCGACATTGAAATAGCGATAGATCACCCGCTTCATGCCGAAACTGGCTTCGAAATTGTCCAGGATATCCTCGATGGCGCGCTTGGAGGCACCATAGGCGTTGATCGGCATCTGCTTGGAATTCTCGTCCAGAACCACACCGTCCTGATCGCCATAGGTGGCGCAGGTGGAAGAGAAGATGAACTTCTCACAGCCCGCTTCGACCGCCGCTTCGCACAGATTCGCCGCCCCGCCGACATTGGAGCGCCAGTACCAGCCCGGCACCTGCATCGACTCGCCCACCTGGCTCAGGGCGGCGAAATGCATGATCGCTTCGGGCTTGTGCTTGGCAAAGACCTCGTCGAGCCGTTCCCGATCCAGCAAGTCGCCCCTCTCAAACGGGCCGAACTGCACCGCGTCTTCCCAGCCGGTGGAGATATTGTCGAAGGTAATCGGGGTATAGCCCTCGCGGGCCAACACCTTGCAGGCATGCGAGCCGATATAACCCGCACCGCCTGTCACAAGAATCTTGGTCATGATCCCGTCCCGATGATTATTGCGCGGCGTTTCTTACCGCCATCAGGTCTTCGAGGTAATGGGAGAATTCGTCACGCAAATCTTCCCGCGCGAGGCCGAAGGCCACCGTCGCCTGCAGGAAACCCGCCTTGGAGCCGCAGTCGTAGCGCTTGCCCTCGAACTGGAAACCGAAGACGTTCCGCCCAACCCGGATCTCATCTGAAATCGCATCCGTGAGCTGAATCTCGCCGCCAGCACCGGATTTCATCCGGTTGATGTTCTCCAGGACGCTCGGCGTCAGGATATAGCGGCCGATCACGGCAAGGTTCGACGGCGCATCCCCCGCCTTGGGTTTCTCGACCATCCCCTTGACCCGGATCTTGGCACCGTCCACGGAGTCCACGTCGAGGATACCATAGGCCGAGGCCTTGTCCTCCGGCACTTCCATGGCAGCGACCATGCAGCCACCGGTCTCTTCATAGGCTTCGACCATCTGCTGCAGGCAGGGCTTCTCGGCCGAGATCACGTCATCGGGCAGCATCACCGCGAAAGGCTCGTCGCCGATAAGACGCCGGGCACACCATACAGCGTGACCAAGGCCAAGCGCCTGGTGCTGGCGAATGTAGGCAATCGCACCGCTGGGCATGTTGCTCGACTGGAGCGCCTCCAGCAGGTCGGTTTTGCCCTTGCGCTGCAACGCCGCTTCCAACTCCGTCGAGGTGTCGAAATAATCCTCCAGCGCGCTCTTGCCCCGAGAAGTCACGAAAATGAAATCGGTGATCCCAGCCGCGCGTGCCTCGTCGATGGCGTATTGAATCAGCGGGCGGTCGACCAGAGTCATGATCTCCTTCGGAACCGACTTTGTTGCCGGCAGAAAACGGGTTCCAAGACCCGCCACAGGAAACACGGCCTTCGTGACCTTGCGTTGCATGTATTCTATTCCTTTCCTTCCGGTTTCACGGATCGCGCCCTCCCAGCTCGAGCTGGACCGGTATCAAAACAATTCGGGCGCACCTTAGCGGCACTTCACTGTCAATGTCCCGGTCGATACTGCCATATAGCGGCCAGAGCAGCACGACGATTGCTCAAATCACAAGCGTTATTAGCATGTTCGCTCGATATTTTAGCACGAGTTATGGTCATTCAATCCCCATCTCCGCCATCATGGTCTCCAACCGGGGAACATCCTGCGGGTTGTTGAGCTCCCAGAACTGCCGTCCGCGCGCATCGACCTCGACGCAAAGCACGTGCCGTCCGTTCTCCAGGAACCGCAACTGCTCCAGCCCTTCCAGGGCTTCGAGCGGGCCATGTGCCCATTTCGGATAATCCGCAAGTGCCGCCGCGCGATAGGCGTAGACGCCGACATGGTGATAAACCGGCGTTTCGGCCTCGGGCGCATAGACAGTCGCGGTATAAGGCACGACTTCCTTGGAAAAATAGAGCGCCCGGTGATCGGCATCGAAAACCGCCGTCGTTCCGCCCACCCGGCCCTCCGCTCGGTCACCCTTCAGGGCGGCCAGCGCGCGGCCATCGCAGCGCAAGACCGGCGTGGCGATCTGCGCCTCCGGAGAGGATCGCAGACCGTCGATGAGATCGGACACGAACCAGGCCGGCGTCAGCGGCGCGTCCCCTTGCAGGTTCACCACGATCTCGTATCCGCCGCCGAGGTTCTCATGCGCTTCCGCACAGCGTTCGGTACCGTTCACACAAGCCTCGGAAGTCATCACAACCTCCGCGCCAAAGCTTTCTGCCTCGGCCCGAATGCGGGTGTCGTCGGTGGCCACGACCACCCGGTCGACGCCCTTGACCGCCATTGCCGCCTCCCAACTCCGCCGGATCAGGGTCAACGACTTGCCGCTGACGCCCTTGAGCGGGACCAGCGGCTTGCCGGGATAGCGATGCGACGCGTAGCGGGCGGGAATGGCGATCAGGACACTCATGAGGCGGGTTTCAACTCCACTCCTGGGGCATAGGCAATGAAGAACGGGTTTTCGTAGCCGGGCTTGCCATAGGTGAAATCGGTATGGTCATCGAAGCGGACCATCTTGCCGCCGGCGCCCCGCAGAACGGCGTCGGCCGCGGCGGTATCCCATTCCATCGTCCGGCCAAGGCGTGGGTAGAGATCCGCTTCGCCCGCCGCCACGAGGCAGAATTTCAGCGAGGATCCAGCCGAAGTCATGTCCTTCACGCTGTACTTGGCGATGTAGTCGTCGGTCGCCTGATCGCGGTGCGATTTCGAGGCAACAACCATCAGCGCCGTATTGTCCGGCGTGGTCACGGCGAGCGGACGCACCGGGCCGGGGGCGTCCTTGGCGAACTCACCGGTCTCCTCGACCGTCTGCCCGCTGGCGTCGGTATAGAACAACCGACCCTTTGCGGGGGCATAGACGACACCGCGCAAGGGTGTGCCGTTCTCGATATAGGCGATATTGACCGTGAACTCCCCGCGGCGCTTGACGAATTCCTTGGTGCCGTCGAGCGGGTCGACGATCAGGAAATTCACTGCACTCTCGCTATGGGACGCCGCCTGCTCCTCGGTCACAACCAGAACATCGGGGAAAGCCTCGGCCAGACCGGCAGAAATGAGCGCATCGGCGGCTTCATCCGCTTCCGTTACCGGGCTCTCGTCGGATTTCGATTTCACCTCGAAATCGTCCGAATTGTAGATCTCCATAATCTTGTCCCCCGCTTCCAGCGCGAGGCGCCGGGTCACGTTGGCCAGTTTTTCAAAATCCATTTTCATACTCCAGGGGGCAGGTGAATTCGTTGATATATGCCATCCAGCCCCTTATCGTTCCGCGTCAAGGGAACGGCAAGTTTTCCTTGGCAAAAAGAACTGGCCCTAACCTAAAAGCGACAATTCTCCACATGTTCCAGGTCAGCAAACCGAATAGCAGCACCGGGTCGGCCCTCCGGCTCGGACAGCTGATCTATCACGCGACCGTCCGCAGCCTGCGCAAGACGCATGGCAACGCCCTCATCGGCCTGTTGATGAACATGATGCAGACGGTCGTCTTCGTGATGGCCTTTTTCGTGATGTTTTCGGTCATGGGGTGGCGCGGCGCGGCCCTCAGGGGGGACTTCCTGCTCTACATCATGTCGGGGATCTTCCTCTTCATGACCCATACCAAGGCCATGGGCGCCGTGGTCAGTTCCGAAGGGCCGTCCTCGGCGATGATGAAACACGCGCCGATGAACACGATCATCGCGATCTCGGCGGCGGCTTTCGGTGCGCTCTATATCCAACTGCTGACAATGCTCGTGGTGCTGGGCATCTATCACCTCGCCATCACCCCGGTCATCATCGACAAACCGATCGGCGCGATGGGCATGGTGTTGCTCTCCTGGTTCTCGGGCGTGGCCATCGGCATGGTCTTTCTGGCGATCAAGCCGTGGTTCCCTGGCTTCGTCCAGGTCGTTTCCAGCGTCTATTCCCGTGCGAACATGATCGCCTCGGGCAAGATGTTCGTGGCCAACCAGATGCCCGGATTCATGCTCGCCTTTTTCACCTGGAACCCGCTTTTTCACACGATCGACCAGTGCCGCGGATACGTGTTCATCAATTACAATCCGCACCACTCGAACATCGCCTACCCGTTCTGGCTCAGTGTCGCGCTCATTTTCATCGGTTTGATGGGCGAGCATTACACCCGCAAGAACGCATCCCTTTCCTGGCAGGCCAAAAGATGATCCTCAGAACCCTTTGCATCCTCGCCGCTGTCGCCCTGACAGCTTCCAGGCTCTCCGCACAAATCGAACAGGTCCACATCCCGCAATTGCATGATGTCACCGGGGTGGCCGCGGACGACACGCTGAATATCCGCGCCGAAGCGAGCGGCGCGGCAGCGATCATCGGCGAACTGGGCCCTTTCGAGACCGGTATCGAGGTGACCGCTCTGAACTCCTCCGGCGCCTGGGGCCGGATCATTGCCGGGGAAACCGATGGCTGGGTCTCGATGGCGTATCTGAGCCCGCGCCCGCTTCCTTCGGGCGGTTTTCCCAACGGTATGCGTTGCTACGGGACAGAGCCGTTCTGGTCGATCGACTTTTCGGACGGGATGGCCACCTATAGCGAGATGGGAGACGCTCAGCCGCAAACCGGCTCCTTCTTCGCCGCGCGTCTCTACGACGTTGTGTCCGGTTTCGACATTCCCTTGCCGAACCACGATCTGTCCGGCGTCATCGAACCGGCTTCCTGCACGGACGGGATGTCGGACCGGACCTTCGGCTGGCAACTCCTGCTGCTCACGAGGCAGGGAAACGCCCGACATCTCCTCCATGGCTGTTGCACCCTCGACCAGCGCTGACCCCTTTGCCGGTTAGCGCGCCACCCTCAGCGTCAGGTTGATCCGCCCGCCCTCCGGCAGCAATTTCGAGCTTCCCGTCCGGATCCGGTCGATCCCGTGATAGACAAGCCGGGCCGCGCCCCCCATCACCAGCACATCGCCCGATTTCAGCCAGACGGACTCCGTCTTGCCGCCACGGGTCAGGTTGCCGATGCGAAACAACGCGTCATCGCCGAGCGAGATCGACACCACCGGCTGCTCTAGGTCTACCTCGTCGCGATCCTGGTGCATGCCCATGCGGGCATCGGCATCGTAAAAATTGACAAGGCAGGAATCGGGCGTCCGCGCATCCGGGGCGACCCGCGACCACACCGCGAGAACCGACTCGGGAATGGGCGGCCACTCTGCGCCGTCGGGATGGCGCGGCTCGTAGCGATACCCCCGCCGGTCACTCACCCAGCCGACCTGTCCGGCCGACGTCATTCGCACCGACATCGCCTGTCCGCGCGAGGTCACCGGGCGAAAGAAAGGAGCCGCGCGGGCCACTTCCCTGAGCGCAGCGACCATTTCCGCCTGGGCGGCCGAATCGAGCAGCCCTTGGAAAATCGAGACGCCTCGAATGCACAAACTCGGTGTCGGTTCCATTTTCTTCACCTTTTTTGCCCCATATCTGCTTCGCTTCCCGGCTTGCAGGGGTAGGAATGCACTCCTATATACCCCGAGATGCTCGGCCGGGCAGCCATCCGGCCGACTAACCGGGATTGGGGACGGGAGCCTGACAGGGCCTGTGCCCCGCAACATCGCCAAGAGAGGTAGAAAGCAAATGGCCAAAGTCATCGGTATCGACCTCGGTACGACGAACAGCTGCGTCGCCATCATGGACGGGTCGCAGCCCCGCGTGATCGAGAATGCCGAAGGCGCGCGTACGACCCCGTCGATCGTCGCCTTTACTGAGAACGAACGGCTCGTGGGCCAGCCCGCCAAGCGGCAGGCCGTCACGAACCCCGAGAACACCATCTTCGCCGTGAAGCGCCTGATCGGCCGCCGCGAAGATGACCCCGCGGTCGCCAAGGACCGCAAGATCGTCCCCTTCGAAATCGTCGATGGTGGCAACGGCGACGCCTGGGTTCAGGCGCGCGGTGAAAAGTACTCCCCGAGCCAGATTTCGGCCTTCATCCTGCAAAAGATGAAAGAGACCGCTGAGTCCTACCTGGGTGAAAGCGTCACGCAGGCGGTGATCACGGTTCCCGCCTATTTCAATGACGCCCAGCGTCAGGCCACCAAGGACGCCGGCAAGATCGCCGGCCTCGAAGTGCTGCGGATCATCAACGAGCCGACTGCGGCCGCGCTGGCCTATGGCCTCGACAAGGAAGAGACCAAGACGATCGCCGTGTACGACCTCGGCGGCGGTACGTTCGACGTCACGATCCTCGAGATCGACGAAGGCCTGTTTGAAGTTAAATCCACCAACGGCGACACGTTCCTCGGCGGTGAAGACTTCGACATGCGGATCGTCCAGTACCTGGCCGACGAGTTCAAGAAAGAGCACGGCGTCGACCTGACGAAGGACAAGATGGCCCTGCAGCGCCTGAAGGAAGCCGCCGAGAAGGCCAAGATCGAGCTTTCCTCCAGCCAGCAGACCGAGATCAACCAGCCCTTCATCTCGATGGACCCGAATGGCGGCACGCCGCTGCACATGGTCATGAAGCTGACCCGTGCGAAGCTGGAAAGCCTCGTCGGCGACCTGATCAAGGCGTCGATCAAGCCTTGCCAGGCCGCGCTCAAGGACGCCGGCGTTTCCATCAACGAAATCGACGAGATCGTTCTGGTCGGCGGTATGACCCGCATGCCCAAGGTGGTCGAGGAAGTCACCAAGTTCTTCGGCAAGGAGCCGCACAAGGGCGTGAACCCCGACGAGGTCGTGGCCTCCGGTGCTGCCATCCAGGCCGGCGTTCTGCAGGGTGACGTTAAGGACGTGGTCCTGCTTGACGTGACCCCGCTCTCGCTCGGTATCGAAACGCTGGGCGGTGTGTTCACCCGCCTGATCGACCGCAACACCACGATCCCGACCAAGAAGAGCCAGATCTTCTCGACCGCCGAGGACAACCAAAACGCCGTTACGATCCGGGTGTTCCAAGGCGAGCGCGAGATGGCTGCCGACAACAAGATGCTCGGCCAGTTCAACCTGGAAGACATCCCGCCGGCGCCGCGCGGCATGCCGCAGATCGAGGTGACCTTCGATATCGACGCCAACGGCATCGTGTCGGTCTCCGCCAAGGACAAGGGCACCGGCAAGGAGCAGAACATCACGATCCAGGCTTCTGGCGGTCTCAGCGACGACGAGATTGACCAGATGGTCCGCGACGCCGAAGCGAATGCCGAGGCCGACAAAGAGAAGAAGGAACTGGTCGAGGCGAAAAACCAGGGCGAAAGCCTGCTGCATTCGACCAAGAAATCGATCGCCGATCACTCCGACAAGGTCGACCCCTCGACCGTCGAAGCGATCGAACTGGCGATGGGTCCGCTCGAAGAGGCACTCGAAGGTACCGATCTGGGCAAGATCAAGTCCGGTATCCAGAACCTGACCGAAGCCGCGATGAAGCTTGGCGAAGCCATCTATAAAGCCGAGCAGCAGAAGGCTGGCGAAGCCGCGCCGGAAGGCGATGACGAGCCACATGGTGTCGACGAAGACATCGTGGATGCCGACTTCGAAGATCTCGGTGACGAAAAGCGCTGAGCACCGTAATACCTCCAGTGGGCCGGTCCGGGTAACCGGGCCGGCTTGCGTCGTGGAGGCAAAGGGATAACCGATGGCAAAACGTGACTATTACGAGGTGCTGGGCGTCGCGCGTGGAGCATCGGAGGCCGAGATCAAGAAGGCCTACCGCCGCAAGGCTCGTGAGCTTCACCCAGACAGCAATTCTGACAACCCGAATGCCGAAGCCCAGTTCAAGGAAGCGAACGAGGCCTATGACGTTCTGAAGGACGCCGACAAGAAGGCCGCCTATGACCGCTTCGGCCACGCCGCCTTCGAGGGTGGCATGGGGGGCGGCCCCGGTGGCGGTCCGCGCGGTGGCTTCCACGGCCAGGGCGATTTCGCCTCGGCCTTCTCGGACGTTTTCGATGATCTGTTTGGCGATTTCATGGGCGGCCAGCGCGGCGGTGGGCGGCAACGCGCAACCCGTGGCTCCGACCTGCGCTACAATCTGAAAGTGACCCTCGAGGATGCCTACAAGGGCGTTCAGAAAACGATCAACGTTCCCACCTCCGTCGCTTGCGGTGCCTGCTCTGGCACCGGTGCCGAAGGCGGTGCGGAGCCCGTTTCCTGCCCGACATGTTCGGGCATGGGCAAGGTTCGCGCGCAGCAGGGTTTCTTCACGGTCGAGCGTACCTGCCCGACCTGCAACGGGCTCGGCCAGATCATCAAGAATCCCTGCCAGACCTGCCACGGCAATGGTCGTGTCGAGAAGGAGCGCTCGCTCTCCGTCAATATCCCCGCCGGGGTCGAGACGGGCACGCGCATTCGTCTCGCGGGCGAAGGCGATGCCGGCACGCGCGGCGGCCCGTCGGGCGACCTCTACATCTTCATCGAAGTTGCCCAGCACGAGATCTTCAACCGGGACGCGCAAAACCTGTTCTGCCAGGTTCCCGTGAGCGTGTCATCGGCGGCGCTTGGCGGCGATATCGAGGTTCCGACCATCGAGGGCGGCCGCAGCCGGGTCAAGGTGCCCGCCGGTTCGCAAACCGGCAAGCAGATGCGCCTGCGTGGCAAGGGGATGCCGGCGCTGCGGGGGGCTGGCTTCGGCGACATGTTCATCGAGCTTGTCGTGGAAACGCCGGTGAACCTGACCTCTCGTCAGAAGGAACTGCTGCGGGAATTCGACGAGTTGAGCGCCGAGAACAACCCGCGTTCATCGAACTTCTTCTCCAAGGTGAAGGATTTCTGGGACGAGATGAAGGGATAACCCTTTACCCTTAATCTTTGATTCAAAAGCTTGGGCGATGGTTTGGACATGACCATCGCCCAAGCTTTTTCCGAGTCCTCCCTGCCGCTTTTCGGCACTGACGAGGCGCCGGTTCCAGCGCCACCAGCGCATGGAGCGGAAACGACGCCGCCATCCTACCTGAAGGATCATCGTCAGCGCCTTCGGGAACGTTTTCTTCAGGCAGGCCCCGCGTCGGTTCCCGATTACGAATTGCTGGAACTGGTGCTCTTCCGCGCCGTGCCCCGCCGCGACGTGAAACCGCTGGCCCGGCAGCTGATCGACACCTTCGGCGATTTCAACCGCGTCATCTCCGCCCCTGCCAGCCGCCTGCAATCCGTGCCCGGTGTCGGGACGATGGTGATCCTGGAGCTCAAGATCGTCGAAGCGGCGGCACAGCGCATGAGCCGCGCCAAGATCCTGCGCCGGCCTATCCTCTCCTGCTGGGAGTCGCTGCTGGATTACTGCCACATGAACATGGCGCACCAGGAAACGGAGCATTTCCACGTGCTCTATCTCGACTGCAAGAACACGCTGCTCGCGGACGAGGAGCAGGGGCGCGGCACGGTCGATCATGTGCCGGTCTATCCGCGGGAGGTGGTCAAACGGGCGCTGGAGTTGAACGCGTCCGCGCTCATTCTCGTTCACAATCACCCCTCCGGAGATCCGACACCGTCCTCAGCCGACATTGCCATGACAGAAAAGATCGTGATTGCCGCGGAAGCGCTCGGGCTGGCGATCCACGACCATCTTGTGATCGGGCGGGAAACGGAATTCAGCTTCCGAAGCGCCGGCTTCCTATGAACGCTGAACGCGTGTCGGGCCGCGACTACCGCAGCCACACCTCGACCCTGCGATTCGTCTGCCGGCCCCGTTCATTGTCGTCGCAGGCGAGTGGCAGAGCCTCCCCCATGCCGATGGCCGTCAGCCGAACCCGTTCCCAGTCGGCGGCCGGAATAATCGCCCGCAGGGCATCGCTCACCGTTTGCGCACGCTCCAGCGAGAGCGCCCGGTTGGCATCCGCCGGGCCCAGCCCGTCGGAGAAACCGGCCAGGATGATTTCGTTTCCGTCGTGCAGACCGATCTCGATATCACGGGCGAGGCGATCGAGGTTTCCCTCCGACTGCGCGTCGAGATTGGCGGAGCCGTTTCGGAACCGGAACGTCGCCGTCAGGCGCCGGGCGCCGGACATGGCCGTGACAAGCTCCTGCAGGTCTTCGAGCGAAACCTCGTCACCGGCTGCAGAAATCGCGTTGGCAAGCCGCTCTCCCTGCGCCGCCACGGGAATCTCCACCGGAACCTGATCGACATAGCCCGCGCGCCGGACGGCCATCTCGGCCGAGGGCGTGTTGAGCCAGTCGAGGAATTCCCGTCCCAGCAGTGGCAGCCGCCGCGGCGGGACATACAGGTAAAGCGGCAGCGGCAGCGGGTAATCCTCTGCCTTGATCGCTTCGGGCGAGACTGAAATCTGCCGCCCACAACTGCCCGTCAGGACCAGAGGACGCGCATGGTCCATCTTGGAGTATCGTACGAGCCCGAGAGCTTCGGGATTCCGCGCCACCGTGTCCACGAGGCCGGGGCTGGATTCATGGCGCAGCAACCAGCCGGAACGCTCCGATTCCGCGCCCTTAGCGCCGCCTTCCGGGAAAAATTGCTCGGTGGTTCCATCCGGGACCATTTCATGCAGGTCGATCGCATTCGGCGTGCCGCCAAGCTCCGACCAGCTCTGTATCTTGCCAGACCGGATTCCGGCCAGTTGCTCCAGGCTGATCCGCCGCACCGGGTTCCGGGACGCGACCACGGCCACCAAGGCATCCAGAGCGACGATCCGGGACCGTCGAGGACCGGAAAGGTCACCGATCCCGGCCGCCTGCCCCCGGGCAATCTCGTCTGCAGTCGCGGCGCGATTGGCCATGGCCAGGTCCGCGCGATCCTCCATTAGGTCGTTCAGTCCCTGCGCCGTATCGGACAAGTCGAAGTGGAATCGGGCAACCAGACGATCCTGCGTCGGGTCGATCAGATGATAGCTGAAACGTTCCTCCGTCTCCTGCACCCGTTTCGGCAGGAACGCGTTCGTGGCCGCGAAGGTTTCGACCATGGCCGGCAACAGGATCTGCCCGAGCGATGCGTCGCCGGACAGACGGATATCCGCAATCGGACTCAGCAGATCCGGGCAACCGGGCCCCTCGCAATCCACGCCCTCGGCATCGATCGTTATGACGCCGAACTCGGTCCTCAGCCGATAGAACTCGCCGTCGAAACCGAGCATCGTTCCTTCAAGACTGATTCCACCGTCGCGGGACGTCAGAAAGGCGTCCTGCGCCGCGACGGGTGCAGCTCCGAATAGAAGAAGCGCGGCGATCGCCGCCGCGCGTGAAAGCATTGGTGCCATTATCCGGGATCGGCCTGTATCAGTTGGCAGCGATACTCATGTCTCGCAGGAGGTTGTTCAACACCAGAAATTCGCCGACAGAGTCGCAGGCAGGCACGGAAAGCGACAGATCCATCGGTTCGATCTCGCCGTCCGTGGCCGCTCGCAAGGCCTGGGCCTGAATTTCGCGACCGCAATTGGCCTCGCTCACCGCAAGCTCGACCGACATCCGGACCATTCCTTCATACTGGGCGTCGGCGGCCGGGAAGCTGTAAATCTCGGCTTGCGGTCCATCCTGAGCGGAGCCCAGTTTCACCATGAACCCGGCCCCGAGGAGTTCCGCCCGGCGCGGCGAGCGCGGGTTTCCGGCATGGATGTGGCCGGGATGGCCCCGGGCCGCACCGAATTCAAAGGCGTGCAATTCAACCCCGGTCTCGCCCTGCCATTGCAGCCCGATCCGCTCGAACTCTGCCAGATCGGGGATCACGGCAGAAGTTGCGAGAACCTGACCGTCGGAAAACTGCGCCGTGACATGCGCAGCCTCGCGCAGGACCGGCATCTGGATTTGCAGTTTCCCCGAGCTGTCGAGGGTCTCGGCAAAGACCAGCGCTTCATGCCGAATCTCGACCCGTTTTCCAGCCTCGCAGGGCGCGGTGATTTCGAGGGCAAGCATTGCCGAGGGCTTCGCCTTGGCGGTCAGGCTCGCTTCACAAAGCGGAGCGGGTTCCGGTTCGGGCTCCGGTTCCGGCAACAGCTCGGCAAGGCGGCTCGCATAGGCCTGGGTCGCAGGTCTGCCGAGCGCGGCAACCGCGGGTTCGACCGGAACGAGGGGCTCTTCTTCGGAAAGTTCTGCCAGGGGAGCGGCAATGTCGGCCTCCACCTGCGCCGTGGTGTCCAGTCGAACCTGGTCCGGTTTGTCATTTCCCCCGAAACGCGCCGCGAGCGCGTCGGCATTCTGCATTACGTAGCCGGTGGAAAAGGCGATCACGAAGATCGCTCCGGCATTGATGAAACGTGGATTCACACGCATGTCTGCCTCCTTCGGGTCGGAACCTTCCGAAAGGCATAAGCGAAAAAATGGGCAGCGCCGTGGCGCTGCCGGGACCCGATTAGGTCACATTCATGGAAAATTCGCCGCGTTCAAGCGCTCAGAGCGCCCCGTGGCAGTGCTTGAACTTCTTGCCCGAGCCGCAGGGACAGGGCTCGTTCCGGCCCGGATTTCCCCAGGTATTCGGATCGTTCTCGTCGAAACCTTCGATCAGGGCGGCCTGTTCTTCCGGCTCTGGCTCGGACTCGCCACCCGTGGCGGCCTGCTGCATCGCGGCCTGCTGGGCCATCATTTGCTGCATCATCGCCTGCTGCTCTTCCGGCGTCAGCGGACGGATCTGCCCGAGTTTCTCCGAAACCTCTTCACGCAGACCGTCGAGCAGGTTCTCGAACAGCTGGAAGGCCTCGTTCTTGTACTCGTTGAGCGGGTCACGCTGCGCGTAGCCACGGAAACCGACAACGGAGCGCAGGTGCTCAAGCGTCAGCAGATGCTCGCGCCACTTGCTGTCGATCGTCTGCAGCAGGAGCTGTTTCTCGATCATCCGCATGTTCTCGGGGCCGAAATCCACCGCCTTCTGGGCCATGAACGCATCAGACGCATCGTAGAGGCGCTCGCGGATATCGTCGTCATCCACGCCTTCCTCTTCGGCCCATTCCATCACCGGGGCGTCGATGCCGATCTTCTTGCGAATATCCGCGTGCAGCGCCTCGGTCTCCCATTGGTCGGCATAGCTCTTCTTGGGCATGTATTGCGCGACCAGATCGTCGATCACCTCGTGCCGCATGTCCTGGACGATTTCCGACAGATCCGCGGATTCCATGATCTCGCGACGCTGGCCGAAGATCACCTTCCGCTGGTCGTTCATCACGTCGTCGAATTTCAGCAGCTGCTTGCGGATGTCGAAGTTGCGCCCCTCGACCTTGGCCTGCGCGCGTTCCAGCGATTTGTTCACCCAAGGGTGCACGATGGCCTCGCCTTCCTGCATCCCAAGGCGGTTCAACATGGAGTCCAACCGCTCGGAGCCGAAAATCCGCATCAGGTCGTCTTCAAGGCTCAGGAAGAAGCTGGATTTGCCCGGGTCGCCCTGACGACCCGAACGGCCGCGCAGCTGGTTGTCGATCCGGCGGCTTTCATGACGTTCGGTCGCCAGCACGTAAAGACCGCCGGCATCCTTCACGGCCTGCTCGTCGCCCTTGTGCTGGGCCTCGATATCGGCGCGGATCTGCTCCGGGTCGGCCTCGGGATCAGCCGCGATGGCTTCCATCACCTTGAACTCGACATTGCCGCCCAGTTTGATGTCGGTCCCGCGACCGGCCATGTTGGTGGCAATCGTTACCGCGCCCAGCTTGCCGGCGTCGGCTACGATCTGGGCTTCCTGCTCGTGCTGACGCGCGTTCAGGACGTTGTGCTTGAGCCCTTCTGCCTGAAGCATCTGGCTGAGCATTTCCGATTTCTCGATGGAGGTCGTGCCGACCAGAACCGGCTGGCCCTTTTTATTGGCCTCGCGGATTTCCTCGATCACGGCTTTGAATTTCTCGGCAGCGGTCCGATAGACCTGATCGTGCTCGTCCTTGCGCGCAACGGGCAGGTTGGTCGGAACCTCCACAACGCCGAGCTTGTAGATCTCCATGAATTCATCCGCCTCGGTCAGCGCCGTGCCGGTCATGCCCGAAAGCTTGTCGTAGAGGCGGAAATAGTTCTGGAAAGTCACCTGGGCGAGGGTCACGTTCTCGGGCTGGATCTCGCAGCCTTCCTTGGCCTCGATCGCCTGGTGCAGACCATCCGACAGGCGGCGGCCATGCATCATCCGACCGGTGAACTCGTCGATCAGCACAACCTGCCCATCGCGGACGATGTAGTCCTTGTCCCGCTGGAACAGAACATGCGCTTTCAGGCCCTGGTTGATGTGGTGCACCAGCGTGGTGCTCTCGGGGTCATAGAGGTTCTGCCCTTCCGGCAGCAGCTCGTAATGCCGCAGCCGCTGTTCGAGGAACTCGTTGCCCTCGTCGGTATAGGTGACGTTCTTGGATTTCTCGTCGAGCTTGTAATGCTCCGGTTGCACCTCGGGGATGATCCCGTCAATGGTGCGGTAAAGTTCGGAACGGTCCTGGCTCGGGCCGGAGATGATCAGCGGCGTCCGCGCCTCGTCGATCAGGATCGAGTCCACCTCGTCTACAATCGCGAAGTTGTGATACTTCTGACAGACATCCTTGAGCTCGGATTTCATATTGTCGCGCAGGTAATCGAAGCCGAGCTCGTTATTGGTGGCATAGGTCACGTCACAGCCATAGGCGCCGAGTTTCTCTGCCTCGGGCTGCTGCGGGTAGACAACGCCACAGGTCATGCCGAGATGGGTATAGACCTTGCCCATCCACTCTGCGTCCCGCTTGGCGAGATAGTCGTTCACGGTGACGATATGCACGCCCTTTCCGGAGAGCGCGTTGAGATAGGCCGGGAAGGTGGCCACGAGCGTCTTGCCCTCGCCCGTCTTCATCTCCGAGATATTGCCCTCATGCAGGAAGATGCCGCCCATCAGCTGCACATCGAAGGCCCGCAGGCCAAGGGCGCGCTTTGCGGCCTCGCGCACATTGGCGAATGCTTCCGGCAGAAGCGCGTCCAGATCCTCGCCATTGCGGGCGCGTTCCTGAAGCTCGCGCGTCTTTTCGATCAATTCGGCATCGGTCTTCTTCTCGAATTCCGGTTCCAGCGCGTTGATCTGATCGATGACGGGACGGGTTGCCTTGATCTTGCGGTCATTCGGCGTACCAAAGACCTTTTTCGCGATCGTTCCAATTCCCAGCATATCTGCTCCGCCATGACTAATTCGTGTGAGAGGACGCCTTGCCGGCCCTTGCGTGCATCGTTACCTAGGCATCTAGCGAAGAGCGGCCCGCCTCCCGGACCATGCGGGATGTAAGGGTGCGCCCTGTGAGTGTCAACGCTGCGCAAGGGCGCGGCCACGAAGGAGCCTATCGCGATGCAGATCACCAACAAAACCTGGGGTGCCGGGATCTTTGCCCTCGCAATGGCGGCCAGCCTGCCGGCAGGGGCCGAAGAGATCACCGCGGATACCGTTGTCGCGACCGTCGGCGGGGCCGACATTACGATCGGTCACATGATCGTGGCGCGGCAGACGCTGCCGCAGCAATACCAGCAACTGGAGCCCGCCGTGCTCTGGGAAGGTATCCTCGACCAGCTCACCCAGCAGAACGCCATGGCCCAGTCGCTCGGCGACGAGGTGACCAAGGCAACCCAGCTGTCCATCGACAACCAGATCTCCGGCCTTCTCGCCGGCGAGGCGATCGGCAAGGTGGTCCGCAACGCGGTGAACAACTCCAGCCTTCAGGCGGCCTATGAGGCACGTTTCGCGGATGCCAAACCGACCAAGGAGTTTCACGCCGCCCACATCCTCGTGGCGACCGAAGAAGAGGCCAAGGCTATCCGCGAAGAGCTCGATGGCGGCGCCGATTTCGCCGCTCTGGCGATGGAAAAGTCCACTGGCCCCTCCGGCCCGAGTGGCGGCGATCTCGGCTGGTTCGGTCTGGGCATGATGGTGCCGGAATTCGAACAGGCCGTGATGGCGCTCGAAGATGGCCAGGTGTCCGACCCGGTGCAGACGCAGTTCGGCTGGCACGTGGTCAAGCTCAACGAGTCCCGGACTGCCGACGCACCGAGCCTCGACGAGGTTCGCGTGGAACTGGCCGCCGAGATCGAGAATGCGGCCGTGACCGAAGCGCTCGCAGCAGTGATGGCCGAGACCGATGTGGTGAAGTCCGAAATGGAATTCGATCCCGGTTTGCTCAACAATCTTGATTTGATCGCCGAGTAACGGAGAGAAAGATGGCCGGAAAACTGTCCGTTTCACCACTTGCGCCTGCATCATTTCCGGAACTGCCCGAAATCGCCGGTGTGGAATTCTCTGCGCTGGCGGCGGGCGTGCGATATGCGGGCCGAACCGACGTGATGTTGGCCCGGCTCGCGCCGGGCAGCGCCATCGCCGGCGTCTTTACCCGGTCTTCGACCCGCTCCGCTCCGGTTCTGGATTGCGAAGCCAAGCTGGCGGCCGGCGCCGAAACGGATGCCGGCGCCGCGATCCTGGTGAATTCGGGCAATTCCAACGCCTTTACCGGTGCTGCCGGTGAAGGCTCGGTCGCCGCGATCTGCGCGGCTGTGTCCGCCGCGTCCGGCATTCCGACCGCCCGGGTTTTCACCTCCTCCACGGGTGTGATCGGGGAACGGCTGCCGCATGAACGGATCACCCAACGGCTCGACGAACTGGTCGCAGGACTGGTTCCCGACGGGATAGAGACCGCCGCGCGGGCCATCATGACAACGGACACCTATGCCAAGGGCTCCGGTGCCGTCGTTCAAAGCCCTGCCGGCGAAATCCGCATCGCCGGCATCGCCAAGGGGTCCGGCATGATCGCGCCCGACATGGCCACGATGCTTGTCTATATCTTCACCGATGTCGCGATCGCCCAACCCATCTTGCAACAGGCGCTGAGTTCGCTGACCGAGCAGACCTTCAACGCGATCACGGTCGATGGAGACACCTCGACCTCCGACACGCTGCTGCTGGCTGCCACCGGCAAGGGTGCGGCCCGTATCGACGACCTGAACGACGCGTCCGGAAGGGCGTTCGTCGAGGCGTTGCACAAGGTCATGCTGGATCTGGCGCACCAGGTGGTCAAGGACGGCGAAGGCGCGTCGAAGTTCCTCGAAATCCGGGTCACGGGTGCGACCGACGATGCCGATGCCAAGACCATAGCCATGTCCATCGCCAATTCACCGCTGGTCAAAACGGCCATCGCCGGTGAAGACCCGAACTGGGGTCGAGTTGTGATGGCGGTCGGCAAATCCGGCGCGACGGCCAATCGCGACAGGCTCTCCATCCGCTTCGGTGACATCCTCGTGGCCGAAAAGGGCTGGGTCGCCCCGAGCTACACCGAGGAGGCCGGCGCGGCCTACATGAAGCAGCCGGAATTGCAGATGTCGGTCGATCTCGGCCTTGGAAACGGCGCGTTCACCGCCTGGACCTGCGATCTGACCCACGCCTATATCTCCATCAACGCGGATTACCGTTCGTGAAGACGGTCCTTGTCTCTGCCGTGGCGCTCGTCGATTTTGACGGGCGCGTGCTGCTGGCACAAAGACCAGAGGGAAAATCCATGGCCGGCCTGTGGGAATTTCCCGGCGGCAAGATCGAAGCCGGGGAAACGCCGGAAGCCTGCCTAATCCGTGAGCTTCACGAGGAACTGGGCATCGACACATGGTCCTCCTGCCTCGCTCCCCTGACTTTCGCCAGCCACTCCTACGCGGATTTTCACCTGTTGATGCCGCTCTTCATCTGTCGAAAGTGGCAGGGAACACCTGCCTCGCGGGAAGGGCAGGCCCTGAAATGGGTCACCGGCGACAAGCTGCGCGACTACCCGATGCCCGAAGCGGATATCCCGCTGATCCCGCATATTCGCGAGTGGCTCTGACCTGCCATTTCGGCGTCTAAGGAGGGGGCTTTGCCCCCCGCGCTCTTTCGAGCGCTCCCCCCAGGATATTTTCAGAAAGATGATCGCGAGCCCAATTCGGTTTCATTTTTCTCCAAATACCTCCGCCGGAGGCACGATCCGAAGAGACGAAAATTACCGGTTCCAAATGAAAAGGGCGGCTGTAACCAGCCGCCCGATATCGATTCGCGTTGTCTTTCGAGATCAGGCCAGCTGACGTTCGACTTCCTCGCGCTCGAAAATCTCGATGACATCGCCTGGGCGGATACCGTCGTAATTCTCGAAAGCCATACCGCATTCCTGTCCGGACTGCACTTCTGCAACCTCGTCCTTGAAGCGCTTGAGCGTCTTGAGCGTGCCTTCGTGGATAACCACGTTGTCGCGCAGCAGGCGCACGCCGGCGGAACGGCGGGCGATGCCCTCGGTGACGAGACAGCCGGCCACCTTGCCGACATGGGAGACCTTGAAGACCTCCTTGATCTCGGCATAACCGATGAAGTTCTCGCGCACTTCGGCGGAGAGCAGGCCGGAAGCTGCCGCTTTCACGTCGTCCACGAGGTCGTAGATCACCGAGTAGTAACGGATCTCCACACCCTTCTGGTTCGCCGCTGCACGAGCCGGAGCATTTGCACGGACGTTGAAGCCGATGACAGGTGCACCGGAAGCTTCGGCCAGGCCGATATCGCTCTCGGTGATTGCACCGACACCGGAATGCAGAAGGCGTACACGCACCTCGTCATTGCCGATCTTCTCCATCGCCTGGGCGATGGCCTCGGCGGAGCCCTGCACGTCGGCCTTCACTAGAATCGGCAGTTCGGCAACGTTCTCGTCGGCCTTGGCCTTGGCCATGAGCTGGTCGAGCGTCGTTGCGGCACCAGCCGCTGCGCGCTTGTCCTTGGCGGCCTGCTCGCGATACTCGGCAATTTCCCGCGCCTGAGCTTCGGTTTCGACCACGTTCAGCACATCACCGGCTTCCGGCGTGCCGTTCAGGCCGAGCACCTCGACCGGAACCGACGGGCCAGCTTCCTGGACGCGGTTGCCCTTGTCATCGACCAGCGCACGTACCTTGCCCCACTGCTCGCCGACAACGAAGATGTCGCCCTGCTTGAGCGTGCC
This sequence comes from Aliiruegeria lutimaris, assembly GCF_900099935.1. Taxonomy (GTDB): domain Bacteria; phylum Pseudomonadota; class Alphaproteobacteria; order Rhodobacterales; family Rhodobacteraceae; genus Tropicimonas; species Tropicimonas lutimaris. The sequence goes on along the minus strand of NZ_FNEK01000007.1, from coordinate 81,184 downwards.
GTTCTGCACCAGAACGGTGGCGACCGGGCCACGGCCCACGTCGAGCTGGGCTTCGATCACGGCACCGGAAGCGGCGCGGTTCGGGTTGGCCTTGAGTTCGAGGATCTCGGATTGCAGCGCGATCGCTTCGAGCAGTTCATCGAGGCCCTGGCCGGTCTTGGCCGACACCTCGACATCCTGCACTTCGCCCGACATCTGCTCCACGACCACCGAGTGTTGCAGAAGATCGGTGCGCACCTTCATCGGGTCCGCGTCCGGCTTGTCGACCTTGTTGATCGCCACGATCATCGGCACCCCGGCCGCTTTCGCGTGGCTGATCGCCTCGACCGTCTGCGGCATCACCGCGTCATCGGCGGCCACCACCAGAACGACGATATCCGTCACCTGCGCACCGCGGGCACGCATGGAGGTAAAGGCGGCGTGGCCCGGCGTATCGAGGAAAGACAGGATCTGTCCGTTGTCCGTGGTCACCTGGTAGGCGCCGATATGCTGGGTAATGCCACCGGCCTCACCCGACACCACCTTGGCGTGGCGGATCGCGTCAAGCAGCGAAGTCTTGCCGTGGTCGACATGGCCCATGACCGTAACGACCGGCGGACGGGACTGCAGATCTTCTTCCTTGTCCTCGACGGAGTCGATCACGTCTTCCACGTCGGAATCCGAGACCCGGACGATCTTGTGGCCGAATTCCTCAACGATCAGCTCCGCCGTATCGGCATCGATCGCCTGGTTCTGGGTCACCATCATGCCGTTCTGCATGAGCGCCTTGACCACGTCGGCCACACGCTCGGCCATGCGGTTGGCGAGTTCCGAGACAACGATCGTCTCGGGCACCTGCACGTCGCGCACAACCTTTTCACGGTTTTCGATGCCACCCATGGCCTTCTGACGGGCACGCTCCTGCTTGCGCTTCATCGCGGCCATGGACCGCTGGCGCCCGCCTTCGCCACCAGACATTGCCTGGTTCAGCGTCAACTTGCCGGAACGACGGTTGTCGTCACGATTGCCCTTGCCGCGGGCATCCCGGTCACGATCCTCACGACCGCCCTTGCGCGGAGTCGCGTCGGGCTTGGTGAAGGTCTTGGGCTGCGCCTGCGACTGGGCTTCCCTGGCGGCCGGTGCGGCTTTCTCGGCTGTCTCGGCTTGAGCGGCCTCTGGCTCGGCTTTCTTGGCCGAACGAGGCTGAGGAGCTTGCGCGGAACGGGACGGCGTGGCCAGAACCGCCTTGCGGGACGCCTCGCGCTCTTCGCGTTCACGCTTGACAGCTTCGGCAGCCTCGCGCTTCTTGCGCTCTTCTTCCTCGGCCTTGGCCTTCAACGCTTCTTCGCGTTCGCGCTCCTCGCGCTCCTTGGCCTCGATCTCTTCGCGTCGGCGCTGACGCTCTTCGTCGCGGCGCTTCTCGTCCGCGGCACGTTGCTCGGCCTCCTCGGCCTCGCGCGCCTTGGCCAATTGCAGCGCCTTGAGCCGGCGATCCATCTCGGCATCCGAAATACCGGCCGGACGGCGCGAAGGATCTCCGCCCGCCTGTCCGCCGCCGGCGCCGGCTTTACCCGCCCCCGGTTTCGGAACAACGACCCGCTTGCGCTTCGTCTCGACCACGACGTTCTTGGTGCGTCCGTGGCTGAAACTCTGCTTTACCGAGCCGGAGCGTGCTCCGCCCTTAAGGCCCAGGGTCTTTTTGCCGTCATTCTCGCTCATGCGATACCATCGTCCTTTCCGGGGCCGTCTGCCCCGATATTGCCGCGCAGGCCGGAAAGCCGTGTGGCCTCCTCAACGACACGAGTCGTGAGTCCTCCGGCACACAGCGCCGCGTGTATTACATGGTCTCGACCAAAGGACAAACCCATTTCATGGGCCGTCAGACAGTCGAAATAGGCACCTTCCTCCGGTGGAAGGCGCAATTTGCTCTTTCCGCGCTCCGAGCCATCACTGGCCTGGAGCAAAACGACCGCTTCGCCGGTCTGGATCAGCCCGCGGACCTTCTCGTAGCCCGCCATCGCCAACCCGGCCTTGCGTGCCAGCGACAGCGTGTCGGTCACGCGTCGCGTCAGCCCCGCTTCGATCGCATCGACCAGTCCCTCGGGCACGGCGACTTGTCGCTTGGCACCGCGGGCAAAGGCCTTTTTCTTCACGGCCAGCGCCAGAGCGTCGCGCGTAGCCGTCACCCAGATACCGCGTCCGGGCAGCTTGCCGGCGAGATCGGGCACGATCCCGCCATCCGGTCCGACCACGAAGCGGATCATCTCCGCCTTTGGCCGTATCTCACCTGTGGCGACGCATTTGCGTTCGCTCGCCGCCTCCCGGTCCTTTTTATGTCCACCGCGACCCAAGGTCCGATACCCATCCAGCGCCAGGAATCAGGCGCCGGCCTCCTCGGTCTCAACGCCTTCCTCGGCCTCTTCGGCCTCGGCCTCGAGCTCCGCGGGATCGACCCAGCCAAGCTGGATGCGGGCGGTCATCACCATGTCCTGTGCCTCGGCCAACGAGACGTCGAATTTCTCCAGAACGCCGTCATCCTTGACCCGCTCGCCGTCAACCGTAGTCCAGCCGCCGGCCAGCTCCCAGTCCGCGCAGGTGGCGAAATCTTCCAGCGTCTTCACGCCGTCATCGGCCAGCGCCTCGATCATCTGCGGGGTCAGGCCCTCGAAATCGATCAGGCTCTGCTCGACACCCATCTCGACGGCTTTCTCCAGCGCCTTGCGGTTGATCGCGTCGATATGGTCACGGGCACGGGCCTGAAGCTCGTTCGCTGTGTCCTCGTCCACGCCGTCGATGACCAGGAGTTCGTCCAGTTCGACATAGGCGACTTCCTCGAGATTCGAGAAGCCCTCGGAGACCAGAAGCTGGGCGAAGAACTCGTCGAGATCCAGCGTGTCCATGAAGAGCTGCGTGCGCTCCTCGAATTCCTTCTGGCGGCGTTGGCTCTCTTCTTCCTCGGTCATGATGTCGATATCGAGACCGGTGAGCTGGCTGGCCAGCCGCACGTTCTGGCCGCGACGACCGATGGCGAGCGAAAGCTGCTCGTCGGGCACAACAACCTCGATCCGCTCGGCTTCCTCGTCGAGAACGACCTTGGACACCTCGGCCGGCTGCAGCGCGTTCACCAGGAAGGTCGGCACATCCTCGTTCCACGGGATGATGTCGATCTTTTCGCCCTGAAGTTCGTTCACGACGGCCTGCACGCGGGAACCGCGCATACCGACACAGGCACCGACCGGGTCGATGGAACCATCATAGGAGATCACGGCAATCTTGGCACGCGAGCCGGGGTCACGAGCCACGGCCTTGATCTCGATGATGCCGTCATAGATCTCCGGCACTTCCATCTTGAACAGCTCGGCCATGAATTCCGGCGAGGTGCGGCTGAGGAAGATCTGCGGGCCGCGGGCCTCGCGGCGCACGTCCTTGATGTAGCAGCGGATACGGTCGCCATTGCGATAGCTCTCGCGGCCGATCTTCTCGTTGCGGCGCAGGATGCCCTCGCCACGACCGATATCGACGATGACGTTGCCATATTCCTCGCGCTTGACGACACCGTTGATGATGGTGCCGGCGCGGTCCTTGAATTCCTCGAACTGGCGGTCACGCTCGGCCTCGCGCACCTTCTGCAGGATAACCTGCTTGGCGCTCTGGGCGGCGATCCGGCCCATCTCGACCGGCGGGACTTCGTCGGTCAGCGTGTCGCCAATCTGCGGATCGGCCATGTATTGCTTGGCCTGCTCGACCGTCATCTCCGCCTGGTAGTTCTCCAGCAGGTCGTCTTCGACCACGGTGCGCACGCGGGTAAAGGTCGCGCGGCCGGTCTTGCGGTCGATGGAAACACGAATGTCCATCTCGGAGCCGTAACGCGACTTCGCGGCACGGGCGAGGGACTCTTCCATCGCCTCGATCACCAGCTCCGGATCGATCATCTTCTCGCGCGCCACCGCCTCGGCGGTCTGCAGCAGTTCCAGCTGGTTGGCGGATGTGATGGCCATCTCTTGTTGTTCCTCTTTTACGAGTTCTCTTTGGCGTCGTCCTCGGACGCCATGAATGTCTGCACTTCGTCGAACTGGGCTTCGTCGATCTCGCCCGCATGTTTGCGCTGGTTGAGCATCTCGCGGATCAGCTCGTCGGTCAGCACCAGCTTGCCTTCGGAGAGCCAGTCGAATTGCAAGCCGATGATCACCGGCGCGCCTTCGTGCTCGATCTCGATCAGCACCTCGTTGCCTTCGACACCCTTGAGCGTACCCTTGAAGCGACGACGGCCGTCGATCAGCTCCTCGGTTTCCAGCTTGGCGACATAGCCGGCCCAGGTCTCGAAATCTTTCAGCCGGGTCAGCGGCCGGTCGATGCCGGGCGAGGAAACCTCCAGCGTGTAATTGTCCTCGATCGGATCCTCGACATCCATCACCGCGGAGACGGCTGTAGAAATCTCGGCGCAGTCGTCGACCTCGATACCGCCTTCCGGCTTCTCGGCCATGATCTGCAGGGTCGGTGTATTGCCGGACATAAGCCGGATGCGCACCAGCTCGAATCCCATCCCCTCGATGACGGGGGTCAGGATCTCTGCCAGTCGCTGGTCGATGTTCGTCTTGGCGATAAGGTCGGTCATATTCTGTCCGGACACAAAAAAACGGGCGCGCGGCCCGTCGATACTTCCCGGTGGAACCTCGGTTGAGCACCGACGCGCCGCTGTTGAACGGGCATATACGTGCTTCGGCCCCTTCTGGCAAGGGGGGACGGAAAACTCCTGCCCCCGGCAGACCGAAGCAGCGCATTGCCACAAGCACGCATACACCCCTAAGCTTCCAGCATCTGGGGAGTTTTCCATGCATTTCCAAGTTCTCGGCATTGCGGTCGTTATTCTGCTCTATTGTTATTTCTCCGCAGCGATCAGCCGGCGCGGCATCACGATGCCGATGATTTTCCTGAGCTTAGGTGTGGTTTTCGGAATGAGCGGTATGCATCTCACCCATGATTCCGCCACTATTTTTCACAACTTGGCGGAGATGACGCTGGCGCTGCTGCTCTTTGCAGACGCCACCTTGCTCGATCGGAACGCGGTGGAGCGGATCGGGCAACGCGCCGGGCGCATGTTGCTCATCGGGCTCCCGATCGCCATTGGTCTCGGCGCATTGGCGAACTGGTTGCTCCTGCCCGGTTGGCCGCTTTGGGAAATTTTCCTGCTGGCCGCGCTGCTCGCGCCGACCGACGCCGCACTTGGACAGTCCATCCAGTCCAACGAACGAATCCCCGAGATCATCCGAGACACGTTGAACGCCGAAAGCGGGCTGAACGACGGGCTCGCCCTGCCCTTCGTGATCTTCTTTGCCGGCCTCGCCGTCAGCGCGAATGACCCCGAGCTTGGCGACGGTTCGCTGCTGCGGCTGGTTGCCGTGCAGATCGGACTCGGCGCGCTTGTCGGTATTCTGGGCGGGGCCGCGGCCGGGTTGCTGCGGAATTTCTCCGTAGAGCGCAATCTTATCGATCATGGGCTGACCAAGGTCGCCGTGCTGGCCCTCGTGGGCGTGATCTATTTCGCCGCCGAGCACGCGGGCGGCAATTCCTTCGTCGCGGTTTTCGTCTCGGGCATCGCCTATGCGAACATGGCCAAGGGAACGGTCTCGCATGCAAGGGAGTTCATCGAGGGCGACGGGCAGTTCCTCGCCATCCTGAGCTTCTTCTTCATCGGCGCGCTGTTCGCGCCGGTCGCGTTGGAGAACATCACCCTCGCGGGCATTGCCGTGATCGCGGTCTCGCTATTTGTCGTTCGCCCCGTAGTAATCTGGCTGTCGCTGGTGGGAACCGACACCACGCCGAACGAGCGCCTGTTCTATGGCTGGTTCGGCCCGCGCGGCCTGGCCACCGCGCTTTTCGCCGTTTTCGTGATCATGGATTTCGAGCATCTGCAAAGGAGCAATCCGATCCTCGTCACTGCGATCGCCGCGGTACTGATCTCAGCCTTCCTGCACGGATTGTCGGCCAAGTACGCTGTACAGATCTTCCGGCTGGACTCAGCCGACAAGGACAGCTGAGAGGCTTTCTAAAGCCCCAACTGCGCCGCCATGCGCGGGAGCGCCTTGGTGGCGCGCACCAGCTCGGCGGTAATCCCCGGCTCGCTCAGCGCGTGACCGGCCATCCCGACCATCCGCAATTCTCCGCGCGACCAGCGTTCGGTGATTTCCCAGGCCGAGCGGGGCGGGCAGATCATGTCCTGCCGGCCCTGGATGACGATTCCCGGGATCTTCGAGATCAGCGGCATGTCTTCAAGGATCTGCGCGTCGCGCTCAAGCCAGCCCTTGTGGCGGAAATAGTGGTTCTCCAGCCGGGCGAAAGCGCGGGCGTAATGCCCCGGCGCGTCCGAATGCGCGCCGTCGCTCCTGATCGTGGCCAACGCATTCTCCCACCGGCACCAGGCACGCGCAAAATAGGTCTGCGCGGTCTGATCCTCGCCGAAGAGGCGCTTTTCGTAGGCGCCGATCAGGTCGGAGCGTTCCTCGGGTGGAATGATATTGGTGAAGCTCTGCCATTCCTCAGGGTGAAACTGCCCCGCACCGCCACCATAAAACCAGTCCAGCTCCCGCTGCATCATCAGGAACACGCCGCGCAGCACAAGATAGGCCACCCGGTCCGGATGCGCCTGTGCATAAAGCAGGCCCAGCGTCGCGCCCCAGCTTCCCCCGAACACGACCCAGCGTTCCACGTCGATATGTTCGCGAATCGTCTCGATATCGCGCACGAGGTGCCAGGTTGTGTTGTTCTCGACGCTCGCATGGGGCCGCGACATTCCGCAGCCGCGCTGATCGAACAGGATGATGCGGTATTTTTCAGGATCGAAATAGCGGCGCATTGCCGGACTGCAACCGCCACCCGGACCACCGTGCAGCACAACCACCGGAATTCCGTCCGGTGCACCGCATTGCTCCATATAGACCTTGTGGCCGTCGCCAACATCCAGCAGACACCGGTCGAAGGGCTCAACCGACGGATAGAGGTAGTGCAGTGCGCTTTTGTGTCCCGCGACCTTGTCCATAACCGAGCTATATAGCGGTCGGAAAGCCGGCGCCACGCCGAACGACCGCCCCGAACAAGGAGCCGCAGCATGAACATGTCCCAGACCACCGTCGATCCGGCCGAAGTGGCCAAGTTCGAAGCGATGGCCGCCGAATGGTGGGATCCGACGGGCAAGTTCAAGCCGCTGCACATGCTGAACCCGACACGGCTCGACTACATCACCCGTCAGATCGCCGCCGAGTTCGACCGTGACCTGACCGCGCCGAAGCCGTTCGAGGGGCTGCGCCTGCTCGATATCGGCTGCGGCGGCGGCTTGCTGTCGGAACCGATGGCGCGGCTGGGGGCGACGGTTGTCGGCGCGGATGCGGCCGCGCGGAACATCCCGGTGGCGCAGATCCATGCCGAGCAATCCGGGCTGGACATCGACTACCGCTGCATCACCGCCGAGGAGATGGCCGCGGCGGGCGAGAAGTTCGACGTGCTGCTGAACATGGAAGTGGTCGAACACGTGTCGGACCCGCTGGCCTACCTGACCGCCTGCCATGACCTGCTCAAACCCGGCGGGCTGATGATTTGCTCGACGATCAACCGCAACCCCAAGAGCTTCGCGATGGCGATTGTCGGCGCGGAATGGGTGATGCGCTGGCTGCCCAAGGGCACGCATGAATGGAACAAGTTCATCACGCCCGACGAGCTGAAGGAATTGCTGGAAAAGGCCGGGCTCCGGCACGAGGACGCGACTGGGTTCGTCTTCAACCCGATCTTGTGGAGCTGGTCGCTCTCCGCCAGCGACCTCTCGGTGAACTACGTCACCGCCAGCACCCGCCCGGCGTAAGGGCGCCTAGGCAATCCCTAGCTCATAACAGGCCAGCTCGCTATGGCGCGCGGGGCCGTGTCCAAGCTCCGACCGATAGAGCGAAAAACTCTCCGCCAGAAAGCCGGGGATATCCGCCAGTGCGTTGGCCTGAAGGAAATCCGCCAACCGGTCCGCGGCTTCCCCCGACGGGGCGCGGTTGAAGCGGGCAAGTGTCACATGCGGGCGAAAGCGGGTGCGTTTCAGCTCCAGCCCGGACCGGCGGGCGGCCTGCTGAACCTTGTCGTGAAGATGCACGATCCCCGGTTCGGGGCGCACGGCGGCGTGCAGGATCTCCGGTTTCGCGCCGCCGAAAAGATCCAGCCCGGCAAAACTGATCTCAACTGCTGGATGGGTGATTTCGCTTAGGGCCAAATGCAGATCCCGTGCCTGCATCTCCGCCACATCGCCCAAAAAGACGAGGGTCAGGTGCAGGTTCTCGCGCGGTGGCACCCGTCCAACCGGCAACCGGGCCGCGAGCATTTCCAGCCGGTCCAGAACCGGGTCGGGCAGCGAAATGGCCAGGAAACAACGCATGGTTCAGCCCGCGCCAAGCTTCTCGCGCAATTCCCTCAGCACCGGCAGCGCCAGCCGAACGCGATCCGTGCCGATCTCCTCGACAACCTCGGCGATGATCGGCGAGACCGCGGCAATCGCCGCTTCCCGCGCCGCCCTCCCGGACGGGTTGATCGAAATGAATTTGCGCCGCGCGTCGTTCCAGTCGGGCCGCACGTGGATATGGCCCGCCCATTCGAGCTTGGACAGCGTGTTGCTCATCGCACCGCGCGTCAGGTGGAAGGCTTGCGCGAGCTGCGCGGGCGTGCGCTCCTCGCCCACGCGCGCGAGGTGGTTGAGCACGGAGAACTGGCTCAGCTCCATCCCCTTGGGCAGCGCCTTTGACAGGCGGTTATGGGCAAGCTGGTCGATCGTGAAGATCTCGGAAAACAGCGCCACGGCGAGGCTATCGGTCTGCTGGCTCATTCCGGCCCTCCGAAGGGTCGGTCATGCGTGAGCGAAGGCACGCGGGAACGGGCGCGGGTCACCTCGGCCATGTCGATATCCACCAACATGACAGTGGGGTCCTCGCCGGCATCCGCCAGCACCTCGCCCCAAGGCGCTACCACCATGGAATGACCATGGGTGCGCCGCTGCTTGCCCCGGCTGGTCGGATGCACCCCGCATTGCGCGGGCGCCAGAACGAAGGCGCCAGTCTCGATGGCGCGGGCGCGCAGGAGCAGTTCCCAATGCGCCGCGCCAGTGACGGGCGAGAAGGCGGCCGGGATGGTCAGGATTCCGGCACCGGCTTGCGCAAGCCGCCGGTAGAGATGCGGAAAGCGAATATCGTAGCAGATCGTGAGGCCAAGCTTGCCGAAAGGGGTCTCTGCGAGCACCGCCTCGGTCCCCGGACGGTAGCCAGCCGATTCCCGATAGGTCTCGGTTTCCGACACCGTCACGTCGAACATGTGGATCTTGTCGTAACGGGCGACGATCGCTCCCTCGGGGTCGATCAGGAAGGACCGGTTAGCAAAACGCCCATCCGGATCGTCGGTCTTGAGCGCCAGCGACCCTATCAGCAACCAGATCCCGTGTCGCGTCGCCGCCTCACGCAGAGCGGCGAGAGTAATGTCCTCCGCTTGCCCTTGCAGGACTTCGCGCTGCCGCGTCGCACTTCCCGAGAGGCAATTGGTCACTTCCGGTGTCAGCACGAATTCGGCACCCGCACCCACAGCCTCCTCTACCCGCGCCAATGTCTCGGTGAGATTGGCGGCCGGGTCATCGGAGACGTTGAGTTGCAAAAGTCCTGCGCGCATGACCCCGTCTTAGGCCTCGACGCCCAGAAGCGGATCGAGCTTGCCCGCGTGCTCCAGGCCATAAAGTTCGTCACATCCGCCAACATGGGTCCCGCCGATGAAGATCTGCGGCACGGTATAACCGCCATTCGAGCGGCTCAGCATCTCCTGCCGGCGTTCTGGTGCTCGGGAAAGGTCCACCTCGGAAAAGGAGATACCCTTCTGTTTCAGAAGTCGCTTTGCCGCGTGGCAGTAACCGCAAAAAGGCGTGGTGTAGATTTCGACAGGCTGCATCAGTCCTCAAGGCTCCGGCTAATCCAGAGGAGACCTTACCCCTCCTTTACCACCCGCGCCAGAGCCACGACACGAACATCTGATGCACCTGCAGCATAACAAGCCTCGGCGCAGGCCGCGGGTGTCGCGCCGGAGGTCAGAACATCGTCCACGAGCAGGACGGGCCGATCCGTGATCCGCGCTCGCTGACGTGGATTCACAGAAATCGAATCGACCAGGTTGGCAAAACGGGCGTCCCCGCCCTTGCCTTCCTGGGAGCCGGTGAAGCGATGCCGTTTCAGCAGGTCCGGACAATGCTCCAGTTCCAGCTCCCTCGCCAGCCGCGCCCCGAGCAGCGCGGCCTGGTTGTAGCGGCGTTTGAAGAGGCGCCGCCAATGCAGCGGCGTCGGCACCACGATCTGGCCGGGCAGGCGGATGTCGCGCGCGGCGATTGCCATCCAGGCACCGGTCGCGCGGGCCAGTTCCGTCCGGTCGCCATGCTTGAAGGCCAGCACGAGCCTGCGGCCATTGTCCCGATAAGCGAGCACGGCGCGCCCCTTGCTCCAGGGCCGGGCGATCCGCAGGCAATCGTCGCAACAGGCGATCTCGGTCGGGTCGTCGCCCGGCAGCGGCACCCCGCAAAGATCGCACCGCAGCCCGGTGAGAAACGGCGTCTGCCCCCAGCAAGCGGCGCAAAGACCGTCATCGGTGCCGACGATCGCGTTGCAGGTCAGGCAATGGGGAGGGTAAACAACATGCATCATCGCCCGAACCCCGGAACGCAAGGCAGCATTTCCCAGCATGACGACCCCTCGATTGACCGATCGCGCCGCCCTCAGCCGCGCCCGTTCCCGCGCGCGTGCCACCCAAGGCGGCATGGCGGACTTCCTCCATCGGATGATGGCGGACGAGGTGGAGGAAAGACTGCAACTGGTTAACAAGACGTTTACGGATACCGCCGTGATCTCGGGTTTTCCCGCGCTCTGGTCCGAATTGCGCCCGGATGCCAAGCAGGTTCACGACGAGGAAACCCTCGGGCTCGATGTGGCCGCGCATGATCTGGTAATCCACGCCATGGCGCTGCACTGGGCCGACGATCCGGTTGGCCAGCTTGCCCAGGCGCGCCACGCGCTGCGCCCGGATGGATTTTTCCTTGGCTTCGGTTTCGGCGGCGAGACCCTCACCGAGCTGCGTCAGGTCCTCGCCATGGCCGAGACCGAGGTGATGGGTGGCCTGTCGCCACGCGTGGCGCCAATGGGCGAGATCCGTGACCTTGGCGGGCTCTTGCAGCGTGCCGGCCTTGCCCTGCCCGTGGTCGACAGCCTGCCGCTGACCGTGACCTACGAGACGATGTTCCACCTGATGCGCGATCTGCGTGCGATGGGCGAGGTGAATGCGCTGGCCAACCGGCACAAGGCGCCGGTGTCGCGCGAGTTTTTCCTGAAGGCCGCCGAGGAGTATGCCCGCCAGTTCGGAACAGAGGACGGGCGTATCCGTGCCACTTTCGAGATCCTCGTGATGACGGGATGGGCGCCAGATGCCTCGCAGCCACAACCCTTGCGCCCGGGCTCGGCCACCACGCGGCTGGCCGATGCGCTCGGCGCGAAAGAAATCGGCTTGAACGATCCCGCCGGACAGGGCCGAATTGCCGACGAAGATTGACGAAACACCCCGCGATTCTATTTGATCCCAGACCACTTAAAGCCAGGACAGACCGATGATCATGACCCGCCCCGATGACCACCCGAGTTTCCCCGAAGAGAAGATCGGCGTGTTGCTGGCCAATCTCGGAACGCCCGACGCCACCGATTACTGGTCGATGCGGCGTTACCTGAGCGAGTTCCTGAGCGACCAGCGGGTAATCGACTACCCGAAATGGAAATGGCAGCCGCTGTTGCAACTCATCATCCTGTCCAAGCGGCCGTTCACATCCGGCGAGGCCTATCGCTCGATCTGGAACAACGAGTTGAACGAGAGTCCGATGATGACAATCAGCCGGGCCCAGAAGGAAGCCATCGCCGCCGAAATGCAGGTACGCTACGGCGACAAGGTCGTGGTGGATCTGTGCATGCGCTACGGCAACCCCTCGACCAAGGAGCGGGTAAAGGCGCTGATCGAGCAAGGCTGCCGCAAGATCCTGTTTTTCCCGCTTTACCCGCACTATGCCGGTGCCACTTCTGCCACGGCGAATGACCAGTTCTTCCGCGTTCTCATGGAGGAGAAGTGGCAACCCACGGCCCGGATCGTACCGCCCTATTTCGACGAACCCACCTATATCGACGCGCTGGCGCAATCGGTGGAGCGCGGCTTTGCCGGGATGGAGGAAGCGCCGGACATGCTGGTGTGTTCCTATCACGGCGTGCCGAAGCGCTACCTGATGGAGGGCGACCCGTATCACTGCCAGTGTCAGAAGACGACACGGCTGCTGCAAGAGCGGACAGGGATGGACCCGGAAAAGATCTGCACCACTTTCCAGAGCCAGTTCGGGCCGGAAGACTGGCTGCGGCCCTACACGGTCGACCATGTCGCCGACCTTGCGCGGCAGGGGAAGAAGCGCATCGCGGTGATCGCGCCGGCCTTCTCCGCCGATTGCATCGAGACGCTGGAAGAGATCAACGAGGAGATCAAGGAAAGCTTCGAGGAAGCGGGCGGCGAGAGCTTTACCTATATTCCCTGCCTGAACGACGACGCGGCCCATATCTCGGCGCTGAGCGAGGTAATCACGAACAATCTCAAGGGTTGGATCGAATAGGGGCACTCCCGCCCGTCGTCGTCGCATCAAAGATGCGCTGCTCCCGTTGGGGGTGGCCGCGCGCCACGGGCGCGCGGCGGATTTTCCGGTGATCAACCGCCCACAAAAGGCGCGTCGTTGCCCCAGAGTTGCCGGACCCGGTCATCGCGACCGCAGCTGTCTCGATACAGCTTGTAAGCCTTTGCCTTGGAGCGGGGACCGAAGCGGGTGAGGATCAACTCGTCCTGCTTGTAATAGTCCTGATGGTAGTCCTCGGCTGGGTAGAATGCCTGAGCGGCAAGGACGGGGGTCACAATCCGCTTGCCCAACGCCTGCTGGGCCGAAGCCAGCCCGGAGTCTGCTGCCGGTTTCTGAGCAGGCGTTGCGAAAATCGCCGTGCGGTAGCTGTCGCCACGGTCGCAGAACTGTCCGCCCGCATCGGTCGGGTCGACCGACCGGAAGAACAGGTCCACGAGCTGGGGATAGCTGACTTTGGCCGGGTCGTAGGTGATCTCCACCGCCTCGTAATGACCGGTTCCACCGCGTACGACCTGTTTGTAGCTGGGGTTCTCCACCGTACCCCCGGTGAAGCCGGACACCGCTTCGATCACGCCCGGGACACTCTCGAAATCGGATTCCACGCACCAAAAGCACCCGCCGGCAAAGATCGCCGTTTCGGTTTGCGCCGCCTTGGCGTCGCCGCAATGCACAACCGTCCCGATGGCGATGAACAGCGCCAGAACGGCCGGTTTCACGTTGTCCAGAATGGCTTGCATGACATTTCCTTTCCTTTGACGGCAATGTGCCCACAGGCGCGTTTCACCTGCAATTCAACGGGCTGTGAGATCACGTACAGGTGACGCAGGTTTCAGGCTTTCCCTTTCCTTCACGCCCCCTTAGCGTCGGCGCCATGACACAGAGCGCTGACAAGATCTCCACCCACCAGGCGGCCGAGGACGCCCGCAACGAAACCATCTCGATCTGGCTGAATGGCCGGGTCGTGCCCAAGGCCGAAGCCGTGGTTTCGGTATATGACAGCGGGTTCATGCTGGGCGACGGCATCTGGGAAGGGCTGCGGCTCTATAATGGCCACTGGGCGTTTCTCGATGAACATCTGGACCGGCTTTTCGAGGCCGCGCTGGCGGTGGGTCTCGACATCGGGCTGGACCGGGAAGGCCTGAAAGCCGCACTCGAGGAAACGCGGGCGGCCAATGGCATGGAGACGGACGCCCATGCGCGGCTGATGGTGACACGCGGAGTCAAGACGCGACCCTTCCAGCACCCGTCGCTCTCGCAGCAGGGGCCAACCGTCGCGATCATCATGGAGCATTCGACGCCATCGCTTCCGCGGCCGATCCGGCTGGCGACCGTTCCGCATATCCGTGGCTTGCCGATGAGCCAGGACCCGAAGCTCAACTCGCATTCCAAGCTGAACTGTGTGCTGGCCTGTATTGCCGCCGAGAAGGCCGGTGCAGACGAAGCGCTGATGCTGGACGTGAACGGCTTCGTAAACACGACCAATGCCTGCAATTTCTTCATCGTCCGCAAGGGCGCCGTTTGGACCTCGACGGGCGATTACTGCATGAACGGGATCACCCGGCAGAAGGTAATCGATATCTGCCGGGCGAACAGCATCCCGGTTTTCGAGCGGAACTACTCGCTGGTGGACACCTATGGGGCCGACGAGGCGTTCTTGACCGGTACCTTTGGCGCACAGACTCCGGTGGGCGAGATCGACGGCCGGCAGATCGGATCCGGCCAGATGGGGCCTATGACCGAGCGGTTGCGGGGGCTCTACAAGGACCTCGTCACGCGGGAGTGCCACTGATGCGGATTGCGATGTGGTCCGGGCCGCGGAATCTCTCGACGGCGATGATGTATGCCTTTGCCAACCGGGCGGATTTCGCAGCGGTGGATGAGCCTTTCTATGCGGCCTACCTCGCCGCGACAGGACTGACCCACCCGATGCAGGACGAGATTCTCGCCGCACAGCCAACCGATCCGGCGGAGGTCGTGGCCTATCTCACTGGACCGGTTCCGGGTGGCGCTCCGCATTTCTACCAGAAACACATGACCCACCACATCTTTGCCGGCATGCCGACGGATTGGATGGACAACATGGTGAATGTCTTCCTGATCCGGCATCCGGCGCGGGTGATCGCCAGCTATGGCCTCAAGCGGGAAAACCCGACGCTGGATGATATCGGATTCTGGCAGCAGGCCGACCTTTTCGACCATGTCGCGGAGGTACATGGCAAGGCGATCGTGGTGGACAGCCACGACATTCGCCACAACCCCGAAGGGATGCTGCGCGCTCTTTGTGCCGAGATCGGACTGGAATTCGACCCAGCAATGCTCTCCTGGCCAGCCGGCGGCAAGGGTTGCGACGGAGTCTGGGCGCCGCATTGGTACGAATCCGTCTGGAAAAGCACTGGGTTCGCCGGTCGCGAGGGACCCTTGCCGGAAGTGCCGGAACATCTGCGGGATGTTCTGGAGGCCGCCCTGCCGCATTACAAACGGTTGGCGGCGAGCGCCTTGAAACCAGCGTAGGGCGGGTTTCCACACCAGCGTTTCGGATCAGCCTTTCAGCAGTTTGCCAAGCTTCATTGCCACGGACGGATCGCCGCCGACCTTGATCTTGCCCATCATGACCGCCGTCATCGGGTTCAGTTTGCCGGTGACGAGCTTTTCGAGGTTCTCGACGCTCATCTTCAGCGTGCAGGCCGCCGGTCCGTCTTCGAGAGACACCTGCTTGTCGGCAATCATGATCACGCCGGCGGTGCCGCAGTCGAATTTCAGACTGTCAGTGAAATCGCTCTTCGAAAGACCCTTTTCAATGGTTTCGGCGATCGCTGTCAGTGACATGGCTTTCCTCCCTCTGTCTCGAAATCGGTAGGAAGGCGCGTCCAGTCCGGCAAGCCTGACGCTGCGTTGCGGCAAACGAAAAGGGCCGCCCAGAAGGACGGCCCCGTTTCGATATCCCGGATCGGTTTAGTTGAACCGCTTGTCCCGGCGGGCCAGCAGCCTCAGTCGCAAGCCCTGAAGCTGGATGAAACCCTGCGCGTCGGACTGGTCGTAGGCGCCCATATCCTCTTCGAACGTCACTTGCTCCTCGGAATAGAGCGAATGGTCGGACCAACGGGCGACGACGCGCGCCAGCCCCTTGTAGAGCTTCATCCGCACCGTGCCGGTGACATGCTCCTGGCTCTTGTCGATTGCCGCCTGAAGCATTTCGCGCTCCGGGCTGTACCAGAAACCATTATAGATCATCTCGGCATAGCGCGGCATCAGCTCGTCCTTGAGATGGATCTGCATCCGGTCGAGCGTGATCGACTCGATGCCGCGGTGGGCGTCGAGCAGGATCGTGCCGCCCGGCGTCTCGTAGATGCCGCGGGATTTCATGCCTACGAAACGGCCCTCGACGAGGTCCAGCCGGCCAACGCCATGCTTGCGGCCATATTCGTTGAGTTCGGTAAGGATCGTGGCCGGGCTCATCCGCTCGCCATTGATGGCAACCGCGTCGCCCCTTTCGAACTCGATCTCGATATATTCGGGCGTGTCCGGCGCATCCTCGGGATGCACGGTCCGCTGGTAAACATAATCGGGCGCTTCCTCGGCCGGGTCTTCCAGAACCTTGCCCTCGGACGAGGTGTGCAGAAGGTTCGCATCGACGGAGAACGGCGCCTCGCCACGCTTGTCCTTGGCAATCGGGATCTGGTGGGCTTCGGCGAATTCGAGCAGCTTGGTGCGCGAGCCGAGATCCCATTCCCGCCAGGGCGCGATCACCTTGATCTCGGGGTTCAGCGCATAGGCCGAAAGCTCGAAGCGAACCTGGTCGTTGCCCTTGCCGGTCGCGCCGTGGGAGACCGCATCCGCGCCGGTCTCGGCGGCAATCTCGACCAGCCGCTTGGAAATCAGCGGGCGGGCGATGGACGTGCCGAGCAGGTAAAGCCCCTCGTACTGTGCGTTGGCACGGAACATCGGGAAGACGAAGTCGCGCACAAATTCCTCGCGCAGATCCTCGATGAAGATGTTTTCCGGCTTGATGCCAAGCATCTCGGCCTTCTTGCGCGCGGGATCAAGCTCCTCGCCCTGCCCGAGATCGGCTGTAAAGGTGGCGACTTCGCAGCCGTATTCCACCTGCAGCCACTTGAGGATGATGGATGTGTCGAGGCCGCCCGAATAGGCAAGCACCACTTTCTTGGGCGCGGACATACTGAATCCCTTTGTCTCATTTTCCTGCGCGCGATATCGCCTTTTCTGTGGCAGGGCAAGGTAAGCCAGTACACGGCACATGGTGCCAAGGGTGAGTTCGATGCAACAGAACGCGTTTCCGCTGGGTTGCTACGATGGTCTCGATGAGCCCGCTGGCCAAGCTCTATGGAGTCCTCATCGAGGCACGGGCGCAGCACTGAGGCTTGCGTCCGCATCCGCCATGCGCCAGATGGAGGCATGACCTCCTTCGCAGAAAAAGCCCGCGCTGCGACTGCCCAGATGCGCAGCCTGTTTCCGCCGACACCACTTCAGCGGAACGATCACCTGTCCGACAGGTTCGGCGCCGAGATCCTTCTGAAGCGGGAAGACCTCTCGCCTGTGCGCTCCTACAAATTACGCGGTGCGTTCAACGCCATGCGCAAGGTGCTGGCGGACAAACCGGACCAATCGCTTTTCGTCTGCGCCAGCGCGGGCAACCATGCACAGGGCGTCGCTTTCGTCTGCCGCCATTTCGGCGTGCGGGGCGTGGTGTTCATGCCTGTGACGACTCCCCAACAAAAAATCCAGAAGACGCGGGTTTTTGGCGGAGACTCGATCGAGATTCGCCTGACCGGCGACTATTTCGACGACACTCTGGCGGAAGCGCAGAAATGGTGCGTTGCCGAGGGCGGCCATTTTCTCGCACCATTTGACGATGTCGATGTCATCGAGGGGCAGGCTTCGGTGATGGTCGAGGTGCTCGACGAGATCGACCCGCCCGACATGGTGATCCTGCCTGTCGGTGGCGGCGGTCTGTCCGCCGGGGTGACGCAATACCTGGCGGAAACCGCACCATTGGTCGGATTGCGCTACGTCGAGCCCAAGGGCGGGGCCAGCCTGAGCGCAGCGGTGGCTGCCGGACACCCTGTGACGCTGGACCGTGTGAACACCTTCGTTGACGGCGCAGCCGTGGCACGAATCGGCGACCTGCCCTTCGAAGCGCTGGACCATGTCGCCCCGGCGGATGTTCTCTGCGCGCCGGAGGACCGGATTTGCACCACCATTCTCGAGATGCTCAATATCGAGGGTATCGTGCTCGAACCGGCGGGGGCGCTATCGGTGGACGTGCTTCCGGATCTGGCCAACCAGATCCGTGGGCGGCGTATCGTCTGCGTGACCTCAGGAGGGAATTTCGATTTCGAGCGGCTTCCCGAGGTGAAGGAGCGCGCGCAGAGATACTCCGGCGTCAAGAAATACATCATTCTCCGCCTGCCCCAGCGGCCAGGCGCCCTGCGGGACTTCCTGGACCTTCTTGGGCCCGAAGACGACATTGCCCGTTTTGAATACATGAAGAAATCCGCCAGGAATTTCGGCTCGGTCCTGTTGGGGATCGAGACGAGCCACCCGGCGAATTTCACGGCGCTGTTCTCGCGTCTCGAAACGGCCGGGCTCGTCTACAACGACATAACGAGTGACGAGACCCTGTCAGAATTCGTGATCTGAGCGGAGTGAGTGGCGTTGCCGCGACGGGCAGTATAGTGCGATTTCGCGCTCGCCAGGTCAGCTTATCGCGACACGGCCGGAAAACCGTTGTCAGGCGGCCAGACCATTTTCCATGCCCTCGAAGAAGAAGATTTTCGACCTCTCGTAGCAGTTGAAGATTTGAGAGAGATTCACTTTCGCCGCTTCACCACGGGCCGCCATCGTCTCGCCTGCAAGGCAGAAACCGGCGAGGTCCGCGAAGCCGAGATTTGCCGAACACCCCTTGAGGAAATGGAAATCCTCTTCGAACAGGTCTGGATTCGGGTTTTCCCGCAGCCGGTCCATCACGCTTTCGACCTCTTCGAGGAACAGCTCGACGACCTCGTCAAACTCTGACGCGCCGATCTCGCGCTTCAAATCACCAACGCGTTTCCAGTCGATCATTTCGAATCCTCCGGCCATTGCCGATATGTTGCGAACCCGAAGCTAAGACTCCGCCGTTAAAAAAGACCTTAGACATAAACATTCAGGAAATGTCCCAAGTTCACCGTACGTTAATTGCCCTGTGTCACCCAATTACTGGAGACGAGGCGCATAGTTGAAATTGACGACCGGATTCTAGCACCGCCATGCAGACGCACAGCCAAAAAACGAATCCGGATTCCAATCGCCCGAATATCCTCGTGGTCGATGACAGCCGATTGCAGCGCCGGATCCTCTGCGCTTCGTTGAATCGGTGGGGTTTCAACGTGGACGAGGCCGGCTCTGGCCCCGAAGCTCTGGAAAAATGCGCGGCGAACCCACCGGATTTCGTGATCAGCGACTGGATGATGCCGGGGATGAACGGCCCGGATTTTTGCCAGGCCTTTCGCGCCATGGAGCGGGATTCCTACGGGTATTTCATCCTGCTGACGTCGAAGTCCGAAGCGGTGGATGTCGCGCAGGGGCTGGATGCGGGAGCGGACGATTTCCTGACCAAACCTGTCAGCGGAGACGAGTTGCGCGCTCGCCTCAATGCCGGCGAGCGCATCCTGCGCATGGAGCAGGAACTGGTGGACAAGAATCGCCTGCTGAGCAGCACATTGGAAGAACTCCAGGCACTTTACGATTCGCTGGACAGCGACCTCATCGAGGCCCGCAAGTTACAGCAATCGTTAATCAAGGAACGAAACCGGCGCTTTGGCGATTCCGAAGTCTCGCTCCTGCTTCGTCCGAGTGGCCATGTCGGTGGCGACCTCGTGGGCTTCTTCCCGATCGATTCCCGGCGCGTGGGCCTGTTCGCGATCGACGTTTCGGGTCACGGCGTCGCCTCTGCCCTCATGACCGCCCGCCTTGCAGGATACCTGTCGGGAAGCAGCGCAGACCAGAATATCGCCCTGTTCGAAGGCGAGTTCGGTATCTATGATGCTCTTCTCCCCGAACAGGTTGCCGAACGGCTCAACAACCTGACACTCGATGAAATCCAGACGGAGACCTATTTCACCCTGCTCTACGCCGAGGTCGACCTGATAAGCGGCCATGTGATGCTGGTCCAGGCCGGTCATCCTTATCCGGTAATCCAGCGAGCTGATGGTTCGGTCGAGTCAATCGGCTCGGGAGGTATGCCGGTCGGCCTCATGCCCGATGCATCCTTTGAGCGGGTCGAATGCGATCTCGATTGCGGAGACAGGCTTTTCATCGTTTCAGACGGTGTGACCGAATGCGAGTCCCCGGACGGCAAGATGTTCGAGGAAGAAGGCTTGAGGAAAACCTTGGCCAACAACCGGCATCTGAAAGGGCAGGAATTTCTCGAGGCGGTGACGTGGGACCTGCACCAGTACGCGGAGGAAAGGGAATTTTCGGACGACGTTTCCGCCGTCCTTTTCGAGTTCACCGGTCCGAAACGGAACGCGGATTGAGCCCCGAACGAATCGCCGTCGAGAGGAAAAGACGATCCCCTTCATTGCCCAGATACTCTGCGGCCTCGGCAGCCGGTATCCAGACGGCAAGATGGCCCTTTTCCGTCGGCGCGCCCTGTCGGCGCACGGGCATACCGGCATAGACCGTACAGAGCTTCTCGGCCCAAAGATCGTATTCGGGCATGTAGGTGAAGCGCCGAAAGGCCCCCAACCGCCTTTGCAGCCGCATGCTCCAACCGGTCTCCTCGTAGACTTCCCGATGCAGCGCCGCAATAGGTTGTTCCCCCGGATCGATACCGCCACCCGGTAGCTGCAATTCGGGAATGGGAGCGGCCTGATGCGTCAGCAACACGTGGTCCCCCCGCAACAAAACAGCATAGACGCCGTGGCGCAGGATGTATCTTTCGCCCGCCTGAACGGGCCCTCCGACACGCCGGATCATGGGTTTCCCCTTTTAACAGCGCATTGCCGCGCCTACATGGCTGCGATATGCCAGCCACAGGCCTGCAAGGAAACCCCATGACCATTGGTTCCAGAATCGCGTGGGACGACACTGTCCTGCCCTTCCAACTTGACCGTTCCGACATCCGTGGCCGGGTCGCCCGTCTTGACGGCGTTCTGGATCGGGTGCTGGAACAACATGACTATCCGCCGGCCATCGAGGCACTTGTCGCCGAGATGACCCTTCTGACCGCGCTGATCGGGCAGACGCTCAAGCTCCGCTGGAAGCTATCGCTCCAAGTGCGCGGCGACGGTCCTGCGCGGCTGATCGCGACCGATTACTACGCCCCGAAGCAGGACGGCACACCGGCGCAGATCCGCGCTTATGCCAGCTATGACGACACGCGCCCACTTGAAGGAAAGCCGTTCGAACTTATCGGCAAGGGCTATTTCGCCATCCTGATCGACCAAGGCAAGGGAACGACGCCCTATCAGGGGATCACCCCGATTGCCGGAGGAAGCCTGTCGCAATGCGCGGAGACCTATTTCGCGCAGTCCGAACAGATCCCGACGCGCTTTGAGCTGCGCTTTGGCCATTCGACCGGCGTCGATCACGAGGGTTGGCGGGCCGGGGCTATCATGCTGCAGGCGATGCCGAAGGCCTCCATTCCGACGCCGCCGGAAAATTCGGAGGCTGAACCGCAACTGCTGTCGGCCGATGACATTCTCGATGGCGAGGAGGGTGAGAACTGGCAACGCGCCAATATCCTGCTCGACACGGTGGAGGAGCTTGAAATGGTGGGCCCGTTGGTGCAGCCGACGGAGCTTCTGGTGCGCCTGTTCAACGAAGAACGCCCCCGGGTCTTTGACGCGCAGCCGGTCGAGTTCGGCTGTACCTGTTCGCCCGACAAGGTGCGCCAGTCGCTGTCGATCTACTCGGCCCGCGATATCGGCCACATGACAACCGAGGAAGGCACGGTAACTGCAGACTGCCAGTTCTGCGGCGCGCATTACGTGTTCGATCCCAAGACACTCGGTTTCGAAGCCGCGGAGGCCCCGGGTGACACCGCGTGACGCTCTCCGATCCCGGCTGCTCGGCGCCATTGCTGCGCCGGGCAGACCGTCGTCGGATTACGACCTGAACAAGAATATCGCGCTTCCGCCCAACAGGCGGCTCCGCGCGGCTGCCGTGCTGTTGCCAATTGCGCTGGAGCCGCGCGGCATCCGCCTCTACCTCACCAAGCGGTCGTCGCGCCTGAAACACCATCCGGGACAGGTCGCCTTTCCCGGCGGCAAACTGGACGAGGCGGATTTGGGCCCGGAAGCCGCGGCACTTCGGGAAGCGCATGAGGAAATCGGCCTCGATCCGGCGAATGTCGAGATCCTCGGCACGCTGCACAGCCACGAGACGGTGACCAGCTTCGACGTGACCCCCGTGGTCGGCCTTTTGCGTGACAGCTTCAAGCCGGTCCCGGAACCGGGCGAAGTGCAGGAGGTTTTCACCGTGCCGCTGGGACTGGTCACGGATCCGACCCGCTTCACGATAGAGACCCGTAATTGGCGCGGGGTCTCGCGCAGTTTCTATACCGTGCCCCACGGCCCCTATTACATTTGGGGCGCGACCGCGCGCATCCTGAGGTCATTCGCCGACAGGATACCGCAATGAAAACGATCTCGGCGCCCTGGCTGGAAAGCCCCGCTGTCCAGCATGTCTGCAAGTTGCTGGAGGCGGGTGGCTACAAGGCGCTGTTTGTCGGCGGTTGCGTGCGCAACACGCTGCTGGGTTTCCCGGTCTCCGATCATGACCTGTCCACCGATGCGCCACCGCAGGCGGTGATCGCGCTGATGCAGGATGCCGGGCTAAAGGTCATTCCCACCGGTATCGAGCACGGAACTGTCACCGTTATCGTCGATGACGAACCGTTCGAGATCACGACCTTTCGCCTCGATGTCGCGACCGATGGGCGCCGCGCCGTGGTGCATTTCGCCACCAATGTAGTCGATGACGCCCACCGGCGCGATTTCACGATGAATGCCATCTATTGCGACCGTCACGGCGAGATTTTCGATCCGCTGGACGGTCTGTGCGATCTGAATGCAAGGCGTCTGCGCTTTGTCGGCACCGCCGTCAAACGGGTGCGGGAAGATTACCTGCGCATCCTGCGATTCTTCCGGTTCTCGGCCTGGTATGCCGATCCCGAACAGGGCATGGACCCCGAGGCGCTCGACGCTTGTGCCGGGGAGAGCGACGGGCTGCGCCAGATCTCCGCCGAACGGATCGGTGCGGAAATGCGCAAGCTGCTCTCGGCGCCCGAACCGAGCCAGGCTGTTTCCGTCATGCAGACAACCGGCGTGCTTCCGACGATCCTTCCGGGAGCCGACGTGACGGCGTTGCCGATCGTGGTTCATATCGAACAACAGCTCGGCCGCCGTGCCGATCCCGTTCTGCGCCTCGCCGCGCTGGGCGGCGAAGACGTGGCGAACCGGCTGCGGCTGAGCCGAAAGGACGCCCGCAAGCTGGAACGAATTTCCGATGCCGCGCGGTCCGGCATGTCGGCCCGCGAGATGGGGTATCGCCTCGGCGCGTCCGACGGGCCCGCGGCGGTGATCCTCTATTCGGCGCTCATTGGTGTTTCCGTTTCGCCGAAGGCGATGGAGGAGGCCGCGCGGGGCGCGAAGGCGGAGTTCCCGGTTCGGGCAAAGGATCTCATGCCCGATCACGCCGGTCCGGAAATCGGCACCGCGATGAAGGCAATGGAACGACGCTGGATCGAGTCCAGTTTCCAGCTTTCCCGTGCGGAATTGCTGTCGGAGAGTTCGCAATGAGCCTCGACTCCTTCCTCGCCCTGCTGGGATTGGCGGCTGTTGCCGCGTATACACCCGGCCCGAACAATGCGCTCGTGGCCAATTCCGGCGCAACCTTCGGCCTTCGGCGCACGCTACCGCATATCTTCGGTATCGGGTTCGGCTTCCCGGTGATGGTCTTCCTCGTCGGCTTCTTCCTGGGAGGGCTGTTCCAGTCCTCGGCGCTCCTGCGTGAGGCGCTTCGCTGGATCGGCGCAGCGATCCTGCTCTGGCTGGCCTGGAAAATCGCAACTTCCGGCGGGGTGAGCAGCGCAGGCCAAAAGCCGCGCCCCTTCACCTTTCTGGAAGCCGCCGGCTTCCAATGGATCAACCCGAAGGCCTGGGCCATGGCGATCGCGGTCACCGCGCAGTTCATCCACCCCGAGGCACCGCTCGCGACCGCGTTGATGGTTGGCGCGGTCTTTGTTTTCATGGGGCTCAGCAGTGCCGCCACGTGGGCGCTTGTTGGGCGCTCGATCATCCGGATGCTCACCGACGAACGCCACTTGAAGCAGTTCAACATAGCGATGGCGATCATCGTCGCGGGCTGCGTGGGCTTGCTTTTCCTCGAGTGAGTCGCCTTTGCGCAACGCGCAATTTCCTGTAACAGGGCTAGGTTATTGATGGCCTCATCCTTTTGCCAAGGCTGACCAAATTGTTCCGACGCTTTGAAAACCTCGTCGATCCCTATACCGCGTATAAGGAGACCGATACGCCGCCAAGCCGGCTCTGGCCGTTCCTGTGGGACTATTCGCAGCCCTTCAAACGGATCTTCGCCGTAGCCGCGACGCTGTCGGTCATCGTGGCAATGGTAGAGATCGCCCTGATCCATTACATGGGCCGGGTGGTCGACATGCTGGGCAGTACCAGCCCAGGCGATGTCTGGACGGAACACGGCTGGGAGTTGATCGGCATTGCCGCCTTCATACTGATCCTCCGACCGCTGATCCAAGCGCTCGACGTCCTGGTGCTCAACAACGGCATCATGCCGAATTTCGGCACGCTGATCCGCTGGCGTTCGCATCGGCATGTGCTGCGCCAGTCGGTCGGCTGGTTCGAGAACGATTTCGCGGGCCGGATCGCCAACCGGATCATGCAGACCCCGCCCGCTGCCGGAGAGGCCATCTTCCAGATCTTCGACGCGCTGTCCTTTTCGTTCGCCTACCTGATCGGCGCAACGATCCTGCTTGCGCAAGCTGATCTGCGCCTCGCCCTGCCGCTGCTGGCGTGGTTCTTGCTCTACGTTCTGCTGTTGCGCTGGACCATTCAGAGGGTCGGGCCGGCTTCCAAGGCGGCCTCGGATGCGCGCAGCGAAGTGACCGGGCGGGTGGTGGATAGCTACACCAACATCCATTCAGTCAAGATGTTCGCCCATCATGACCGCGAGATCGACTACGCCCGGGACGCCATCGAGAACACCCGCAAGACCTTCCAGAAGGAGATGCGGATCTACACGGTGATGGATATCTCGCTGACCATCCTGAATGGCTGGCTGATTGTCGGTGTCGTCGGTTGGTGCGTAGCGCTCTGGATGCAAGGTTCGGCGAGCGTGGGTGTCGTGGCGGCGGCGACGGCACTGACCCTGCGGCTCAACGCCATGACCGGCTGGATCATGTGGGCGGTTTCCAGTTTCTTTCGCAATCTCGGCGTGGTGGCCGAGGGGATGGAGACTATCGCTCAGCCGATCGCATTGGTGGACAAGCCCGGTGCACCGGAATTGCAGATGGGCGACGGCCGGATCCGTTTCGAGAAGGTCAGCCACCACTACGGGCGCGGCGCAGGCGGGTTGGACGAACTCACGCTGGATATCGCGCCGGGCGAGAAAATCGGCCTGATCGGGCGCTCAGGGGCGGGGAAATCGACGCTGGTGAAGCTGCTGCTGCGTTTCTACGACCCGGAAAACGGCCGCATCCTGATCGACGGGCAGGACGTGACGGCAGTGACACAGGACAGCCTGCGCAGCCATATCGGCATGGTGCAGCAGGATTCCGCGCTGCTCCATCGCTCGATTGCCGAGAACATCCTTTATGGCCGCCCGGAGGCCAGCCAAGCCGAGATGATCGCCGCCGCGAAACGCGCCGCGGCGCATGAGTTCATCGAGGAACTGGCCGACCAGGAAGGCCAGTCCGGCTATGAGGCGAAGGTAGGTGAGCGCGGGGTGAAGCTCTCCGGCGGGCAGCGGCAGCGGATCGCGCTGGCCCGCGTGATCCTGAAAGACGCGCCGATCCTCGTTTTGGACGAGGCGACCTCGGCGCTCGACAGCGAGGTCGAGGCCGCCATCCAGGACACGCTTTATGGCGTGATGGAAGGCAAGACGGTAATCGCCATCGCGCACCGTCTGTCCACCATCGCCCGGATGGACCGGATCCTCGTGCTGGACGCGGGCCATATCGTCGAGCAAGGCACACATGCGGAACTGCTGGAAATGGGCGGCCTCTATGCGAAATTCTGGGAACGCCAATCGGGCGGTTTCATCGGAATGGACGACGCGGCGGAATGAAGATTTCGGACCTGATCCCCGCCTTCGCCCCGGCAGAAGGCCCGCCTCCGACGCAGCTTGGAGCCTTTCTGCATTGGTGCCTGAAGGGCACCCTGCCAATCCTGTTTGGCGCGGGGCTGTTATCGGCGCTTGTCGGCACGCTGGAAGTGATCAGCGCGTTGCTGCTGGGCCGGATCATCGACACCGCGCTGGATACCGGCCCGGAGAACTTCTTTTCCGGCAACCTGCCGCTCCTGCTCTTCGCGCTCGCCTTTTTCGTAATCCTGCGCCCGCTCTGTTTCGGCGCGGCGGCAACCGCCAACTCCGTTGTCGTTCAGCCGAATGTGACGCCGCTCGTTCTGTCGCGGCTGCACCGCTGGACGATGGGCCAATCTGTCACCTTCTTCGACAATGATTTCGCCGGCCGGATTGCGCAGAAACAGATGCAGACTGCGCGGGCGGTGACGGATGTTGTCTCCGAAGTCATCAACGTGGTTTTCTTCGCGCTGGCCTCGCTTGTCGGTTCGGCACTGCTGCTGACCTCCATCGACTGGCGGGTGGCTCTCGCGCTCTCGCTCTGGCTGGCCTGCTATCTCTGGTTGATCTCGCTTTTCCTGCCACGCGTCCGCAAACGCTCCAAAGCGCGGGCCAACGCGCGCGCTGCCGTTTCGGGGCAGGTTGTCGACACAATCACGAATATCAAGACCGTGAAGCTCTTTGCCCACGCCGGCCACGAGGATCGGGCAGCACTCGGCGCGATGGACGGCTTTCGTTTGACCGCGATCGATTTCGGCATCATCGCCTCGGGGTTTCGCGCGGTCCTGATGACGCTCGCCGGAATCCTTCCGGTTCTGCTCATCGGCGGCACGCTCCTGCTCTGGTCTCAGGGGCAGGCCAGCGCCGGAGACATCGCAGCGGCCGGGGCCATTGCCATTCGCATCGCCCAGATGACCGGATGGGTCAGTTTCACGGTAATGGGGATCTATGCCAATGTCGGCGAGGTCGAGGATGGCATGCGCACGCTGGCAGTGCGCCACGGGCTGACCGACGCTGCGGATGCCCGGCCGCTGAAGCCGTCGCGCGGGCGGGTCAGCTTCGAAAACATCTCCTTCACCTACGGACGCGGCAAGGGTGGCGTGGACGGTATTTCGTTGGAACTGCATCCGGGCGAAAAGGTCGGGCTGGTGGGCGCCTCGGGTGCGGGTAAGTCCACGCTTGTCAGCCTGCTCCTGCGCCTGCACGACCCGGAAAGCGGGATAGTGCGGATCGACGGGCACGATATTTGCACGATCACGCAGGACAGCCTGCGCCGACAGATCGGGATGGTCACGCAGGAAACGGAGATGTTCAACCGCTCCGCGCGCGACAACCTGCTCTATGGCCGACCCGACGCTACCGATGCCGAGATGATCGCCGCCGCCAAGCGTGCCGAGGCGCACGAATTCATCCTCTCCCTGCGGGACTTCAAGGGACGCGAGGGTTATGACGCGCATCTGGGCGAACGCGGCGTGCGCCTCTCGGGCGGGCAGCGGCAGCGGGTTGCGCTCGCCCGCGCGATCCTGAAGGACGCGCCGATCCTGGTACTGGACGAAGCGACCTCGGCGCTCGACAGCGAGGTTGAGGCACAGATCCAGGCTGCGCTGGACCGGGTCATGGAGGGCAAGACGGTGCTCGCTATCGCGCACCGGCTCTCCACCATTGCGCGCATGGACAGGATCGTGGTGCTGGAAGAGGGCCGCGTGGCAGAGCAGGGCAATCATGCTGCGTTGCTTGCCGCGGGCGGCCTCTATGCACGCTACTGGGAGCGCCAGTCCGGCGGCTTCCTCAACATCCCGGAGGCGGCGGAATGAACGAGTGGGTGATCGAACGCCTTGGCCATCGCGGGGACGGAATTGCCGCCGGCCCTGTCTTTGCCCAGCGCTGCCTGCCCGGTGAACGGATCACCGGCAGGCTCGAAGGCGACCGGATCGAGGATGTGCGTATCCTTGAACCCTCACCGCATCGCGTCTCGCCGCCCTGTCGGCATTTCAAGTCCTGCGGCGGCTGCTCGGTGCAACATGCCGATGAGGCATTCGTCGCCGAGTGGAAGCTGGGCATCGTGCGCACGGCGCTGGAAGCGCATCGACTGGAGACGGAGTACCGCCCGGTCCACAGCTCCCCGGCGCGCAGCCGCCGTCGGGCGGTGTTTTCCGGTCGTCGCACCAAGAAGGACGTTCTGGTCGGCTTTCATGGCCGTGCCTCGGATGTGGTGATTGATGTGCCGGGTTGCGAGCTGGTCGAGCCGGCCCTGCTTGCCACTCGCCCCGCACTCGCGGAGATGACGCGGCTCGGCGGCTCGCGAAAGGGCGAGCTGAGTTTCACCGTCACTCTGAGCGCGGAGGGGCCTGATATCGCGGTATCTGGCGGCAAGCCGCTCGACCTTGACCTGCGCATTGCGCTCGCGGGGCTGGTCGAAAGCCATGGCATGTCGCGGCTGAGTTGGGGAGACGAGGTGGTCGGCCTGCGGGCCGCGCCGCGTGTGGATTTCGATGGAATCGCGGTGGTGCCGCCGCCCGGCGCCTTTCTGCAGGCAACTCGGGACGGAGAAGCGGCGCTGCGAAAAGCGGTCACGGAAGCCGTCGGATCAGCCGGGCATATCGTTGACCTCTTTGCCGGTTGTGGAACCTTCACCCTGCCGCTCGCCCGGCAGGCCGAACTGCACGCGGTCGAAGGGGAGAAGGCGCTGACCGACGCGCTGATTTCCGGCTGGCGCAATGCATCCGGGCTCAAGAAGGTGTCTGCCGAAACACGAGACCTGTTCCGTCGCCCGCTCCTGCCCGATGAACTGCGCAAGTTCGATGGCGCGATCATCGACCCGCCGCGCGCGGGCGCCCTCGCCCAGGTTGAGCAAATAGCCACTTCGGGAATCGACAACATCGCTGCCGTGTCCTGCAATCCCGTCACCTTTGCCCGCGACGCGAGTCTGCTGGTGGCGGCGGGGTTCCGCCTCGATTGGGTGCAGGTCGTGGACCAGTTCCGCTGGTCCACCCATGTCGAACTTGCAGCATGCTTCTCGCGTAGCCATATCGGCGGCTAACGGAATCGCCCAAGGAAGGCTCATGCGCGCAACCCTTACAACCTGGCTCGAACGGCCGGCCACGCGAAATCTCGTGATCGGTGTGATCATTTTCAACGCCATCCTGCTCGGGTTGGAGACCTATCCGGCCGTTATGGATCGCGCGGGCGGGCTGATCATCGCGCTGGACTATGCCTGCCTGACGATTTTCGTGATCGAGATCACCGCGAAGCTGATCGCCTATCGCTTCCGGTTTTTCCGCAGCCCTTGGAATATCTTCGACTTCGTAATCGTCGGCATTGCCCTCATTCCGGCCGCCCATGCCTTCTCGGTCTTGCGGGCGCTGCGGATCCTGCGGGTCCTGCGGGTGATCTCCGCCCTGCCACGCCTGCGCCGCGTGGTCGAAGGCTTCATCTCGGCGCTTCCCGGCATGGGCTCCGTATTCCTGCTGATGGGACTGGTTTTCTATATCGGCGCGGTGATGAGCACCAAGCTCTATGGAGAGAGTTTTCCGGAATGGTTCGGCTCGCTCGGCCGCTCGCTCTATTCCCTGTTCCAGATCATGACGCTGGAAAGCTGGTCGATGGGAATCGTGCGCCCCGTCATGCAGGTACATTCCGGCGCCTGGCTGTTTTTCGTGCCTTTCATCCTCCTGACCACCTTCGCGGTGGTGAACCTGTTGGTCGGCCTGATCGTGAATTCCATGCAGGACGCCCATCACGAGGAAGATGTCGAGAAGACTGATGCCTACAGGGATGAGGTGCTTTCCCGGCTGAATGAAATCGAGCGACACCTGAAGGCGAATGCCGCGCGAAACGACGCCGAAATGGGCCGCGAGAAGGCACCGCTCACAACGTCGTAAATCCGCCGATGGCTTCGTGAGCGCTTCATTTCACGGTGATTCTGAGGTAATTAATTCGGAAAACACCCATAGAGGCAGTGTTCGAGCATGTTGTTTCCCAGACGTAGTATTATCGCCGGTGGCGCAGCGCTGACGCTTGCGGCCTGTTCTTCCAGCAAGTTCCGGAGCTATAACGGACCGGAGGTGACCCGGCTTCAGGTGGTCAAGCACCGCCGCAAACTTTACTTGTTTCACAATCAGGAACTGCTGGCCGATTTCAAGGTCCACCTCGGCAACACGGCCGAAGGTCCCAAGCAGTTCCGCGGCGACGGCAAGACCCCGGAAGGCGCCTATTACATCGACCGCCGCAATCCACGCAGCTCGTTCCACCTGTCCCTCGGGATCTCTTATCCGAATGCCGAAGATTTCGCCTATGCGCGCGCTCAGGGGCGCGATCCGGGAGGCGATATCTTCATCCACGGAGACCGCCGCAAGACCGACCCGCGCGGCAAGGACTGGACCGCCGGCTGCATCGCGGTGAAGGACCGCCAGATCGAAGAGATCTATGCGATGGTCCGCGTCGGCACACCGATCGACATTCACGCTTGAGAGGGGAATGCGAGAACCGGCGGCGCGTTAGCCGCCGGTTATCAGCGTCCACCAGATCTTGCCGTTCTTCTCCTGGTACCAGGAGAATCCCAGATCCCGCGCGGCCGGATCCATGATCACGTTGCGCGTATCGGGCTGGCCCATCCAGGCGGAGAGGGTTTCGACCTCGGACTCGTAGGTCTCGGAGATATTTTCACCCAACATACGGCCGGTGTAGCCAACGCGGGCCACGCGATCGAGCGGCGAGGATCCGTCCGAGCCGAAATGCCAGGGCCGGTTTTGAGCCGACATGTCGCGCGAATGCGTCGCTGCGGCAGCGTTCAGCTGCGCATTGAGTTGCAAGCTCGACAGACCGGCGGCCGTCCGCGCGCTGTTGATCGAATCAAGCGTGCGATACTGGATCTTTGCCGTGTCCCCCGCGGAAATCCGGTAAGAGCCGGAACCACCGCCGGTAGGCGCTCCACAGGCAGACAGAACAAACGCCATTGCGGCAAGTAGAGCGAAAAGGCTTTTCATTTCGTGAGCACCATTCCCTTTGATCCTGTTCCCTCTAGCGGGAAGCCGGCTCCGTTTCAAACAGTTCGGGAGGAGATTACTATCGATTGATTTGCGAACGCTATCTTGACGCAATAGTATTCTTGCCGTTGCGAGAGGGTTGATTACCGACGAGGACGCTATGACCGATTCGATTTCTAACAAGCTAAACCGCCGACGGTTTCTTGGCACGGGTGCCGCCCTTCTGGGTGGGCTCGCAAGCCCCGCCATTGGCCAGAATTCGGTTTTCGAACCTGTTCCCGAGAGCGACCCGGCCATTCAACGGAATATTTCCAGCTTCCGTTCGCTGAGCTGGCAGCCCTATTTCTCCAACACGAATGGCGGCGCGATCCTTGTCGATACGACCTCGCGGGCGCTGCATTACTGGTCTGCCGACCAAACCATCTACAAGCTTTACCCGACCAGCGTGCCGATTTCCGAGGAAATGACCCGACGCGGCCGCACTTCGGTGACCCGCAAGGTCGAGGGGCCCTCATGGGCGCCGACACCGTCGATGAAGAAGCGCAACCCGGAATGGCCGGATTTCGTTCCGCCGGGACCGGACAACCCGCTTGGCACGCATGCGCTCTACCTGGGCTGGAAATATTACCGTATTCACGGCACGCATGACACGCGCAAGATCGGTCGCCGTTCCTCGAATGGCTGTATCGGGCTCTATAACGAGCATATTTCCGAGTTGTTCGCGCTGGTTTCCCCGGGTGCGCAGGTGCTCCTGATCTGATCAGTATGGCGTAACACCCTGTGACGCCTTGCGTAATTGGCAATGTACCCTTCGTCTGAGAGAATCGCCCCACGAGGAACTCATGGGGCACGGACGGACCAATTCCGGGCCGTCCAGTGCGGTACACGGAGGTTGTCATGAAAAAACTCGCTCTTGCAGCTGCGCTTTCTCTCGTAACGACTGCGGCTTTCGCCGGTGGCTATGAAGAACCGATCATCGAACCGGTCATCATCGAAGAAGAAACCGGCTCGTCCTCGGGCGCCTGGATACCGCTTCTGGTGTTCGCCGTGATTGCCGCCGCAGCAGCGTCCTGCAACTGACTTTGCCTTTACTACAAGGGGAAACGGGTGTTGCCAATTTGACGACATCTGGTCCATGCTCATCAGGTAAGTTCGTGAACAATTGCCAAAACAGAATCGGTCTGCGAGGAATTGATCACGAGGTACTACAACTTGGGGCGTGGGCGTCCTCACTAAATACGTCCGCGCAGAAACTGGAGGTTAACATGAAGAAGTTTGCTCTCGCCGCTGCTCTCTCGCTCGCCGCGACCGCCACTTTTGCTGGTGGTTACGAAGAGCCGATCATTGAGCCGGTTATCATCGAAGAAGAAACCGGTTCGTCGAGCGGCGTCTGGATTCCGCTGCTGGTCTTTGTTGTGATCGCTGCTGCTGCTGCTTCGCACCACTGATCTGCGGATCTGATGAATTGGAAAAAGGCGGACCGACCGGTCCGCCTTTTTTCGTTGTTGCCTTTGTCGACGCGATCCGGCTCTAGCGTGATTCTTCAAGAAACAGGCGAACTTCGGGAAGGGTGGGGATCGCCTCCGAGGTGCCATCCCGCGTGACCTTCAGCGCCGCGGCGTTCACAGCCAGTTCGAGACATTCCACAGTTTCCACTCCCTGGTCCCGGCCGGCGCAGAAATAGCCGACAAAGGTGTCGCCTGCCCCGGTGGTGTCGACCGGATCAACCTCCGGCGCGGGGACAGTCAGCATCTCGCCGTTCTTCAGGTCATACCAGGTGGCGCCCTTCGCCCCATGTGTGACCAGCAATTCCGGGACCGGCAGATCGGTCATGGCAAGCCCCATCGCTTCGGCCAATTGCTGCGCTTCCACCTCGTTCACCGCCAGAAGATCCACATGCGGCATCGCTTCGCGAACCGCCGCCAGTTGGAACGGCGCCGCGGAATAGACGACGCGCATACCGCGGGCCCGCGCAAGCTTGGCGGCATAGACCTGCGCATTCGTCTCGTTCTGCATCAACAACATGTCTTCGGCTTTGGCCCGAGCCAAAGCCGTTTTCACGTCGGCCTCCTCGATCATCCGGTTCGCGCCCGGATAGATCACGATGCGGTTTTCGCCATCCGGCGTCACGAAAATCAGCGCGTGGCCCGTCGGTCCGGCCAGTTCAATAGCGACATGGGTCGCATCGACCCCCATCGCCTTGAGTTGTTCCATCGCCCAGACGCCTTCGCCCCCGACGGAGCCGATATGGTGGACCACCGATCCAGCGCGTGCGGCCGCGACGGACTGGTTTGCCCCTTTGCCGCCAAGGCCGTTGACACAGCCCGTGGCGGCTACCGTTTCTCCGTTCACCGGACAGTTATCCACCCGGTAGAACCAGTCGATATTGATGGAGCCCAAGTTGTAGATTGCCATTTCGCTAGCCGATCTTGCAGGCCGCGATCGAGGCCATGTGGAGGATATCGTTCACCGTCGCCCCCATTCGGCAGATCTGGATCTGCGCGCCGACACCGGAGAGAATGGGCCCGATAATCGTCGCACCGCCCATCTCCTGCAGCAGCTTGACGGAGATCGAGGCGGAGTGACGCGCCGGCACCACGAGGATATTGGCCGGTCCCGACAAGCGACAGAACGGGTAAAGCGCCATCTGATCGCGGTTCAGCGCGACATCGACGGTCATTTCGCCATCATATTCGAAGTCGACGCCCCGCTTGTCCAAGGCATCCGACGCCTTGTGCATCTTCTGAGCGCGTTCGGAGACCGGGTAGCCGAAGGTGGAGAAACTCGCAAAGGCCACACGCGGCTCCAGACCCAGGCCACGGGCGACCCTGGCGGCTGCAATGGCGATATCGGCGAGATCCTCCTCGTCGGGCCATTCATGCACCAGCGTATCCGCGACCAGAACAATACGACCCTTGTGGATCAGGGCCGTCACGCCGACGGCGCCATCTTCGGCCGAAGCGGGGAAAACGCGGTTCATCTGATGCAAGACATGCGCCGCCTTGCGGGTCACGCCGGTAACGAGTCCGTCGCCATGACCATGAGCCAGCATCAGCGCCGAAAAGACGTGCCGGTCGCGGGCCGCCATCCGGTAAATGTCGGACGTGTCGAAGCCCTTGCGCTGAAGTTTCTTGTAAAGAAACTCCGTATAGGCATCGAGATGGCGGGTGTTGGCGGCGTTAACCACCGTTAGTTCCCGAAAGGCCTCGCCCATGCCGGCTTCTTCGAGCTTCAACTTCACATCTTGCTCGCGCCCGACGACGAGCGCCTTGCCGAAACCCTGCCGTTGATAGGCGACGGCCGCGCGCAACACCGTGGGATCGTCACCCTCGGCAAAGATCATCCGGGCCTGCGCGGCCTTTGCGCGGGCCGAGATCGAGGACAGGATTGTCGCCGTCGGGTCCATCCGGGCACGGAGGGTTTGCTCGTAACCGTCCATGTCCACGAGCGGCCGGCGCGCGACGCCGGTATCCATGCCCGCACGCGCTACCGCGGGCGGGATGGTAAAGATCAAGCGCGGATCGAACGGCGTCGGGATGATGTAGTCGCGCCCGAAGCTGAGCTTGCGGCCATAGGCCATGGCAACCTCGTCGGGCACGTCTTCCCGCGCAAGCTCGGCCAGGGCCCGGGCGCAGGCGAGCTTCATCTCGTCATTGATGGCCTTGGCCTGGATATCCAGCGCGCCGCGGAACAGGTATGGGAAGCCCAGCACGTTGTTGACCTGGTTGGGGTAGTCCGACCGGCCGGTTGCAACGATGGCGTCCCCGCGCACCTCGTGCGCCTCTTCCGGGGTAATCTCCGGATCCGGGTTCGCCATGGCGAAGATGATCGGATCGTCATTCATCGAGGCGACCATCTCCGGCGTCAGCGCGCCCTTGGCGGAGACACCAAGGAACACGTCGGCGCCCTTCATCGCGTCTTCGAGCGTGCGGTCATCGGTCTTGGCGGCATGGGCAGATTTCCACTGGTTCATGCCCTTCTTGCGGCCCTGGTAGATCACACCCTTGGTGTCGCAGACGATGCAGTTGTCCTGCTTGGCGCCCATCGTTTTGATCAGTTCGATACAGGCAATACCGGCGGCGCCGGCGCCATTGAGCACGATCTTGCAGTCCTCGATCTTCTTCTTGGTCAGATAGAGCGCATTCATCAGGCCCGCCGCACAGATCACCGCGGTGCCGTGCTGGTCGTCGTGGAAGACCGGGATGTCCATCAACTCCTTGAGTTGCTGCTCTATGATGAAACATTCGGGCGCCTTGATATCCTCGAGGTTGATGCCGCCGAAGGCCGGGCCCATCAGCTTGACCGCGTTGATGAATTCCTCGGGGTCCTGGGTGTCGAGCTCGATATCGATGGAGTTGATATCGGCGAACCGCTTGAAGAGAACCGCCTTGCCTTCCATCACCGGCTTGGAGGCGAGCGCGCCGAGATTTCCCAGCCCCAGAATGGCGGAACCGTTGGAGATCACCGCAACGGTGTTGCCCTTGGTGGTGTAATCATAGGCGCTTTCGGGGTTTTCCGCGATGGCCTCGACG
This sequence comes from Aliiruegeria lutimaris, assembly GCF_900099935.1. Classification (GTDB taxonomy): domain Bacteria; phylum Pseudomonadota; class Alphaproteobacteria; order Rhodobacterales; family Rhodobacteraceae; genus Tropicimonas; species Tropicimonas lutimaris. The sequence continues at coordinate 45,650 of NZ_FNEK01000007.1, read as the reverse complement.
GGAACCGCTACGCCGGGGGAATAGGCGAGCGAAAGGTCCCGCTGGGTCGTCATTGCCTTGGTCGCGACAACTTCGAATTTTCCCGGTGTCGGGTCCATGTGGTAATGGAGTGCTTCGTCTGATGTGATCTTGTTCTTGGCCATGATTGCTCTTTCTCCCCCCTGTCCAAACCTCTGAGATTTGGACTATCCCGCCTTTCAAGGAAAAGCGAAACCGCCGATTGACGCGGTTTGACCAAGGAAGCTGTGGATAGCTTTGCCGATGCGCTTCAAAGCCGGACACAGCTCGACTAACCTGCGCCGAACGTAACGCCGATGCCTGGGGAGATGCCCGTGACCGTCACGCCAATGATGGCACAGTTTCTGGAGATCAAGGCCGACCATCCGGAGGCGCTGTTGTTCTACCGGATGGGCGATTTCTACGAGATGTTCTTTGACGACGCGGTGGCCGCGGCCGCCGCACTCGATATTGCGCTCACCAAGCGTGGAAAGCACGAGGGCGAGGATATCCCGATGTGCGGGGTGCCAGTTCACGCCGCAGAGGGCTACCTGCTCACGCTTATCCGCAAAGGGTTCCGGGTTGCCGTCTGCGAGCAGATGGAAGACCCCGCAGAGGCGAAGAAACGTGGCTACAAATCGGTGGTGCGGCGCGAGGTGGTGCGTCTCGTTACCCCCGGCACCCTGACCGAGGACAGCCTGCTGGAGGCGCGCAGGAACAACTTCCTCTGTGCCTTTGCCCAGGTCCGGGACAGCGCGGCGCTCGCCACGGTGGATATTTCGACCGGAGAGCTGCGCGTCGGCCCCTGCCCGCTTGTGCGGCTCGGGCCGGAGCTGGCCCGGCTGGCCCCGCGGGAAGTTCTGCTCCCCGATAGCGAGGAATCGGGTATTCGCGAGCTCGTCGAGGAGTCCGGCGCCGCGGTAACGCCGATTGCGCGGAGCAGTTTCGACAGCTCCGGAGCGGAAACGCGGCTGAAGGAGGCCTTCGGTATCGCGGATCTGCAGGCTTATGGCAATTTCGGACGGGCCGAGCTTGCCGCGCTCGGCGCGGTCGTCTCCTATTTGGAGATTACCCAGAAGGGCAAGCTGCCGCTACTACGTCCCCCGCAACGGGATATCGGCGGCGAGGTGATGCAGATCGACTCCGCGACCCGTCGCAACCTGGAGTTGACCGCGAGCCTGTCGGGCGGGCGTGAAGGCTCGCTCCTTTCTGCCATCGACCGGACGGTGACCGCTGCGGGTGGGCGCCTGCTCACGCGACGGATTTCGAGCCCTTCCTGCAAGATCGAAACCGTGATCACCCGGCTCGATATCGTCGGCGGTTTCGTGGACGACATTGACGGCTGCAACCGCTTGCGCGATGCGCTGCGAAAGGTGCCGGACATGGACCGGGCGCTCTCGCGGCTGTCGCTCGAACGCGGCGGGCCGCGAGACCTCGCCGCAATTCGCAATGGTCTTGGACAGGCAGTCGATATCGCGCAGGTGCTGCGAGGCTTTTCCGACGGTGACGGGCTGACGCCCTTCATCGGCGATCTGGAAGGGCATGACGACATCGTCGAGCGGCTCGATGCCGCGCTTGTAGCGGAACCGCCGTTGATGCTGCGCGATGGCGGTTTCATCGCCAGCGGATATGACGATGAACTCGACGAAGTACGCACCCTGCGCGACGAGGGGCGCGGCGTGATCGCCTCGCTTCAGGCACGTTACGCAGAAGCGACCGGCATTTCATCTCTGAAAGTCAAACATAACAATGTGTTGGGCTACTTCATCGAGACGACGGCGACACATGCGCAGAAGATGCTTTCCGCGCCGCTCTCGGATAGCTTCATCCATCGCCAGACCACGGCCAACGCGGTTCGCTTCACGACGGTGGAGCTTTCCGAGCTCGAAACCCGGATCCTCAATGCCGGCAACCGGGCACAGGAGATCGAGAAGGCGCTTTTCGAGGGGCTCCGGCAGGAGATCTTGCGCGCCGCGGGCGAGATCGGCACCGCTGCCGCCGCACTCGCCGAGATCGATGTCTCAACTGCACTGGCGGACCTAGCGCGAGCAGAGAACTGGTGCCGCCCGACCGTCGATGAAAGCCGTGATTTCGATGTGGTCGGTGGACGGCACCCGGTGGTCGAGCTGGCGCTGAAACGCGATGGCAAGAGCTTCGTTGCCAACGATTGCTTGCTGACGGCAGCGCAGAACGCGGCCCATGTCCGGCTGCTGACCGGTCCGAACATGGCCGGCAAATCGACCTATCTGCGGCAGAACGCGTTGATCGCGCTGCTGGCGCAGGCCGGCAGCTTCGTGCCGGCGGAATCGGCCATGATCGGCCTCGTCTCATCGCTTTTCAGCCGTGTCGGTGCCTCCGATGACCTGGCGCGGGGGCGCTCGACCTTCATGGTCGAGATGGTGGAAACCGCAACCATCCTGAATCAGGCCGACGAACGCTCGCTGGTGATCCTCGATGAGATCGGGCGCGGTACGGCTACCTATGACGGCTTGTCGATCGCCTGGGCAACGCTGGAACATCTTCACGCCGCGAACCGTTGCCGGGCCTTGTTCGCAACCCATTACCACGAGCTAACCTCCTTGGCTGCGAAGCTCGACGGGGTCGAAAACGCAACCGTCGCGGTGAAGGAATGGGAAGGCGAAGTGATTTTCCTGCACGAGGTCCGCGAGGGCGCCGCAGACCGCTCCTACGGCGTTCAGGTGGCCCGTCTGGCGGGTTTGCCGGCCTCCGTCGTGGAACGGGCGCGCGTGGTGCTGGACCAGCTGGAAAAGGGAGACAGGGAGGGCGGAAAGCGGCACCTGACGTTGATCGACGATCTGCCGCTCTTCTCGGCGGTTCCAGTGGCCCCTGTCCCGGCAGCGGCAGAGCTTCCGAACGAGATTTCGGCACGACTGGAGAAGGTCCTGCCCGACGAGTTGACGCCACGCGAGGCCCTGAACCTCGTCTACGAGTTGAAGGCGCTTGCGCGGAAGGACTCGTAAGCAGCCGAAACTGAAAAAGCTCCGGCTCCGGAAATGAAAACGCGCCCCTACCGGGGAAACTCCCGGTAGGGGCGCGCGAATTTTCTGTTGTTCCGGTTGCTTTAACCGGCGGGTGCCGAGGAGACACCGACCTGGGCCGGGCGCAGCAGGCGCTCATGCAAAAGGAAACCCTCGGTCATGACCTGGATGATGTCGCCAGCGGAAGTGTTGGGCACCGGAGCCTCGAACATGGCCTGGTGGATCTGCGGGTCGAACTTTTCCCCGATCTCCGGCTTGATCAGCGTGATTCCGTGCTTCGTGAACACGTTCAGCAATTCGCGCAAGGTCAGCTCAACCCCCTCGATCAGGGCCGCCGCCTGTTCGCGCTGCTCTGTCGTCGCCACTTCCAGCGCACGGCTGAGGTTGTCATAGACCGGCAGCATGTCGCGGGCGAGCTTCGAGCCGCCATATTGCTCGGCTTCCCGGCGATCCCGCTCGCCACGCTTGCGGGCGTTCTCGGCATCGGCCAGCGCACGCATGAAGCGGTCGCGGAACTCGTCGCGCTCCGCCTTGATGGCGTCCAGTTCATCATCCGTTTCCAGTGGATCGCTCATGAAGTCCTCAGCTTCTTCGGCCAGACCTTCAATGGAGATCTCTTCGACCTGTTCTTCCAGGTTTTCGTCTTTCTTCGCTTCCGCCATCGTACCCTCTAGCTACGGTCCGATATCATCCTGCCCACGAGCTGCGCTGTGTAGTCCACGATGGGCACGATGCGTCCATAATTCAGTCTTGTGGGGCCGATCACACCGACCGCGCCCACAATCTTTCGATCCGCGTTCATATAGGGAGAAACCACCAGAGAGGAACCCGAAAGTGAGAAAAGCTTGTTCTCCGAACCGATAAAAATGCGCACACCCTCGCCCTCGTCGGTGAGTTCCAGAAAATCGGCGATGTCGCGCTTTCGTTCCAGGTCGTCGAAGAGCGACCGAATGCGGTCGAGATCCTGTGCCTCGGCGTTCTCCTCCAGCAGGTTTGCCCGACCGCGGACGATCAGGCGCTCGGTGGCGCCGCCCTCGCCCGACCACGTCGCGAAGCCACTTTCCACGAGCTCGCGGGCCAGTTTGTCGATCTCCCGCCGGTGTTCCTTGATCTCGCGTTCAATGGTTCGGCGCAGCTCGGAGACGGTCCGGCCTTCGGCCAGCGAGTTCAGGAAGTTCGCGGCTTCGCGCATCGAGGATGGCGTCTGCCCCGGCGGCGGGGTGAAGATCCGGTTCTCGACCTGACCATCGGCGAAGACGAGAACGACGAGCGCCCTGTCGGCGGCCAGTTGGACGAATTCGATATGTCGAATCGGTGCCTCGTGTTTGGGCGCCAGAACCAGGCTGGCAACGCGGGTTGCTCCGGAAAGCGCCGTACCCACCCGGTCCAGCAGGTTCGAGATTTCCTGCTCGCCCCCACCGAGGGTCGCATCGATACGCTCCCGATCCTGCTGCTCGAGATCCCGGACCTCCAACAGGCCATCGACGAACATGCGCAGCCCCTGCTGCGTGGGGATTCTGCCCGCGGAGACATGGGGTGAATTCAGCAGGCCCAGAAATTCCAGATCCTGCATAACGTTGCGGACCGTTGCCGCAGAGACCTTCTCGGACATGGAACGCGTCAGGGTGCGGGAACCGACAGGTTCTCCGGAAACAAGGTAGCCTTCGACAACCCGGCGAAACACTTCGCGCGAGCGTTCGTTCATCTGTTCGAGGATCTGTCCGGTGTCGGTCTTCATTCCCTACGAAACTCCGTGGATCAGACTATGATTTAGGTACCGAATGGGTCCGGGGTCAATCGGGGTTGCATCCTTGAGCACTCCAAGCCTAGAGGAGGGCAACGCGAGAAGGAGAAAGCCCATGCGCCCGTCCGGCCGAGACGTAAACCAGATGAGAGAGATTTCGATCGAGACCGGAGTGACCCGGCACGCGGAAGGCTCATGCCTCATCAAATGCGGCGATACGCATGTGCTGTGTACCGCGACGATCGACACACGGGTACCTCCGTTTTTGAAAAACTCGGGACTCGGCTGGGTAACGGCGGAATACGGGATGCTTCCGCGCGCCACCCATAGCCGGATGAACCGCGAGGCCAAACGCGGTCAGTCTGGAAGAACAAAAGAAATTCAAAGGCTTATAGGTCGGTCTCTTCGGGCAGGCGTTGACAGGGTTGCGTTGGGCGAACGGCAGATCGTGATTGATTGCGACGTTATCCAGGCCGATGGCGGCACGCGGTGTGCCTCGATCACCGGTGGCTGGGTAGCGCTTCGGCTTGCGGTCAACAAGCTTATCAAGGCCGGTGACGTTCTGTCCGATCCGATGACGGATCACGTGGCGGCGGTCTCCTGCGGGGTTTACGGGGGTCAACCGGTTGTCGATCTCGACTATCCGGAGGACAGCGAGGCCGGAACGGACGCCAATTTCGTGATGACCGGTCGCGGACGTTTGATCGAAGTTCAGGCATCTGCGGAAGGCGCGACCTTCGGACGCGAGGAGCTGACGACGCTGATGGACCTGGCCGAGAGTGGAATCGCCGAGTTGGTCAGCGCGCAGAAAGCTGCCGTGGAGGGCTGAGATGCGTCACTTTGAAGGTAAAGAACTGGTGATCGCGTCCCATAACGCGGGCAAGATTCGCGAGATCGGCCAGTTGCTGGCGCCGTTCGGGGTTTCGGTAAAATCCGCCGGAGAGCTTGGGCTCGCGGAACCCGAGGAGACGGAAGACAGCTTTGCTGGCAATGCCCGCATCAAGGCCCATGCCGCGGCGCGGGCCAGCGGCCTGCCGGCCCTGTCAGACGACAGTGGCCTGAGCGTGGATGCGTTGAATGGTTCGCCCGGTGTCTATACCGCCGACTGGGCCGAGACGCCGAATGGGCGCGACTTCAAGATGGCGATGAAGAAGGTTTGGGACAATTGCGAGAAGATCGCGGCGCCGGAGCCCAGAACGGCCCGTTTTCATTGTGTTTTGTGCCTTGCCTGGCCGGACGGACATGACGAGATCTTCGATGGGCGTGTAGAGGGACATCTGGTGTGGCCACTGCGGGGTGAACATGGGTTCGGCTTCGATCCGATGTTCCAACCCGTGGGCGAAACCGAAACCTTCGGTGAAATGGATCCCGAACGGAAACATGGCATGAGCCATCGCGCAGATGCGTTCGCCAAGCTGGTCGACGGATGTTTTGCCGGTAGCTGATTGGCAGAACGCGGGCTTCGGCCTGTATTTGCACTGGCCGTTCTGCCAGTCCAAATGCCCTTATTGCGATTTCAACTCCCATGTTGCGGCATCCATCGACCAGGTTCGGTGGGCCGCAGCATATGTTCGCCAGATCCGCGCCGCGGCGGAGATTGTTCCGGACAGGAAGCTCGATTCGATCTTTTTCGGTGGCGGCACGCCGAGCTTGATGGCGCCGGAGACGGTGGGACTGATCCTCGAGGAAATTCGAAAGACCTGGCCTGTTTCCAACGATTTGGAAGTCACGCTGGAAGCCAACCCATCTTCGGTCGAGGCCGGAAAGTTTGAAGGGTTTCGGGATGCCGGCGTTAACCGGGTGTCGCTGGGTGTTCAGTCTCTGAATGACGATGATCTGGCCCGGCTAGGGCGGCTGCATTCAGCGGCAGAAGCCAGGAAAGCCTTTGAAATTGCAAGAAATACCTTTTCGCGTGTTTCCTTTGACCTGATCTACGCGCGACAGGACCAATCCCTGGATGCGTGGCGCGGAGAGTTGGAACGCGCGTTGGAAATGGCAATCGATCATCTCTCGCTGTACCAACTGACAATCGAGCCAGAAACGGCGTTCGGGCGGCGTTTTGCAGCCGGTGGATTGCACGGCTTGCCGGACGAGGATCTTTCGGCGGACATGTATGATCTGACGGTGGATCTGTGTGCGAGAGCGGGGTTGGAGCTTTATGAGATATCCAATTTCGCGCGGAAAGGCTCCGAAAGCCGCCACAATATATTGTATTGGACTGGTGGAGATTACCTAGGGATTGGCCCAGGCGCACATGGGCGCTTGACCATTGATGACAACCGGTGGGCTAGCGTGGCGCCATCGAACCCGGCGAAATGGCTCGAAGAAAGCGAGACGCGCGATACCCCATGTTGGGTAAAGGAGCGGCTCACTCCGCAGGATCGTGCAGAGGAATACCTGATGATGGGGTTGCGCCTGACGGTGGGGATATCTTTCGAACGGTTGATGATGCTTGGGGCCGACGCGGGAATGCCCGAGCGGCTGAGAGAGATGGAGGACAGCGGGATGATCTGCTGGACTGCTGACCGGGTACGGACGACGGAACGCGGCCGTTCTATACTGAATGCCGTTTTGCGAGAGCTTCTTGCGGGGCAGACATGAAGGTTCTTTGGCTCTTGGCGGGAGGAACTTCTCTCGCGCTTGGCGTTGTGGGGGCCTTTTTGCCCCTGTTGCCTACAGTTCCTTTTGTCCTACTCGCAGCGTTCTGCTTTTCGCGGTCTTCAGAAAGGCTGCATGACTGGTTGCTCGATCATGCGCTTTTCGGGCCAACCATTGCAGATTGGCGCGAATATGGCGCGATATCTCGCCGAAGCAAGAGTCTCGCAACCTTGTCGATCCTGTTGGTGCTACTTCTCTCCTTTGGCTTCGGATTCGCATTCTGGATCATCGCTGTCCAGGCTGTAATCCTGAGCGCGGTCTCGTTGTTTGTATGGACTCGTCCAACGGGCTCGTCGAAAGCAACTGACACAGCGCATCGAGTTGGTCCAACGATCGGTAACGGATGACCATTTGTCCGGAGCCATCTACGTCCAGATGATCAATCGAAACCTTCATTCGAAGATTGGCGGATAAATCCGACTCAAGTGCCCGCGTGTCCGCATCTTTCTGCGGCGGTTGTCTTTTGTTGATAGGCTTAGGTTGCCTGGCTGGATCTGATCTTTTGGCTAGAGCTTCCGTTTCGCGAACGGACAGACCCTTGGAAATGACCCGGCGCGCGAGAGCAGAAGGCTCGTCCGATGTGATGATTGCCCTGGCATGTCCAGCAGAAATCTTTCCTTCGCGGAGCATTCCCTGCACTTCGTCCGGCAATTGCAGCAGTCGCATTACGTTCGCGATATGGCTGCGGCTTTTTCCGAGCGCCTGAGCCAGTTTTTCCTGGGTATGTCCAAAGCGCTCGATCAACTGGCGATAACCCAGACCCTCCTCGATCGCGTTCAGATCGGCTCTCTGCACGTTCTCGATTATCGCGATTTCCAGGACTTCCGTGTCATCTAGTTCCCGGATAACAACAGGAATATCATGCACTTGCGCCATCTGAGCGGCCCGCCAACGGCGCTCGCCGGCTACGATCTCGTATTGAGACTTGTCGCGGGGATTCTCGCGTACAATCAGGGGTTGGATGATCCCCTTTTCGCGAATGGAATCACATAGTTCCTGCAATGCCGTTGGTGAGAAGTCTTTTCTGGGCTGATCGGGGTTCGCAACAAGGCTTTCGATTGGCAAGGTCCGTTCGGCCGCAACCGGTGTTGCATTCGTCGGATCCGACGAGTCCATAGAGACGTCGGCCATCAGGGCTGAAAGGCCACGGCCCAATCCTCTGGTTTTTCTGCTTTTCTTTTCCATTTTCACCCCGGTTTAAAGCGATGATCCAACACTGCGAGAGACCATTTCCTGCGCGAGCTCCCGGTACGCCACGCTTCCTTTGGAGCGCGTGTCGTATTCAAGGACTGACTGGGCGAAGCTGGGCGCTTCACTGATGCGCACATTGCGCGGTATCCGAGTCTGAAACACGAGGTCACCCAAAGCTTCGCGCGCATCCTGTTCGACTTGAAGCGACAAGTTGTTTCTTATGTCATACATCGTCAGGAGTACGCCTTCGATGCGGAGATCGGGATTGGCCGTCTGTCGAACCTCCCGTAAAGTCATCATAAGTTGCGACAACCCTTCGAGGGCGTAAAACTCGCTCTGGAGCGGAACCAATACGGAGTGGGCTGCCACCATTGCATTGACAGTCAAAAGGTTCAACGACGGTGGACAATCGATGAGAACATGATCGTAACCAAATTCGTTAAAACTCGGTTTTCGCAAGGCGTCGTGAAGGAGGAAGCTCCTTCTTTCGTTGGAAACAAGCTCGATATCGGCAGAACTGAGATCGGTTGTGGAAGGCGCGAGCGACAGGTTTGCAATATCGGTTTGCTGAACGATCGAGGAGATTGGAGCGTCCTCAAGCAACAGATCATAGGTTGTCATACCACGATCCGAAGCAGAGACACCCAAACCTGTTGAGGCGTTTCCCTGCGGATCCAGATCGACAATCAGTACTTTATGACCGGTTTCGGCCAGAGCAGCGCCTAGATTGATCGTCGTTGTGGTCTTTCCCACCCCGCCTTTCTGGTTGGCGACAGCAATGATTTTTGCCGAATTCGGCCTTGATCTGTCAGACACGGGCGATATCTCCAAGCACCAAAATGGCTGCGTTGTCGTCGGTTATACTTGGCTTTTGCGACAACTTGAAGTTCCACTGCTTTCGGGCATCGCGTAGCTCGTCCTCAAAGCGCTCCCCCTTTGGAAAAATACACTTTCCGACATCTGAAAGGTGCGGCTTCGCGTATTCCAGGAGTTTCGCTAGGTTCGCCACAGCGCGGGCCGAGATGATGTCCGCGTTTTGAGGTGGCACATCTTCGATTCTCTTTGCCAGAATGGTCACTTTCAGATCGATGGCTCGGGAAGTGTTAAGAAGGAACGCCGATTTTCTCTTGTCGCTCTCGACCAGGGTGAACCTGAGATCCGGCGCCAACTCCTGTGCGAGGATGGCGCAGACGAGACCTGGAAATCCTCCGCCCGATCCGAAGTCGAGCCAAGAGCTTTCGCCTCCTGTGATGCAGTTCATCAATTGCGCGGAATCTGCAATATGCCTGACAGCACCTATAGCAAGTGTCGAAGGGGACACGAGATTGATCTTCGGGTTCCACTTCCGAAGCAACTCAAGGTGGGTTCTCAAGCGATCGAGTGTTTCACGTGAAACATTGAGCCCGAGCGTGTCTGTCATCAAGCGTTCAAGTTCAGGCACGCCGGCGTTCCCCGCGCCGGATATGTGCAAGGATCAGGGTCAGAGCAGCCGGAGTCATGCCTCCTATGCGACCCGCCTGAGCCAAAGTCCGCGGGCGCACATTCTCAAGTTTGCTTCGCAGTTCATTGGAAAGGCCATCAAGACCGTCATAAGAAAAACCATCTGGAATGATCCAAGCCTCGTCCTTTTTCAAGGCTTCAACGTCCTTCTGCTGTCGATCGATGTAATTTTTATAGAGCGAGTCTCGCTCAACCTGCTCCAGGATATCCCGGTCAATCTGATCCAAGCCCGGAATCAAGGGCGATAGTCCTTCCACACTTGCCCCGGGAAGAGTCAACGAATCCAAGCCCGACCTCTTGGGACCGTCCAAGTTTACCTTGACACCTACCCCACCCAGTTCCCTTGAACTGACCATATGGGTACCAAGTAATTCCTTTGCCGCCTTGATTTTCGAGAGCTTCTTGTCGAAAGCCTCGGCTCGTTGCCGGGAAGCAATCCCCAGTGAGATGGCTAAAGGCGTCAATCTCTGGTCGGCATTGTCCGCTCTCAAAGACAGACGGTACTCCGCCCTTGAGGTAAACATCCGGTATGGCTCGATAACACCTTGGGTGATCAGATCGTCAACCATCACACCAATGTAGCTTTCGCTTCGATCGAAAGTAACCGGTTCCAGTTGCCTAGCATGCCGCGCCGCGTTCAACCCTGCAACCAAGCCTTGAGCCGCCGCTTCTTCGTACCCGGTGGTTCCGTTAATCTGTCCTGCAAGAAAAAGCCCAGAGAGGTGTCGCAGAGCCAAACAATGGTCCAAACTCCTCGGATCAATATAGTCATACTCGATGGCATAACCCGGTTGAAGGATCCGAACATCCTCAAGTCCACGAATGGAATGAACATATGCCTCCTGAACATCTTCCGGCAGGGATGTAGAGATTCCGTTTGGATAGACAGTGAAATCGTCCAATCCCTCCGGCTCCAGGAAAATCTGGTGAGAGTCTTTCAAAGAAAACCGAACCACCTTGTCTTCGATGGAGGGACAATATCTGGGGCCAACACCTTCTATATGCCCACCATACATAGCTGATCGGTCCAGATTGGCTCGTATGATATCGTGCGTAGCGGCGTTCGTATGGGTGATTCCGCAAGAGATTTGCCTGGCAATCGGTCTCGTCGACAGGAAGGAGAACATCGACGGATCAAGATCTCCCGGTTGAGACTCCAGAATGCTCCAATTGATCGTACGCCCATCCAGTCTCGGAGGTGTACCAGTTTTCAATCGGCCAATGGGCAGATCGAAGCCACGTATCTGATCTGCCAACAGGACCGAGTTACGGTCTCCGATCCGGCCTCCAGCGTGCTTTCTATCTCCGATATGGATCGTTCCGTTCAGAAATGTACCAGTCGTCAAGACAACGGCCGCAGCGCGAATTTCACTGCCATCTGAAACGGAGATCCCGGAAATACGCCGGTTCTCTTCCAAGAGCCCACAAACCTCAGCCGTCACGAGATCAAGGCCGTCTGTACCCGCAATCTCTGAGGTCATGGCTTCCGCGTACAGCTTTCGGTCGGACTGTGCGCGCGGGCCTTGAACCGCCGGCCCTTTCTTCCGATTCAGTAGCCGAAACTGGATTCCCGAGCGGTCAGCAACGCGCCCCATCAAACCGTCTAGCGCATCGACCTCGCGGACAAGATGGCCTTTCCCAAGCCCGCCGATCGCTGGGTTGCAGGACATGACTCCAAGATCCGTCGCCTTCAGAGTAACCAGCGCAACCTTGGCACCGGCCCTCGCCGCAGCGGAAGCGGCTTCACAACCGGCATGTCCACCACCAACAACGATGACATCATAGTCCTGTTTCACGTGAAACATCCTCACTTTCCAATGCAGAAGTTTCTGAAGATCTCGCCGAGGACATCTTCGACGCCAATGCGACCCACCAAGGCATCAACGCTCCGAATGGCTGCCCTTATCGTTTCCGCAACCAGTTCCTCCAAGCCCGATTCCAGCGCCAGGTAGTCGAGCGCATGATCTAGGGATTCGACCGCAATTTGCAATGCCTCTTGATGACGAAGATGCGTAGCAAGATGCGCTTGGGAAACGCGCTTGCCAAGAACCGCGGAAATCTGCTCCAAAAGATCGGTAACACCTTCACCCGTCACCCCGGAAATCGGGTTTTCTACCGCCTCATCCAAAAGATCAGATTTCGGGATCAAAACCAGATCCTCGGGCTCCAGTTTCAAACCCGGACTTGCCACCCCCAGAACAACCCGAAGATCCGCTTGGTTTGCCCGATCAAGCGCCCGCTGAACGCCGATTGCTTCAACGACATCCTCTGTTTCACGCAATCCTGCTGTATCCAGGAATGTCACCGGAAGCCCGTCGATATCCATGCGGACCTCGATCACATCTCGAGTCGTACCCGCGATTTCAGACGTAATCGCTGCGTCACGACCCGCCAGACGATTCAGCAAGGTCGACTTACCAGCGTTCGGCGGACCAACAATTGCGACCTCAAAACCGGATCGGAGACGCTCTGAAACAGCGACTCCCTCAATTTCTCGGGCAAACTCGTTCCGAAGAGATCGCAACAAGCTTTCCACTTCGGGTGACACATTCTCCGGCACCTCTTCATCCGCGAAATCAATCGTGGACTCGACCAAGGCCGCCGATCTCAGCAGTTTGGATCTCCAGATCTCGACTTGCCGGCCGAGCTCGCCATCGAAAATCCGAAATGCCTGACGTCTTTGCGCTTCCGTCTCCGCGGTCAAGAGATCCGAAAGCCCCTCGACCTCCGCGAGGTCCAAACGTCCGTTCTCCAGTGCCCGACGCGTGAACTCACCGGGCTCGGCAACCCGCGCTCCCTCTTGTGCCGAGAGAGTCTTCAGTAAGAATCCGACGACGGCAGGACTGCCATGGGTCTGAAATTCGACAACTTCTTCTCCGGTAAAGCTCTCGCCAGCCGAAAAAGCCAAAATCAAAGCCTCATCAATCACGACACCGGAACTAACCAATCGACGCAAAGAGGCCCGGCGAGGTGCCGGGACATCTCCGGCAAGGAGACGACATATCTCCCAGGCTCTCGGGCCCGAAACACGTACCACCGACACCCCGGCACGGCCAGGCGCCGTCGCCAGGGCAAAGATCGTATCCATTTCTCTCCCCTAGTAGCCCGTATCAGGTGTTCATGGAGTCGAAGAAATCAGAGTTCGACTTCGTCTGCTTCAACTTCGAGATCAGGAATTCGATCGCATCCGTCGTACCCATCGGGTTCAGGATCCGACGCAGGACAAACGTCTTCTGCAGGTCTCCCTTATCGACCAGAAGCTCTTCCTTCCGGGTACCGGACTTGAGAATATCCATCGCCGGGAAGACACGTTTATCCGCAACCTTACGATCGAGCACGATTTCCGAGTTACCCGTTCCCTTGAATTCCTCGAAGATCACTTCGTCCATCCGACTGCCTGTGTCGATCAGAGCCGTCGCGATGATCGTAAGCGACCCACCTTCTTCGATATTCCGGGCTGCACCAAAGAACCGCTTCGGGCGTTGCAGCGCATTCGCGTCCACACCACCGGTCAAAACCTTGCCCGAAGACGGCACGACTGTGTTGAATGCCCTACCAAGTCTTGTGATAGAGTCTAGAAGAATAACAACATCTCGTTTATGCTCGACCAAGCGCTTGGCCTTCTCGATCACCATTTCCGACACGGCAACGTGCCGCGTCGCAGGCTCGTCAAAGGTCGAGGAGATCACCTCGCCCTTCACGCTCCGCTGCATATCGGTCACTTCTTCCGGGCGCTCATCGATCAGCAGAACGATCAGGTAGCACTCCGGATGATTCTTCTCGATCGAATGCGCGATGTTCTGAAGCAGCACCGTCTTGCCGGTCCGCGGAGGCGCCACGATCAAGCACCGCTGACCTTTTCCAATCGGCGCCACCAGGTCGATGATCCGGGCAGAGCGATCCTTCGCCGTCGGATCGTCCGTCTCCATCTTCAACCGTTCATCCGGGTAGAGCGGGGTCAGGTTGTCGAAATTGACCTTATGACGTGCCCGTTCGGGGTCCTCGAAATTGATCTGCGTAACCTTCGTCATGCAGAAATAGCGCTCATTCTCGCGCGGCGCCTGGATCACGCCATCAACCGTATCGCCCGTGCGCAGCGAGTATTGCCGGATCATATCGGGCGACAGGTAAATGTCGTCCGGACCAGGCAGGTAGTTTGCTTCCGGCGATCTCAGAAAACCGAAACCGTCCTGCATGACTTCCAGAACGCCATCACCGGCGATTTCCCAGCCATCCTCGGCACGCTCCTTCAAAATGGCGAACATCATGTCGCCCTTGCGCATCGTGGAGGCGTTGTCGATCTCCAGCTCCTCTGCCGTGGACAGAAGATCCTTCGGGCTCTGCGCCTTGAGTTCGGAGAGTGTCAGCGATTGTTCGGCCATGAATAATATTCCTTCACCGGCGCAACCGGTGGCGATTTCGTATTTGAATGGAGAGACCTGGCAGGACTGCCGTTGACGCGCATTTAAGGACTCCAGGCCATGGAGTCAATTCCCACGCAACACGGACCCTTCAGAAACGAACGATGACCGAGAAGACGATGATTAGCATCAAGACCGTCGGCAGCTCGTTCATGATCCTGTAGGTGCGCCCTGACAGCTTGAAATCCCCATCTATGAAGTCGCGCCGATGCGCCGCGAGCCACATATGGAACCAGGTCATTGCCAGGATCGACACAGCCTTCGTGTAAGGCCACACAGCGCCCCAGTCGACAATCCCGGGGGTCAGCACCAGCATCAGGCCAAAGACCCAGCTGGCGATCATGGATGGGTTCATGATGAGCTTCAAAAGCTTCCGCTCCATCATCTGGAAGACGGTATCCATCTCGGTACCTGGCGTCGTCTGTTCCGTGTGATGAACGTACAGACGCGGCAAGTAGAACAAACCCGCCATCCATGCGATCACGGAGACCACGTGTAGCGACTTGATCCAGACATAATATTCGGTCAGCCAGTCTTCTATCATGGTCGTCCTCCCAGGAAATCCGACCTACCCTAAATAAAAAATAAAAGAAGAAATAAAAGATGTTGTTGATGTAGTCCCTGTGCATTTGTGGATTATTGGAAACTCCACCGAGTCATCCCCAATGTGAAAAAGATCAGACAGGCTCGTCACACTCTGTGGATAAGTATTTTATTTCTCTGTTTTTCATATAGTTAAAAAATTTCCCGCTGTAGACAGTTCTGGGTGCGGGTCCGGGACAGCGGTGGACAGCAGGATTCATCCCAAGTCACCCGGCTCAAACTGCACACCGTGGACGGGGTGTGACCGTAATCCCCGATATGCTCTGCCAGTCCCCTACTGGAAATCTTCTTCCAATCAGGTCACAAGATTTACAGTCCGGAGTCCCAGAGCTATCCACGAGGATATCCACATGCCAGTTCTGTGTCTTGCGTCCGGGTCGGAAATCCGGGCCGAGCTCTTGCGCAATGCCCACGTTCCGTTCGAGGTGGCGAAAGCCCGTATCGACGAAGAGACCGCGCGCCATGCGATGCAAGCCGAAGGCCTCTCGCCGCGCGACATCTCCGATCATCTCGCCGAGCTCAAGGCGCTCAGGGTGTCGGCGCGCGCACCAGAAAAGCTGGTTCTTGGATGCGACCAGATTCTCGAACTCGATGGAACGATCCTGACCAAGCCCGCTGATTCGGCCGATGCCTGCGAACAGATTCTGCGGCTTTCGGGCCGGGAACATCGCCTTCACAGTGCGGCGGTGCTGGCCGAAGACAATCGCCCTGTCTGGCGGTTCACAGAAACGGTTCGAATGAAGATGCGAACGTTGTCGGAAAGCTATGTCGACTCCTATGTCACGCGGAACTGGGACCAGATCCGTTACTGTGTTGGCGCCTACCAGCTCGAATCCGAAGGTGTCCGCTTTTTCGAGCGTGTCGATGGCGATTTCTTTTCCGTCCTTGGGCTTCCGTTATTGCCCCTGTTAGATCATCTTGCACTCAGAGGGGTGATCGAAACATGACTGCCAGAATACCACTTGCCGGGGTGATCGGATCTCCCGTCGCCCATTCGTTGTCTCCCAGGTTGCATGGCCATTGGTTGAAGACGTATGGCGTGGCGGGCCACTACATTCCGATGGATATCGCTCAATCCGATCTGGCCGAGGTGTTGCAAATGCTCCCCCGGATGGGTTTCGTCGGCGTCAACGTTACCATCCCGCACAAGGAGACAGCGCTTTCCCTTGCCAACCTGGTAACTGATCGCGCCGCCCTTATCGGTGCAGCCAACACATTGATTTTCCACGAAGATGGTCGAATTCACGCTGATAACACGGATGGCTATGGTTTCCTCGCCAACCTGCGCCAAAACGCTCCCGGCTGGGATCCGCAATCGGGTCCGGCGGCGGTGTTCGGCGCCGGTGGCGCCGCCCGTGCAATCGTCACGGCCCTGATTGATGCCGGTGCCCCGACCATTCGCCTGACCAACCGCACACGCGGTCGCGCCGAAGCGTTGAGATCGGAATTCGGGCCCAAGATCGAAGTCTACGATTGGGTGCATTCGGGTCCGATGCTGGCCGGCGCGGCCACCGTCGTGAATACCACCTCGCTTGGGATGGTCGGCAAGCCGGAATTCCGCGTTTCGCTCGATGCGCTCGATCCGGCTGCCACCGTAAACGATCTCGTCTATGCTCCGCTCGAAACGCCGTTTCTCAGGCACGCAGCCGAGCGTGGTTGCCGGGTTGTCGATGGTCTCGGAATGCTTCTGCATCAGGCCGCGCCCGGTTTCGAGCGTTGGTTTGGCATCCGGCCCGAAGTGACAGACGAACTCCGTCAGGCGGTGCTCGCTCAATGACGAAACCTTTCCTGATCGGACTGACCGGTTCCATCGGAATGGGAAAGTCGACAACCGCCGGCATGTTCGCGGATGAAGGCGTGCCGATCTGGGATGCCGATGCCGCCGTGCACCGTCTCTATTCACCGGGGGGTGCCGCAGTGGATCCGATCGGCGACATCTGCCCGTCTTCCATCGTCGACGGTGCAGTGAGCCGCGAGGCATTGAAAGAGTGGATCAGCCAGGATGACACCGCGCTGGCGCGGATCGAAGCCGTCGTGCATCCGCTCCTTGCGAAGGATCGCGCCGAGTTCATTGCGGCGACCGATGCGCCGATCCTGCTGCTCGACATCCCGCTTCTGTTCGAGACCGGCGCGAGCGCAGGGATGGACCTGAACGTGGTCGTCTCGGCCCCGGCGGCGGAACAACGCAAACGTGTCCTTGCCCGCCCCGGCATGAGTGTTGAACAATTCCACCGAATCCTGTCGAAACAGATGCCGGATTCCCAGAAACGCGCCCGCGCGGATCTGGTCATTGACACGACTACTCTGGAAGGCGCACGAGCACAGGTTCGGACGCTGATGACGGAGTTGAGGAAATCGCATGCGTGAGATCGTGATGGATACGGAGACAACCGGACTGGACCCCTACGATGGCCACCGGATTGTCGAGATCGGCGGCGTGGAGCTCGAAAACCATGTTCCCACCGGCCGCACCTATCACCAATATATCAACCCCCAGCGAAGCATGCCGACGGAAGCCTATGAAGTTCATGGAATCTCCGATGAGTTCCTGGCCGACAAACCCCTTTTCGAGGCGATCGCGCAGGATTTCATGGATTTCATTCAGGATGCCGTGCTGGTCATCCACAACGCGCCCTTCGACATGAAATTTCTCAATGCGGAGCTGGAATGGGCGGGCTTTGCGAAACTGCCAAAGGCACAGGCGCTGGACACGCTGGCAATGGCGCGAAAGCGTTTCCCCGGTTCCCCCTCCTCGCTGGACGCGCTTTGCCGCCGCTTCAACATCGACAACTCCTCGCGCACACTACACGGAGCGCTTCTCGACTCCGAGATCCTCGCGGATGTCTATCTGGAACTCATTGGTGGCCGGCAGCCCGATTTTGCTCTCGCCTCCAATTCCCAGAGCAGCTCCAGTTCCGGATCCGCATGGCGTCCGCGCCCGCGTCCGGCCCCCCTGCCCTCGAAGTTGACGGAGCCGGAACGCCTCGCGCATCAGGCGTTGGTGGAAAAGCTCGGTGACGGCGCGCTCTGGAAGACCTTTTTGGACTGAACCGGCGATCAGTTCGGGTAGCTCTTCCACGCCTGCTGGGAGCCGTGGAACACGTTGATATCGACCTTGCCTGACACGCCCGGCACGAGCCCGGTGCCGGTATATTGCCAGAAGTCCCACTGCGCTCCGGGGAAACGTTTCGAGGGATGGTCCGCGACTGAGCGCAACCAGAAGCGCGTTCCGTAGAGCTTTCCAATATCGGTGTCCTCCCAGAAATCGACCGATGTATAGAGAATGGGCCGCTGGCCGAAATGGCGTTCCAATATGTCCAGAAATGTCTTCGCCTCCGCGCGGACTACCGCGCCATCGGGTCGTAACGTGCAGGTGGGCGAATAAGGATTCCATTCCATATCAAGTACATGGGGCAACCCACCCGCCTCGCGCGGGACATTGGCGATGAACCATTTCGCCTGCGCCTCGGCCGGTGCGCAGAAGTAATAGAAATGATAGCCCGCGCGCGGAATCCCGGCCCGCCCGGCATTCTGCCAATGTTCCTGGAACATCGGGTCGATCTCCTCGACTCCTTCGGTCGCCTTTATGAAGACAAAGGAAATCCCGGCCTCGCGCGCGGTTGCCCAGTCGATGGAGCTTTGCCAGCGCGACACGTCCAGCCCGTGCACGGCATAGGATTTTGGTGTGCGGCCCGACCACGGATGCGGATCGGCATCGCCAAAATCTGGATGGGTCACGGCGACCGGACGGGAGCCGGTTCTGGAAACCTCCCCCTTGTCCTTTCCCCCGCCTCCACAGGCCGAAACGAGAAAAAGCAACAGCGAGACAAAAACTTTCAGGCGCATATCAAACTCCGGTCAGTCCGGGAAAAAAGGATCGAAAATCCCGGCAATGAACGCATGAGAAGTGATTCCGGGCAACCGTGAAGGCTTGCGTCTGACGCTGGGGTGACTACCTAGGCGACAATATTGCCAGCAAAGGCCGAGAACATGACCGACCTGACCCCCCGCGAGATCGTGAGCGAGCTCGACCGTTTCATCATTGGCCAGAAGGATGCCAAGCGCGCCGTGGCCGTGGCGCTCCGCAACCGCTGGCGGCGCAAGCAGCTCTCCGACGACCTGCGCGACGAGGTTTACCCGAAAAACATCCTGATGATCGGCCCCACGGGCGTCGGCAAGACAGAGATCTCGCGCCGCCTGGCCAAGCTCGCCCGTGCCCCTTTCATCAAGGTGGAAGCGACCAAGTTCACGGAAGTCGGTTATGTCGGTCGCGACGTGGAACAGATTATCCGCGATCTGGTTGATACCGCGATCCAGCAGACGCGGGATTTCATGCGCGACGAGGTCAAGGCCAAGGCGTATCAGAACGCCGAGGAGCGGGTTCTGGAAGCCATCGCCGGCGTGGATGCGCGCGAACAGACCCGCGAGATGTTCCGCAAGAAGCTCAAGAGTGGCGAGCTGGACGACACGATCATCGAACTGGAAGTCGCCGATGCCGGTCCCTCCATGCCCATGTTCGAGGTTCCCGGCCAGCCGGGCATGAATATGGGTGCGATGGATCTCGGCTCGATCTTCGGCAAGGCGTTCGGTGGACGGACTGTGAAACGCCGCCTGTCCGTGGCCGACAGCTACGAGGTGTTGCTCTCCGAAGAGGCCGACAAGCTTCTCGACGACGAGGCCGTGACCCGAATGGCTCTGGAATCCGTGCAACAGAACGGCATCGTGTTTCTCGATGAGATCGACAAGGTCTGCGCCCGCCAGGAAGCGCGCGGCGGCGATGTGAGCCGCGAAGGCGTGCAGCGCGACCTGCTGCCCCTGATCGAGGGGACCACGGTTTCCACCAAGCACGGGCCGGTCAAGACGGACCATATCCTCTTTATCGCATCCGGCGCTTTCCACATTGCCAAGCCGTCCGACCTGCTGCCGGAACTCCAGGGCCGCCTGCCGATCCGCGTTGAATTGCGCGCCCTGACCGAGGACGATTTCGTTCGCATCCTGACGGAAACAGACAATGCGCTTACCCGCCAATACACCGCGCTCATGGCAACCGAAGAAGTGGTGGTCGATTTCACCGAAGATGGCATCGCCGCATTGGCCCGCATCGCGGCCGAGGTGAATAGCAGCGTCGAGAATATCGGCGCGCGTCGTCTCTACACTGTCATGGAACGTGTTTTCGAGGAGTTGAGCTTCACAGCGCCCGACCGGCCAGGCCAGGCCGTGACTGTGGATGCCGATTTTGTCAGCGAGAACCTTGGCGAACTGGCCGGGTCGGCAGATTTGAGCCGCTACGTCCTCTGAACGGCCGCGGCGAATTGCCGAATACATGGCGCCTGTCACATCAACGGTCTAGACGGGCATCATGTATACATCGTCACCGATACGGATCCTAGTGATCCTGGCGCTCGTTCTGGCATCCTGCACGGGACGCTCAGAGATCGCCCCACGCACGGCCCCGTCCGGGATCGGTACAGATGTGGAAATCCTTGTCGGTTCTACCCGCCAGCGCGACGAAAGCGGCGCTTTTGGCGCTGCAAGTCGCGGGCAGATCCGTTTTTCCAGTATGGAAATCTCGATCCCGCCCGAGCATGCGGAGGGAAAGGTCGAGGTCGGTGGAAAGAACCCCGATCCGGAGCGGCACTTCCTGACCCGTTCGATCCAGCCCTTGTCCGCTTCGGAATTTCGTGCGGATATCGCGCGGAGGCTGGCTGAAAACCCGCAATACAACGGGGAAGTCTTCATATTCATCCATGGTTTCAACAACACCATGGCCGATGGCGTTTTCCGTGCGGCCCAGATCCATTCCGATCTCGGTATCAATGCCCTGCCGGTCCATTATGCCTGGCCGTCGAGCGGCTCCCCGCTCCGATATGCCTATGACCGCGACAGTGTGCTTTTCGCGCGCAGAGGGCTTGAAACCTTGATCGAGGAAATTGCCGCCGCTGGTGGTCGGAACATCGTCTTGCTTGCCCACTCTCTTGGATCCCAGGTGACGATGGAAACGTTGCGGCAGATGTCCCTGAGAGGCCGCGGCAAGGCTTGGGACAGGATCGGCGGCGTGGCCCTAATGGCGCCCGATCTCGATATCGACCTGTTCCACAGTCAGGCCGCCGATATTGGCACGCTGCCGCAACCATTCCTGATCCTGGTTTCGAACCGAGACGGGGCCTTGCGGCTCTCGGCACGCCTGACCGGAGAGAAGGCGCGTCTGGGAAATATCAGTTCGGCTGCCGATGTCAGTTCGCTCGATGTCACCGTGATCAACGTCTCCGAGTTCGGCGATGCCCGCAACACGCATCTGACCGCTGTCAGTTCTCCCACACTGATCGCGCTGATGTCCAGGACCGACCGGATAGAGCAGGCCTTCAGAGGCGACATTACCACCCGTCCCGGTCTCATACCGGGAACCATCCTGACCGTGCAAAATGCGACCGAGATCATCCTAGATCCTGCGCGTATCCACCAGGAAGCGGGTTACTGACATGCAGGCCAGACCGCTCGGTTTCCTGCGCGAGAATGCGGCCTGGCTCAGCGCAGGCTTCCTGCTGACGCTGACTTCCAGCTTCGGCCAGACCTTTCTCATTTCGGTTTTCGCCGGTGAAATCCGTTCCGCATTTTCGCTGAGCCATGGAGATTGGGGCGCAATCTACGCGCTTGGGACACTGGCTTCGGCTGTCACGATGCTTTGGGTCGGCCCGCTTACCGACCGGTTCCGCGCACGCGATCTCGCCCTGATTGTTCTGCCGATCCTTGCTGCCGCTTGTTTGGCGATGGCCGCCATTCCAACCGCCTGGGCGCTGCCATTCGTGATCTACGCCTTGCGGCTTTCCGGACAGGGCATGACCTTTCACATCGCGATTGTCGCCATGGGGCGCTGGTTCGATGCAAACAGGGGAAAGGCGCTCGCGGTGGCAACGCTCGGGGTGACCATCGGGCAAGCGCTGCTTCCGCTGGGCTTTGTGGCCCTTCTGCCGGTTTTCGGCTGGCGCGCGCTCTGGGTCGTCGCAGGTCTCCTTGTCCTTGCGGTGGTGCCGGTCTTGACGGGGTTGCTTCGCCGGGAGCGAACACCGTCGGAGTCCGCGCACTCCCAATCGTCCACCGGCATGGAAGGTCGCCACTGGCATCGCAACGAGATGCTGCGGCATTGGCTATTCTGGGCGATGGTGCCGCTCTTGCTTGGCCCGTCCGCCTTCATCACGGCGCTGTTTTTCTTCCAGGTGCATGTCGCCGATATCAAGGGCTTTTCCCATCTCTCCTTTGTTGCCCTTTTCCCGGTTTTCACGGGCTGCGCCACAGTGATGATGCTGGCCAGCGGGATCGCGCTGGACCGGCTGGGAACCGCGCGGCTTCTCCCGTTTCTCGCCTTGCCCATGGCGCTTGGTTTCCTTGTGCTCGGCCTCGGCAACGGTCTGGCCGGCGCTGCGCTCGGAATGGCTCTCGTCGGGATGACTACTGGCGCAAGCGCGACCCTCGTGAGCGCGTTCTGGGCCGAGTTTTACGGCACGCGAAACCTTGGAGCGATCAAGTCGGTTGCCGCTGCGATCATGGTCCTCGGTTCGGCGATCGGTCCGGTCGTCTCGGGATATCTTATCGATACAGGGCTCGGGTTCGAGAAGCAGATGGTGTTGATAGCCGGGTATTTCATCGTCACGGCCATCATCGTGACCCTGGCGATGCGGGGGGCCCGGAACACACTACCGCCTGCGGGAAAGGTAGACGTAATAGGCGCCTGAGCCGCCATGGCTGATATGGGCGTCTATCACCTGCAACACCATCGTACTGAGCGGCGCAAGGTGCAGCCATTGCGGCACCTGGTTGCGCAGAACGCCCCGCGGAGTCGGGATCGGACCGTCGTCCTGCCTGCCCTTGCCCTCACCCTTGCCTGTCACTACCAGCACGAGCCGGCATCCGTCGGCATGGGCGGACATGATGAAACGGTTCAGGGCCGGATGCGCCTGCGAGAGAGTCATCCCGTGCAGATCGATCTTGCGCTCTGGTTTCAGCTTGCCCTTCTTCATCCGGCCAAAGGTCTTCTTGTCCATCCGAACCGGCTGGCCCGCGAGCCGCTGCTCCAACGTATGGCCGAGGTCATGCCCCTTTGACTGATCGTAGCGGGCGGCCTGACCAATTCGGAATTCTGTAACGACTTTCAGTTCCGGCTCCGACTTGGACGGCTTCTTGGGTTTGGCCGTCACAACCGGGTCCGAAACACGTTTCTTGCGGTTCGGGTGCAGCGGATTCGTCGTCCGCGCGACCTGTTTCCAGACCGCCAGGTCATCCTCCGAGAGGCGGCGCTTGCGAGGCATCCGTTACTCCTCTTCGGTCATGGCATAGGCGCGCTGGATGGGAACCAGTACAACCATGCGCCCCGGATCACGGACCTTTCCGGCAGCCTTCCCCGCCTTGTCGCCGCTGCCAAAGAAGATATCGGCGCGTTGCGATCCCTTGATCGCGGAGCCGGTATCCTGCGCGATCATCAGCCGACGGATCCGCTCGGCGCCGTTCTTTTCGATCCAGACCGGTGCGCCCAGCGGCGTGAAGTCCGGATCGACCGCGATACTGCGCCCCGCGGTAACCGGCCGGTTCATCGCGCCGATCGGTCCTTCGCCGGGATCGTTTCCCGTCACCTTTCGAAAGAACACGAAGGACGGATTGTGGCGGAGCAATTCCTGACCGTCCACCGGGTTTCGGCGGACCCAGTTCTTGATCACCTGCGCCGAGACCTGATGCGCCTCATAGATCCCGCGACGGATCATTTCCTGCCCAATAGAGCGATAGTTATGTCCGTTATGGCCACCATATCCGACCCGGATCACCTGTCCGCCGGGCAAGCGGATGCGGCCCGATCCCTGGATCTGCAGGAAGAACAATTCCACTGGATCCTCGACCCAGGCAATTTCCAGACCGCGCCCGGCCAGAAGCCCTTCTTCCTCGATCTGCGCCCGCGTGGCCCAGGGCTGCCCGTCTGGCAGTTCCCTGGGCTTGGCGAAAAGCGGGAAACGATACCGGGCCGACGGTGTGAGCGAGCCACGCAGCTCCGGCTCGTAATAGCCGGTAAACAGCGCCTCCTCGTCTCCTCCAATCAGAACCGGGCGAAAGAACAGCTCGAAGAAACTCCGTCCGCCGCCCTGCGCCTTGGCCAGCTTGCACAGGCCGCGCCATTCCGGTTCGCTCGGGATGTCACAGGTCTTCAGAAAGGTCTTGAGGGCCGCTTCATGATCGTCCTCCGCCCAACCGGACAGGTCGTCAAAGGACAGGATCTGAAGGTCGGACCCTCCAACCGCGGGGCTGGCAGCCGCCAGCAGGGCCGCGAAAATTGCCGCGCGGCCCGCAGGTGTCATTCGCCCGTGGCCACCAGTTGCCAGTTCGGGTCGCCCGTGCCCATGCGGCGGGCAAATGTCCAGACATCGCGCTGGCGCTTGATCTCGTTCTCGGACCCTTCGAGCACTTCGCCCTCGGCATTACGGACAACCGACGTCAGTTCGCCAACGAAGCGGACGGTGATTTCGCCGGTATCGGTGGCCTGGTCGAATTCCGCACGCACAAGGGAAAGCTCCCGGACGCCAATGAAATTCGCGTCAATTGTCAGCCCCTGCGATGCGCGATGTTCAAGAACCTGGCTGAACGCGTCATGCACATCCGGGCTCAGGAAACGGGCCACCTGTTCGATGTCGCCATGCTCGAACGCCATCAGGATCATCTCGTAGGCACCACGCGCGCCATGCAGGAACTCGCCGACATTGAAGCTGGGCTCCGCACGCTTCATCTGGGCGAGCGCGTCGGCGGACGGGCTGGCTTCTTCGACGTGGTTGGTGATGTCATGGTCGACACCGCCTTCGATCACTTCAAACTCCGGACGTCCGGCCATGCGGTCCGCCTTGCTTTCGTTCACGGGGAGCGGCGGTTTCTCGAAGCCTTCACGGGTTCCAAGGACGGACCTGAGCCGCAGTATCAGGAAAATCGCAATCCCGGCCAAAACCAGGAGCTGGATCACAGCAGCACTCATCTAAGTCCTCTTCTTTCGTGTCGGGGTTGGTATCCGGCTTACAGGGCACTTATGTAAGCGAGCACGGATAACAAGTCCACAAACACCGCCCCCGGGAGAAGGCTTATGCCCCTGCTATTGCTGTTTATCGCCATTCCGCTGATCGAGATCGCCCTGTTTATTCAACTGGGATCGTTCCTCGGGCTCGGCTGGACGCTGTTTATCGTCGTGCTGACGGCGGTGATCGGCACGTGGCTGGTAAAGCAACAGGGGATGCGGGTGCTGATGGATGTCCAGAATTCCTTCAACGATCTCAACGACCCGACCGAACCGCTGGCCCACGGCGCCATGATCCTGTTTTCGGGTGCGCTGCTGCTGACACCGGGCTTTTTCACCGACACGGTCGGCTTCCTCCTGTTGATCCCGAAAGTGCGTGAGGCGATGTTCCGCTACATCCGCTCCCGCATCGTGATCCACTCCTCGGCAACGATGACGGGTACCGGATTTCGTACCGGCCCGCGCCGGACTGGCGAAGACGTGATCGACGGTGAATACAACGAAATTTCCCAGGAACCGCGCCGGACAAGCGGTCCATCCGGCTGGACTCAGGATTGAGGCGCCGGTCGCACTCTGATAAGGCCGCATCAGCCCGAAGAATTGCAATTTTCTGGAGACAAATATGTCCGATCAACCCACCGATAGCGGCGCAACCCCCCAAGATGGCGCGCAACAACCGCCTGCACAGCCGAAGATGCAGGTTCTCGGACAATTCATCCGTGACCTTTCCTTCGAGAACATTGTCGCCCAGAAGGGCGTGAATGGCGAGGTTTCGCCCGATGTGCAGGTGCAGGTCAATCTCGACGCCAAGAAGCGGAACGTCGAGAACCAGTACGAAGTGGTCACCAAGTTCAAGGTCGAATCCCGGAACAAGGACGAAGCCAAGTCTCCCCTGTTCCTGATGGAGCTGGAATATGGCGGCATTTTCCTGATCGAGAACGTGCCGGACGAGCAACTGCACCCGTTCCTGCTGATCGAGTGCCCGCGGATGCTCTTCCCCTTCGTGCGCCGCATCGTTTCCGACATGACCCGCGATGGCGGCTTCCCGCCGCTCAATCTCGACACCGTCGATTTCGTGGCCCTTTACCGCCAGGAACTGATTCGTCGCGCCCAGGCCGAGCAGGCGGCGAAGGCGAAACCGGACGCCTGAGTTCCACGGAACCTGTGAAGCGAATACGGGAGGCACCGCGCCTCCCGTTTTTTTTGGTCTAGCCTGGTTTCGATTTGCGCCGTTTATGATCGTTGCGCGCGCTGCTCCGCTGCCATTGGTTGTTCGGCCCAATGGCGTGACCTGATGCGGACTCCGGGATTTTTCCGGTCAGAAGATAACGAAGCGGCCGCATTCACTTCTTCTGACAACAAGTATCCCCGCCGGAGGCGCGGTCCGCAGGACCGTTCGCGTGCATCTCGGGGCGGCATTCAGGTCAGGAGCGGATGCGTTCCACGGTCAGGTTACCATTGGTATAGACACAGATATCCGCCGCGATCGCCATCGCCTTGCGCGCGACTTCCTCGGCGGACAACTCGCCGTCCATCATGCCCCGCGCCGCCGCGAGAGCGAAATTGCCGCCCGAGCCAATCGCCGCGATTCCGTGTTCTGGCTCCAGCACATCGCCGGCCCCGGTAATCACCAGCAACTCCTTGCCATCGGTCACGATCAGCATTGCTTCGAGCTTCTGAAGGTACTTGTCCGTCCGCCAATCCTTGGCCAACTCGACTGCCGCCCGCGCTAGCTGTCCGGGCGTGGCTTCCAGTTTCTTCTCCAGCCGCTCCAACAGCGTGAAGGCATCTGCCGTCGAACCCGCGAAACCGCAGACAACGTCATGCCCGCCGGGCGAAAGCCGCCGCACCTTGCGCGCCGTGCCCTTGATCACGGTCTGGCCCAGGCTCACCTGCCCGTCGCCCGCAACGACAACCTCGTCGCCCTTGCGTACGCCAATGATCGTTGTCCCGTGCCAGCCGGGGAATTCGCTCTTGGCCATAATCGTCTCCATGTCTGGTCGCGCTCTATATGGTCGTGCCGCGCTCCGCGCACAACCGGGCATGAAAAAGGGCGCCGAAGCGCCCCTGTCCATGGGAATTCCTGTTCGGCTCAGACGGATTCGTCGATCCAGGCCTTCAGCGCGGCTTTCGGGGCGGCGCCGATCTTGGAGGAAACCACCTGGCCATCCTTGAACAGGAAGAGGGCCGGAATGCCACGAACGCCGAGCATGGCGGGCGAATTCGGGTTCTCGTCCACGTTCACCTTGGCGATCTTGACCTTGTCGCCATATTCAGTGGCCAGTTCTTCGAGCGCCGGGCCGATCTGTTTGCAGGGGCCACACCATTCGGCCCAGAAATCCACCACCACGGGAACTTCGGAATTCTTCACGTCAGCGTCAAAGCTGTCGTCAGTCACAGCAACGGTTGCCATTAATCTTCTCCTTCGCATCAGGCGTTGCAGCGGAACGTAAGGAGCGCCCCCCGTAGCGTCAAGGCAGGGCAGCACTGCTCACGGCAGCGTGCACCATTTCGTCGGGGAGCGCCATGAGGCGACCGCTCCGTGTCCAGAGGATCGCAGTTTCGACACGCCGTCCCGGAAATACCTGTTTCAGCGCTGCCGCATAGGCGCCCATCTGCCGCAAGAGCCCCTCTGGGGTTTCACTTGCCGTGGCGGGTTCCCTGGCATTGGTCTTGAAATCGACGGCCTGAACCGAATCCGGACGGATCACGAGCCGGTCGATGGCGCCATGCACGCGCCGTCCTGCCAGCTCGGAAAGATTGGCGGAAATGTCGACTTCCGCCAGCGTGTCGGCGGCAAACAGAAATTCCAGTGCCTCGTTTTCGAGGATATGGCGCGCGCCCGTGAGCATTTTGTTTGCGTCCGCTGGCGACACATCCGGTCCCAGAAGGGTCTCGACCGCTTCCGGCCAGCTTTCCGCTGCGAAATTCGGCAATTGTTCCAGCAGGAGGTGGATCCGGGTGCCATGCAGCTTGGCCTCCTCCTCGGAAAGCCCATCGGAATCGCCTGGCACGATCTTGGCCCCGCCAAGATCGGACGGCGAAAGGGTTCCCTCCGTTCGGATCGGAGGGCTGGCCGGGCTGCTGGCCCAGGCCGGCAATTCAGTGGTTTTCCGTTCTTCGCTGTCCATACCGTCGGGGCGACACGCACTGTTCCATGCCTCCGCCTGAAGCCGAAGCCCCTCGCCGGCCGGGAATTCCTGCGCGCCTGCACCGGCTTCCTCGAGCCCCGCGCGGACCTGCTCGTACCAGCTATCCCCGGCCTTGCCGAGATCGCCCGCCGCGGCCACGATCAGCCATTGCTCCGCCCGGGTCATCGCCACGTAGAGCAGGCGCTGGGATTCCTCGGCGCGCTTGTCGATGGCGATTTGCCGTAGCGCATTGACGGGTTCGGGGCTCTGCGCCTTCGCGGCGTTCCAGAGCGGCGCGCCCTCGGTCGGCAGAAGGTCACCGCGAAACTCGCGCGACTGCCGCCGGTTGCCGCAATCGGGCAGGATCACGATGGGGGATTCCAGCCCCTTGGAGCCATGCACGGTCATAACCCGCAATTTCCGACCCCTGCCCTCCGCACGCCGCTTCACATCGACCTCAGCCCCCTCCATTCGGGCAAGAAAGCCCGTCAGGCTGGTCGCTTCCGCCTGTTCGAAGGCCAGCGCCTGCGTCAGCAACGCATCCACGCCGTCCGAGGCCTCCTCGCCCAACCGCGCCATCAGCCGCCGCCGCCCGTTATGGCGTGTGAGCAGCCGTTCGATCAGGTCATAGGGGCGCAGATAATCCGCCACATCGCGTAAATCGCGCAGGATCGCGTAGGTCTCGGCAAACTCTTCCTGTCGGCGGCGCAGCGCGGCCCAGAGATATTCCTTCTCTGCCCGCTCCGTCGCCAGATCGTAGAGCGCCGCCTCGCTCCATCCGAGCAGCGGCGAGCGCAGCGCCTCGGCCAGCGCAAGGTCGTCCTCCGGCATCGACAGGAAAGCCAGGACCGAGAGGATATCTCGCACCGCAAGCTCCTCGCCCAGCTTGAGCACATCGGCGCCTGCCACATCGAGCCCCTGCCCCTTGCAGGCCGCGATGATCTCCTGGAACAGCGACACGTTGCTGCCGCCGCCCCGCCCCTGCACGAGGATCAGGATATCGCCCGCGTGAATGGGGCGCGGATGGAAACCGCCATCGCGCTCTTCCCAAAGGAACCCGCTATCCACCATCTCGCGCGCCTGCCGGGCGACATGCTGGGCCAGCTCGACAACATGGTGTTCGTCGCTGACCATGTCGATCGGGTCGTACCATTCCCTTTTCTCGGGTTTCGGCTTCGGCTCGATCACCGGCCACAGGTCCACCCGCCCCGGAAGAGCGGATTTGAAGGCGACATGGCTCACCGCACCGCCCATGCCATGCGTGTTGTCGGCGCCGAAAGTCACGTCGACCGTGCTCAGGATCTCGCCCGAGGAGCGGAAGGAGTATTTCAGCTCCAGTTGCTGCAACGTCAGATCGATATGCGTGAGTTTTTCGGCAAATGCCCGGCGCATGTTGATGAACCCGGTCGGGTCGGCGCCCTGGAAGGAATAGATCGACTGTTTCAGGTCTCCGACGACAAAGATCGAGCGCTCGCCTGCCTCGGACACACCCGTCCCCGAGGTGAATTCACGAGTCAGGTGCTCGATTACCCGCCATTGCAGGGGGCTGGTGTCCTGCGCTTCATCAACAAGGATATGGTCGATGCCGCCATCGAGCTTGTAGAGCACCCATTCGGCCACGCCCTCGCGCGCCAGCAACGCCTCGGCCTTCTGGATCTGGTCATCGAAATCGAGCCAGCCGCCAAGCTCCTTCTGGCGCGCATATTCCGGCAGGAAAGCCGCCGCGAAACGGTGCAGGACATGCGATTTCAGCGCCACGTCATGCGCCAGGAAGGCCTGTTTCGCCGCCGCGACGGTTTCGGCAAGAGCGTCTATATCGTCGGCCAACGGTCCCAGATCGGTGCGCGCGTTCTTGGTTAGAACCGAAGGTTTGGGCTGGTTCATGTTGTCGCCGGAGGCGTAAAGGCAGCGCTTAACCAGCAATGTGAACCCGTCCGCACCCAGCCCGGTGGCACGCAGGCTACGCAACTCGGCAGCGAATTCCTGCATGGTCTTCGACTGTGCCAAGAGCAGGTCCGCCACCTGCTCCATGGCCGGATCTTCCAGCGCAGCCGCAATCTCGGCCAGTGCGGTTTCGGGCGTGAACCCATCGGGCAGCCCCACTGAATGCAGCGCCCGGTTCCAGTCGGGCGGCTCCTTGAAGTTTTCACGGTTGGAGGAAAGCTGCGCAGCCAGCCCCGTCATGTCGGCATCGCTGACAAGCGCGGCCATCTCCGCGAAAAGCGCGGGTTCCGTCGCGGCGACATGGTCCAGAACCTGTACCTGCAGCCGGGCGGCGGCCTCGTCGTCCATCTCGGTAAATCCGGGACTGACGGCAGCCTCCAGCGGGAAGCGTCGCAGGATACCGGCGCAGAAGGAGTGGATCGTCTGGATCTTCAACCCGCCCGGCGTCTCGATGGCCCCCGCGAACAGACGCCGCGCCTTGGAGAGCGTCTCTGCGTCGAGCGCGACCGGCACGCCCAGCTTGCCAAGCGCCGTGCGCAGGTTGGCGTCCTCCAGCATCGCCCATTCGCCGAGCCGTTTGAACAGGCGGTTCTGCATCTCGGAGGCCGCCGCCTTGGTATAGGTCAGGCAGAGGATGTTTTGCGGCGGCACATCACCCAGAAGCAAAAGCGCCACCCGGTCCGTCAGAACCCGCGTCTTGCCCGAGCCGGCATTGGCCGACAGCCAGGTAGATGCACGCGGGTTCGCGGCCTCGATCTGGCGCTGGGTTGCCTCGTCGAAACCGCTCATGATGCGTCCTCCGGCCCGACCATGATCCGCTCGACCTCGCTGGTCAGGTCCCATTCACCGTAACGCGCGAGGTGATCGTAATCGCCCGCGAAATTGGTCAGCTGCGCGGCGCGGATCGAGCTGTAGCCATGCGCCCGGTCCCGAAAGCGCGTAATCAACTCCCGCAGCCCGTCCAGCGTGACATCGGCAAGGCGTCCGTCCTTCGTGTCGACGTCCAGCAGTCGGTCCTGCCCGCTGGCGCCGATGGCGATATAGCCCAGCTTTTCAACCGGAGCCTTGGGTAGAGCCGTGAACCCGTTCTGCTCCAGCATCGCCGCTTCCAGCGGGAGCTGTTTCTCGAAATGCAGAACCATGTCCTTCGAGGGCGGCTGGCCGGATTTGTAGTCGTACACCGCGTAGCCGCCACCGTGCAGACGGTCGATCCGATCCGGCCGCGCGATCAGTGTGAAATCGAGGTCGGACAGTTCCAGACGCCCCCATTCCTCGGTCAACGCCGGTTCGCCTTCCTCAAGGCGGGCAAATTCTCCGTCGATGATCCGGTCGGCCACGGCCATGAGTCGCGCATGCCAGAGCGCCTGCATGGACAGCACCGGCGTCGCACGGGCAAGCTCCTCGCGCGCGAACCCGGACAGGCATTGCCGGGCGGCGTCCCGGTCGCCTTGCCAGCTTTGGCGTGCCAGTACGAATTTCTCCATGATCTCATGCAATGCGATGCCGCGCAGCCGGGCATCGGGTTCCGGCGCCAGCGGGTTCAGCTTTCGCAGCCGCAGGATGTGGCGGGCATAGACGGCGTAGGGATCCCGGATCAGTTGCGTGATCCGCGTGACGGCAAGTTGGCGGGGGCGAACGGCCACGGGCGGGCAGGGGGACGGGCGCGGGGCGCGGGGCAGGGTCGTTTCGGGTTGCTCAAGGGCGAATGCGCCTTGGAGCCAGCGCTGTCCGCGCGCGCGCATCTCCGAAAGGGCTTTCTCGCCCTCCGGGCCCAACCCGCCGAGCAGATTGGTGAGCCGGTTGAGCCAGCGCGAGGGAACGGTCTCGGCCTCCTCGTCGCGCTCCGGTCGGGTCAGCAGGACTTCGCGCGCCGCAATCGCTTGCTGGAAGTCATGCGCCGACAGGCCGATCCGGCGTTCCGGGCTGAGCAACCCGGCCTCCCGTCGCATCGGCCTGTTGAGCCATGTGTCGGGCTGGGGCAGATCGGGCCAGGTACCATCGGTCAGGCCGGCAAGGATGACGAGGTCGGCGCCACCAACCCGCGCCTCCAGCGTGCCCCATATCATGACATTCGGATGGGGCCGCACCGGGTCCAGCACGTTAAAGCCGGACAGGTGGCCATGCAGCAGAGTCGCGTAATCGCGGGCGGTCATCGCTCCGCCCCGATCGCCGGCATCGTGCAGCGCCTGCATGGCGCTGGCCGCCGTCTCGCCGGAGTCTTTCTTCCAAAGCTTGCCGGTATCCTCTCCCCCAAATCCCGTGGCCAAACGTTCCGCCAGATCGAGATGGTTGACGACATGGTCGGAGAGGCTTGCCGCCTTGCCTCGTCGGACGGAGGCCAGAAGACCAGCCAGCCATTCGGCCCAGTCCTCGCGTCCATCTTTGACTTTCTGATCTTCGGCAAAGCCGCGCAATTCCGCCGCGCCGGGATGGGTGGTGCCCCTTGCCCGCAGGTACAGTTCCAGCTCCCGTGTCCAACGCAAATGCGGCCCCCGAACTTCCCTGGACGAGGCCGTGATCGGGTGTTTCAGAAGCACAAGCAATTGCGGCAGCTCCGGCGCAACTTCCAGCAATTGCGCGACATGCCGCAGGAACCGGCCTGGCGCGGCCTGATGCAGGGGCTCGCCGGCGCTGTCATCGGGCTCGATATCCCAGCGTTGAAGCGCGGCTGTGACGCGGCGGGTGAGCATCCGATCGGGGCTGATCAGCGCCGCTTTCCGCCCGTCTTCGACTGCCTTGCGCAGGCGCAGGGCAATCGCGCCGGCTTCCGCGCGTTGGTTCGGCGCCTCGACGAGGGTCATTTCGGCGGTTGCCGCGGTCAACCCGGTCAGACGCCGGCCCTCATGGCGCCACTGGTCGGTTACTGGCGCCGGGCGTAGCGCCAGAGATAACAGGCGGTTGCGTTCCGGCACTGCCGGCGGTGTGTCAGCCCAGGGGTTGATCTCGTCCGGTGCAAGCTCCAGCCCATCCAGCAGGGCCTTGAAGCGATATTGCGGATGATCCTCGGCGGGAATGCCGCGCTCCAGCGCTTTCCAGACCGACGGGGGTTGATCGAAATCGAAACCGGGCAGAACGACATGCCCGTTCGGGAGCTGCGCGACGGCTTCCATCAGTATCCGCGTCGCGCCCCTCGAGCCGGTCGAGCCCGCGATGACGATGGTGCCCTTGGGCGGGGTATGCTCCCAGCGTTCGGAGAGAGCTTTCACGATCAGCCGCCGCCGGGCTTCCGAACCGGCGAGCCGGTCGGATCGGTCGCCGAAATAGGTGAAGGCGGCTTCGACAATCGCGCGCCCCTGCTCCCAATGCTGGGCAAAACCACCGACATCCAGCGCGGCCAACGTCTCGGGCCCAACGCCCTCGCCATGCATCTCGTCCAGCAGCGCGGCGAGGCTTTCGGCCAGGTCGAAAACGGCAGAGCGCGGCGCAAGCTCCGGGTTGGTCTCGATCAGGCTCATCAGCAGCTCGGCCAGGTCGAGTTTCAGCTCGAGCGGCTTGAGCGCCTGCGGGATCTCGGGAAAATCGGCTGCGTCCGAGAGCTCCGACAGAAGCCGCAGCTTGGGCAGAAGGCGCGGGGGGCCGGCGTCGAACTCATCGCGGATGCGGCGCAGCATCCGCCCACTGTTCACATAGATCGTGCAGCGCGCCCAGGCGGTCGGGTCGCTTTCCGGCAGCCGTGCGGCCAGCCCGTCGACGAGCGCTTTCGGGTAGTCCTGCCCCAGCCCGACGGCGAAGAGTCTGGCGGCTTCACCCATTGATCTGTCCGGCCAGCATCCGTTCGGCAGTGGTGATTCCTTCAGGGCGCCCGACATCGCACCAGTTCCCTTCATGCAGCAGGCCGAAAAGCCGCCCCGCTTCCAACATCCGGTCCCACAGCAGGTTCAGCGAGAACGCGTCCTGCGAGATTTCGTTCAACCCCTCCGTCCGCAGGATCTGTGCCCCGGTATAGATCGCGCCGGGACCACGTTGCAGGCGCCCGTCGGGCCCCGGTTGGAAATCGCCTGCGCCGTTGTGACCAAGGGCATTTTCCGGTGCGACCAGCATCAGAAGGGCATCCATCCTGACCGGATCCCAGGCCGCGCGCAGGGCAGCGAGCGGGTTCGGTCCGGTCCAGACGGCATCGGTGTTCAGGGTAAAGACAGGGCTATCCCCAAGCAGTGGCAGCGCCTTGCGCAGGCCGCCACCGGTTTCGAGAATGTTGGGCAGTTCCCGCGAGACGGCCACGTCGGAGCGTACCGAGAGGTGATCTTCGATCTGATCGGAATGATAATGCGTATTGACGACCTTGCGCCGCACGCCAGCGGCATCGGTCAACGCCAACGCGTGGTCGAGCAACGCCTGCCCGGACACTTCCAGCAGCGGTTTGGGACGGTTCGCTGTCAGGCTGCCCATCCGGGTTCCGAACCCGGCGGCAAAGAGCATCACGGCGTCGGGCATGTTCCGCATTTCTCCCTGATGGATTGGAGCACCTCTTCGCTGGGCGCGGGAAGGGTCTCAGACACGAAATCCGCGATATCGGCAAGCGAAGGATGGGTCAGGTCTCGTTGCAGATGGGACCAGACGCGCGGCATCAGCTCGACGTAATGCGCCTTGCCAAACTGCATGCAAAGCCGTGCGAAAACGCCGAGGATTCTCAAATTCCTTTGCGCGCCCAGCGTTGCGCAAGCACGCGCAAGCTCCTCCGGCGGGTGATTTCCGAGGTCGCCGAAGCGGGAGAGCGCCGCCTTCCGTGCGGTTTCCGAGACATCGCGTCGCGCGTCTTCGAGCAGCGAGATCAGGTCGTAAGCCGGATGGCCGGCAAAGGCGTCCTGAAAATCCAGCAAGCCCACCCGGCGTGCGCCCTGCCTGTCTGGAAGCCAAAGCAGGTTCTCGGCATGGAAATCGCGCAACGCCAGAACCGGTGGTGTGTGGGCGAGGGTATCGAGATGCGGGCGGAGAAGTTGGGCCAGAGTGTCCGGAGCGTCGGACGGAAAGGTCTTACCGGCGCCGGAGGCATAACAGGTCAGCACAAGATCGACAGCCCGCGACATTTCCCGAGGGCCAAGCGTTGGAAGCCCGGCAGGCGGCGTATGGCGGTGCAGTTCCAGAAGCACGTCTACGGCGGCTTCGTAGAGACCGGTTTCCCGCGCGGGGTCGTCCTCTATGAGGCGCGCGAAAAGGGCGTCGCCGAAATCTTCGAGCAGCAGGAACCCGAGTTCGGGATTCTCGGCGAGGATCCGGGGAGCCGAAAGTCCGCTATCGGCAAGGAAGTGCGCGATCTTGCAGAAAGGGCGGATATCCTCGCCGGTTTCGGGCGGCGCATCCATCAGCACCGCGGTTCCCAGCGACGGGTCGTTCAGGCGGAGATAGCTGCGGGCGGATGCATCGCCGGCCAACGGCCGGGTCGCGGCCGCACCCCATCCGCAGGACGACAGGAAATGTTGTCGGTCAGCCTGTCGTGTCATCGGGACCCTTCATCGCATTCTCCACCCGCAATAGCCTGTTTCGCCAGCGGATTTCCGGTCCCCTCAGAACTGCACGCCGGCCTTGTCCCCGGTCGGACAACTCGACGGTGAGCGCATCGCCGGGTACCTCCGAGCCAAGCCGGTCCGGCCACTCGATGAAACAGATCCCGCTCTCCAAACCTTCGTCGAGGCCGAGTTCCATCACTTCCGACGGGTCGGTCAGGCGAAACAAATCCGCATGCCATAGCTCGGTATCGCCCGCCGGGTAGGTTTGAACGAGTGTATAGGTCGGCGAGGGAATGTCTTCCGACGCCTCACCGTTTTCTTCCATGAGGCAGCGTATGGCGGCGCGGGCAAGATGGCTCTTGCCAGCACCGATCGGACCGGACAGCAACAGGCAGTCGCCCGGTTGCAGGAGCCGGGCCAGATGCGCGCCAAGTTGTGCGGTCGCCTCCGCATCGGGAAGGTCGATGGAGCATTGGTAGAGGGATATCTGGCTTGGCCCGGTCATGGGCGCAGACTAGCGTTCTGCCCCATGCCTGCAAGCTGCAATGGGCCGCGATCAGCGCAACGCGACGGGCATCCGTGTCCAGATCTTGGGCGGCGCGTTGTCGTTTCCGTTGGTCTCGTTGACGATCGAGAAGGAAACGAGCGTGTTATGCCCGATCAGGGGGACAAAGCGGCACTCCAGCAGCAAGCCGTTGGTTCGCCGGATCTGGGCATTCCATTCGGCACGCTCATGCGTCGCGCCGACGAAATCCCTTAGATCGCCCCAAGCGGGGCTCGGCACGCAGGCTTTCTGCCAAAGCCGCGTCGCCTCGATGATTCCGGTATCGCCAAGCGTCGCGTTTGGGTCGTGATTCCACAGGTTGCAATAGGCCGTGTTGAACTGAACGAGGGTGCCGGAGACAGAGAACACGGCAATGGCCTCCTCGACGCCATCGAGCACCGCTTGTCCAAGTTCAAGCTCGGCGCGAAACTGGCGCGTCAGGGTCATTTCTTCGCTGATGTCTTCGAACAGGAACGCAATCGCGCCGTCGGGATGTGGCCGGCCGGTGACACGATAGGTCTC
The DNA here is from genome assembly GCF_900099935.1 of Aliiruegeria lutimaris. Classification (GTDB taxonomy): domain Bacteria; phylum Pseudomonadota; class Alphaproteobacteria; order Rhodobacterales; family Rhodobacteraceae; genus Tropicimonas; species Tropicimonas lutimaris. Next base: position 8,910 of record NZ_FNEK01000007.1, on the reverse strand, counting down.
GCCGGTCGGGAGCGACCATGTCTCCTGGTAGGTTCCGGAGGCCGCGGCGCTTTCCAACTCCAGGATTTGCTGCCGCCATTGTCCGAAATCCTTGGGCTCCGGCGCGCGTTGCTTTTGCCGAAGCTTGTCCAGGAATTCGAACAAGGTCGGTTGCGCGCTGAGAAATTGCGGCTCCAGCGCGGACAGGTCCGCAAGCGCCGGATTGAACAGGGCAAGGCGGCGCTCGCGGTCGAACACGGCGAGGCCGGTCGGCAGGTGCGCGAATGTCTTGGTCAGGGTCTGAACGAACTCGCGCAGGGAGGTCTCCGCCCGCACGAGCGCGTCCGCCGGCAAGGCAAAACCAAGCGTTTCCTCGCCGACAGGTTCGAAATAGCAGTCGAACCACGCCTTTTCCGATCCCGGCAGGCCTATCGACATCCGTTTCGGAGACCGCGTTTTCTCTGCACCGATCGCTCGAAGATCGAAAATCCGGGGCAATGGCCAACCGATTGTCTCATCGTCAACCAGGGTCCGTTCGACGATATCGACATAGGCGCTGTTCGCCCAGCGCACCTGGCCGGCGGCGTCCTGCTTCCAGACGAGCATAGGCGCGAGGTCCACAACCTTCTGCAAGGTGTCGACTTCTCCGCCATGGACGGCTTTGGTCAAGCTCTCGCCTGTATCGGAATGCTCCGCGTCGGGGTTCGCCCTGACAACGATCCGTGCCAGCCCGCCCCGCCACTCCGCTTCGAGAGTTTCGCCGTTGGGGCTGTGAAGCACGAAATACTGGCTCTCGGCCAGGGTTCCGATTTTTTCGGGAAAATCCGTAAAACGTTGCTCCAACACGGCCAGAAAGCGCGGCCAGTCCGCCAGGAAGTCCGGACCGCTTTCAAGCAGTGTGCGCGCGCCGGGGCTGGCATCGACCAGAACCATGTCCTGGAACAGAAAGACGATCTTTTCGTCGAGCGTCTCGATGGGATTCCATGAAATTTCTCGAGTGGGCTGAAAGTGGGAGATCACGATCAGGGCCAGCATGGCCGTTCCCAAGGACGATACGACCATGACAAGCCCAAGTGTCAGGTCAATCTGTTGTATCAAGAGAAAGCCCTCTGCCTGAGTTCGGTCGATCTACTCCTATGAGATCAATAGTTAACCTCTCGTTAAGGAAAGCGGGTCAGCCCACGCGGAACGGCAGATTTTCCCCGAGGCCTTCGCTCGTTTCGGGATCATCTGCTGCAATATCGTCACGGTTCCAGGCCACTTCGATGATGGCCCCACTGCGCTCCGGCCGCTCGGATTCGGTCAGGAACGGATCGGACCCGTTGGAGAAGGTCAGCGTTCCACCGGACCGCTCCAGCAAGGTCTTGGCGATGAACAGGCCAAGCCCCATGCCCTCGTATTCCGGGCGCTTGGCCCGTTCGGCGGAGGATTTGCGGATCCGCATGAACGGGTCGCCAATCCGGCCGAGGGCTTGCGGCGGGAAGCCGTGGCCGTCATCGGCAATACGGATGATGATCTGCTCGGGTGTCCAGCGGGCATCCACCCACACGTTTTCCTGCGAGAAATCGACCGCATTCTGCACCAGGTTTCGCAGTCCGTGGATGATCTCCGGCCGCCTGTGAACCGAGGGTTGCCGGCTCCCGCCTTCGGGCCCCGGGGACACTTCGAAATGAAGTGTCTTGCCGCGATCGCCATGCGGTTCGGCGGCTTCGCGGATGATCGTGTCCAGCGGCGCCTGGCGCATGTGCAGGTCGTCCTTGCCGGCCCGTCCCATGGATCGCAGGATGTCGCGGCAGCGGTCGGCCTGGTCTCGGATCAGCTCGGCATCCTGGCGCAAGATCTCGTCATCTTCGAGCTCCTCGATCAGCTCCGCGCTCACCAGCTTGATCGTCGCCAGCGGGGTTCCCAACTCATGGGCCGCCGCCGCCACGACACCGCCGAGATCGGTCAGCTTCTGCTCGCGGGCCAGCGCCATTTGCGTGGCGACCAGCGCGTCGGACATGGAGTGAACCTCGTTCGCCACGCGCCGGGCATAGAGCGCCATGAACCCGATCCCGACCACGATGGAAATCCAGAAGCCGAAGCGGAAGATGTCGGGGATGCTCAGCAGCGTCCCATCCTGGGTCCTCAAGGGCAGGTAGAAAAACCCGACCAGCGTGATGAACAAGATGGCGGCGCCGGCGAGAACGGCGGTGTAATGCAGCCTCAGGGTGGTCGCGGCAATTGTCACGGGCGCCAGGACCAGAAGGGCAAACGGGTTGTTCAGTCCCCCGGTCAGGTAGAGCAGAAAGGTCAGCTGCGAGAGATCGAACAGCAATGTCAGGAAGGTCTCGTGCTCGGACAGCCGCTTGTTCTGCGGATAGACGAACACGGCCAGCAGGTTCGCCACGATCGCCACGCCGATTGCCATCAGGCACAGCCCGAGTTCGAGCTGAAGCCGATAGACGCTCAGTGCGATCACGATGGCAGCGAGCTGCCCGGAGATCGCGACCCATCGCAGAACGATCATGGTGCGCAATCTCACCCAATGGCTTCTCGACATTCCGTCGAAAACCGGGAAGGAAGGTTCAGCCATTTCTGCTCCTGTGTCTCGACAAGGCGATGCGTTCGCTCTTGATAGCGAGACGCCGGGGCATCGGCAAACGGGTTCGAATCCGGAGTTGACACGATGAAGACCAGCACCATTGCCATACTGGCCGGCGCAACGGTGGTTGCCGTGCTCGGCGCGATGACCGTCTTTGTGATGACCGGCGAGAAAGACGAATTCGCCGAATGCCGTTCCGGCGCGGTGGCCGCCGGCCCCGGCGGGATTGGCGGTCCATTGGAGTTGGTGAGCGAAACCGGCGAGACCGTGACCGACAAGGAAATCTTCACCCGGCCGTCGCTGCTCTATTTCGGCTATACCTACTGCCCGGATGTCTGTCCGATGGACACGGTGCGCAATGCCGAAGCCGTGGATATTCTCAAGGAACGCGGTTTTGACGTGCAGCCGATCTTCGTGTCGGTGGACCATGGCCGGGACGATGCGCAGTCGATGGCCGATTTCACCTATAACATTCATCCGGACATGCTCGGGCTGACAGGATCGGAGGAGCAGATCCGCGCGGCGTCGAAAGCATACCGGACCTATTTCAGCATACGCGATCCCGAGGACGAGTATTACCTGATCGATCACACGACCTTTTCCTACCTGGTTCTTCCGGATACCGGTTTTCTTGAGTATTTCCGGCGCGAACTGACGCCGGACCAACTGGCCGACAAGGTTCAGTGCTTCCTAGAGAAGCTCTGAAACAGTGTTTTGCGTTGCAAAGACGCCACTTCCGTCGCGCAACTGTTTGACGCTGCGGCGTCGTGACACTAGTGTCCGGTCGAACAACAAGAACTCAAAGGTTAAAGCCGGAGGCTGCCGATGGTGGAGCGCGAACTGCAGGATATCGGCGAGGACAAGTCGCTTCTGATCGTTGACGACGACGAGCCATTCCTGCGCCGTCTGGCCCGTGCCATGGAGAAACGTGGCTTCGAGCCGGAGATGGCCCAGTCGGTCGCGGCCGGCAAGGCCGTTGCGACGGCCCGTCCGCCCGCCTACGCGGTGGTGGATCTTCGTCTGGAAGACGGCAACGGCCTCGATGTGGTTGAAACCATTCGAGAAAAACGACCCGATGCGCGCATTGTCGTGCTGACGGGGTATGGCGCCATCGCCACCGCCGTTGCGGCGGTCAAAATCGGCGCGACGGATTACCTGTCCAAGCCCGCCGATGCAAATGACGTGACCGCGGCGCTTCTGGCCAATGGCGACGCGCTGCCGCCGCCGCCGGAAAACCCGATGTCGGCCGATCGCGTGCGCTGGGAACATATCCAGCGAGTCTACGAGCTGTGCGACCGCAACGTCTCCGAGACGGCGCGGCGGCTCAACATGCATCGCCGGACGCTGCAGCGAATCCTTGCCAAGCGCAGCCCGCGCTGAGGCAATGACAGGCAGGATAACGAGAATGCGAAAACCGGCCCTCGCGGTCGGTTTTTTGCTACTCGCCGGCTGCACGTCTGGCAACCCGCAACCGGAGGCTTCGATTTCGGAATACCGGTCTCCAGTGGCTGAGCCCGTCTTCACGCAGGACGGGATCAATGCTGGCGCGACCGGACAGGAGATCGATTTCAACCGCGCCGAGCCCGGGGTCATCACCGCGATGTCCAAACTGATGGGTGCGGGGCCGGTTTCGGTGGGTGCGGCTTGCTCCGGGTTGCGGGAGGCGCGTTGGAAGGATGGCACCGCGCTCTATTTCGAACCGCGCGCCTATGATCCTGCCGCCTTTGTCGGCTGGCAGCATGGTGCCGAAAGCGCAGGACGAACCTGCGCCACCTGACAGGGCAAGGTTTACTTTGCGGTTTCGGACGGCGCTGGCAAACTCGTTATGAGCCTGTCGAGAACCTCGCTCGCGCGTTGCGCAGCGGCTCGCTCGTCGGGCTCCGTCCCGGTCAAGCGCATCTTTACCATGCAGTCGCCCCAACCGTGGATTGTCAGGTAATCGTTGATAAAGGCTTGGGTATCGCTCTCGGTATGGAGGTCCATCCGAAAGACGACGGTCTCGGCCTGATCACCGAGTTCGATGCGCTCGAATCTCGGTTTTCCCTTTGGCCGGTGACCAAGTGACTTGTTCACCCGGATAACATCCTGCGCGCCGAGAAAGAAATACTTCTCGACCAGCGCTTCGTCGATCTCTGGCGCATCCGCGTCGAAGAAGAAGACCGACAACGCCTCCGGATCCGGGTAGTCAAAGCGTATTCCAAACCCAAGGCCGGGCGTGTCGTACTCGGTTCGCTCGACCTTCAGGGCAGAGTCCGCGATGTCCGGTGTGTTTTCGAACAGTGTCCGGCACCAGTCGTGATCCGCCTGTGCGGTTGCCGCGCATAAGACCAGCGGGGCGACCAACCCAATGAGAGATTTCATGTTTCGATTTCCCTTCGCCCCACCAATTGCCGTCAAGGTGACATTGTCATGCGATGCTGTCGAGAAGCTCTTTGTGCCTTCGGGTAAAGGCCTCCCGTGTCTCGACCGGCGGGCGCAGATGCAGCACCAGCCCGTCAATGATTGCCGGGTCCGGCTTGCCAAAGAACTTGTTGGATTCGGTTATCGAGAATCCGGCCAACTGTGTCGCCTCCAGCCAGGCGCTGATTCGATCCGCCTTCTTGATCTTCTTTTTCACCATGGCGGGTATCTGCGCGGGCAGTCCGAAACGAATATGAATCGCCGCCGTCAACCGTTCGTCCAATGCACCGTAATTTGCACCGATGGCGGCCTTCACCGGCGAGATCATGTCGCCGATCACGTATTCCGGTGCATCGTGCAGCAGCGCGGCCAGTCGCCATTTCGGCGGTGCATCGGGCACCAGCCGACTAAAGATCTCTTCCACCAGCACGGAATGTTCGGCCACCGAATAGGCGAAATCGCCCTTTGTCTGACCGTTCCAGCGCGCCACGAAGGCCAGCCCGTGGGCGATATCCTCGATCTCAATATCCATCGGCGTCGGGTCGAGCAGGTCCAGGCGCCTGCCGGAGAGCATACGTTGCCAGGCGCGGGGAGCTTTGGCCATGAAGCACATCCTTGGGTGTTGCGGCTTTGTTCTGGCTGCGTACCGAAATCTCGACGCCATGTGTAGCCCCGAGATGCGATCGGCACGGTTCATGCTGCCTGGATTCGTGGAATCTGCCGTCCGCCCTTGCCGCAGAAGCGCGCCGACGCTATGTGCCCGCTCAACCCAATTCGATTTTGCAAGGAGCGCAGCATGGCGCAGGACTATATCGTCAAGGACATCTCGCTGGCCGAGTTCGGTCGCAAGGAGCTGGACATCGCCGAGACCGAAATGCCCGGCCTGATGGCGCTGCGTGCCGAATTTGGCGCGAGCAAGCCTCTTTCCGGTGCGCGGATCGTCGGCTCGCTGCACATGACCATCCAGACCGCCGTGCTGATCGAGACGCTGGTGGAGCTTGGCGCCGATGTTCGCTGGGCTTCGTGCAACATCTTCTCCACTCAGGACCACGCCGCCGCGGCGATTGCCGCCGGTGGCACGCCGGTCTTCGCGGTCAAGGGCCAGTCGCTTGAGGAGCACTGGGATTACCTCGACCGTTCGTTCCAGTTCCCCGAGGGCCCGAACCTGATCCTGGACGATGGCGGTGACGCGACGCTCTACGTTCTGCTTGGCGCTCGTGCCGAGGCTGGCGAAGACGTGCTTGGCGTGCCCGGTTCCGAGGAAGAAGAGGTCATCTTCAACCAGATCCGAAAGCGGATGGCTGCAAGCCCGGGCTGGTTCACCAAGATTCGCGACCAGATCAAGGGCGTCTCGGAAGAGACCACCACCGGCGTCCACCGCCTTTATGACCTGCACAAGAAGGGTCAACTGCCCTTCCCGGCGATCAACGTGAACGACTCCGTCACCAAGTCGAAATTCGACAACAAGTATGGCTGCAAGGAGTCGCTTGTGGACGGCATCCGCCGTGCCACTGATACGATGATGGCCGGCAAAACCGCCGTCGTCTGCGGTTATGGTGATGTGGGCAAGGGTTCGTCCGCCTCGCTGCGCGGCGCCGGTGCCCGTGTGAAAGTGACCGAGATCGACCCGATCTGTGCGCTTCAGGCGGCGATGGACGGGTTCGAGGTGGTCCGGCTCGAAGACGCGGTTTCCACCGCCGATATCTTCATCACCACCACCGGCAACAAGAATGTCATTCGCCTCGAGCATATGCGCGAGATGAAGGACATGGCGATCGTCGGCAATATCGGCCATTTCGACAACGAGATTCAGGTGGCTTCGTTGAAGAATCTGAAATGGACCAACATCAAGGACCAGGTGGACATGATCGAGATGCCGAACGGCAATCGCATGATCCTGCTCTCCGAAGGCCGCCTGCTGAACCTCGGCAACGCCACCGGCCACCCGTCCTTCGTCATGTCCGCCTCCTTCACCAACCAGGTGCTGGCGCAGATGGAGCTATGGCAGAACGCCGAGAGCTATGGCAACGAGGTCATCATCCTGCCGAAGCACCTCGACGAAAAGGTCGCTCGACTGCATCTGGACCGGATCGGCGTGCGCCTGTCCGAGCTCAGCCCCGAGCAGGCAGACTATATCGGCGTGACGGTCGAAGGTCCTTTCAAGCCGGAACATTACCGCTACTGACGGTTTCGTTTCCACGGTTTCAAGCGCCCCGCCTCCGAGCGGGGCGTTTTGTTTTGAAAGTGCCGGATGCGCCCGTGACGTTACAGAATCGCGCCGTCTTGCCACGGATTTGGGCTTGTTTCGTGAGGGCGGGCGATTAACGTGCTGGGAAGACGGAAGACCGTCTGTCCATTGTAGATAAGTGTTACGAACGGGAGGAAGGCCATGAGCAAGCGCGACGAGTTGATCGCCAAATACGCCGATGATCTGAAAAACAAGTGCGGAATGGAGCCCGACATGGATCTCCTGACCAAGGTGACCATCGGTTGCGGCCCGTCGATCTACAACGCGGATTCCTCGACCGTGGCGTCCAGCCAGGAAAGCGAGCTGGAAACCGTAAAGAACAATTTCCTCATCAAGAAGCTTGGGCTTTCCGATGGCCCCGATCTTGACGCGGGCATCGCGAAGGCCGTCGAAACCTATGGCTCGGGCGAGCGCAACAAGTATCGCGCCGTGTTCTATTACCTTCTGGTCAAGCAATTCGGCAAGGAATCCGTCTACAGCTGACACGGGTCGCGGTATCGCGCAATTTGAGAAAAATGCGCGATACTAGATGTTTGCAAGGAATCATCTCGTCGGGTAGCTATGTCTTGCGGGTCAAGGATGACCCCGGAGATACTTTCCGACGCGTGTGGTGCAACTGAGGCACGTGGGGTAATGGAGGGTTCCGGGGTGGGACCCTCCATTTTCATTTTCAGACCCGAAACTTGGCGATCCGACTGAGCCATCAGGCCCAACCGGGCACTTGCAAGCATGGTCGAATTCAGATGCAGGCAATGAAAGTCATGTTCTCTGGACAGGCAGTTTGAGAAGCGGGCCATCCAATTGGTTTCGGGCCGTGTTTCCCTACCTGGATCTCGTCTTGCCGCAATCCGTACAGCAATCAGTCCTGGCTGAGAAAGGCGACGATCTTTTCGATGCTGTCGAAATTCTCCAGCACGACATCGGATTGTGCAATCGTCTTGCCCGTCTCCTCTTCCAGGAACTCGATCAGGCCGGCCATGGCGAAACTGTCGATCAGCCCGTCCGAGAACAGGGCCGTCTGTGCATCGAGCGCGACGTCTTCATCGTCGATCTCGTCCCGCAGAAATTCGAGGATCTTCTCAGCCAGTTGAGCTGTATCGGCCATTGTCTTCCTTTCCGACGATACGCAGCGGGCAGGGAGGCGAAGATTACGTAGCCTGCCATCGGTCTGTAGGCTGTTTGCAGTGCTTTTTTCCATCGGTCAATGGACACAACTTGCAGACGCGCAGCCTCCTGTCCCACCTCGAGACAATTGTCGGGGAAAATCCCAGCCTGCCAACACCTTGCTACATCTATGACGCCCCCATACTGGAGCAGTGCATGGCGGAGTTGACCAGTCTTTTCGGTGGCGAAGTCACCATTAGAGCGTGTCGCGGCCTATCCGATTCAGGATTCCCAGATTGGTTGTGATGTGTTTCCCTTCTGTTGAGGCAGATATAGGGGTCGCAGGTGGGCAGACCACATCCAATAGAGTTACGCGAGCGCGTCGTCGCTTTTGTCGATGAAGGTCACGGGCACCGCGAGGCGGCGCGGCACTTCCGGGTCTCGCCGAGATTTGTGAACGATCTGATCAAGCTGCGGCGGGAAACCGGATCACTGACACCGCGGCCGCAAGGTAACGGAGGTGGCCACCGCAAACTGGCCGGCGTGACCGGCTGGATTGTGGCGCGCATCGCCGACAAGGGAGAGATCACACTCG
>NZ_FNEK01000031.1 GCF_900099935.1 Aliiruegeria lutimaris | reverse complement strand
TCCCTTGTCGGCGATGCGCGCCTCAATCCAGCCGGTCACGCCGGCCAGTTTGCGGTGACCACCTCCGTTACCTTGCGGTCGTGGTGTCAGTGATCCGGTTTCCCGCCGCAGCTTGATCAGATCGTTCACAAATCTCGGCGAAACCCGGAAGTGCCGCGCCGCCTCGCGGTGCCCGTGACCTTCATCGACAAAAGCGACGACGCGCTCGCGTAGCTCTATTGGATGTGGTTTGCCCATCTGAGACCCCTATATCTGCCTCAACAGAAGGGAATCACATCACAACCAATCTGGGAAGCCTGAATCAGATAGGCCGCGACACGCTCTAGCAAGGAGCGGGGCCTTGGCCGGCTCAGAGCGCGCTTGAGCTCAGCGTCTGCGCAATTTCGTAGATCGAGGGGCCGATCAGGATGATCAGTAGCGGCGGAACGGTGAACATCATCGTGCCAAGCGTGAGCTTGGTCGGCAGTACGTTTGCCTTCTCCTCGGCTCGCATGACGCGTTTGTCCCGCATTTCGGACGCATAAACCCGCAGCGCCTCGGCGATGGATGTACCGAAAGTCGCGGATTGGACCAGAACAGTCACGAAGGACGCGATGTCGGGCACCCCGCACCGCTCGGCCATGTCCTTGAGGACCTGGACCTTTTCCTTGCCGGCTTTCATTTCGTGCGCGACGATCTCGAACTCGTCCGCCAGCGCCGGGAAGCCCGCGCGCAATTCCTTGCTGACCCGAATGATGGATTGTTCAAGCGACTGACCGGCCTCGACGCAGACCAGCATCATGTCGAGCGAGTCCGGGAAACCATTCGTGATCTCCTGCTGCCGGGTCTGAAGGCGCCGGTTCACCCAGTACTTGGGAATGTAATAGCCCACCGAGCCCGGAATGATGATCGACAGGATCAATTGCTGGGTCGAGACCTCGCCCGTGGCCGAGGTGACAATGGCATATAGAATGCCGAGCACCAGGAAGCCGAGGCCAAGGATGAACTGGGAGGCGTGGTAGACGCGAACCGCCGATTTCGACCGATAGCCGGCCTGCAACATCTGCAACCGCGCGCTCGACATCTCTTCCGCGTCCTGCGGTTCGAGGAAATCGGCGTATTTGTCGAGCTTGCCACTGCCGCCGCCATGGCGCAGAGCCTTCTTCTCGCCCCTGTCACCGCCCTGCATACCACCGCTGCGATTGCTGGATTTCAGCTTGTCGAGCGGATCCGCTTTCTTGTTGAGAAAGATCGGCAGCGTCAGCACAACCAGCACCATGCCGAGCGCGCCAACCGCGTAAAGCGGACCCAAATCGCCAAATCGGGTAATCAGCCATTCATTTGCCTGAGCTAGAATTTCCATGGCGACCTCAAACCTTGATGTTAACCATGATCTTCATGAAGATCATGTTGACGATCAGGAACGCACCCACGATCAGGCAGGCCGGGATAAAGGCCGGTGTTTCCATGACATCGTCATAATAATGCGGGTCGGCGACATTGATGCCGACGAGCGCGAGAATGGGGAAGAAGGACAGGAACATCCCCGACCATTTTGCCTCGGCCGTGATCGCCTTGACCCTGCGAAACAGCTTGAACCGCGCGCGGATGACCTTGGCCAGACCGTCGAGGATCTCGGCCAGGTTGCCGCCGGATTGCTGCTGGATGGTCACGGCAACGGCGAGGAAGCGCAGGTCCTGCATGTCCATGCGTTCGGCGAGCGCCTTCAGGCTTTCGGAAATGTCCCGCCCGTAGGCGCTTTCATCCGCGATCACCCCGAATTCACTGCCAAGCGGGTCCGGCACTTCACGGGCAACGATATTGACTGCCGAAGAGAACGGGTGGCCGACGCGTAGCGAGCGGACCATCAATTCCACGGCATCGGGCAGTTGTTCCTCGATCAGGGACAGGCGTTTCTTGGCCTTGTTGTTGACCCACATGTAGACGCCGCCAACGCCCATGCCGAGCGCCACGACGATCCGCACCGGCAAGCCGGCATCGGTTCCGAGCGTCAGGCCGACAAAGGCAACACCGGCGAGAACCCCCATCACCATGATCAATTGGCGCGGCGTGAAGGCGATATTCGCCTTCTGCGCCTTTTCGGCCAGGATGGAATAGAGCGGGATGCCCTTCGCGTTCATGTGCTGCGTCATCTCCTTGCGGAGCTGTTCCAGCACCTCTTCGCGCCCGCCGCCCTTCTCGAGCAGTTCGAGCCGGCGGTTGACCTTGGAGTTAAGGCTGATCGACTTGCCGAAGGCGGTCAGGTAGATCCCCTCGACCAGCACCAGGACAGCGAAGAAGATTAGGCCGTAGATAATCGGTTCGGCTGAAATGGTCATTGGGCGTTACTCCGTCACAATAGGTTCATAGATCGCCGCCGGCAGGTCGTAACCCCACTGCTTGAACCGGTCGGAATAGTAGGAGCGCACGCCGGTAGCGTTGAAACGGCCGATGATCTTGCCGTCCGGTTCCACGCCAAGCCGTTCGTAGCGGAACACTTCCTGCATGGAGATCACTTCCCCCTCCATGCCGGTAATCTCGGTGATCGAAACCATCCGGCGCGAGCCGTCCTGCAGGCGGGAGGCCTGCACGATGAGGTTCACGGCCGAGGCAATCTGCGAGCGCACCGCCTTGAGCGGCATCTCGATGCCTGCCATGGCGATCATGTTCTCGAGCCGGCTCACCGCGTCTCGGGCGGAGTTGGCGTGGATCGTGGTCATCGAGCCGTCATGGCCGGTGTTCATTGCCTGCAGCATGTCGATGACTTCCTCGCCGCGCGTCTCGCCGACGATGATCCGGTCCGGACGCATCCGCAGCGCGTTCTTCAGGCAGTCGCGCTGCGAAACGCGGCCCTTGCCCTCGACGTTGGCGGGACGGCTTTCCATCCGGCCGACATGGGATTGTTGAAGCTGAAGTTCCGCAGTGTCCTCGATGGTGAGGATGCGTTCCGAGTTGTCGATGAAGCTCGACAAGGCGTTCAGCGTCGTCGTCTTGCCGGAGCCGGTACCGCCCGAAACGATCACGTTCAACCGGCAGGCAACGGCTGCCTGCAGATAGGCCGCCATCTCCTCGGTGAAGGCGCCGAATTTCACCAGGTCGTCTACGCCGAGCTTGTCCTTCTTGAATTTCCGGATCGAGACCAGCGAGCCGTCCACCGCGATCGGCGGCACCATGGCGTTGAAACGCGAACCATCGGCAAGGCGGGCGTCCACATAGGGATTGGATTCATCGACGCGGCGGCCCACGGCGGAGACGATCTTGTCGATGATCCGCAGCAGGTGTTTCTCGTCCTTGAAGGTGATTTCACTGATTTCCAGCTTGCCCGAGCGCTCGATGAAGATCTGCTGCGGCCCGTTGACCAGAATATCGTTGACGGTGTCGTCTTTCAGAAGAGGCTCCAGAGGACCGAGTCCGGTCACCTCGTCATAGAGATCCTGTTGAAGCGTCTGGCGTTCTTCCTTGTTGAGAACGACCGACATTTCCTCGAGGCTCTCTGCGGTAATGGCCGCGATTTCCGCCTTGAGATCGGCTTCGGATGCGGTGTCGAGCGCCGACAAGTTCAGGTTGTCGAGCAAGACCTTGTGTAGCTCGACCTTGATCTCGGCCAGCCGTTCCTTGCGCTTTTTCTCCTTGTCGACAGGAGCGGCGCGAGCCGGTGTGACGGCCTGTTTCACAGGCGTGGTCGTCTTGCGGGTCACACGCTCCGCGGCAGGAGCAGGCGCGGAGCGTTCCGCGCGCGGCGCGGATTGCGGCTGGGCCTGATTGCCGGCTTGTTTTTTGTAGCGTGAGAACATGGTCTTGGATTTCCTGGTTTGAAATATGCGTGGTTCAGCCAATCGCGGCTTCGGATGTAATCATCTCGTGCAGTGATGCCGCCAGTTTGGCGATCTCCTTGCGCAGCGGGTTTTTCGGAGCGCTCTGCGCCAGGGGCAGGCCGTGGTCGCAGGCTTGGGTCACCTGCCGCTGGCCGTCCGGCAGCAGCAGTTCGATATCGATGTCGAGGCTCTCTGCCATGCGCTTCACCCGGGCCTTGCCCTGCAGATCCGTAAATCGCGGCGAACGGTTCAGCGCGAAGCGCAGCCGTTCATAGGGCAGGTCCTCGCTCTTGAGCAGACGCACGAAGCGCAGCGCGTTCTGGGCCGAGCGCATGTCCAGCTCCATCAGAGCGAAATAGATATGTGCGGCGCTGAGAACCGTTTCACTCCAGGCGACGAGCGTCTTGGGCATGTCGATCACGATGACATCGAAGTTCTGGCGGGCAAAATGGATCAGTGTCGTGATGTCATCCGGCCCGACGAGATCCAGCGGAAGCATATCGGCCGGAGCTGTCAGAACGTGGATCTTGTCACCGTAAGGCTGCAACGCCGTCTTGAAACTGTCGTTGTCCATGGAGCTGGTGTCGGAAAGAAGTTCGTAGATGACTTCCTTGCGCGGCAGATCGAGATAGGTCGAGGTGGACCCCATCTGGAAGTCGAGATCCAGCAGGCAAACCTTCGGGTTCACCTTCTTGTCCTTGGTCGCGATTTCCCAGGCGAGGTTTACGGCAAAGGTCGTGGCTCCGACGCCGCCGGCAAGCCCGTGCACGGCGAGAATCGCCCCGTCATGTTGACCGGAGCTGGTCGTCACGGGCGTGTCTCCGGCCGAAATGGCCACAGGAGGCTGTGGTTCGGGGGCGCGCAGCCGTTCGACGGCCTCGTGCAAGGCGCCCTCGGGGAGCGGGTAGGGCAGGAAACCGTCTGCGCCGAGATTGAGCAACTGGTGGAGAACGACCGGACCGACATCCTGCGCGATCAGCAGAACCTTGACCTTCCTCGACCGGGCAAGGTTGATCAGGTCCGCGATCATGGCAATGTCGCTCTCGTCCTTTTCATCCATTGCAATTGCTATGAATTCCAATGCGTTAGAGTCTGGTTGGTCAAGAAAGGCAACAGCGTCGGTGAACCCGAGATCGCCCCAGCTCTCGCCGAGTTCCGCTTCCATGTCCTCGATCAGAAGATCGAAGTTCTGAACATCGCGGCTGACGGTGCATGCAGCGACCGGAGCCGGTTCTGGTTGCAAAGCAGCGTTGCTTTTCATTTGCCTGTCGTCCTTCTTAGATGGCAAGGCCGGTTTTCGGCGTGCGTTTCCGGGAATTCCCCGTCAGCCGGATCACTTGCCGCTCGTGCGCGCATTTTGCGCACACTGCTCCTTCGTTCTGTTTGACGATCAAACCGGGCGAAATTGGGGCTAAAATCGCGAACTCATGCGGTTTTTGTTGCCGGTCTTGCCACAGAACGATCTCTGTTTCCGAGACAGGAATAGTCGAACTGCCCTCCCAAATGATGAACGGCGCTCCCGTTTCCGGAAGCGCCGTTCAGGCAGATCTTGCGAAGAGGCTTTCGGCCCTATTGTTGCTCGCTGTAATCCGTCCCCGAAATAAATTCGGGCGAGAGCTCCGTTGCGCTCTGGATTGTCTCAGCATACGCGAACAAGGCGTATTTGCCGTCCTGAGTCCGGCCCGGGCAGCCAGCGGAGATCGGGTTACCGTATTTGGTAACGTTCTCCGGGGTCAGCTTGCGGCAGGTATGGGCCAGCTGATTGTTCAGCGTTGCGTTGCCGAAATCCCCCTGGTCGAGAAAGGCGCCGGCTTCTTCGTTCCAGTAGCTGCAACCGCCCAGCAAAAGGCTTCCGGCAAGCGTGGCGATCGTAAGCATGGTGGTTTTCATCTGCTTCACTCCATCACGTAGCCGTAGGAACCGGTGAAATCCTGCCGGGCCACTTCGCCGGCGCCACCGCTGACCGGACGGTTGGTGACGGCGGTGATGCCGCGCATGAACAGTTGGTTCTCGGTCGGTGGGCGAACCCGGTCGGTCGGCAGTGCGAGCGCATCGCCGCGAGTGGGCGTGACCAGGTGGGCGGAGACGATGATCACAAGCTCGGACTGGCCGCGCTCGTAATCGGCGGAGCGGAACAGGGCGCCCAGAACCGGGATATCCCCAAGCCAGGGCACCTGGGTGCTCAGATCCTGGAAGTCATCCTCCAACAGGCCGGCAATGGCAAAGCTCTCGCCATCGCGCAGCTCGACCGTGCTTTCCGTCTTGCGGGTCTTGAAGCCCGCAACCGAGAGGCCCGAATCGGTGTAGCTGACCGACTGGTCGATCGCGCTGACCTCGGCCGCGAGGTTGAGGTTGATATTGTCGCCGATGACCCGAGGGGTCATGTTCAGCACGATACCGAAGGGTTTGTATTCGATCGAGATGTTGCCGTCGCCATCGCTGATCGGAACCGGGTACTCGCCGCCCGCCAGGAAGCTCGCGGCCTGTCCCGAGAGCGACGTCAGGTTCGGTTCGGCCAGCGTCCGCACGAAGCCCTTGGATTCGAGCGCTTCGATGAGAACGGCGAATTCGACGTCGCCGGCGCCGAAACCGATCTGGAAGGCACCCTCGGTGCCGTCGCCGAGGGAGATCCCGGTGTCGCTGTCGCCATCAAACAGGTTCGACAGGTTGTTATTGCTCAGGTAGGTCCCGTTGCCGCCAAGGAAGCCAATGTCGCCTCCCCCGGCAATGCCGTTGACCGCGGCGGAAAATCCGAGCGATTTGCTGACCGTGCGGCTCATTTCCGCGAAGCGCACTTTCATCATGACCTGCTGCGTGCCGCCGACCATCATCAGGTTGGACACCCGTTCCGGGGCGTAGCGATTGGCCAGGTCGATGGCGCGGTCGAGGGCGGCGGCGCTGCTGACCGTCCCGGAAAGGACGATGCCATCATTGGCGGGGCGCACCTCGATGGCCTCGCCCGGCAATACCTCGCGCAGGCGTTCCTTGAGCTCGCCCACATCGGCCGTCACCTGGACCTCGACATTGGTGATCAATGTCCCGTCGGGCGCGAGCAGCGTCAGCGTCGTGCGCCCGGGAGCCTTCCCGAGCACGTAGATCGACCGCTCGGAGAGGGTTGAGATGTCGGCGATGCCAGGATTCGCAATTGAAAGTTCTGCAAAGGGGGCGTCGCTTTCGACGACGACCGCCCGGTTCATAGGGACTTTCAAGGCGCGCTGGATAGTTCCGCCAGTAACGCGGAGCGTTTCGGCTGCCGCGTAGGGGATCGTGGATGTGCCTGCAATCGCGAAACCGAGGAGACCGGCCCGCACAAGCGTCTTGACTGTCATGGTGATCCTGCCTCTCGATCACGAATGTTCGACGGGTCTTCTCGCCCGCATCTTTCCATAGACTGCCCGTGATTACGATTTTTTGCAAGAATCAAGACGTTGGCTCCCGGACTTTATGTAGTGAACCCGCAACAGTGTATTCCTGCTGCGGGTTCGAATCGTTATAGGGTCTTGAATTCTAAGGTCTTCATGTCCGGGTGATCAGTTGGTGCAGGGGATCTCCTGGATGATCACTTCGGAGCCGCGGCGGATCTTGGTGGTGCAAACGCGCTCCTGTTCGACCACGACCGGAACCTTTTCGGCAATCCCAAGCAGGGTGCGCTGGTCCACCTGGCTCACCTCGGCAATGGTATCATCCTCGGCACCGACCAACGACAGGGACAGTTTGCCGGTCGATTGGGCCTGGGTGAGTTGGGCCACCTGTTGCGGCGAGGCCTCCACGGTGACCGTGCGGGCGATAACCGGAGTGGTACGCGCGGTGTCGGCAATCTGGTCGACGGCGATCAGCTTGACGCTCGACTCGATCAGCTTGGTCACCTCGCCGGAGCCTTCCAACTCGGCGGCGGAACCTGTCCAGTACACATCGACCCGGTCTCCAGGGCGCAGGAAGCCCGAGACGCCGGAGGAAACATCGACACGGACCGCGAAAGCGCGCATGCCCTTGCCAAGCCGCGAGGTCAGTCCGGCATCTTCACCCGGATTGGTCACCTTATGGACCAGAAGCGGTTCGAATTTCTGCATGGAGGTGATCACGAAGCGGTCGCGCTTGCCTTCCGGAAACAGCGTGCTGCTCTCCTCGACCAATCCCTTCGGAAGGCCATCGGTTTCACGCACGAAAACGCCTTTGGGAAGGCTGTCTTTTTGCCAGCGCATCCACTTGACGTCTTCTTTCTTCAGAACCTGTCCGTATTCCTTGTCCGTATTGACCACAACGACATCGACCATGGGCGGCGCCGCGGCCTGAGCGGCCAGCAGCTTGTCGCGTTCAGCGCTCATGTCGGACATGTAGTTCTGGGCCATGTAGACGGCAAACCCGGCCAGGCCGATGCCCGCCATCAGGACCAGGGCAAATACCAATCGCATGACTCTTCCTTTCATTCATTATTTCTCGCACTTGCACAAAGCGCGCAATGTCAGCTTCTGTTTCGATACTGAAAGGAGAATGGGGCATAAGCATGGCCCCAGCATGGTAGCGCGATGGCACTTTAATAAGGTATTCAGCGCTCTCGAGCGGTCAGGCCGCCCGGACGGTATCAATTCCCTACGGGACGTTCGGCGATCGTGGTTGCCAGGTTCTGGGAAGACTCGGATGTGCCGGCCACGACGAGTGAAGTCGCGCCTAGGGCAAAGGTGACAACGCCAGCTGCGAGCACAATCCAGTCAACGGAGACTGCGCCATTCTCTTTGGCAAGAAAGGACCTGAGGATACGCAACATATTTAACTCCTGTCCCGAGTCCCGTGCCAGGGGCGTTCGAAGGGCAACTACATTTATGCCAGCCGACTATGGCCTCAAGTTGTTAGTAAACGGTTGTTACCGATAATTTCCACAACAAGGTGGGAAACGAACAATTTCCAAAACGGGAAACAAAACGAGAAAGGCCGCGCCAAAATCCGGCGCGACCCTTTTTGAATGCTCGCAAAACTGCAGATCAGAAGGTGGTCTTGATCTGGTCGGTCTTGAGCTGGTCGGAGATGTCGCCGGACAGGTCTTCGACGCCCGAGGAAACGGCGGCGAGCGTGGCGATGCCCAGGCCGACGATGGCGGCGGTCAGCACGACCCAGTCAACGGTCACGGCACCGTCTTCGTCTTTGCGGAAGGATTTGATCAGGTTGAAGAGTTTCATGGTCTAGCTCCAGAAAGGTGTGTTTCGTTCGTTTCGAGCCATTCCGGATCCGCTCGGGCGGCCTCTAAGTGGCCCGATCCCCGTCTTGGCATGGGTATAGATAGCCAGCGAACTCGGGCAGGAATTGGGCGTGCATCGTACCAAAGCGAGGAATTGTAACGAAAAATTAAGAAATTCGGAGCGCTTCCCAGGGTGGATCCATATCCGGGGTGCGAACAGAAAGAGCAATCGGAGGCGAAGATCTGTATCAGGCGCAGTTTGTCCGGAGCTGAAAAAAGCAAAAAGGCCGCGTTGCGGAACGCGGCCTTTCGCAAATTGTTTACAAGATCAGAAGGTGGTCTTGATCTGCTCGGTCTTGAGCTGGTCGGAGATGTCGCCGGACAGGTCTTCGACGCCCGAGGAAACGGCGGCGAGCGTGGCGATGCCCAGGCCGACGATGGCGGCGGTCAGCACGACCCAGTCAACGGTCACGGCACCGTCTTCGTCCTTGCGGAAGGATTTGATCAGCTTGAAGAGTTTCATGGTCAGTCTCCCTAGGGATGTGTGAGTTTACTAAACCGGGCCATCCGATCGGGGCGTCCATTTCTGGCCCAGACCTGCTCGGCATGCTTTCAGTATAATTCGGGAAAGGCGGCGGAAATCGGGCGGCCATCGCACCATTTTCGTACATTGCCGATGTGCCACCCGGACCCGAGTCAGCCAGGTCCGGAAAAGCGAAAGGCCGCACTCGAAAGGTGCGGCCCACGCGGATCGGAATGTGTCGAAACAGATCAGAAGGTGGTCTTGATCTGGTCGGTCTTGAGCTGGTCGGAGATGTCGCCGGACAGGTCTTCGACGCCCGAGGAAACGGCGGCGAGCGTGGCGATGCCCAGGCCGACGATGGCGGCGGTCAGCACGACCCAGTCAACGGTCACGGCACCGTCTTCGTCTTTGCGGAAGGATTTGATCAGGTTGAAGAGTTTCATGGTTTAGCTCCAGAAAGGTGTGTTTCGTTCGTTTCGAGCCATTCCGGATCCGCTCGGGCGGCCTCTACTCGGGCGGCCTCTAAGTGGCCCGATCCCCGTCTTGGCATGGGTATAGATAGCCAGCGAACTCGGGCAGGAATTGGGCGCGCATCGTTCGTTTTCCGTACTTTGCCGGGAAATTTCCGTGAAAATTCGAGTGACCTGAGTGGAGGTCGTTTGCTGTTTCCCGGACCGTTCCATGCAAAAACTCCAGGCATTCGTGCCGCAAAAAAGCGGATTTTTGTTGGAAAATCAGGGTGTCGACGTCTTCCACTGTGCCCTTTTCACAAGAATCGACCGGAAATTTCCGCACCGGCTCTGTTCGTCCTGTGCCTGGGCCCAAGATTTTGAGACCCTTGGGGCAAGGCAAAAAAAGAGCAGGCAAACAAAAAAATGGGAGGCAGGCCCATGCGTTGTCTTGGATGGACGGCCCTGGCAGCGTTCGCGCTTGCCGGGTCTGTGGCTTTCGCCGAGCAGGCCGGCGGCGAAAAGGATTTTACCTTCAAGCGGGTGAAAGTCGGTGGCGGGCTTCCCGGTGGCAAACGGATTCTGGTGCAGATCGACCCCGTAGAACAGAAACGCATGCTGGCGCTCAACCCGGCTGTTCCCCTGCGCCCGGAAGTGCCGCATGATGTGAAGCGCGGGGCGGACTCGCCGGTCGAAGCCATGGGCGAGGCCGAAAAAGATGTCCCTTCGTCCAACTATGCGTGGTTCTGGAACCTGATCTCGCCGCATTTGTCTGACAGCCGCTCCGGACGCATGGAGACCGCGGTCGCGGCCTTGCGGAACGGACCGAGCGGCGCCAGCGTCAAGGCCCCTCGGCTCTCCCATCTGCAAGCGATCGCGGATGAGCATGGCGCGGAGATTCTCAAGGCGACCATCGGGACGAAGGTTTCCCCCGCGCTGGTGCTGGCGGTGATCGGTATCGAAAGTTCGGGCCGTACAGCCGCGGTGAGCTCTGCCGGTGCGACGGGCCTGATGCAGCTGATGCCGGCCACGGCGGAACGCTTCGGCGTGAAGGACCGGACCGATGCCGTGCAAAATATTCGCGGCGGGGTGGCCTATCTCGACTGGCTGCTGAAACATTTCGACCGTGACCCGATCATGGCGTTGGCGGGCTACAATGCCGGCGAGAATGCCGTACGTGCCAATGCGGGCGTGCCGCCCTATGCGGAGACGCGCGATTACGTGCCAAAGGTGATTGCGGCCTGGAACGTGGCAAAAGGGCTGTGCCTGACCCAGCCGCAGCTCGTCTCCGACGGTTGCGTCTTCCGGCGGGGCATGCAGACGGCACAGGTGGTCGACAAGCCTTGAGCCTTGCGGTCGGCTGTTCTCAGATCGACATCTTGCGGAAGATGGGTTCCGGCACGGCGCGGATGATCATCATGATGTAGCGCCAGAAGAAGGGCGTGTAGATCACGTTCCGTTTCTTTTCCACGGCCTTGAGAATGCTGTCGGCTACCGCTTCCGGCGGTGCGACGAGGAACATGCCCTCCAGCCTCCAGGTCATGGCCGTGTCGACGAAGCCCGGCTTCACCGTGATCGCGTGTGCGCCCGAGCGCCCGAGCCGGTTGCGCAGTCCGGACATGTAGGTGGCAAACCCGGCCTTGGCGGCGCCATAGACGTAGTTGCCGACTCGTCCGCGATCCCCGGCAACCGAACCGACGCCGACAATCGTGCCCGAACCGCGCGCTTCCAGCAGTGGGGCAAGCCCGTGCAGGAGGCGGGCAGGGCCGGTGAAACTGTCGGCAACAACGCCGTCGAGCATTTCAGGGGCGATGTCGATCTCCTCCTGCGGCGGCATGGAGCCGACGAAGACGGCGGCGTTGAGCGTGCCATCCATGGCGCGCATACGTTCCAGAATCGGCTGGAACGTCTCCGGCGCGCGGGCATCGAAATGGAGACTCTCGGCGAGCGCGGCGCCGCGCAGGCGACAATCGGATGCAGTCGCCTCCAGATCGGACATGTCGCGACCTGCCAGCAGCAGGTTTGCGCCGCGTTTGGCGAGTTTGCGGGCCAGCGCGCGTGCCATCGAGGAGGTTGCGCCGAGAATGAGCCAGGTTTCCGTTGTGGTGTCGGTCATCACAGGTCCCTCAGGGCAAGGCGGCGTACCAGGTCAGTCGCGTAGTTCTGTTCCGGGTCCAACTCGTTGACGATCTCGGCCCAGGCTGCACGTTCAGGATACATCGCATCCATATGTTCCGGGGAAGCGAAGGCATCCTTGGCCAGGTAGACGCGCCCGTCCGCCTCCGCCGTCATGTCGATCAAACCTCGGATCATCTCGGGCGCTTCCTCGCGCGCGGGGAAGTCGATGGCCAGAGTGTAGCCCTCGGTTGGGAAGGACATCATCCCGCCCTCTGCCGCCCCCATGCGCTTGAGCACGGCAAGCGGCGAGGCGAGGCCGGAGTCGCTGACCCTCTCGAGCATCCCGCGCAGCGCCTCGCGCTCGTCCAGCGGAACGACGCATTGGAACTGGTGGAAACCGCGCTTGCCATAAAGCCGGTTCCAGTCATGGATCTTGTCGAGCGGGAAAAAGAAGTCTTCCAGAGCTTTCACGACCGTCCGGCCACGCTCCGGAATGCGTCGGTAATAGGCGGCGTTGAAGCTGCGAACGATAGGGCCGGAGAGCGCGAAATGCGGCGCATCCATCGGGATCCGCTTGCCGCGTCTGGCAGGCGGGACGAGGCCGGCGCCAGTTTCACCTTCTTCGAGGATCCCGCGTCCGAGCGCGTCTCCCCGCGCCGTCGCGTCGATCCAGCCGACGGTATAGGTCGCCTCGCTTGCGTCCAGCGCGTCGAAATAGCTGTCGAGATCGGGCATGCGCCGTTCAGTTACCATCGCGAGCGCGCCCTTGGTCGGCGCCAGTTGGATCCGCGCGCTTGCGATGGGGCCGGTTTGCCCCATCCCGCCGATTGTTGCCGCGAAGAGCGGATCGTCCGGGGCGATCGTGTGTATCCCGTCGGGCAGGGCAAGAGTCACATCGCGCACATGTAGGCCAAAGCTGCCCTTGTGATGGTGATTCTTGCCATGCACATCCATGCCAATGGCCCCTCCCACCGTGGCAAATCCCGTGCCGGGTAAGACTGTCGGCAGCCAGCCGCGGGGCCCGAAATGGGTAACGATATCGCCCAGCATGCAGCCGGATTCGACTTCGAGAATTCCTGTCTCCGGTTCAAAGCCCAGGAATCTGTCGAGCCTTGCCGTACTGATTGCGCGGCCACCGCTGTTCAGGCTCGCATCGCCATAGCTGCGTCGCTGGCCAATGGCCGGGCAGGGAGATTCCTCGGCAACCCGTATGAAGGCCGAGGTGCGTTCCGGGCGTGCAATCTCACCCTTTGCTCGCAAATGCCGGCCCCAGCCGGTGTACTCAGTCTGCTTCCAGCTCATGAAAGGCCCATTTCGAATGCCACCGGGTTCCTGGGAGTCGGACGCTTGCCGCCGAAATCAACGGCTGGTCGAATACCTGAAACACGCAAGGACTGCTCATATTTGTTGTCATTTGTTCCCGGATAGCGGGCAATTGAGGCCGATTTATGGAATTGTTTCCCGGATCGGCGCTGTGTTGAGAAATGTTCATGGGCTTGTGGAGACGTCGTGTTGGGCCAGTTTCCGACATTGGGGGCTCTGCCCCCAAACCCCCGGGATATTTTGGGCCAGAAGAAAGCAGGGAGGGCCTGACACATTCTTCTGACCCAAAATATCCCCGCCGGAGGCACGATCCGCAGGATCGTTCTCGCGCGCGAAGCGCGCGCCTTCACCGGCGGTTTTCTCCGTGGTTCGGACGTTGGGGCGGCGCCATAGATACGCCGCCCTATCTGTCTTACACTAGGGTTGCTTCGGTCGCGGCGCGGAGTTCTGCCTCGGTCACGCCCGGAGCGCATTCGACGATCTTTAGCCCGCCCGCGACAACGTCCAACACGCCGAGGTTGGTGACGATCCGGTCGACCACGCCCTTGCCGGTCAGCGGAAGGGTGCATTCCTTGAGAACCTTGCTCTCGCCCTTCTTGTTGGTGTGGTCCATCACCACGACCACGCGGCCGACCCCCGCGACCAGATCCATCGCGCCGCCCATGCCCTTGACCAGCTTGCCGGGAATCATCCAGTTCGCCAGGTCGCCATTCTCGGCGACTTCCATCGCACCGAGAATCGCCATGGCAATCTTGCCGCCCCGGATCATGCCGAAGCTCTGCGCCGAGTCGAAATAGGCCGTCTGGGGCAGTTCGGTGATGGTCTGCTTGCCGGCATTGATCAGGTCGGCGTCCTCTTCGCCCTCATAGGGGAAGGGGCCCATGCCCAGCATGCCGTTCTCCGATTGCAGCGTCACTTCGATGCCTTCGGGGATGTAATTTGCCACCAGCGTCGGGATGCCGATGCCGAGATTCACATACCAGCCGTCCTGAAGCTCCTGCGCGGCGCGGGCCGCCATCTGATTGCGATCCCAGGGCATTACACATCCTCCTTCTTGCGGGTCGTGCGCTGTTCGATGCGCTTTTCATGTTCGCCCTGGATCAGGCGGTGGACATAGATGCCGGGCAAATGGATGTTGTCGGGATCGAGCGAGCCGGTGGGCACGATCTCCTCAACCTCGACAACGCAGACCTTGCCACACATCGCCGCCGGCGGGTTGAAGTTGCGCGCGGTCTTGCGGAAGACGAGGTTGCCGGTCGGGTCGGCCTTCCAGGCCTTCACGATCGACAGGTCGGCGAAAATCCCTTCCTCGAGGATATAGGTCTCGCCGTTGAACTGCTTGTGCTCCTTGCCTTCTGCAACGACCGTGCCGACGCCGGTCTTGGTGTAGAAGCCGGGGATGCCACAGCCACCGGCGCGCATACGTTCGGCCAGCGTGCCCTGTGGGTTGAATTCCAACTCCAGTTCGCCGGAGAGATATTGCCGCATGAACTCGGCATTCTCCCCCACGTAGGACGACATCATCTTCTTCACCTGTCGCGTCTGCAGCAGGATGCCGATGCCGAAATCGTCGACACCCGCATTGTTGGATGCGAAGGTCAGATCCTTCACGCCATAATCCTTGATCGCATTCAGAAGTAGCTCCGGAATGCCACAGAGGCCGAAGCCCCCGGCGGCAATCAGCATGCCGTCATGCAGCAACCCGTCCAGCGCTTCGGCGGCGCTGCCGTATACCTTGTCCATAAAGAACCTCCCTTATCCCTTTGGGTTAAGGGTTGTGCCGACAGATGGCACAGCTGTCAAATGAATGCTGCGACGCGGCGCTTGCCGCTTTCGGAAAGAAAGCGCCATCGCAGCGGTCTTCATACCGTCATCTGTTCGGGCGGATTGTTCAGCATTTCGCGCAGAACCGTCATGGCGGCCTCGAAGCGTTCCAATGAAATCTGGCCGTTCACGCAGATTCGTACCGAATGGGGCGCGCGGCCTTCACGCAGGGTGAAATCCTCCGCCGACCGGATCTGGATGCCCGCGCGCTCGGCGGCCAGGGTGAACTCGGACGCCCGCCAGCCTCGCGGCAGGTCCAGCCACAGGAAGGGCACGTCGTCGCGCCATTTGAGCTCGAACCCGCCCAGCATGTTTACCGCGATCTGGATATATTCGGCGATCCGGTCACGCACCGCAGCCGATATGCGCTGTGTTTCCGGGTCGCTCAACACGATTCGCGCGACCTCTGCCAATGGGCGTGCGAGGCCGAAAAAGCCGTATTCCGCCGCCCGGCGCAGGTCGCTGTAACGTCCCTCCGCCGCCACGGCGAAGCCAATGCGCAGGGCCGGGGTGATCGTCTTTGAGATGGAGGAAACATACCACGCCCCCTCTGGCCAGAGCGCACGGTAGCTCTGGGCACGGGCTGGGCCGATGCGATAGCAGTCATCCTCGAGTATCTGCACCCCGCCAGCGCGGCGGCAGGCGGCAACGATGGCCTCGCGGCGTTCCAGCGGGGTATGCAGCCCGGTCGGGTTGTGCACTTCGGGCGAGGTGCAGATCAGCCGCGCCCCGCTGCGCTGCGCGACTCGTTCTATTTCCTCAGGGATCAGCCCTTGCGCATCGCTCGGCACGCCCACGACCTCGATCCGAAGGATTTCGGCGGCACGCCGGAAACCGGGATAAGAGAGATCCTCGACCATGATCGTCGGCTTCTGCTCGCGCAGCGCGGCCTGCAAAACCAGCGAAATCGCGTTCTGCCCGCCATGGCACAGCACGACGTCCTTGTGTCCAACGCTGCCGAGCGGCATGTCCGACAGCCACTTCACGGCGGCCTCCCGGGCGGGTTGGAACCCTTCGCGGCTGGGGTACTCGACCAGATCGGCAATCGGCCCGTCAGCGACCTGCCGCAGGGCGGCCCGGATCGCAGACACTTGTCCCATATCGGGCAGGCGGGGGCTGAAGAGGTTGATCACGCCATCGTCCTGCGGATGTGCGCGAAGCCAGTCTTCTTCTGCGACGACCGGGCGCTTGGGAGCAACGAAGGTGCCGCGCCCGACCACCGCTTCGAGCTGACCGGCATCGGTGAGTTGCGAATAGGCGCGGGCGACGGTTCCGGGGGTGACGCCAATTTCCCAGGCCAATTGGCGCACCGGCGGCAGCCGTTCGCCGACCGGAAGCGCTCCGGTTTCGATGGCATTGGAAAGGTGATCGGCCAGTGCTTTGTACTTGGCCCGCCCAGTGAGGTCGATGCCATCGAACCATTTTGTACCCGACACAATACTTTCCTCGACTTAGATCAATTTGAAATGTACCAAGTTTTGTACTGAATTAATACACATTGTGTCAATACAATAGGAGAGTCCCATGACACAGTTTCCCTCCGCCACTACAACACGGCTCGAAAGCCTGAAGTCCCGGAAATCCTTGCCGCTTCTGGCTGATTTCTTCGTGCTGGCCGCGGAAACCGTAGTGAAATGGGAGCAGCGAAGCCGTTCTCGCCGACATCTGCGCGAGCTGTCGCCACACCACCTGCGCGACATCGGGCTAACGCCAGATATGGTCGATCTGGAAGTGCGTAAGCTTTTCTGGCAGGTCTGACAGCAAAAGGGCCGCGCGGCAGGTACCGACGGCCCGAATGCATAATCCGAAATAAACGACCCTATTCGGCGGCGTCTCCGGACGCCGCTTTCTTCGTCTTGGGCTTGGCGGTCGATTTCTTGGCCGCTGGCTTTTTCTTGGCGGCGGTCTTTTTCGGCGCGGCTTTCTTGCGCGTGCCCTTCTTGCCGGCCTTCTCGGCGATAAGTTCGACCGCCTGTTCCATCGTCACCGATTGCGGATCGGTATCCTTGGGCAGGGTGGCGTTGACCTTTTCCCATTTCACATAGGGCCCGTAGCGGCCCTCCATGACATTGACCGGGCCACCGCTCTCGGGGTGCTCGCCCAACTCCTTGAGCGGCTTGGCGGCCGTGCCGCCACGGCCACGCGGGTTGGCGCGTTTCTCGGCCAGCATCTCCACCGCACGGTTCATGCCGACCTCGAAAACCTCCGAGGGGTCCTTGAGATTGGCATAGACCGGCTTGGCCTCGTCCGGTTTCTGATGCGCGATATAGGGGCCGAAACGGCCGAAATTGGAGGTGATCATGCCTCCTTCGGGATGCTCGCCGATCTCGCGCGGCAGGCTCAGAAGCGTGAGAGCCTTTTCCAGGTCCATGTCGTCCGCCGACCAGCCGCGTGGCAGGCTGGAGCGCGGCGGCTTGGGGTTTTCCTCGGTGACATCGCCGCGCTGCACATAAGGCCCGTAGCGGCCGTCGCGCAGCGTGATCTTGTCGTCGCCATCATAGCCCAGCAACTTGCCATCCGGACCGATGCCCGAGTCCTCCGCCCCCGGCGGGCCGAAGGGGCGGGTGTAACGGCATTCGGGGTAATTCGAGCAGCCGATAAAGGCGCCGCCAGAGCGCGCCGTGCGCATGGAGAGCCGCCCCGCGCGGCAATTGGGGCATGCGCGCGGGTCCGATCCATCCGCCGTCGGCGGGAAGAGATGCGGCTCCAGCACCTCGTTGATCTTCTCCAGCACATCAGTGATGCGCAGCTCGGAGGTCTCGTCGATGGCAGCTGAGAAATCGCGCCAGAATTTCGACAGAACTTCCTTGTAATCCGCCTCGCCGGCCGAAACATGGTCCAGCTCCGCTTCCAGCCCGGAGGTGAATTCGTAGCCGACATATTGCCGGAAATAGTTCATCAGGAAGGCGATGACGAGCCGCCCCTTGTCCTCTGGGAAAAGGCGGTTCTTGTCCTTGCGAACGTAGCCGCGGTCCTGGATCGTGGTAACGATCGAGGCATAGGTCGAGGGCCGGCCGATGCCGAGTTCTTCCATCCGCTTGACCAGGGTGGCCTCGGTATAGCGCGGGGGCGGCTGGGTGAAATGCTGTTCGGGCGTGATCGCACCCTTCTTGGCGTGCTCGCCCTGCATGACCTGCGGCAGGCGCTTGTCATCGTCATCCACGACAACATCGTCCCTGCCTTCTTCATAGACGCGCAGGAAACCGTCGAAGAGCACCACCTGACCGGTGGCGCGCAGGCCAACCTGGCCGTCGCGGCTCTCAACGTCCACAGAGGTCCGTTCCAGCCGCGCGCCTTCCATCTGGCTGGCCAGGGTTCGCTTCCAGATCAGGTCATAGAGCTTGCGTTGGTCCGGCTCCGACACCTTCAGGCTCGCGGCGTCGCGGGTCATGTCGGTGGGGCGGATACATTCATGCGCTTCCTGCGCATTCTTGGCCTTGTTCTTGTAGATGCGCGGGCTGCTCGGCACGTATTCGGCACCGTAGCGCGCCTTGATGGCGTCGCGGGCCGCGGAAATCGCCTCAGGTGCCATGTCGATACCGTCGGTCCGCATATAGGTGATGAGCCCCGCTTCGTAGAGGCGTTGCGCGGCGTTCATGGTCTGGCGGGCGCCCATGCCGAACTTGCGGCTGGCTTCCTGCTGCAGCGTGGAGGTCATGAAGGGCGCGGAGGGGTTTCGGCTGGCGGGCTTGGCCTCTACCGCGCTCACCGTCAGGTCGCGCGAGGTGATCGCCTGCACGGCCATCTCGGCGGCGGTCTCATTGGCAATGTCGAACTTGTCGAGCTTCTTGCCGGCCAGCGCCGTCAGCCGGGCCTCGTAGCTCTGGCCGCGCGGCGTCTCGAGCACCGCCTTCACGGTCCAGTATTCCTGCGCGTTGAAGGCCTCGATCTCCATCTCGCGCTCGACGATGAGCCGCAGGCAGACCGACTGCACCCGCCCTGCAGAGCGCGAACCGGGCAGCTTGCGCCACAGAACCGGGGAAAGGTTGAAGCCCACGAGATAATCGAGCGCCCGGCGAGCCAGATAGGCATCCACTAGCGGCTGGTCCACCTGGCGCGGGTTCTTCATCGCCTCGGTCACCGCCGATTCGGTAATCGCGTTGAAGACGACGCGGGAAACCGGCGTGTCCTTCTTGATCGCCCGGCGCTTGCGCAGCGCCTCCTCGAGGTGCCACGAAATGGCCTCTCCCTCGCGGTCGGGGTCGGTTGCGAGGATCAGTGCGTTATCATCCTTCAGCGCGTCCGCGATCGCTTTCACATGCTTCTTGGAGTCGTTTCCAATCTCCCAGGTCATCTCGAAGTCGTTCTCGGTATCCACCGACCCGTCCTTGGGCGGTAGGTCGCGCACATGCCCGTAGGAGGCCAGGACGGTATAGTTGTCGCCCAGATACTTGTTGATAGTTTTCGCTTTGGCAGGCGACTCGACGACAACGACGGGCATTAGGAAACCTTCGAAAGATGGGTCGTGCAATTGGCGGCGGAACATGTGGCGCTGACCGGAGCTTGTCAATGCGCCGACGCGGCGATTTTTCGCCCACCCTACGGGTGGAAAATTTCGGGCAACCCGACGGTCTGGTCGTCTGGCCCGCACGTCCGCGGATGGTGGACCGGCGTTCAGTGGGGCAGATGAGCCGGGGCGCCAATGATCTGCGGATCGATTCCGAGCTCCTCCGCGGTAAGCTGCATGACCTTGTGCGCGGCGTTGTAGGCCCCGGCCGGATCGCGCATCCGAATGCATTCCATCAGCGCGCGGTGCAGGCCGAGGGCCTCGCGCAATTCCTCGCTGGACTCATTGCTGCGCCGCACCACGAGGGTGATGGCGGGGCGCAGGATATGCGCAAGGTGCGACCAGATCGCGTTATGCGTCGCCTGGTAGACGGCGACATGGAACGAGACGTCATGCTGGGTGAAACTGTCTGAGCCGGTGGCACTGGCCGCTGCACAGCGCTCCATGCCCTCCATGGCTTCCTCCAATGCCAGAAGATCGCGTGCCCGAGCCTTTCGCGCGGCTGCGGCCGCGATCAACGGTTCCGCCGAGAAGCGGAATTCGAAGATGCTGCGGACAAGATCGGGATGCGGGCTTTCATGGTCGGCAAGCATGCCGGTAACCGCCGGGTCGAGGATGTTCCAGTCGCTGAAATCCTGCGCGATCGTACCCTGTCCGACAAAGCGCTCGACGATGCCGCGCGCGGCAAGCGCCTGCAATCCGCTGCGCACCGATGCGCGGCTGACGCCGAAGCGCTCGACAAGCTCCATCTCCGTGGGAAGAACGTCGCCGGGCCGGTAAATTCCAGAAAGAATCTCCAGCCCGAGCGCATCGGCGATCTGGGGGCCGAGCGGAAGGTCTCTGTTGACCGATCCGGGCTGAGTCATCTGTGCGCTCCGTTCTGCATTGACTTTGTCCTATGCCATATTCTCCTTGTCAGACAAATGAGAGGCGCGAGTTGCGTCAAAAGGTCCAAAAATGATGGGTTATTCTGTCTTGCGTGTTTTTCGGTGTTTTAAATGTCAGACAAAGTATTATGAGATGTCCAGCAACTACAAGCTGTAGAGGAGGCATCCATGAGTAAGCTTGGTTTTATCGGATTGGGGATCATGGGCGGGCCGATGGCGCTCAACCTGCAAAAGGGCGGCTATGAGATCTTCGCCTGCGACCTGAAAAAAGTTCCGGACGCCTTGATCGAAGGCGGCGCAGTGGTCTGCGCCACGGCCCGTGAAGTGGCGGAGAAGGCCGATATCATCTTTACCATGCTGCCGAACACGCCGGATGTCGGTAAGGTGCTCTTCAGTGAGAATGGCGTGGCCGAAGGGCTTACCCCGGGCAAGATCGTGATCGACCACAGCTCCATCGCGCCCAAGGAAACCCGTGAATACGCCGCCAAGATCAACGAGTTGGGATGCGAGTATATCGACGCGCCGGTTTCCGGTGGTGACGTGGGCGCGCAGGCCGGCACGCTGGCGATCATGTGCGGTGGCAACCAGGATGCCTTTGACCGTGCCAAGCCGATGCTGGACTGCATGGGTCAGAACGTGACCCTCGTCGGCGCCAACGGGATCGGCCAGATGACCAAGATCTGTAACCAGATCATCGTTGGCAACACCATCGAGGCCGTGGCCGAGGCGCTGCTCCTGGCGGCGCGTGCCGGGGCTGACCCGCGCAAGGTACATGCTGCGCTGGCCGGGGGATGGGCGGATTCGCTCGTGTTCCAGAACCACGGCAAGCGCATGATCGAGCGCAATTTCGAGCCCGGTGGCCGGATCGAACTCCACCGCAAGGACCTGAATCTTGCCCTGGCTGAGGGCTATGCGCTCGGCGTGCCACTGCCGAATACGGCGACCACCCATGCGCTCTGGAATGCCTGTGTCGGGGCCGGCGGGATCGCCTGGGACCATTCGGCAATCATCAAGGCGCTCGAAGCAATGAGCGGCTTCGAGATCGGTGACGAGGCCTGATCCTATTCGTGACGTGTGAAATCGCCGCTTCGGGGCATCCTGCTTCGGGGCGGCGAATTTCGTTCTGCCCGGCATCTGTTCGGATTCGGCAATTGACCGGCATCTTGCAGAAACAGGCGCGGCCCGCTGATGGACTCGCGTGAGTTACGCCGAGAGCGCCAGGAGGCCTCCGGGCTGACGCTCGACCTGGCCTTCCATTTCGAGTTCGAGCAACTCTCCCGCCACCACCTGGTTCGGCAGGCTCAGATCGCGCAGCAGTTGATCCTCCGCAATGGGCGCCGGGCCCAGCAGCGAGAGGATCCGGGTTCTGATCGAGCCCGGCGAACTGCCGATCGTCGGTTGCGCCGGTTCGGTTCGCGGCGGGGAGACTTTCCCGGCCGGTTTTCGGATCGGAGACCTGGCCGACCTATGGGACGACTGGCGCGGAAGTGGTGAGCCAAGCGGCCCGGTGGCTTCCAGCACGTCTTCGACCCCGCGGATCAGCGTCGCACCGTCCCGGATCAGCATGTTGCAGCCAGCGGCGCGCGCATCGAGCGGGTGGCCGGGCATGGCGAGCACGTCGCGCCCCTGGTCGAGCGCATCGCGGGCGGTGATGAGGCTGCCGGAGCGGGCGGCCGCCTCGACCACGATGACGGCGGAAGCGAGACCCGACACAATGCGGTTCCGACGCGGAAAATGGCGGGCCTGCGGGCGCATGCCGGGGGGCATTTCCGAGAGGATCATCCCACGTTCGGCAATCTGTGCGGTCAGTTCGGCGTTCTCGCGGGGGTAGATGACATCCACCCCGCCAGCGACAACGGCGATTGTACCGGTTTCTAACGCGGACTTGTGAACGACCCCGTCGATCCCTCGGGCGAGACCGGAGACGATGACGAAACCGGCGTCGCCAAGTCCCCTGGCCAGCGAGGCCGCCGCGCGGCGCCCGAGGCTGGAGGCATTTCGGGCGCCGACCATGGCAAGGGTGGGGCGCTCGGCAAGGCGGCTGTCCCCGATGGCCCAGAGCATTGGCGGCGCGTCGGTCAGATCCATCAAGGCGGCGGGGAAGTCCTGTGCGCCGATAAAGAGCGGGCGCGCTCCGGCACGATATCCTGCTTCGAGTTCCTGCTCGGCCTGTTCTCGTGAGAAGGGGGTGTAGCGCGACATTCCCGCCGCGGCGGCAACCTGCGGAAGCGCCGCGAGCGCGGCCTCGGCGTCGCCCGCGTGTTCGTTCATCAACCTGTAGAAGGTTGCGGTTCCCACGCGGTGGGAGCGCAAGAGACGGAGCCAGGCCAGTCTGGTTCCTTCCGAGGTGGGTGGTGCGAGGGGGGGGGAAGAAACTATCTCCAAACCGTCTCTACTCCATCTCTTGCTGGGATCATGGCTAAGGCGAAAGCGTTAACCACGGGTAAACCGAGATGACCGGTTTGGAGAAAATTTCAAAAAAACCAGAGTTTTCACTAAATGGTATTTGCCTCCCGCAGCCCCGCAGCCCCGCAGCAAGGCGGCCGTCTCAGGCCGCGGAACCCCCGACTGTCAGCCCGCCAATGCGCAGGGTCGGCTGTCCAACACCCACCGGCACCCACTGCCCGGCCTTGCCGCAATTGCCGATGCCCGGATCGAGCGCCATGTCATTGCCGATGGCGGTGATCTGGCGCAGGGCGGTGGGGCCATCGCCGATCAGCGTGGCACCCTTGATCGCGGCGCCGACCTGTCCATTCTTCACCCGGTAGGCCTCGGTGCAGGAGAAGACGAACTTGCCATTAGTGATGTCGACCTGGCCGCCGCCGAAGCCGACGGCGTAGATCCCGTCCTTGAGATCGGCGAGGATGTCCTCTGGCGCGGCATTGCCGGAGATCATGTAGGTATTGGTCATGCGCGGCATAGGTGGGTGGGCGTAGCTTTCGCGGCGGCCATTGCCGGTGGGGGCGGTGCCCATGAGGCGGGCATTCTGGCGGTCCTGCATGAAGCCCACGAGAATGCCGTCCTCGATCAACACGTTGCGGCCCGACGGCGTGCCCTCGTCATCGACGCTGATGGAGCCGCGGCGGTCGGGAATGGTGCCGTCATCGAGCACGGTGACGCCGGGCGCGGCAATCCGCTGGCCCATCAGCCCGGCAAAGGCCGAGGTACCCTTGCGGTTGGCGTCGCCCTCCAGCCCGTGGCCGATGGCCTCGTGTAGCAGGATGCCGGGCCAGCCCGGTCCGAGCACGACATCCATGATGCCCGCTGGCGCCGGCTCGGCGTCGAGATTGACCAGCGCGATGCGCAGGGCCTCCCGCGTAGTGGCCTCCCAGTGAGCGCGGTCGAGCAGGCCATCGAGGCCTGCACGCCCGCCGCCGCCGGTTCCGCCCTGTTCGCGCCGTCCGTCCTGCTCGACAATCACGCTCACGTTCAGCCGGCTCATCGGGCGGCTGTCCTGCACCAGCGTTCCGTCGGGCCGCAGGATCGTGACCTCCTGGATCGAGGCCGCGAGGGTGGCGGAGACCTGCACCACGCGCGGGTCCAACGCGCGGGCAAACGCGTCGATCTCGCGCAACGTCTCGATCTTCACCGGGAATGCGGCATCGGCGATGGGATTGCCGTCGCCATAGAGCTTGCGATTCGTCGCCTGGGGGGGCTCAGCCAGCGTTCCGCCGCCATCGCCCACGGCCAGCCGCGCGGTTTCGGACGCCCGCCGGAGCGCTGCCTCGCTGATTTCGGTGGAATGCGCATAGCCTGCGGTCTCGCCGCGCACCGCGCGCAGGCCAAAACCTTCAGCTGCGTCATAGCTGGCCGTCTTTACCCGGCCATCGTCGAAAACCAGCGCTTCGGAACGGCGTCTTTCGAGGAAAATCTCCCCGTCGTCAGCACCTTGGCTGGCGTCGCGCAGGATTCGCAGGGCTGCGTCCTGATCCAGATGGGTCTCGAAGGGTCGGAAAGCTGTATTTTCGGTTCCGGTCAAAGGGATGGCTCCTGATATCGACACATTCGCAGGTGAGTCGAAATTTCAAATCACCGGCTTGTGCGGTTATGCGTAATATGGTCTTCTGCCGCGAGGACACAACGGGCTTGATGCCCGGAGGGCTTGTGCCATCTGGGAGGAAGGCCCGTCGCGGCTTAGGCCGAATAGCGAACGGGACAAAAAATTGATGCGACTTTTGACGCTGAAGAGCGGCCTTGCGGCTGCCCTTGCTGGCATGTTTACGGCCGGCGCTGCCATCGCCCAGGATTTGGGTAATCTTGAAGTGATCGGTGCGCCGAAACATGGCGGAGTAGGCTTTCAGCCAGCGGTGACCGAGCTGGCGCGCGACATTCACTTCCTCGACGGGCTGCTCAACTACATCATCTTTGCGATCGTGCTCTTCGTGGCGGCGCTGATGGGCTATGTCTTCCTGCGCCATAACCGCAAGAGCAACGCCGAGCCCGCGCGCTTCACCCACAACTCGCCTCTGGAGGTCGTCTGGACTATCGTTCCGATAGTGATTCTGATCGTGATCGGCTCCTTCTCGCTGCCGGTTCTGTTCAAGCAGCAGATCATTCCGGAAGGCGACATCACCATCAAGGCGATCGGTAACCAGTGGTACTGGTCCTATGAATATCCAGACCACGAATTCACTTTCGACAGTTACATGATCGGCCAGGATGCCGAGAACAAGCTGACCGACGAAGTCGTGGCCCAGCTCGAGGAAGCCGGCTACGAGAAGGAGCATTTCCTGCTCGCCACCGACACCGCCGTCGTCGTGCCGGTGGGCAAGACCGTCGTCGTACAGGTCACCGCGACCGACGTTATCCACTCCTGGACCATTCCCGCCTTTGGCGTGAAGCAGGATGCCGTCCCGGGCCGCCTGGCCGAGCTTTGGTTCAATGCCGAGGAAGAGGGCGTCTATTTCGGCCAGTGTTCCGAGCTTTGCGGTATCGCCCACGCCTATATGCCGATCACCGTGAAAGTGGTGAGCCAAGAGGCATATGAGCAGTGGCTCGATGGCGCGATCGAGGAATATGCCGGCAAGCCGCGCACGTTGAACCTGGCTTCGGCCGAATAATCCCGCGGACGGTTCATGACGGATACCTCTCTTCATACGTCCGCACAGGAGCCGTCTCGGAGCACCGAGCCGGAACTGAAGGACTATTTCGCGCTGCTGAAGCCGCGGGTGATGTCGCTCGTCGTCTTCACCGCGCTGGTGGGCCTGCTGGTGGCACCGGTGCCGGTGCACCCGTTCATCGTCTTCACGTCGGTGCTCTTCATCGCTATTGGCGGTGGGGCGTCCGGTGCGCTGAACATGTGGTGGGATGCCGATATCGACCGCATCATGCGGCGCACGCAAAAGCGCCCGATTCCGGCGGGCAAGGTGAACGCGGGCGAGGCGCTCGGCCTCGGGCTCGCGCTCTCGGGACTGTCGGTGATGATGCTGGCGCTGGCCTCGAACATCTTCGCGGGCGCGCTGCTGGCCTTCACAATCTTCTTCTATGTCGTGATCTACACGATGTGGCTGAAGCGCTGGACGCCGCAGAACATCGTTATTGGCGGTGCCGCAGGGGCCTTCCCGCCGATGATCGGCTGGGCGGTGGCAACGGGCGGAGTGTCCATCGAATCCGTGCTGATGTTCTCGCTCATCTTCATCTGGACGCCGCCGCATTTCTGGTCGCTGGCGCTGTTCATGAAATCCGACTACGACGAGGCGAAGGTGCCGATGCTGACCGTGACCCACGGCCATGACGCGACGCGCCGCCATATCCTCGGCTACACTATCCTGCTTGCCGCCTGTTCGCTCGGGTTGGTCTTCACCTCCATCGGTGGTCCGGCCTACCTGGCCACGGCGCTGGTGATGAATTTCCGCTTCCTCGTGGGAGCTTGGAAAGTTTTCAAGCGGTCCACGGCGCAGGCCGAGGCGGATGCCGATGGCGAGGAGAAACGCTTCTTCAAGCTGTCGCTGTGGTACCTGTTCCTGCATTTCACCGCGCTGCTCGTCGATGCAGCGCTGCGGGGGCTTGGCCTCTGGGGAGGGTTCGCATGATCCGCGCAACGCATGAACTGCATGATCGGCGCCGGGGACGGAATTTCGGCCTCGGGCTGATCCTCATGGCTTTTGTCGGCATCGTCTTCGGCATGACCATCGTCAAGGTCGGCGGCGGACAGGACGTGCTCGGCACCGGCATGGTGAACACGGAGGCCGGGCAGTGATCTTTCCGAACCTTCAGGGCCCCAAGCGGACGCTCGCCCAGACGCTGGGTGTGGTTGTGCTGATGGGATCTCTGGCCTGGGCTTCGGTGCCGTTCTACGACTTTTTCTGTCGCGTCACCGGTTACGGCGGCACGACCAACATTGCCGATGCAGGCTCGGACCTGATCCTGGACAAGACGATCAAGATCCGTTTCGACGGCTCGCTGGAGCGGGGCATGCCCTGGAGCTTCAAGCCGATGGAGCGGGAAATGGAAATCCGCATCGGCGAGACGGGTCTGGCCTTCTACGAGGCGCATAACCCGACGGATCGGCCTGTTGCAGGTTCCGCCAGCTATAACGTGGCGCCCTTCGATGCCGGCAGTTATTTCGTCAAGATCGACTGCTTCTGCTTCGAGGAGCAGGTGCTGCAACCGGGCGAGACCGTCATCATGCCGGTCTCCTTCTATGTCGACCCCGAAATCGTGAACGACCGGGACGCGAAATACGCTCCGCGGATCACGCTTTCCTACACATTCCATGAAATCGACCTGCCGCAAGAGCAGGCGGCGTTGGTGCTCCCAGAGTAACCGACACCTGAAGAAACGCGTAAAGGGACCAAATATGGCACATGCCAAGAACCACGATTATCACATCCTGTCGCCATCGATCTGGCCGTTCATCGGTGCGGTTTCGGGCTTCATCATGCTCTTCGGCGCCGTGCTGTGGATGCATGATATCACGCCGTTCCTGTTCTTTGCCGGGCTGATCGGGGTTCTGTACACGATGTATGCTTGGTGGGCCGAGACCATCGCCGAAGAGCAGGCGGGCGATCACACGCCGGTGGTGCTGATCGGGCTGCGTTACGGGTTCATCCTGTTCATCATGTCCGAGGTGATGTTCTTCGCCGCCTGGTTCTGGTCGTTCTTCAAGCACGCGCTCTACCCGATGGGCCCGGAAAGCCCGGCCGTCGATGGCGTCTGGCCGCCCGCTGGCATTGAGACCTTCGATCCGTGGCACCTGCCGCTGATCAACACGCTGATCCTGCTGCTGTCCGGCTGCGCGGCCACCTGGGCCCACCATGCGCTCGTGCACGACAACAACAACCGCAAGGACATGAAGATGGGCCTGATCATCGCGGTCGTGCTCGGACTCTTGTTCACCTTCTTCCAGGCCTATGAATACAGCCACGCCGCCTTCGGTTTCGCCGGAAACATCTACGGCGCCAATTTCTTTATGGCTACCGGCTTCCACGGCGCGCATGTGATCATCGGAACGATCTTCCTGTTCATCTGCTACCTGCGCACCCGTGCGGGCCATTTCACCCCCGAGAGCCATATCGGATTCGAGGCGGCGGCCTGGTACTGGCACTTCGTGGACGTGGTCTGGCTCTTCCTCTTCTTCGCCGTCTACATCTGGGGCGGTTGAGCCAAAGTTTTCTTGCCTCCGGCGGGGATATTTTTAGAAAGATGAAGCAGGGGCGCGGCATAGGCTGCGCCCCGTGTCTTTGGGGAAGGAAACAGGTGAAACGCTATATCGCACCGCTGCTGATCGGACTGATCGGGGCCGGGATCCTGATCTCGCTCGGTGTCTGGCAGGTCCAGCGGCTCGCCTGGAAGGAAGCGATCCTCGCGGAGATCGACCAACGAATCCTCGCCGTCCCAGTGCCGGTGCCGGTCGAGCCAGATCCGGAGACGGATCAGTACCTGCCCGTCGAGGTTACTGGAACAATCGGTCCGCGCGAGTTGCACTTCCTCGTCTCCACCCGCAAGCTTGGTCCCGGTTTTCGAATTATCACCGCGCTGGAGACGGAACAGGGCCGCCGCTTGCTGCTCGATCACGGCTTTGTCCCGACCGATGCCAAGCAGGCCGAGCGTCGGTCTCGATACGTGACCGCCATCGGAAACCTGCACTGGCCGCAGGAACGGGACCGCTTTACGCCGGAAAACGACCCGGAGAAGAACTACTGGTATGCCCGCGAGGTCCCGCTGTTGGCCGAGGCGCTGGAGACAGAGCCGGTCTTGGTCGTGGCCCGCGATATGACGCCCGCCGATCCGACCGTGACGCCCCTGCCGGTCGACAGCTCCGGTATCCCCAATGACCATCTCGGCTATGCTGTCACCTGGTTCGGCCTCGCCCTGTGCTGGTTGGGGATGACAGCGCTGCAACTCTGGCGTATCTCACGTCGCAACCCTTGATCCATTGGATAGAACCGGCACGCCGATTTCTTCTGACCT
Source organism: Aliiruegeria lutimaris (assembly GCF_900099935.1). Classification (GTDB taxonomy): domain Bacteria; phylum Pseudomonadota; class Alphaproteobacteria; order Rhodobacterales; family Rhodobacteraceae; genus Tropicimonas; species Tropicimonas lutimaris. The sequence continues at coordinate 29,037 of NZ_FNEK01000031.1, read as the reverse complement.
GAAATATCCCCGCCGGAGGCTCCTGCAGGCGAAACCCGCGCCAAGGCAGGGTTGTGAGCGGTCCGACAGACACGAGATTAGACGATGAAATACATCTCCACCCGCGGCCAGGCGCCGATCCTCTCCTTCGAGGAAGCGATGCTGACCGGACTGGCTCGCGATGGCGGCCTCTATGTCCCGCAGGACATTCCGCAATTCTCCGCCGCCGATATCGCCGCGCTGGCCGGGCTGCCCTACGAGGAAGTCGCCTTTCGCGTCATGTGGCCCTTTGTCGGCGAGAGCTTCACGGAAGAAGAGTTCCGCGAGATCATTGCCAAGGCCTACGCCTCCTTCGGCCACGCCGCCCGTGCGCCGATGGTGCAGCTTGGGGCGAACCATTTCCTGCTGGAACTGTTCCACGGGCCGACGCTGGCGTTCAAGGACTTCGCCATGCAACTCATCGGCCAGCTCTTCCAGGTGGCCTTGCAGCGCCGCGGTGAGAAGGTCACCATTGTTGGCGCCACCTCCGGCGATACCGGATCGGCCGCCATCGAGGCCTTCCGCGGACTCGACGCGGTGGATGTCTTCATCCTCTTCCCGCATGGCCGCGTTTCCGAGGTGCAGCGCCGCCAGATGACCACGCCCTCGGAGGCCAATGTTCACGCCCTCGCGCTCGACGGCGATTTCGACGATTGCCAGGCGCGGCTCAAGGACATGTTCAACCATTTCGAGTTTCGCGACGAGGTCAGCCTCGCAGGCGTGAACTCGATCAACTGGGCGCGAGTTCTGGCGCAGATCGTCTATTATTTCTTCGCCGCCACGGCGCTCGGCGCGCCGCATCGCCCGGTCTCCTTCACCGTGCCCACCGGCAATTTCGGCGATATCTTTGCGGGATTTATTGCCCGCCGCATGGGGCTGCCAATCGAGCAGCTGGTGATCGCGACCAACCAGAACGACATCCTGCACCGCGCGATGACCTCGGGCGGCTATGTCACTTCCGGGGTCGCGCCGTCGATCAGCCCGTCGATGGATATCCAGGTGAGCTCCAATTTCGAACGGGCGCTTTTCTATGCCTATGGTCGCGATGGCAATGCGGTTGCCCAGCTCATGGATGAGCTGAAAGGGCAGGGCGGATTCACCATTTCGCAAGGCGCGCTTCAGAGCTTGCGTGAGACCTTCGCCTCGGGGCGGGCCTCGGAAGAGGAAACCTTGACCACCATTGCCCGCCTCTGTGCCGAAACCGGCGAGATCCTCTGCCCGCATAGCGCCGTTGGCGTGAAGGTGGCCGAGGAGCATCTGGACGCGACCCCGATGATAACGCTCGCCACGGCGCATCCGGCGAAATTCCCGGACGCCGTGGAAGCCGCAACCGGCCAGCGCCCACCTCTTCCCAATCGCATGGCGGATCTGTATGAGCGTTCGGAACGCGTGACCCGTGTCGCCAACGACCTCGCCGCGCTTGAAGCCCTCATCAAGGAAAGGCGCGCTTCTTGAGCGTACAACTCGACAGACTTCCCAACGGCCTGCGTATCGTCACCGAAACCATGCCGGGGCTGGAAAGCGCCGCCGTGGGCCTCTGGGTCAATGCTGGCGGCCGCCACGAGCGGCTCGAGCAGAATGGCATCGCCCATTTCCTCGAACATATGGCCTTCAAGGGCACCAAGCGGCGCACGGCGTTGCAGATCGCCGAGGAGATCGAGGATGTGGGCGGCTTCATCAACGCCTATACCTCGCGCGAGGCCACGGCCTATTACGCCCGCGTGCTGAAGGCCGATGTGGCACTGGCGCTGGACGTGATCTCCGATATCGTGCTCAACCCGGTCTTTTCCCCCGAAGAGATCGAGGTGGAGCGCGGCGTGATCCTGCAGGAGATCGGGCAGGCGCTCGACACGCCGGACGACATCGTCTTCGACTGGCTGCAGGAAGCGGCCTATCCCGACCAGGCGCTCGGTCGCACGATCCTGGGCCCGTCCGAACGGGTCTCGGGCTTTTCCCGCGAGGATCTGTCCGGGTTCATCTCCGAGCATTACGTGCCGGGCCAGATGGTTCTTTCGGCCGCCGGCGCAGTGGACCATGACCAGATCATGCGGCTCGCAGAGGCGGCTTTCGGCCACCTGCCGGCGCTCGAGATCAGCCAGCATGACCATGCCCGTTTCAAGGGCGGCGAGCGGCGCGAGATCAAAAAGCTGGAACAGGTCCATTTCGCGTTCGCCCTCGAAGGACCGGCCTATTCCGACGACGATGTGTACACCGCGCAGATTTATGCGACGCTGCTTGGCGGCGGCATGTCCTCGCGACTCTTCCAGGAGATCCGCGAGAAGCGCGGCCTGTGCTATTCGATCTTTGCCCAGGCCGGTTCCTATGCCGATACTGGCATGATGACGCTCTATGCCGGCACCTCTGCCGACGATATTGCCCGGCTTGCGGAACTGAGCGTGGACGAGTTGCGCCGCGTGGCCTCGGATGTGAGTGAAGTTGAAGTCAACCGCGCCCGCGCGCAGATGAAGGCGGGGTTGCTGATGGGGTTGGAGAGCCCCTCGTCGCGCGCCGAACGGCTCGCCCGCCTCGTGGGCATCTGGGACCGCGTGCCGCCACTTGAGGAAACGGTGGCCCGGATCGAAGCGGTCGATCGCCTGCGCGTCGCCGAGTTTGCCGGACGTCTGAACGGCTCGGGGCAGGTGGCGCTCGCCCTTTATGGGCCCGCGGGCCGCGCTCCCGAACTGGGAGCCCTGCAGGAGAGGCTTGCTGCCTGATGCGGCTTGGCCGGAAAAAGGTGCGGATCATTTCGGAGCGGATGCTGCTGCGTCCGCCGACCCATGGCGATTTTCGCGCCTGGTCCAGCTTGCGGCAGGATTCGCGCGATTTCCTTGAGAAATGGGAACCGCTTTGGTCCAGAGAGCACCTTTCGCGGCGCAATTATACCAACCGGGTCTATTGGTCGACACGGGCGCTCGGCTCCGGATCCGCGCTGCCGCTCTTCATGATTCGGCGCGAGGATGACGCACTGCTCGGCGCGATCACGCTCGACAATATCCGCCGCGGCCCGGCGCAGGCCGGCACGCTCGGCTACTGGGTCGGAGCGCCCTTCGCGCGGCAGGGCTACATGCGCGAGGCGATCCTCGCGGTGGTGCACCATTCCTTCGAAAAGCTCGACCTGAGCCGGATCGAGGCCGCCTGTCTGCCGGAAAACGCGCCCTCGCGTGGCTGCCTGGAGAAATGCGGCTTCAAATACGAGGGCGTGGCGCAAAGTTACCTGCAGATCAATGGCCGGTGGCGCAACCACGTGCTCTACGCCAACCTGCGTACGGACCGGCGCGGGCGCACGGAGATCGGCTGACGGGCCGACCCGCTCCAAACGCCAATGTATCGCGCATGGCGGGGCGAACTCTCGAAGAATTCATGTGGCGCATTGGGCGATCCATGGGATGATCGGGCAATAATGTCGTGCCGTATTTCCCGTGTAAGCCCGATGGAGGACCCAATGGCCCGAGTTGTGACTTGCCTGCTATCCGTTGTGATCGCTTTTGCCGGCTGGACCGCGACCGCACAGGAGCGCCGTCCGAGCCATTGCATCGCGCTGGTCGAGAACACGCCGGGGCTGGAGGTGATCTGGCGCGCGGGCTTCCGGGATCCGCTGCCCGAACACACGGTGCGGCTCAGCTTTATCGACCACTCGATGTACCTGTTGCAGACGCCCGCCGGCGTCAGCGCGGTCACCGATTATAACGGCTTCATCGGCCCCGAGCCGCTGGTGCCGGATATCGTGACCATGAACCAGTCGCACAGCTCGCATTGGACGGAACTGCCCGATCCTTCCATTCCGCATGTGCTCGAAGGCTGGGGGCCGCCGGGAATGCCGGCGGAACATCGGTTCGAGCTAGGCGATATGCTGGTGCGCAACGTCATCACGGATACGCGCTCCAGTTGGGGAGACGGCGTGCGCAAGGACGGCAATTCGATCTTCATCTTCGAAGTGGCCGGGCTCTGCATCGGCCATCTGGGGCACCTGCATCACGAGCCCAGCCCCGAGCAATATGCCGCCATCGGCCGGCTCGACGTGGTCATGGCGCCGGTGGATGGCGGGTTGACCCTGCCGGTGCCGGTGATGATCAGGGTGCTCCAGCAATTGCAGTCCTCCATCGTGCTGCCAATGCATTCCTTCTCTGGGGCTTCGCTCAATGCGTTCCTCGCGGGAATGGCAGAGGATTTCCGGATCGATATCCGTGATGAACGCGCGATCGAGGTATCGCTGCGCAGCCTGCCGTCGCAGCCGACCGTCATCGTTCTCAGGCCGCGTTTCCTCGGTTTCAACGACGAAGACCTCTGAAGGGCGCCGCTCGCTCTTGCACCCTGCGCCGCTGCGTGATTGATCGGGGGCCAACAGGAGGCCCGCCGATGCTGAACCCGGCCAGTGAACAGTTTGAAACCAGCTTGCGCGCGGCCCTGCCGGAGGCCTGTTTCCGTCCACTTGAACCGCGCTATCTCGAAGAGCCGCGCGGGCGTTTCCGTGCACGCGATGCGCTTCTGTTGACGCCAGGCAGTACGGCGGAAGTGTCCGAAATCCTGCGCCAGGCCAATGCGGCACGTGTCGCCGTCATCCCCTATGGCGGGGGGACCGGGCTTGTCGGCGGACAGGTGGGCGTGGGGCTGGAACGGCCGGTCCTGCTGTCGCTGGAACGGATGAACACCGTTCGTTCTGTGCACCCGGCGGAAAACCTGCTCATCGCCGAGGGCGGCGTGATCCTGAGCAATGTCCATGCTGCCGCCGATGCGGCCGGGCGCATTTTCCCGCTCTCGCTTGCCTCCGAGGGCTCGGCCCAGATCGGCGGGCTGCTCGGTACCAATGCCGGCGGCGTCAACATGCTGCGCTATGGCAATGCGCGGGAGCTGTGCCTCGGCATCGAGGCGGTTCTGGCCGATGGCTCGGTGATGCACGGGCTGAAGCGTCTGCGGAAGGACAATACCGGCTACGATCTGCGCAACCTGCTGATCGGCTCCGAGGGCACGCTGGGCGTGATCACGGCAGCCTGCCTGCGGCTCTTCTCGCAGCCTGCCTCGCGCGGGACGACGGCGATGGTCGTGCGCTCGCCGCGGGATGCACTGACCCTTCTGAGCCAGGTGCAGGGACGGCTGGGCGAGGGGATCTCTGCTTTCGAGCTGATCCACCGCACGGGGCTGGAATTTCTCGCCGAGGTGATGCCGCAGGTGCGCCTGCCTTTCGCGCAGGCGCCCGAGTGGATGGTCCTGCTGGAGATCGGGCTGTCGGGCGGTCTCGACGCCGACACAGCGCTGGAGCAGATCTTCGTTGAAGCTGCCGAGGCCGGGGTGGTGCTAGACGGGGTGATGACGTCCAGCGACGCGCAGCGGGACGCGCTCTGGCAGATGCGCGAATCCATCCCCGAGGCCAACCGCCTGATCGGGGCGATCACCTCGCATGACATTTCGGTGCCGATCGAAACCATCCCGGACTTCATCCCGCAGGCCTGGGAACGGGTGCAGGCCATCGGTCCCTTCCGGGTAAACTGCTTCGGCCATCTGGGCGACGGAAACCTGCATTTCAACACCTACCCGCCCAAGGGCGAGGACAGGGACCGCTACAGCGACTGGCGGGTGGATATCAGCCGCCAGGTGCATGACCTGGTGCAGGAATACGGCGGATCGGTTAGCGCCGAGCACGGAATCGGGCGGCTGAAGGTGGGCGATCTGGAACGCTATGGCGATCCGGGCAAGCTCGCCGCGATGCGCGCGATCAAAACCGCGCTCGACCCGGCGGGCATTCTCAACCCGGGTGTGGTTCTGCGCGCGGGCTGACGTACGGCTCAGGCGCCCTCGAATGAGCACAGGGCGTGGACATCCATGCCCATCGCCTCGAGCTTCTGGCGCCCGCCCAGATCGGGCAGGTCGATCACGAAGGCGCAGCCGACCACCTCGCCGCCGAGCCGTTCGACCAGCTTGATGCCGGCCTCGGCCGTGCCGCCGGTGGCCAGAAGATCGTCTACCACCAGCACCTTGGCGCCGGGTTCGATGGCATCGTCATGCACTTCGACCACGGCCTCGCCATATTCCAGCGTATAGGCTTCGGAAATTACCGGGCCGGGCAGCTTGCCCTTCTTGCGGATCGGCACGAAGCCGACGGAGAGCTGGTGCGCAACCGCGCCGCCAAGGATGAAGCCGCGTGCCTCAAGGCCCACGACGCAGTCGATGGGCGTGCCGGCATAGGGGTGCAGCAACTGGTCCACGGCGATGCGCAACCCGCGCGGATCGGCAAAGAGCGTGGTGACATCGCGGAACATGATCCCCTCATGGGGAAAATCGGCGATGGTGCGGATGTAATCCTTGACCGTCTTGTGGTTCGCCATGAGACGCATTCCTTTTGCCTTGCCGCGCAATGGCCAGCCACGTGCCGCATCTAGCCGACCCCAATGAACCCAAGGCGCGCGCGATGGGCAAGGGGGCAGCGGCCCGAGCCGGGCGACTGTGCCAAGATGACGCCGCAGGGTTGCGGCGCCGTCCGGTTGTGTCAGATGACCTGCTCACCGGGGCGGGACATCGAGAAGACCTCGGTCACGCGGGTGAAATCGCGATAACCCATGCGGGCCAGCGGCTGGTAGCGGCTCACGTCGAAAATGCCGTCCACGATGCAGTCGTCGCGCAGGTGAATACCCACCACCTCGCCAAAAGCGACCAGATTGGCCGTTCCGGCAAGCTCCACGATCTGGGTCAGGCGGCATTCCATGGTCGCGGGCGCATTGGCGACGCGGGCACAGTCGATCTGCGAGCATTCCGCGCGCACGATCCCGGCCATCTCGGCCTCATCCACGTCCTTGTCCCATGGCCCGGAGGTCAGGTTCATCGCCTCGCGCATGGCGTATTCCACCACGTTCACGGCAAAGACGCCGGTATCGCGGATATTGGCAAGCGTGTCCTTCGTGCCATCCCGATCGTGCTTCTTGCCGGTCGTGGCAAACATCACCTGCGGCGGGGTGTAGGACACCGCGTTGAAGAAAGAATAGGGGGCGAGGTTCTCGGAACCATCCTTGCCGCGTGTCGAGATCCACGCGATCGGACGCGGGGTCACGATGGCGTTGAAGGGGTTATGCGGCAGGCCGTGGCCGTCCTCGGGGCGATAGAACATGTCTGGCGTCTCCTTTGGGAGTGATTTAACGCTGTGACGACGGCGTTTCCAGCCGCAATGTATGCAAATGCAGGATCTTCGACGGCTCGGGCATGACTTATCTCCTGGAACAGGAAACGGAAGAGGATTGGTGGGAAGTCGAGCAGCTGCTCGATACCTGTTTCGCGCCCGGGCGCGAGGCGCTTTCCTCCTACCGGCTGCGTGAAGGAGTGGACCCGGTCGCGCGCCTCTGCCTGACCGCGCGCGAGGACGGAATCCTTGCCGGGGCGATCCGGGTCTGGCCGGTGCGGGTGGCGGGGCGCACCGTTGCCCTGATTGGCCCCGTGGCCGTTCACCCGACCCGCCAGGGCGAAGGGCTTGGCGCCCTGTTGATCCGCGAAGTAATAGACCGCGCGGCGGTCATCGGTTGGCAGCGGATGATGCTGGTGGGCGATGCGCCCTATTACAACCGCTTCGGTTTTCGCAAGCTCGAAGGCGTGGTCATGCCCCCCCCGACCAACCCCGATCGGGTGCTGGGCGTCGGCGATTGGGAGGGGATTACCGGCACGGTCATCCGTGCGGCCGGGGCCGGCGTCTCGCCGCTCAGGCAGGAACGGGTCAGTTGAGATCGTGGCCATAGCTGGGGCGAACGCCGCTGCGGCGCGCCTCTTCCTCGATGGTCTCGCACACCCGGTCGACAGAGCCCCAGATGGTCACGGATTCCCCGGCCAGCCGCCGATTACGGCGTAACACGGACCGGATCAGGTCTACCTGGTCGGCCGGCACGTGCCAGACGACATCGGGCGCTTCTCCCGACTCGGGCGGCATATACCCTTTCCAGGCGATGCGGGTCAGCACGCGGCGCGCGGAATCGCTCCGGCTACGCGGTATTTCAAGTGAAAGAATATCGGTCACGTCTCGTCGATCTCCCCAACGTGGCGTGTGCCGAGAGTGCACACACAAAGCATCGGGTCGTTGCGCGCAGCAACCCGTCATTCACGGCTTCCGGAGCAGGCTGGGGATGGTGCGTCTTCTCATGTTCGCGCAAGAAGAAGACACTCCTGGTCCATGTGGAGATCATACTGCGCGGAACCGGTTCCCTCAAGGGCGGCGGCGAATAATGCGCGGCCTTCCGGCAAAGCTCCGCTTGCGCCGGTCAGCCCTGCTGGCGCAACCAGTCCATGAGCGCCGGGCGCACCGTCTGTGCACCGCCGGCACGGGCATCGTCGATCAATTCCCGCACTTCGGCCAGGTTCGATCGCCGCAACAGGTGCTTGACCGGGCCGATCGAGGCCGGTCGCATGGAAAGCGCCCGGAACCCCATGGCCGCGAAGCAGAGCGCCTCGACCGGGCGCCCGGCATCCTCGCCGCAGAAACTCAGCGGTATCTTGGTCTCGTTGCAGCGCATGACGATCCATTCCAGGAAGGTCAGGAAGGACACGTTCAGCGTGTCATAGCGGCGTCGAACGCGTTCGTTCTCGCGGTCGGCGGCAAAAAAGAACTGCTTCAGGTCGTTGCCGCCAACGGAGATGAAATCGGCCATCTCGAAGAACTGCCTCGGCGCGAAGGCGAGGCTGGGCGTCTCCAGCATGGCGCCGATCTCTACCTTCTCCGGCAGGACATGACCCATCTTTTCTTCGCGGTCCAACTCGTCGAGCAAACGGCGCCGCGCCACGCGGAACTCGTCGAACTGGGCGACAAAGGGGAACATGACCGAGAGCGGCCGTCCCTTTGCGCCGCGGATCATGGCCTGCAGTTGCATCCGCATCACACCGGGCTTGTCGAGACCGACCCGGATCGCCCGCCAGCCGAGCGCCGGGTTCGGCTCGTCCTGCGGCTTCATGTAGGGCAGAACCTTGTCCGAACCGATATCGAGCGTGCGAAAGATCACGCGCCTGCCCTCGGCGGCATCGAGCACGCGCGAGTAGGTCGCCGCCAGGTCGCCACGGCTCGGCAGCTTGGAGCGAACCAGAAATTGCAGCTCGGTCCGGAACAGGCCGACGCCCTCGGCGCCAGAGGATTTGAGCGAGGGAAGATCGGCCATCAGCCCGGCATTCATGTCGAGCCGTATCGTCGGCCCATAGACGGTGGTGGCAGGGACGCGGCGAATGGAGGCGTAGCGCTCCTGCGCCTTTGTCATCATCGCCATCTTGTCGCGGAAGGCGGTTGCAACCGATTCCTCGGGCCGCAGATGCACGATGCCCTGCTCACCATCGACCAGAACCGGGTCGCCGTTCAGCGCCTCGGTGGTGATGCGCTCGCAGTTGATCACCAGCGGAATGGCCAGTGCGCGGGCGACAATTGCCGCGTGGCTGCCCACCGAGCCTTCTTCGAGGATGATCCCCTTGAGCCCGCGTCCATAAGCCAGCAATTCGCCCGGCCCGATATTGCGTGCCACCAGGACCGGATTTTCCGGCATCTCGACGCCGGTATGGCTGCCCTGTCCGGTCAGCAACCGTAACAGCCGGTTTGACAGGTCATCGAGGTCGTGCAGGCGCTCGCGCAGGTAGGGGTCCGGCACCTGCTCCATCCGTGCGCGCGCGGCGGTCTGTTCCTTCTCGACCGCGGCTTCCGCCGACAGGCCGCGATTGATGTCGGCCTCCATCCGCCGCTTCCAACCCTTGGAATTGGCAAACATCCGGTAGGCTTCCAGCACGTCGCGCTGGTCCTTGTCGGTCATGTCGGCACTGGTCAGCATCTCGTCCACCGAGATGCGCAGCTTGTCCACCGCTTCGCCCAGCCGAACCAGTTCGGACTCGGCATCGTCCGCGAAGGGGTTGGTGACGACCACACGCGGTTCGTGCAGCAGCACACGGCCCTCCGCCGCGCCTTCCTGGCCGACGCTGCCACGCAGCATGACCGGGTGCTGGTGCGGGGCGGCCATGGCGGCGCCTTCGCCGATGAAGGCGCCCAGTTCCGTCATCTCGGCCAAAACCATGGCGACGACCTCGGTCGCGTAGACCTGGTCCTCGCTATAGGGCTTGGACTCCTTGGACTGCACCACCAGCACGCCGAGCCGTTCGCCCAGCCGTTGGATCGGCACGCCGAGGAAGGCCGAATAGATCTCCTCCCCGGTCTCCGGCATGAAGCGGAAGCCGGCCTCCGAAGGCGCGTTTCCGGTATTGATCGGCTTGGTGGATGCGGCCACGCGGCCGACGAGACCTTCGCCCATCCGCATCCGCGTCTTGTGCACGGATTCAGGGTTGAGGCCTTCCGTCGCGCAAAGCTCGAGCGTGTCCTCGTCGCGGAAAAGATAGATCGAGCATACCGGAGTCGCCATCTCCTCGGCGATTAGCCGGGTGATGCGGTCAAGCCGTTCCTGCCCCTCGGCAGGCTCTGCAAGGGCCTGCTTCAGCCGGCCCAGCAGCTTTCTGCTGCCACTTTGGGTTTCGCTCACCTGTCTCGTCCCCTTTGGGGGAGCGGCGGGGCGTTATTACCCCGCTTTCTCCAGCCCGAAGGCATCATGGAGTGCCTGAACGGCCAATTCCAGATATTTCCGGTCGATCAGGACAGAGATCTTGATCTCCGATGTCGTGATGACCTTGATATTGATGCCTTCGCTCGAAAGCGCGTCAAACATCTGAGCGGCCACGCCGGTATGGGAGCGCATCCCGATGCCGACCACCGAGATCTTGCAGACGTCGTTATCCACCACGACGTCGTGGTAGTTGATCAGTCCCTTTTCGCGGGCTTCCTGAACGGCGCGGTCGGCGCGGGCCACCTGGTTTGTGGGGCAGGAGAAGGTCATGTCGGTGCGACCTTCCTCGGAGATATTCTGGATGATCATGTCGACGTTGACGCCGCCATCCGAAAGCGTTCCAAAGATCGCGGCGGCCACACCGGGGCGGTCTGCGACCGAAACGAGCGTGACCTTGGCTTCGTCGCGGCTATAGGCCACGCCAGAGACGACATTGCTTTCCATGATTTCCTCCTCGTCGCAGACCAGCGTGCCTGCGTTGGGGTCATATTCCTCGAAAGACGAGAGCACGCGGAGCGGAACCTTATAGCGCATGGCCAGCTCCACCGAGCGGGTCTGGAGCACCTTGGCGCCCAGGCTCGCAAGTTCCAGCATTTCCTCGAAGGCGATCTTGTCGAGCTTGCGCGCCTTGGAGGAGATCCGCGGGTCGGTCGTGTAGACGCCGTCCACATCGGTATAGATATCGCAGCGTTCCGCACCGAATGCGGCGGCAAAGGCGACGGCGGTGGTGTCCGAGCCGCCGCGTCCGAGCGTGGCGATCCGGCCTTCCTCGGTAACGCCCTGGAAGCCGGCAACGACAGCCACTTTCATGCCTTCGGCAAACTTGGTGTTGATATTATGGGTCGGGATCTCTTCGATCCGCGCCGCGGCATGCACTGGCGATGTCTTGAGCGGCACCTGCCAGCCCTGCCACGAGCGGGCGGGGACGTCCATTTCCTGAAGCGTCAGCGCCATCAGGCCGGCTGTGACATTCTCGCCCGAGCTGACAACCGCGTCATATTCGCGGGCGTCGAAAAGCGGCGAGGTCTCCTCGACCCACCCGACCAGCTCGTTCGTCTTGCCGGCCATGGCCGAGACGATGACGATGACATCGTAGCCGTTGGCCACTTCGCGGCCGACGCGCTTGGCTGCCCGGCGGATCCGGTCCAGCGTGGCGACAGAGGTGCCGCCGAATTTCATTACCAGAAGCGGCATGGTTTCCGCCCGTTCCTTTGGTTCCGTTCGCGGGCCGGGATAGGCGAAGGGGGGGCAGGACGCAAGGGCAAGCGGCGCAAAGCCGGTCTGCGGAGTTTTCTCGGGCGGCTCGGGCCCCCGATGCCTCCGTTCGCGGGCCGTCCGTCACCGAACTGGCCGATGCCGCAGCTCAGGCGGTCAAGCGATGACCGTGTTGTCTGTCGCGATGCGTCGCAGCCATTTGGCCAATAGCCAATGCCTCATGAACGTTCAGCAATCGGCGAGCCGCTCGCATGTCCCTGGCCATGTCGATGCCCGCGGGCAGAGGGGCGCTGGTCATGTGCCGGAGTGTTTCGCGTGTAAGGTCGTCGAGCAGGAGGCTCTCGGCCGGGGTTCCCGTGGCTTCAAGGATCTGATGCTCTTCAAGGAGCACATGCAGGAAACAGACCTGCCGTTGCGGAACGATCCGGACGGAGCCGCTATCCACCAGGGTCTTTGCGGGAACGAGGACTTCCGGCTCCGCGAAGAGAAGCTCCGCCGGGGCGCCGGTGACGAGCATCCGGTGTTGCTGGGAAACCCGCAGCGGCGCGGTGTTCCCGATTGCGCCGGGTGCGAAATACACCGGGGCCGCGGTTCCCACACCCGGCAGGCGGCGCCGGCCAACCCATTCGACCGGCTGCAATCCATTGTCGCGTGTCTGGACCGGGTCGCCTTGTGCCAGGGTCTCTACCGGGCGCGGGCCATTTCGCGTGAGAATGCGCGTTCCCTCACAGAAGCAGACATGGCCGTAGGTCTCTTCCTGCGTGTCATGGGTATAGAACTGCGCGGCGCTCCCGGAGGCCGTGACGTCATAGTACCATCGGTCGATATCGTGGTTTGGGGTCCAGAGCACGTGAACGACGCCGAGATGCGGATCCGTCCCTTCGAACACGACCGCCCCGACATCCCTGCCTCCCGGCGGGGCCGAACGCAGAACGACTGCGTCGCAAAGGGTGACAATCCCCGCCGGACCGGTGAAGCTGATCGAACAACTCTCCCCGGTTTGGAAAAGGTCGGGGCTGTCCTCCTCGCGATTCGACGTGATCACGAGCGAGACACAGGTCTCCGGAGAAGGGTCGATATTGCTGGTTGTGGGAGTGATGCCAATATTTGGTCCGCTCGATAAAGCGAATTCGGTGTTCTTGGCCCTAATCTCAACCATGATCTTCTTCGCTTGCATCTTCTTGGTGACCTGAGCCGTCTAGTGCCTCGTCGAAGTCGCGCGGTCGCACCGAGCCCCCTGAGCAGGTGCTAATCATGTTTTCCGATTCGGTTTGTCTCGACTGCCCGCGACCTCCATCTACAGGGCATGAGTTTAAAAAAGCGTTCCATCCTGATCATTGCCCTGCTGACGGCGGGGCCTGTTCTGGCGCAAACCCTGACGGGCTCGGCGTATATCACCGATGGAGACACGATTCGTGTCGGGGCGGAGGTCATCCGCCTGCACGGGATCGATGCCCCCGAGAGCGGCCAGGAATGCGAGGGGCGCGATGGCCATGCCTGGGCCTGTGGGGAATGGGCACGGGAGGTGCTTTCGGAGCTGTTGGAGAACAAAACCGTGCGCTGCGAGGGGATCGAACGGGACCGTTACGGCCGGTTGGTCGCCAAATGTCACGTCGACGGCATGGATATCGGCGAGGAGATGGTCGCGCGCGGCGCGGCCCATGCCTATCGCAAGTATTCGCTCGACTATGTGGATGCCGAGAAACGGGCCTTTGTCGCGGCAATCGGGCTGTGGAAGGGAGAGCATTTGCCGCCAGAGGCTTACCGGGCGCAGAACTCCGAGGCGGAGCAGCCGGTTCCGGCCGCCGGGTGTGCGATCAAGGGCAATATCTCCAAATCCGGCCGAATATATCATGTGCCCGGGCAACATGATTACGCGGCGACGCGAATCGACGAGGGCAAGGGAGAGCGCTGGTTCTGCAGCCCGCAGGAAGCCGAAGCCGCCGGTTGGCGAGCGGCGCGCCGGTGAGAACCGTCGGGCTCTACTCCCGGATTTCGTAGGGAAGAACTTCGCGCCGATTGACCGGAAAGCTCAGCTTGCGTTCCAGCGGCGGGATGGATCTCTGGTGACAATCGCTCCTTTCGCAGATCCTGCAGGAGGTGCCGATGGGCTCGTATGCGGCCGGGTTCTCGGTATCGAGCCCGTCTGCATAGACAAGTTGCGAAGCATGGCTGACCTCGCAACCAAGTGCGATGGCATAGCGCCGGTCTGGCGCTCCCCAGGCCCCGGCATGTTTCGAAACATCGCGTGCGAGCAACAGGTAGCGTTCGCCATCCGGCGTCTGTGCCAACTGTCGCAGGAAGTGGCTCGGGGTCTCGAAGGCGCGGTGGACATTCCAGAGCGGGCAGGCACCGCCGAAACGGGCGAATTGCAGGCGCGTCGCGGAATGGCGCTTGGTGATATTGCCGGCCTGATCCACGCGTACGAAGAAGAAGGGGACGCCCTTGTCGCCGACCCGTTGCAAGGTCGAAAGCCGATGCATGATCTGTTCGAACGAGGCGTCGAAGCGATGGGCCAGCCGTTCGATGTCGTGGCGCGTTTCCTGGGCGGCCGCGCGGAACCGGCCATAGGGCAGCAGCGCCGCGCCGGCGAAGTAGTTGGCCAGACCGATCCGGGCGATGGCGCGGGCCTGGTCGCTCTGGAACCGGGCCAGATCCAGTGTCGCCTCCAGAAGGTCGGATTGTGTGATAAGTGCAATCTGGTGCAGGAGCTGGAAATTTCGGGTTGCGGGGGCAGCCTGGGCCGAGAGGGTTAGTTCCCTCTGTTCCGGGTCGTAGTAGCGGAGGTGTTTTCTCTCGGAAAGGCTGAGGGTTATACCGCGTTCCTGAAGCGCATGATGTGCTGACGCGACGGGATCGTCACCGGCAAAAAACTCTGCCGCACGGTCGACCGCATCGATGTGATTGTCGATATAGTGAAAGAAATCGCGCACCTCGTCCCAGGGCGATACCGCCACGCTCTCGGCCCGTTGACCGAGTGCTGCGTCGAGCGAGACCAGCCGCTCCTGGGTTCTGCGATAGGCGCTGTGCAGTTCGAGAAAGGCGCGGGTCAGGGCGGGTGCGTTCGAGGCGGCAAGCCGCAGATCCGCAAGCGGTGGGGTGTCGGAGAAGACCGGGTCGGCCAATGCCTCGCGCATGTCGGTGACGATCCGCTCAGTGTCACCCGAGCTCAGCTCGGTCACGTCCAGCCCGAATTCCTGCGCGAGCGCCAGCACGACCGTGGTGGAGACCGGCCGGTGGTTGTTCTCCATCTGGTTGAGATAGGGCAGCGACACCCCGAGCTTGGCGGCAAAGACCTTCTGTGTCAGGCCGAGGCGCGTACGGATTTCATGCAGCTTTACGCCGGCATAGAGCTTCTTCTGGGACATGGTTCTTTGCAGCTTCGCTTTTTGCCGAGTGTCGCTTTGCAAAGATCAGGTGGCAAGCTGCAATTGCCGTTCCCGGCGCAGCACGAAGAGCATGCACAGAAGGGAGAGGGCGGAGGAGAGCAACATCAGGACCTGCAGCGGCATGGGCGAGGCGCTCCCTTCAAGGAGATGCCCGGCCAGGCTCGACAGCGCCGCGCCGCCTCCGATCATGATGAAACCGCCCAGACCACTGGCAGTTCCGGCCAGCTTCGGCCGGACCGACAGCAGGCCGGCGGCCGTGTTCGGCATGACCAGGCCATTGCCCAGCCCGAGGGTGGTGATGAGGCCAAAGAACAGGAGTGGGTGCTGAATGCCCGCCAGCCCCAAAAGAAGCGACAGGCCCATGCCTGCCGTGGCGATGGCAGTGCCCCAGAGACTCAACGGGTTGATCCCGATCCGGGCCGAAAAGCGCCCGGAGATGAAGTTGCCGAGGCCGTAGCCGATTGCCGGAGCGCCAAGGCAGATACCGGTCCAGAATGGGGGCAGGTTGAAGATGTGGTCGGCCGCATAGGGAGCGCCACCGAGAAAGGCGAAAAAGGCGCCCGAGGCGAAGGCGGCGGCCAGCGCATAGCCCCAGAATCGTGGCGAGGTCAGCAATTCGGGGTAGTCGCGGACCTGCTCGGCGAAAGTGGCGCCGGTATTGGTGGCGGTCTCCCCGAGATCCCTCCAGCAGAGCCAGGCAATGCCCCCTCCGAATAGTATGAGAAAGACAAAGATCGACTGCCAGCCGAACAGCTCGTCCAGCGCCCCGCCGATCATTGGGGCGAACATCGGCACGAGGGACATTCCCATCGTGACATAGCCGATCCGCGAGGCGGCTTCGTTCTGTGGGTAGATGTCGCGCACGATGGCGCGCGACAGCACGATCCCCACCGCGACCGTCGATTGCAGCATGCGGAAGATCAGGAAAACCGTGGCGGAGGTTGCCAGCAGGCAGCCGAGCGTCGCAAGCAGGAAGATCAGGATCGACACGAGCACTACGGAGCGCCGGCCATAGCGATCCGAGATCGGGCCGATCAGCAATTGCATGACCGCGGTCATCGCCAGGTAAAGCGAGACCGAGAGTTGCATGACCGCGTAATCCGTCTCGAAATAGTCGGACATTGCCGGAAGGGACGGCAGGAAGACCGACATGTTCATCGCCGACAGTCCCGCGAGCAGAACCAGTGTGACGATATGTGGCGGGGTTGCGCGGTCGAGAAATGAGACCTGTCTGGGCGCTTGCATTGCACGGAAATAAGCGCTGGAGCACGAGAAGTCCATGTTGCGTTCGGCTTTCGGCGGGAGATGGAATATTTGCAATGTTTCAATTTGCATTCAATTGATTGCCAATTATTTGCAAATTTTCTAAATCAGTCTTTCCGTTCTTCGCCGAGGAGCGTTACCACGGTGCGAGGAAATCAGGGGGACGGAGAATGAGAGAGATTCTTGAGGAGCTGGAAAGTCGTCGTGCATCCGCCCGGCTTGGTGGAGGTCAGCGCCGTATCGATAACCAGCACAAAAAAGGCAAACTGACCGCGCGTGAGCGGATCGACCTGCTGCTGGACGAGGGGTCCTTCGAAGAATTCGACATGTTCGTTACCCATCGCTGCACCGAGTTCGGCATGGAGAACGAGAAGCCCGCGGGCGATGGTGTCGTGACCGGCTGGGGGACGATCAACGGCCGGCTTGTCTATGTCTTCAGCCAGGATTTCACGGTTTTCGGCGGATCGCTCTCGGAGAGCCACGCGCAGAAGATCTGCAAGATCATGGATATGGCGGTGCAGAACGGCGCGCCGGTGATCGGGCTGAACGATTCCGGCGGTGCGCGGATCCAGGAGGGCGTGGACAGCCTTGCCGGCTATGCCGAGGTGTTCCAGCGCAATATCGAGGCCTCCGGGATCATCCCGCAGATCTCGGTCATCATGGGGCCCTGCGCGGGCGGCGCGGTCTATTCTCCGGCGATGACGGATTTCATCTTCATGGTGAAGGACACCTCCTACATGTTCGTCACCGGCCCCGACGTGGTGAAGACGGTGACCAACGAGGTGGTGACGGCCGAAGAGCTTGGCGGGGCCTCGACCCATACGCGGAAATCCTCGGTGGCGGACGGGGCGTTCGAGAATGACGTGGAAGCACTGGTGGAGATCCGGCGGCTCTTCGATTTCCTGCCGCTCAACAACAAGCAGAAAGCGCCAGTGCGGCCCTTCTTCGACGATCCGAACCGGACCGATGACAGCCTCGACACGCTGATTCCGGACAATGCGCATACGCCGTATGACATGAAGGAGCTGATCCTGAAGGTCGCCGACGAAGGGGATTTCTTCGAAGTTCAGGAGGAGCACGCGAAGAACATCATCACCGGCTTCATTCGTATCGAAGGGCAGACCACCGGCGTGGTGGCCAACCAGCCGATGGTGCTGGCGGGGTGCCTCGATATCGACAGTTCCAAGAAGGCCGCACGTTTCGTGCGGTTCTGCGATGCGTTCGAGATCCCGATCCTGACGCTGGTCGATGTACCGGGCTTCATGCCGGGGACAGACCAGGAATATGGCGGGGTGATCAAGCACGGCGCCAAGCTGCTCTTTGCCTTTGGCGAGGCGACGGTGCCGAAGGTGACGGTGATTACCCGCAAGGCCTATGGCGGGGCCTATGACGTGATGTCTTCCAAGCACCTGAAGGGCGATATCAACTATGCCTGGCCGACTGCCGAGATCGCGGTGATGGGCGCCAAGGGGGCGGTGGAGATCCTGCATCGCTCGGAATTGGGCGATGCGGAGAAAATCGCTGCCCGCACGGCGGAGTACGAGGATCGTTTCGCAAATCCCTTCGTTGCGGCGGAGCGGGGCTTTATTGACGAGGTGATCCAGCCGCGGCGGACGCGGCTCCGGGTGGCGCGGGCCTTTGCCTCGCTCAGAAACAAGAAAGTGGCTATGCCCTGGAAGAAGCACAACAACATTCCGCTGTGAAGTGGAGGCTGGGACGGGGGGCGCTGCCCCCCGAGCCCCCCGGGAAATTTGTGGAAACAGGAAGGGCAGGTCACGTCGGATGAAAAGGCTCGGTTTGGACATCGCGGTGGCGACGCCGAGAGAGCGGATGTGAGCCGGGGGCGATGGCATGTGCGGCGCGAAGGCGCTCGGCTTGTTCTGGCGCGGCATTTGCCGGCGCGTTTCGACGTGGTGGCGGAGACGACCTTGCCCAAGGCGGGGCGTGAACGGATCGCGCAGCAGGTTCGGCAGGATATGTGGCGCGCGCTGAAAGGGCAGCGGGGGTTCTCGCCGGTGGTCGAGGTGGCGTCCTGCGAGACGGGTTTGCGTGTCCGGGCCGGCGGGCGCGTCGAGGCCGCCCGGTTCGATCGGAACAGACTGGAGGCACGGATCGCCTCCGTTCTGGAAGCGCCGGAGAAGCGGCGTCGTTGGGTTTTGAATGCCGGGGGGCAAGGCAGATGAAGCGGAGGATGGCAGCCATTGCAGTCGTGGCGGGCGCGGGTGCGCTTCAGGCAGAGGAGGTGGTGACACCGTCCGGGCTGTCGGTGGAATTTCTCGACCGGATCGTCGAGACGCAAGCGGATGGCGAGACATGGCTGACCCTGCGCTTCGTGACGCCCCGGATTGGAGATGACGAGGGCGAACTGGGATATGACCAGGTCGCGGATGACATAGACGCCCTGTGCGACATTGAAGGGGTGAAGGCCGCGACCGAAACCGGAAAGGTGGACCAGCTCATGATCGCCTTGATGGACAGGGCGGTGCAGCGGGGCGAGCACGACCCGGAGGCGACGATGTTCATCGGTGCCTACCTGCTGACCGAGGGAGGCTGTGTCTGGCAATGAAGTTCCACCCGGAAATCAAAGAAGTAACCGGAAGCGTCAGGAGTGGGCCATGCTGAAACATCGGGGCTTTCCCAGCCGGCTGTCCGGCACGGATTACCAATTCACCGTACGTCGGGCCAACAAGGGCGGGGCGACGCCGCTCAGGGCGCGCGAGCGTTTTGCCGATCGCAAGCCGGCGGACCGGCGGGCGGACGCGGCTTTTCTCAATGCCATCCTGGAGCATTTCGGCGACGCGCCCTTCGAGCGCGGGAACCTCGATGCGGGGCGGCTGAACTGGCTCTTTGGCCGCGAGATCGTGGCCGCCGAGGAACCGTTCGATCCCGAAAGCTACGAGGCGCTGCTCAAAGCGGATCTCAAGGTGATTCAGCGGAGCTTTCCGGACGTCCTGGACAATTTCGAGATCATCGACGACCCCGACGACGGGGAGGATTGGGCGTGATTTTGCCGAACTCCCTGAAACCATGGCAGGAACCGGCCTATCCAGTGGTCCCGGCAACTGCGCGCTTTGGGGAATCGGCGTTTCGGTGCAACAAGGGGGCGGATACGGTGCATCCCACGTCAGTCGCCGTCTCCGGGATCGATAGAAGTACCCATTCCGACTTTCGGCGGCCGCGCAATCCCCTTGCACGGCTGCCTTTTTTTGCTCCTGCTGCCGCTCTGCTCGAAGGCGGCGGAACTTTGCTGGCTTCCGTCGCGAAAGGATACCCCTCGGCCGCGCGCTGCGCCATTAAAGCGCCGAGGCAATTCCGAAACGGAGCAGGAAACCGATGCAGAAAACACTCAGACTTGCCGCGAGCGTTGCGCTCGTGGGGCTGTTGGCGGCTTGTGAGGATGGAACGGACTGGCAACGGGCCGGTCTTGGGGCTGTGGCAGGCGCCGGGGTGGCGACCGTGGCTGGCACGAGCATTGCAACCGGCGTTGCGGTTGGCGCTGCGGCAGGTGCGCTGTCGGACGACGCGGCGCGATTGCTCAGATAGGAATTACGCGACGACGCTGCGCTGCGGCTTTGCCGTGAAAACAGACGAGGCCACTGGGGCGTTCTGCTCCAGTGGTCTTTTTCGTGACATTTGCAAAGGACCGGCCGCAGAGGGAGTGGCCGAGAGTCCAATGGGAGGGGTTGGAGCATGTTCAAGAAGCTGCTGATTGCGAACCGGGGCGAGATCGCCTGCAGGGTCATCAAGAGCGCACGGAAAATGGGGATCAAGACGGTCGCCATCTATTCGGATGCGGATCGTAACGCGCTGCATGTGCAGATGGCGGACGAGGCGGTGCATATCGGCCCACCGCCCGTGAACCAGTCCTATATCGTCATCGACAAGGTGATGGAGGCGATCCGCCAGACCGGGGCCGAGGCCGTGCATCCGGGTTATGGGTTCCTCAGCGAGAACCGCAAGTTTGCCGAGGCGCTGGAAGCCGAGGGCGTGGCCTTTGTCGGCCCGCCGGCTTCGGCCATCGAGGCGATGGGCGACAAGATCACCTCCAAGAAGCTGGCGCTGGAGGCCGGCGTTTCCACAGTGCCTGGCTATATGGGCCTGATCGGCGATGCCGAGGAAGCGGTGAAGATCGCGAACCAGATTGGCTACCCGGTGATGATCAAGGCCTCCGCGGGCGGTGGCGGCAAGGGGATGCGGATCGCCTGGAGCGACGCCGAGGCGCGCCAGGGGTTCCAAAGCTCCAAGAACGAGGCGGCGGCGAGCTTCGGCGACGACCGGATTTTCATCGAGAAATTCGTCACCCAGCCGCGCCATATCGAGATCCAGGTTCTGGCCGACAAGCACGGCAACTGCATCTATCTTAACGAGCGGGAGTGCTCGATCCAGCGGCGCAACCAGAAGGTGATCGAGGAGGCCCCGAGTCCCTTCCTCGACCCCGAGACACGCGCGGCGATGGGCAACCAGGCCTGCGCGCTTGCCAAGGCGGTGAATTACTGCTCGGCAGGGACGGTGGAATTCATCGTCGATGGCGACAGGAATTTCTATTTCCTCGAGATGAATACCCGCCTGCAGGTGGAGCATCCGGTGACCGAACTGACCACCGATATCGACCTCGTGGAACAGATGATCCGCGTCGCTGCCGGGGAGGAACTGGGTATCGAGCAGGAGGATGTCGGCATCAAGGGCTGGGCAATCGAGAGCCGACTCTATGCCGAAGATCCCTATCGCGGTTTCCTTCCCTCCATCGGCCGGCTGACCCGTTACCGCCCGCCCGCAGAAGCGGCGACGCATGAAAAGGGCGTGCGCAACGATACCGGCGTCTACGAGGGCGGCGAGATCTCGATGTTCTATGACCCGATGATCGCCAAGCTCTGCACCTGGGGGCCGACTCGTGCCAAGGCGATCGACCATATGCGCGACGCGCTGGATGCGTTCGAAGTCGAAGGAATTGGCCATAACATCCCGTTCCTGTCCGCGGTGATGGACCATCAGCGTTTCATCGACGGCAATATCACCACCGCTTTCATCGACGAGGAATATCCCGATGGTTTCAACGGGGTGGAATTGAGCGAGGCCGGTAAGAAACGGGTTGCCGCCTGCGCCGCCGGCATGTTCCGCGTTGCCGAGATCCGGCGGACACGGATTTCCGGCACGATGGACAACCACAAGCGCAAGATCGGCACGGAGTGGATCGTCTCGGTCGACGGCGAGGAGTTTCCGATCAAGGTGGAAGCCAACAAGCATGGCACCACGGTCGTCTTCGAGGATCGCCGGATCGGGATGAAGTCGAAATGGACCCCGGGCGACTCGCTGGCCGAGGTCGATATCGCCGGCAAGAAACACCACTTCAAGGTTGACAAGATCACCTCCGGCTACCGCATCCGCTACCGTGGCGCCGACATGAAGGTGAATGTGTTCACTCCGCTTCAGGGGGCGCTTGCCCGGTTGATGCCGGAGAAAGTGGCGCCGGATACCTCCAAGCTGCTGCTTTGTCCGATGCCGGGGCTGATCGTGAAGCTCGATGTCGCGGTTGGCGACGAGGTTCAGGAAGGCCAGTCGCTCTGCACCGTCGAGGCGATGAAGATGGAGAATATCCTGCGCGCCGAAAAAACGGGTATCGTGTCCAGGATCAATGCGGGGCCGGGCGACAGCCTCGCCGTCGATGACGTGATCATGGAATTCGAATAGGAAGGCGAGCGGGAATGGCAAGCGCGACACGGACTCGACCGAAGGTAGCGACGCATATGCGCTGCGGCCTCTCGGTGCGTGTTGCGCTGCCGGTCCTAGCGAATAAAACAGGTTCGGCAGAGGTCAGTTCATGACATCCGCCCGCCCGCTTCACTGGCCGATCGATCCGCTCCTGTCGCGGATTTCCTGTCGCCGAAGCGGGGTCTTGTCGATGGAGCGGGTGATTTCGCGGGTCGACCAGGGTGCGGGTTTTCGCAGCTTGATCTCACCATCCTTGTCCACCATGACCAGCGCGAATCCGCGCGGGCGCAGATCCTTGCGCACGTCCGAACGCAGTTCGGGCGCGGTGTCCGTCACCACGACCACGTCCCGTTCGAGCAGGTCGCGCGGGCGTTCCTCGATCATCTGCATCTGCTTGGTGAAGCGCGGATCGGCCGGCGTGTCGGCAAAGACCAGCAGGACTCGTTTCGTCCAGAGATACGATGCCAGGTCAACCTGCTCGGCCGACAGGATCTCCAGTTCGGCGGGTATTTCGGCGTTCTCGGCCGGTTCTGCCGTTTCCTGCGCGGTTGCCGCAAGGGGTGCGACGGCGAGGGCGGCGGAAACAAGGAACATGCTCAGGGGGATGCGGAACAAATCGGGCTCTCCTGCTGTCTTCAAAGATATAGGGGAGGCAAAGCGGAAAGCTAAGGGAAAATCGTGCGAAAGCCGCATGCGGCCAATCATCCTTAACGCGCCGGCAAGGGGCTGTGGGTTATGGCAGGGGAAGAGAACCCGTGCGGGCTGGCGGCCCGTGCCAGCCGGAGCCCGTGCGAACATGCATGTAACCCTTCACCTCGGCGCCCACCGGACCGGCGCCTCGACGATGCAGAATTTCCTGACGGGCAATGCCCGGCTGCTTGCGCAGGAGGGGATCGCCGTCTGGGCGCCGCCGCACACGCGGCGTGGCCTGCTGTCGGGGCTGGTGCGCCGTCCGGATCGGATCACGCTGCCGCTGGAACGGCTTGGCCGCCATTCCTGTGGCCGGTTGCAGGTGTTGCAGCATTCCGCCGCGCGGTCAGGGATGGAGCGGCTCATCCTGTCAGAACAGAACCTTCTGGGGACAGCTGCGGAATGCCTGCGCTCGGAGCGGCTCTATCCTTGGGTTTTCGAACGGCTGAACCGGGTCGTGCCGGCGCTCCACGGCTCCTGCGACCGGATCGTTCTGGGCATTCGCGCCTATGACCGTTTCTGGACCTCCCTGCTGGGCCAGGCCGTGCTGAACGGCCATTCGGCGCCGGATTGTGCCACGCTTGACCGGTTGGTGACGCAACCGCGCCGGTGGCGCCGGGTGATCGAGGAGATTTCGGCCGCCTTTCCCTCGGCGCGACTTTTTGTCTGGCCCTATGAGCGTCTTGGCGGGCTTCCGGAGCGACAATTGGCAGCAATGACGGGCAATTCCCTGTCCCCGGGTTTCGCGGTTCGCATGGCGGGTGTGCGCTCTTGGGAGGCGCGCGGGGCGACGCCAGAGGATATATGCGGGGTGATGGCGGATTGCGGCCATCTCGCCCCGATTCCGATCAGCAGCGACGGACGTTGGCTGCCATTCGACCGAGATCAGCGAGAGGCGCTGGTGGCGCAATATGCCGAGGACGTGGCCTGGCTTCGTTCTGGCGCAAATGGCCACGCAACGCTTATAGAACGCGCGGACGCTCGCGAACTGCGCATAATGGACATGACAGGAGGATCAATCCCCGATGACCGACATCAAAACACCACAGGACTGGGCTGAGCTGGCCACGAAGGAGTTGCGCGGCAAGCCGCTCGACGCTCTGACGTGGGAAACGCTCGAAGGCATCAAGGTCAAGCCGCTCTACACGGAAGAGGACATCAAGGGCCTGCCGCATATGGGGTCGCTGCCGGGCTTCGAGCCCTTCACGCGCGGTCCCAAGGCAACGATGTATGCCGGTCGCCCCTGGACGATCCGTCAATATGCCGGGTTCTCCACCGCAGAAGAATCCAACGCCTTCTATCGCCGTGCGCTTGCCGCCGGTCAGCAGGGCGTTTCCGTCGCTTTCGACCTCGCCACGCACCGCGGTTACGACTCCGACCACCCGCGCGTGGAAGGTGACGTTGGCAAGGCCGGTGTGGCCATCGACAGCGTGGAGGACATGAAGATCCTCTTCGACGGTATCCCGCTCGACAAGGTCTCGGTCTCGATGACCATGAACGGCGCCGTGATCCCCGTTCTCGCCAACTTCATCGTCGTGGGCGAAGAGCAGGGCCATGACAAATCCGTGCTGGCCGGCACCATTCAGAACGACATTCTGAAGGAGTTCATGGTCCGCAACACCTATATCTACCCGCCCGAGCCCTCGATGCGGATCATTGGCGACATCATTGAATATACCGCCAACGAGATGCCGAAGTTCAACTCGATCTCGATCTCGGGCTACCACATGCAGGAAGCCGGCGCGGACCTCGTCCAGGAGCTTGCCTTCACACTGGCCGACGGTCGCGAGTACGTGCGCACAGCGATCAAGGCCGGCATGCCGGTCGACAAGTTCGCCGGCCGTCTGTCGTTCTTCTTCTGCATGGGCATGAACTTCTTCATGGAGATCGCCAAGCTGCGGGCCGCGCGGACGCTCTGGTCGCGCGTGATGACCGATCTCGGCGCGAAGGACCCGCGTTCCAAGATGCTGCGGACCCACTGCCAGACCTCCGGTGTGTCGCTGGCCGAGCAGGATCCGTACAACAACGTGATCCGGACCGCCTATGAGGCGATGTCGGCCGCGCTCGGCGGCACCCAGTCGCTGCACACCAACGCGCTCGACGAGGCCATCGCGCTGCCGACCGATTTCTCGGCCCGTATCGCCCGGAACACCCAGATCATCCTTCAGGAAGAGACGCAGGTGACCAAGGTGGTCGACCCGCTCGCCGGCTCCTACTACGTGGAGGCGCTGACCAACGAGCTGATCGAGAAAGCCTGGGCCCTGATGGAAGAGGTCGAGGAACTGGGCGGCATGACCGCCGCTGTCAACTCCGGCATGCCCAAGTTGCGCATCGAGGAATCGGCGGCCAAGCGCCAGTCGATGATCGACCGCGGCGAGGAAGTCATCGTTGGCGTCAACAAGCACAAGCTTGCCAAGGAAGACGAGCTGGAAATCCTCGACGTCGACAACGTCGCGGTCCGAAAGTCGCAGATCGAGCGCCTCGAGAAAATGCGTTCGACGCGGGACGAGGCTGCCTGCCAGGCCGCGCTCGAGGAGATCACGCGCCGGACCACGGAAGGTGGCAACCTGCTGGAGGCCGCCGTCGACGCCGCCCGCGCCCGGGCATCCGTTGGGGAGATCAGCATGGCGATGGAGAAGGTGTTCGGCCGCCACCGGGCCGAAATCAAGACACTCTCTGGTGTCTATGGCGCTGCCTACGAGGGCGACGACGAGTTCATCGCGATCCAGAAATCGATCGAGGAATTCGCCGAGAAGGAAGGCCGTCGTCCGCGGATGCTCGTGGTCAAGATGGGCCAGGACGGCCATGACCGCGGCGCCAAGGTGATCGCCACGGCCTATGCCGATATCGGCTTCGACGTCGACGTAGGCCCGCTCTTCCAGACCCCGGAAGAAGCCGCGCAGGACGCCATCGACAACGACGTGCATATCGTCGGCATCTCCTCGCTGGCTGCTGGCCACAAGACGCTGGCTCCGCGTCTCGTCGAGGAGCTGAAAAAGCAGGGCGCCGAGGACATCATCGTGATCTGCGGCGGGGTTATCCCGCACCAGGACTACGAGTTCCTCTACAATGCCGGCGTTTCCGCGATCTTCGGCCCGGGCACCAATATCCCGGCGTCCGCGCAGGAGATCATGAATATCATCAGCAAGAAGCGCGAAACCGCCGCCTGATCTCGGGCCGCGTTGCGGAGATGCTTTCTCCGCGGATTGAAAACATGCCAAAAGAAGGGGCGGGCCGTTATGAGCCCGCCCTTTTTCTGTGAGGCGCGATGTTCGAATTCGATCACCTGGCCATATCCTGCGAGACTCTGCCAGCCGGTGTGGACGCGGTCGAGGCGGCGCTGGGCGTGCGGCTCGGTCCGGGCGGGCAGCATCCCGATTTCGGCACCCATAACCGCCTGCTGTCGCTCGGCGGCACCGAATACCTGGAAGTGATCGCGGTGGACCCGTCGGCGCCGCCGCCATCGCGGCCCCGCTGGTTCGATCTGGATTCCTTCTCCGGTTCGCCGCGATTGACGAACTGGATCTTGCGCTGCGCGGATATGGGGGCGGCACAGGCCACGCTTGGGGACGAGATCGGCGCGCCGATCGCCCTCAGCCGGGGCGCCTATCGCTGGTCGATGGCGGTTCCGGAGGATGGGCGGTTGCCGTTCGACAATATACATCCGGCCGTGATCCAATGGCAGAGTGCACACCCCGCCGCGTCGCTGGAGCCAAGCGGTTGCCGGCTGTCTGCGCTGCTCATTCACCACCCCGAAGCCGAGGCTCTGCGCGACAGGCTGGGGCTGACCGATCCGCGTTTTCGGTTCGAAACCGGTCCGGCCGGCCTTGCTGCCGTGATCGACACGCCCGCCGGCCCGCGCCGGCTCGGCGGTTAGGGCAGGGGCTCAGAGGATCGCAAGCGGCTCCCGGCCGTTCGGTGGCGGGAACAGCGCGTCGAGCTCGGCGCGTATCTCGTCGGACAGGATGAGCTCGGCGGCCTCCGCGTTTTCCTCGACATGCTCGGCCCAACCCGCCTTGGGGATGGCGATCACGCCGCCGCCATCGATCGCCCAGGCCAGCGCGAGTTGCGCCGCGCTCACGCCAAGATCGCCCGCAAGCTCGATCAAATCTCCATCCTGCAACAGCCGCGCCTGGTCCACCGGCGAATAGGCCATGATCGGCAGGCCATTTGCCCGTGCTTCGGGAAGCAGGTCCCATTCGATGCCCCGGGTCGAGAGGTTGTAGAGCACCTGGTTGGTGGCCACCGCGCCGCCGCCGGGCACATCCGACAGCTCGTCCATGTCGCCGGGATCGAAATTCGACACGCCCCAGCGGAGGATCTTGCCCTGCGCGATCAGCCTCTCGAAGCCTTCAACCGTTTCCGCCAGCGGCACGCCGCCGCGCCAGTGCAGCAGGTAGAGATCGAGTCGGTCCGTCCCCAGCCGTTTGAGCGAGGCCTCGCAGGCATCGGCGACACCCTCAATGGTGGCGTTATGCGGATAGACCTTGGAGACCAGGAAAACCTCGTCCCGCAACCCGTCGATTGCCTCGCCCACAAGCTGCTCCGATGCCCCGTCGCCATACATCTCCGCCGTGTCGATCAGGTTCATGCCAAAGTCGACTCCGGTGCGCAGGGCGCGGATCTCCTCGTCGCGCCGGTTGCGCGAGTCGCCGATATACCAGGTGCCAAGGCCGAGATTGGGAAGCTCTGTCCCGTCGGGAAGACTGACTGAGCGCATCGTCGCTTCTCCTTTTCGCATGGAATTTCATCAAAGCTATGGCCGGATCGACCCGCCGCTGCAAGGTGCCGCACAAGGCCCTCATGCCGCAGCGTCCCCCCCTGTTGGATCGCGCGGCGGCGCGATAGGTTCGGGGCGATGTCGCTTTGGAGCCGCATATCCGCCGCGCTGTCCGCGCTGTCTTCCGGGGAACCCCTGTCGGAGGTGTTCAGCCGTTTGCGGACCCCGCCGGAAAAGAGCGTCGCTTTCGCCATTGCGGTGATCGCGCTCGGGGCCAAGCTGGCCAAGGCCGATGGTGCCGTGACCCGCGATGAGGTGCGCGCCTTTCGCGAGGTTTTCGTGATTCCACCGGACGAGGAGGCAAACGCGGCGCGCGTGTTCAACCTCGCCCGCCAGGACGTGGCCGGTTTCGACGTCTATGCCCGCAGCATCGCCCGGCTTTTCGACGATGGTCACGATGCGCTGCGCGATCTCATGGAAGGCCTGTTCCATATCGCCACGGCGGATGGCAGCTATCACGAGGCCGAGAACGCGATGCTCATGGAGGTCGCCGCGATTTTCGGTCTGACGGATCGGGAGTTTCGCAGTCTGCGGGCGCGTTGTGTCCGCGACACGCACCCCGACCCCTACGAGGTGCTGGGCGTGACGCCCGAAATGCCGATAGGCGAGATCCGTCGCGTCTGGCGGCAAGCGGTACGGGATAGCCACCCCGACGTGATGATGGCCCGCGGCGTGCCGGAGGAGGCGATCCGGATGGCCGAGCAACGGCTCATCGCGATCAACCGGGCCTGGGAGGAAATCTCGCGCTGACGGCTCAGCCGTGTTTGCGCCAGGCCTCCTGTTCGATGGCAAGCCGGGTCTGAAGGTCGGCCAGGCGGCGCATTTCCGCTTTACGTTCCTGCGGGTCGCTCAGTGCCTTCAGCCGCGCGCGGCTCTCGACGATCTGTTTCTGAACGACAACGGCTGCCGGCTTGGCATTGGCTTCCTTCATGATCCGCGCGACCACCGCGTCTTTCGACTGATGCAGGTCGGCCAGAGGCTTGCCTGCGCCGGGCAGGTTGTCGAAGGCGCCATTGGCCTCCGCCTCCCGAAAGGCGTTATTGACGAGGAAGTTCAGGATATCGGTCATGCGGGCTGCCACGTTGCTGTGCGCAAACTAGACCGGCATGCTAGTCACCCGAATCTAAAGTTCGCCGCATAGGGTTTGGGTTCGCTGGCAGAACCGCTTGACCGATGCGAGGATTTCATCGGCGGACTTGACCCATCTGTATGGTTTGGGGTTCTCGTTGTGTGCTTCGATGAAGGCGGCAATGTCGGCCTCCAGTTCGGCAGTCGAACGATGGACCCCGCGCTGCAACTGCTTGCGGGTCAATTCAGCGAACCAGCGTTCGACCTGATTGATCCATGATGCCAAGGTGGGCGTGAAGTGGACATGCCAGTGCGGACGGCGGGCGAGCCATGCCTTGATCCTGGGCGTCTT
>NZ_FNEK01000173.1 GCF_900099935.1 Aliiruegeria lutimaris | reverse complement strand
ACCGACCACCAGCACCCGAAAGCTTCGTTCCAATGGACCAGAGGCCGACCATGCACTAACAATCAACCCGGACCACTCGATGGGGGCAGTCCACAGAGAAGGCAGCAATGACTGGGTGTGCTTACCGGGTGTCGGGCTTATCCCTGGCGACAAGCACCCGATGTGCAATGATCCTGTCTGGATGAAATGGATGGCTGCCGTTGCATCCGGGTCGGAATTCTCCACTGACGTCGTAGGCGTTTCGTACATGCTTCAGGGCGATGCGCTGGTGAACAACGACAATCCCATGGCAACTGACCCCAACGACGGGGACATATGGGTGCAGGACGGACCGCATCTGATGATGCTGTTTCCCGACAGGGACATGATTGCGACCCTGCCACGCGATCCCTTCGTAGGCGGAGCCTATGTCATGTGGGGAGATACCCCCTTGTGGCATGTCACGGTCCCCATTGAGGCCAAGGAAGGCCCCAACTGATCCACAGAAACGTGAAGGGAGAGAACGATGTCGATCGAACACATCCAGAAATCGGTAAATGGCGTAATTGCCTACCTGAAGGAGAATCCTGAAGACGCGGTCGGCACCAGCCCGCCGGTTACGGCGGTCATGGAGACAGGGCTGAGATGCCGCGCCACCGGAGAGGGCGGACAATCCGTCGTCACCGACATGCCCGAGGCGGTTGGCGGAGGCGGCTCCGCTCCGTCGCCGGGCTGGCTGTCCCGCGCGGCGCTGGCGACCTGTGATGCAACAAGAATTACCTTGCGCGCGGCCGAGCTGGGGATCGCCCTGGACACGCTGGAAGTCACGACTGACAGCGTCGACGACGACTGTGGCCTGTTCGGAATGGATGATTCGGTGCGTGCAGGCTCGCTAAGTGTACGCACCCGAGTGACAATCGGTGCAGCCGGCGTCAGCGAAAAAGTCCTGTGGGAGATAGTCGACTACGCGGTGACCCATTCGCCGGTCGCCGACGGATGTCGCCGCGAGACCCCTTCAACGCTGGAAGTTACCATCGCCTGACTTTCCCAAAGCAATAGGTGCGAGCCAATGAACACCCGAACTCACCCGTGCGAAGGCGGCTGCACATGCGGCCATGTACGCTATCAGGTGGAGGCAGATCCCCTGATCGTACACGGCTGCCACTGCCGCGGCTGTCAGAAGAATTCCGGCTCCGCCTTCGCGATCAACGCCCTGTTCGAGGCCGAGCGCGTCAGGCTCGTTTCCGGTACGACAGAGGTGATTTCGGTTCCGACACCGAGCGGCACCGGTCAGGACATTACCCGCTGCTCGAAATGCAAGGTCGCGGTATGGAGCAACTACAACATGGGCGGTCTTCGGAACCATATCCGCTTCGTTCGGGTCGGTACTCTCGACGACCCTGACCGGCACCCGCCAGATGTGCACACCTATACCTGCTCAAAACAGTCTTGGGTCATCTTGCCGGAGAGTGACCGAAGAGTTGATAGGTTCTACAAGTTTGCCGAGACCTGGTCGCCCGACAGCTTGATGCGCCTCGCGGTGATCGAGGAAGTCGCTGGTATCAAGATCTCCTGACCCTCATCAGTGCATGGCACACCGGCCATCGTTCCCGAATGGTGGAAATCGGGAGCCTCAGCGCCGAACATGAAGGTCTCGAGCGCAAGGAGCCAATGCCTGAGTTGGCGGCAAGGAGCGGACATCCGACGTATTTCGTCAGATGTCACAATAGTCGGCAAAACACCAGATCAGCCGACCGGGCGGTTCTTTGGTGCAGGTCGGCATAGCGGCCATTCTGAAAGCTGGTCCCCAATGACAGCATTGGGCCGAGGCTGTGTGAAAACCCGAACCTTGGGTATACTCGTCTTCAACAATCGGAGGCGGGCATGTCGGGCTATATTGAGGGCGTTGACCG
>NZ_FNEK01000180.1 GCF_900099935.1 Aliiruegeria lutimaris | reverse complement strand
CGATTCCGTTGAAAAACAATGCGCTGCAAGTCAGAAAATTGGCTTCAAAAAACGGTGTGAGCGCCTTTGTTCATGGCGCTTTCGGCAATGCTGCAGGTGCAGGAAGGAGCTTGGCGAGTTTCCTGAGGTTCTGTGCGGTGGCTGCGAGGAGGAATTCATCGTTGGCGCCGTTTGGACCGCGTAGTCGGAGCCGGTTGAGGCCGAGTATCCGCTTCAGATGGGCGAACAGCATCTCGACCTTCTTCCGCAGCTTCATGGCGATCTCGTATTGGTCGGTTTTGGCGAGGTCTCGGGCTGTCTGACGGGCGTCTTCGTGTTCTTCGCGCGTGATGGATCGGAAATCCGCGTTTGGGCAGCAGCGCGCCTTTGAAGGGCAACTCTGGCAGGTCAGTTTCAGCGCGCGATACTTGGCGACGCCCTTGCCGGTCGGCCCGCGATTGGGATCGCAATAGTTGCGGCGCAACTGCTTCAGCGCGTGCCCCTCGGGGCAGACATACTGGTCGTTCTCGGCATCCCATTCGAAGTCGGTGCGGGTCCAGGTACCATCGGGACGACCGGCCTTGTCGATGACCGGGATGTACGGGTCGATCTGGCGGTCGACCAGCCAGCCCAGCATCGGCCCCGACCCGTAGGCCGTATCCGCGATCAACCACTCCGGCACGATACCAAACTTGTCCTCCACGCGGTCGATCATCGTCCGCGTCGATCCGACCTCGGCTTGCCGGATCGACCGCGTTCCTTCGACATCCACGATCACCCCGAAATCCGTGTCGATCAGGTGGTTGTCGGAATAGGAGAAGAATGCCGGACCCTTGCGGGCCGCAGTCCACTGGCTGGCTGGATCGGAATGCGAAGTGAATTTGGGATCCACCTCGCTGGCCGCGCCGAACGCCTCATGATCCAGGACTTCAAGATATTCCCTGACAGCCCGGGGCGCATCGGCAGGATCAATGCTCCGCACGTCCCATTCTTCCTTCGGCGTCGAGTTCTGCTTGTTGGCATCTGCTTCTATCAAGCTGGCATCGACCGCCAGGCGTTGCCCGCTCACCAATCCTTCCTCAATGCATCGCGCGACGACCGTCTCAAACAGGTGGCGCAACAGCTCGCTCTCGCGGAACCGACCGTGGCGGTTCTTCGAGAAGCTCGAATGATCCGGGACCGGGTCAGTCAGGTCGAGCCGACAAAACCACTTGTACGCCAGGTTGAGATGCACCTCCTCGCACAACCGCCGCTCCGACCGGATACCGAAGCAGTAGCCGACGATCAGCATTCGGATCAGCAGCTCGGGATCGATCGAAGGACGTCCGGTGTGGCTGTAGAACGCCGCGATGTGCGAGCGCATGCTGCTCAGGTCGACGAAACGATCGATCGACCGCAGCAGATGGTCTCGGGGTACAGGATCTTCCAGCGAAAAGTCGTAGAACAGCGCACCCTGCGCCTCCTGTCGCGGTCCCATCATCGCCGAAACCTCCTCTCAATTGAGACGATTGAATCAGCGATCACGGCCCAAAACAACGGGAGTTTTTAAACGAAATA
>NZ_FNEK01000059.1 GCF_900099935.1 Aliiruegeria lutimaris | reverse complement strand
AGTTCCGGCATCGTGATGTCCCCGTCCTGCCCGATGATCTCGGCGAAGAAGGCGCGATGCGGATCGAGCTTTCCCTTGCCTTTGGGACGACCTTGGGGAGCGGCACAGGCACGGCCCGTGCGCCGGATCGAGAGCGCCCATCTGGCCCCTGTTGCTGGCGACAGCTTTAACCGCAACGCTGCCGCGCGCCCGCTTAACCCTACTTCAACCAACTTCTGAAACCGCAGCCGCAGCACGTCCGGCAAAGGTGCTGACATGATCCATCCTCCCAAACAGGATGAATCACAGATCAGGCTTCAACGGAATCCCAACGATTCAGGTTTTTGGCGGTACGCTTTAAGGGATCTGCTCCAGCAGGTCCGGCAGGGCAGGACTGTCGCCATCCCGGCTGGGGGTGAACTCCACCGCCCGGATGTCGGGTGTGGTGGTGTCCATGGCCAAATGCACCTTGCGCCACCGGCGTCTGCCACTGGCGCCGTGTTTGCGGACCTGCCATTCTCCGTCCCCCAGGAACTTGATCCCGGTGCTGTCCACCAGAAGGTTCAACGGCCTGTCAACACGGCGATAGGGGATCTGGACTTTCAAGGTTCTCTGTCGTCGACACAGCGTACTGTAGTCAGGCACCGGCCACTCAAGTTCCGCCATTTCCAGAAGACTGGCGACCATTCCTGAGGTCTGGCGAAGCGGCAGACCGAACAGTACCTTCTCGCTCAGGCAAAACTGGATCGCTGCATCGGAGAATGTCTCAGGACGCCCGCGTTTGCCTGCCAGATCCGCGAACCAGGTCATGTCTCGGTCGAACCAGACCAGAAGCGAACCCCGCTTCCGAAGCGATGCATTGTAGCTCGACCAGTTCGTCGTTCAATAGCGGGGAAGTGTGGGCTTCGGCATGCCGCCGATCTAACCCACGGGATTCGTGTTGTGAATCCCGGCCAGGCTTTATGCAACAACGCCCCTCACGACCCCAAATAGACCTTTCTTGCCTCTTCCGCAAAATGGTTTCATGATAGCAAAACAGGTTTGTCTTGTGCCGGACAGGAAAATCCAACAGCATGTGAACCGATGAAAGCAATTTACTTTATCACCGGCACGAATTTATCACCAGCACGAATGTCAGTGGTGCGCAGCTTATGTTGAAACTATACTTTTTGGCTTTGCGCCCAAGCTCCTCGCGCCATGTCGTTTTTTGTCCTTTTCCGGACCGGCTAGTTAGGGTGGATTTTCGCTTTGAAGGTGGCGGGGGGGCATCGTTCGATTTGAAGCTGGGCAAGCTGTACTTGGCTGCGCTTGCCGGGACGCGGTCTCATCCGCAGGACAGCCCCCCCGATTTAATCCATTGTTGGATGTATCATGGGGGTCGTGTGTATTGGTCGGCGCTGGCCGGCCGTGGCACGAACAGACCGGCGCGGGTCGGAGAGATTCATCATTCTCCGCAGGACATTCGGAACGAAAAACGCTCCAGGAATGCTGTTCTACAGCTTTTGTCGGCGCTGACCCGGCGCCCCGAGGCAATTAACTGTTGCTCGGAACTCTCTAGACGGCAGCACACGGCAATTGTGTTCGCACTGGATTGTGCCGTATTTGTATCCAACACGGTGGATACGAAAATATTCTTGTCTCAACCAGACGCGCGAGCGAATTTCCCGGGAATTTGTCGGGAGCCTGTGACGCATGGGCTGGCGGTCAATCTCGCAGAAAGTATTTCAATGAAGGATCATCACGCGGTGGTCCGAGTGGCGGTGCGGCTAATGTCGTGGAACTGCGACGTACAGGTGGTTCTTTTCGACGAAGGTCATGGTGACAGGCCGGTGATTTCCGAAGCGGAAAACCTGGGAACCGCGGGCCGTTTGACCGCGCCAGACCTCCTAGACGGTGTTGATGCACTCGTGCCGGGGCTGGATGTCTTCCTGCTGTGCTCGGCGTGGGGTGAGGCGTTTCCGCTTGCCGTGACCGAGGCCATGGTGGCCGGCGTTACTTGTGTCGTGACCGATGTGGGAAGACTGTGCGCGCGTGGTTGGAAAAACGGGGCTGGTGGTGCCGCCAAGCGACCCCGAGGCGCAGGCTGATGCCGTTTCGAAGCTTTTCTTGCTGGGTCGGGAGCGACGCGCCAGCCTGGGTGCAAAGGCTCGAGAACGTGTTCAGAAACATTATTCGACCGAAATTTATCGCGATCTGCATGAAAAGCTCTATCATGAGGTGTCGTGTGGTGGGACGGCGCAGGATAAGAGGCCGATGTCGGCCTGACGTTGCCTTTAAGGTCAGGCGTGTCGGCTGGCAAAACCGGACAGTTTGCGAGAATCAATTTTTTTATGGCCGCTGAGGGGAGAACGATGACAGCGCCAAGAACATTTATTAAAGCGGCTCGACAAACCTCGGAAAAGCGGATCGGTTCAGAAGGCCTGTGGAGCCTGCTGCGCCGACACATGGTTTTGGGACTGCTGATTATCGCTACCGTCGTTGGGCTGACTTACGTTGTTCTTGAGAATATGCCGAAGCGCTACACAGCGCGTTCGACCCTTGTCATGACCTTGCTCGAGACACGGGTCCGGGCGACGGATGTGCAACTGGAGAGCTTCGAGATGACTCGGACGTTCATCGAGACGCAGATGGACGTCTTGCGCTCGAGTGATTTCGCCACCGAGGTGGCGGTAACGCTGGAGCTGTTCGATGATCCTGATTTTGTTGGACCACCGGAGCTTGGCACCTTCGAGGCGCCAGAGATCCGGCGTGAGCGTGTAGTTGATAAACTGTTGAAATCATACGATATTTTTCGTGATGGAGAGAGTTTGGCATTTGGGATCGTTGCAGTATCGGAAAATCCGGAGATGGCAGCGGCGATCGCCAACCAGGTCGCTGATACCTTTATTGTCATTTCGATGTTGCAGCGGCGCCAGGTGATCGAGCAATCCATCGCTTTCCTGCGCGATCGGGTGCAACAGCTTGGCGAGAACCTGTCGCAGTCCGAGCTCGAACTCGCGGATTTTATCCGCGACAACGATCTCGACGATGAACGTCTCGTCGACAGGCTTCGCGCTGATCTGGAGCGAGCCTCGGCCGTTGTTGATATCCTGTCGGCCCAGCAGGGCGATTCCGAGGAATTGGCCGAGGCACGCCGACAACTGGAGCAGGCGGAGGAGACACTGCACGAGCACACACGTTCGGAATTATCGCTGATGCGGATGGAGCGCTCCATGGAGCTCCAGCGCGCGCGCTACCAAACGTCCATCGAAAAGCTCAACGAGTTCGAGTCACAGCTGCAATTCACCGGAGAAGGTGCGCGGCAAGTGTCGGTTGCGCGGGTTCCGGTGGAACCTTCCTGGCCGAATGTGCCGGTGGCGCTGGTTGTGAGCGCCGTGGTCGGGTTTTCGCTCGCTTTCGTGATCGCCTTGCTCATGGAGGGGATGAACAACCGGCTTTGGACCGAGGATCAGACCGTCCCGGTGAGCGGTGTTCCGAACCTGTGCTATCTGCCGAGGATCAAGCGCCGCGGTCTCTTGCAGCGGCAGCACGCGCCGCTCTGGTTCCTGCTGGCCAATCCGTATTCCGCCTTCAGCGAGGCACTCCGGGGCCTGCTCACCCTTTGGTTCAATAGCGGTGAGAGCGCAAAACTGATCATGGTGACATCCGGTCTGCCGGATGAGGGCAAGTCGACGCTGACAGTATCGCTGGCATTGACGGCGGCGCGGGAAGGGATGCGGGTCCTGGTCCTGGATCTGGACGCCCACCGGCAAGGCGCCTCGAAACTGATGGATCTGCACAAATCGCCAGTTCCGATTACCGAGGTCCTGTCTGGCGAGTTGCGCGGCGAACCGGTGGTCGTGGATGGCAGGGAAATCGCCGGGCTCGAGATTCTCCCGGTCCGGACACGAGCGCATACGTCGCCGCAGCACCTGAAGCAGTTATTGAACCGGCTGAACACGAAACTGCGCTACCGCTACGACCTGGTTCTGGTGGATGCGCCGCCGGTTCTGATCATCGACGACGCTTGTCGTTTTGGGCCCCTGGTCGATGCCACTGTGGTTGTGGTTCGCTGGGGGGAGACCACTCAGGAAGCGCTTTCCGACACGATGGAACGGTTGGAAGAGAACGGCATGAATGTGCTGGGGACGGTCATCAACCAGGTGGATCTGCGCAAGCACCGGAGGCACGGCTACGGCGGCAATCCACAGTATTACCACTATGCTGCGAAATATTATCGATAGATTTCAATATTTTCTCGCCGTGTCGGGTATAATGCTGGCGGGGCATGGGGCCGTGGCGTCCGAACGGGCCTTTCCCGGTGCCGAAGGGATGGGTGCGGGAGCCGTCGGCTGGAAACAGGGCGAGTTGCGCCTGGTCACGACCCTTGCAGATAGCGGACCCGGATCGTTGCGTGAATGTGCCGCGAATGGTGGCCATCCGCGTGTCTGCGGGTTTGCCGTCAGCGGCACGATCGACCTGCTGCAGCCGATCCATGTCGGTTCGAATATCTACATCGCCGGACAGACCGCGCCCGGCGATGGCATCCAGTTGCGAATAGTGGAAGGAACGCACGGGCCGCTGATCCCCAAGAACGTGACCGATGTGGTCATCCGGTATCTGAAGCTGCGCCCGGGGCCGAGCCCACGGCCGTCTGCGACCGTGGACGCGATCACGGTGGAGAACGCCCGGCAGGTCTTTCCTGGCAATCTTTCCATGGCCTTTGCGACGGACGAGACTTTCAACATCCATGTTTCGGGTGCGACGGCGTCCGACATCACCTTGGCCGACAGCCTCGATCGTTCGAACCACCCCAAGGGGCGCCACTCGAAAGGGGCGTTGATCTGTTCGGACGAGGGGCAGGGCAACCGCTGTGGCCGGATCACGCTTCTGCGCAATCTTTTCGCTCACCACCGTGACCGTTCGCCGGACATCAAGGCCACCGATATCGGACCTGTCGAGGTCATCAACAACGTTTTTTATAACCCGATCAGCCAGTTCGGAGAGTTCTACGACCTGCTTGGCAATGCGGATATCGCCTATCTCGGCAATCTCGCGCTCACCGGGCCGTCGACCGTGCGCAAGACGCCGGAGCCCGTACAGGTTTTCGAGTGGGAGGACGGGAAGGCCGTACGATTGCTGGCCAGCGACAACCTTGCGGGGGTGGCGAAGGGGTGCCGTGGGCGCAAGGTGGAAGTTCTGGACAGCGTGGCGGAATCCGTTCTGGTCGCGCCGCCCGGTTGGCCCGTCAGCGTTGAACCCATGCCGGTCTCAGGGGTTCTTGATGCGGTCCTGGCGCGCGCCGGTGACCGGATAGAGGGGCGCCGCATGGCGGATGCGCTCGATGCGCGCGTGATCGAGGATGTGCGTATCTGCGGCGGAAGGGTGATCGACAATGTGGATCAGGTCGGTGGCTGGCCGGTGGTTGCGCAGGCAGATCCCGACGGGCAGCGCGACAGTGACGGTGACGGTTTCTCCGATCTCTGTGAGGAGGCGCGCGCCGCGCTGAATCCTTCAAGGCCGAATGATCCCTGGGAAATCGACCCGCAAAGCGCGATGAGCCATGTGGAAACCTGGCTTGCCTTGGCGGCCGGCGACGGGAGCTGGGTCGATGCGGATTGAGCGGTTGCCGAAACCCGGAGGCGCGCCATGATTGCGCGGATCGCCACCAGGCCTCATTTGGGGCCGATCGCGGAACGGTTGTTGCGCAACCTCAAGTGGCGTTTCCCGTCACAGATCGCCGTCCCCCGGCCGTTCCGGCGCGCACGGAAGCCGGCATCCAGAATCGGCGGGGCAGTAACATGACCCGGGTTCGACGCTTTTCCACTCCGGTCACTGAACTGCCGGTGGGCCAGCTCGCCGGCGCTGTCGCTGAAGGACGGGAGCTTCCGGCGCAGCGTCGTCATGGTGCGGCGAGGGCGGCGGGCATTTTGGCGGCTATCGCCGTGGCGCTTTCACCGATGAACTATCTTCGGATGCAGGGGATCTATGTGACCGCCTCGGATGCTGCCATGATCCTGGCTTTCATCCTCCTGCTGGTAAACCACAGGCTTCCGTTGCATTTCTTTGGGTCCGCCACGGGTTTTTGGTTCGTCTGTTTCCTTCTTTTCTGCGGTGGCCTGACACTCGGATCTCTGGTCAACGGTGAGCCGAAGGCCCTGCCCAGCGTATACGCGCAATACTTCTTCTCGCTGGTTGTCCTGCCAATGGTGCTTGCCGGACGGAGCTACCCGGAAGTTGTCGCGCTGATAAAGGTTCTGGTCGCGGCGCTCGTCGGGGTGATGCTGTTCGGGATCTACGTCTTTCATTTCGTGGACGATCCGAGCACGCGGCTGGTTTCCGGCAGCGGACGGATGCGCTCGCTGATCGAGCGTGAAAACGAATGCGCCGCCCTGGCGGGGATTGGTATGGTATTTGTCCTGGGGCTGAATTTTCTGGGGCATCTGCGGCGCGGATGGCTCGTGATAAGCCTGCCGGTGCTGGGGTATGGCGTCTTGCTGACAGGATCGAACTCGGGGTTGATCGTCAGTTTGCTGGGGGTTTCGACGATCGTGCTGTTTTGCGGTTCGGCAAGGCATGTCCTGTTGACCTGCGGGCTGATCCTGGCCTGCGGTGCGAGTGCGCTTCTGTTCGGCGAGATGTTCCTGCCGGAGGTCTTTCAGGAGCGGGTCTTGAACGCGCTGCTCACTCATGACGTTTCAGTGGCCGGGACATTCGAAGACAGGGCCCAACTTCTGGGCGAAGCGATGCATACGGCGCGGGGGACGCTGATGATCGGGCTTGGCGTGGACCAGTACCGGGAGATCAGCGCCTTCGGTGCCCCGGTGCACAACGTCTACCTGCTGGTACTGACCGAAGGCGGTGCGATGTTGCTGTTCGGACTGGTCGGCTTGTTGCTCACGGGCGTATTCGTGGCGGTGCAGGCCATCCGGGCCGACCATTCGCGAAAGGTCGGCGCGTTGACCCTTACGGTATTGCTGATCTTTGCGCTTATGCTGTACATGTTCCCAACATTCTACGCGCGCTTCTGGAACGTACCCGTTATCCTGGCCATCGCGTTGAGCGCATCGCGGCTGATGGAGGTTCATGACGCTCCGAAACAGGACAGGAGAACGACTTCCCTGGGTGAGAAACCTTTCTGGAGGATGGAACGGTGAAGGTCTCGGTGATTTTTTCCACGCTTATTGCGTTGCTGTTATCCCCGTTTGCTGCCGCGGCACTGGCAGAAGAATACCAGCTGAACAGCCAGGACCGGGTGCTTTTGCGGGTCATGCGATGGGATCTGGAAACATCGACCTACGTTCTGTGGCAGGGGATCTCGGGCGAATACGCGCTGTCGGATGGTGGGATATTACGAGTGCCGCTGGTCGGCCAGGTCCCGGCTGCCGGTCAGGAGATCGGCGTGTTGTCGGATGAACTGGAGCGGCGCCTGCGGCGACAAGCGGGCCTGTCGGAGCCGCCGGATGTCGCCATCGAGGTGATCGGCCACCTTCCGGTTTACGTGCTGGGCGAGGTCGCGTCGCCGGGCGCATATCCGTTCCGGCCGGGCTTGTCGGCCGAACAGGCATTGGCCCTCGCCGGTGGATTCCTGCGGGTGCCGACGGAGACGCTGAACACCTCCGGTTCCAATATCGGTGTGCTGCGTCTCGCGGGCGAAATCCGCCTGCTGGATGCGCAGCTTGCGGTGTTGGAAAACGAACGCGCCCGCTTCGTTTACGATCTCCAGGGCCTGGAACCGGAATCCGGCGGGGAAAACGCCTCGGTTCTTCCGGATGGGCTTCAGGGAAAGATCCTCGTGTCGGCTCGGTCCGCCCGTGATGCCCAGGGCAGCCGGATCGCAGACCTGAAGGAGGTGCTCCGCAGCCAGGTCGAGCATCTGGGCGCCCAGATCGAGCTGAGAACCAACCAGATAGAGATTACCCGGCAGGACCTTGAAAGTGTAAGTACCCTCAAGGAGCGCGGACTTGCCGTGAACACACGCGTGAGCGCCTTGACGAATTCGCTCAACGATCTTGAAGCCAAGCGGCTGCAGCTCGAAATCGCGCGCCTGACGGCGGAACAGCAACTCAACCTTGCCGAACGGGACGCGCTTTCACTTGTTGGCGATGCCCGTTCCGATGCGCTGGAGCAACTCAACCGGATTGAAAACGACATTGTGAGGTTGCGTACGCAGCGCCATAATGCGGAAACCCTTTATGATGAGGCTGTTGCGGCAGGTCTGGTGACCGGGTCCAGCTTGACGGGTGAACTCGTGACGCAGTTTCGGGTGACGCGAGGTGCCGGCTCCGTCGCAACCGCCATTGACCCTACGGCCCGATTGCAACCTGGAGACACGCTTTTTGTGCACCGTCACAGGCTTGAGGCGCCGGTTTCGGATTGACTTTGGAGTTAGGTAATTTGCAGCCAGTTCGTGTTTTTTTCCCCTTTGTCGGCGGTGACACCTTTGGTGGGAGCCATGTCTCGACGCTCAGTCTCATTGCGGGGCTGGATCGCGCCCGGTTCGAGCCGATCATCGCGCTTCACCGAGAAGGCGGCGCGCTTGGCGATTACATTCGATCTCTCGGGCTGGACTACCGCCTGTTGACCGAGCCGGGCATCATCGCGCCCCGCTATTCCAGAAGCGCCGAGGATGTATCGTTCACACGTTTCCTGGTACGGTCCGTTCCCAGGCTGGTAGCGCTGCTCCGCGAGATGGATGTGGATATCGTGCATACTAATGACGGACGAATGCATGCAAACTGGGCTCTGCCGACAAGGCTCTCTGGCGCGGCTTTCATCTGGCATCATCGCCAGGGTCCGGATGCGGCCGGCGTAAACCGTATCGCGCCGCTGCTGGCCGACAGGATTTTCTGCGTGTCGGCGTTCTCGCAGCCCAGAAAGCCGATCCGTTCTGTTGCTGACCGGCTGGAGATCGTCCGCAGCCCGTTCGATTTCTCCAAGGAGATACCAAGCCGGGACGAATGCCACGCCGTGTTATGCACAGAGCTCGGCCTGCCGGAAAATGCGGTTCTGCTGGGCTATTTCGGCGTTCTGAACCAGAGAAAGCGGCCCGAACATTTTGTCAGAGCGTTGGCAGATATCGTGTCGGCGCTTTCGGATCGTGCCGTCCACGGCTGCGTTTTCGGCAAGCTCGAGATCGCGGATTCCGGCCTCGATGAACGCTGCCGTTCGTTGGCCGCGTCATTGGGGATCGGTGAACATTTGCATTTGATGGGTCACCGATCGCCCATCGAACCGGCGATGGCGGCGATGGATGCCATGCTTGTCACAGCGCTTGAAGAGCCGTTCGGACGCACGTTGATCGAAGCGATGCATCTGGGAACGCCGGTGATCGCCACCGAACATGGCGGAAACCCGGAGGCGATCCGCGACGGCGATACGGGTTTCCTGGTCGATCCGTTCGATCCTTCGGCCTTTGTGACGCCGGTGTACCACCTCTTGCAGGAGGCCGGGCTCGCCTCTGCGATCACCGCACGCGCACAGGAGCATGTACACGATACCCTGGGGACGGCGCGCCATATCGAGCAGGTAAGCCGGATCTACGATGATCTGGTCTCGCGGAGGAGGCGCCGTGCTTATGCAGCCTGAGACCAAAGTGGATTTTCTTATCATCGGGGCCACGAAATGCGCCACCACCTGGCTACAACTGTCGCTTTCGGCAAATCCGGACGTGTTCATGCCGGCGCCCGAACTGCACTATTTCTCGCGGGAATATCACCGGGGAAGCGCCTGGTTCCAGGAGCAGTTCTCGGGAGCAGACAACGCCAGTTTTGTCGGCGAGAAGTCGAATTCCTACCTGACGGATCCGGAGGCGGCTGAACGTATCGCGCGCGATTTGCCGGACGTGAAACTGATCACGCAGCTGCGTGACCCGGTACAGCGCACCTATTCGGAGTATTGCATGCTGTTCCGGCGCGGCGAGGTGACCAGGGATATCCGTCAGTATCTCGACCCGGCGAATGCGACCGCCGGAGACCGTTTCCTGGACCAGAGCCGATATGCGCATCATCTGCAGAAGTATCGCAACCTGTTCGGGGACCATCGTATCCTGGTGCTGGATTTCGACAGAATCCGCGATGCTCCGGAGGCGCAGGCTCAGCGGGTTGCCGAGTATATCGGCCTCGGGGGAGACTTGGCGCCGCCGGTGAAAGACCGTGTGAAGGACAAGACCTTACCCGTGGTTCCGCTCGGCATTCGGCGGGTTCTGGCGCCTGTGCGCAGGGTTCTGGATCCGGTACGAGACACTTGGCCGGTACAACAGTTGCGCAACGCCATCGCGCGTCCGGTGAATTACCCGCCGCTTCCAGCAGATCTCGAGGCGGAAATGGCGGAATACTTCCGGACGGATCTCGAGGCACTGCGCCGATTCGCTCCACATGTGGGAAAACGGTGGCCGGCTTGCCGTTCGCTCTAGCGGACTGACGCTTGAGTGCCCGGTTCTGGCCCTGCCATCGAAACGTCCGGAACCATCCCGACACAGAGCGCCGTTACATTCGGTTACATTCCGCGGCTCTTGTTGCGGAACACTGCCGGCTGAACGGATGGTCGTGGGCGTCTGGAATCGCGCGCCGGAAAATCGTCCCATTA
Organism: Aliiruegeria lutimaris; assembly: GCF_900099935.1. GTDB lineage: Bacteria > Pseudomonadota > Alphaproteobacteria > Rhodobacterales > Rhodobacteraceae > Tropicimonas > Tropicimonas lutimaris. The sequence continues at coordinate 21,147 of NZ_FNEK01000059.1, read as the reverse complement.
TCGTCGGTTAACAGAAAGATCCGGTGCTGGGACGTTGCGGACGAGCGTTGAGACCGTTCGGCGGGGATACAAGCCATGGATACTTTCGGTTGCAATTCGTTACAAACGGATACGAAAATCTTTCTTATAAGAGTTGCAGATTAACAAAGGTTGAGTTGCAGATTAACAAAGGTTAATGTACCGTAATGGTGGGGAAAATTTCCATCGGCAGTACAAACATGCTTGAGTCAATTTTAAGCAAACGACGAATTCATGCAAAGCCAGATCGTGGAACAGAACATTTCTAGACTGGTTGTTAAATAGAAGCTAACTGATTTCAATCCGGGCCAACCGGAATTCCAAAAAGTCATACAGGCAAAGTGACCCAGAACCTGGGGGGGTTTTTATGTCTGAGACTTTTTCAACCGAGGGTCCATCTCGGTCCAATCAGAATAAGTTGGGTTTGCAATCGGAATCCACTCGGACCAGTTTGTCAGAGTTCGAAAGCTGGTGGAGCCAGATGGCCGCCGAATTGAGAGCCAATAGAAGACTGGTTTTCGGTGACGTGTTTTCGGCGGCCTTCGGGGCCTTTGTCGCGCTGTTTCTGACAGCGACGGGCGCGGCCTTGGGTTCGGGCCAGCCCGGGTTTCTATCCACAGTTCTTCCGTTTTCCATCCTGGCCGGTGCGGTCAGCCTGTTCGTGTTCCCGCTTGCTGGTTTCTATCGGCGGCACTCGCGCTCGATCTCGATCCGCGACCTGACGATCCTGTCTCGCGGCGGCGCCATCGCCGCCATCATGCTTGCGCTTCTGGCGTACCTGACACCCGCGACGCAGATGGTTCCATTGTCCGTTGTCGTGATCCAGTTCTTCCTCGTCATGCCCGCGCTTGGCGCGCTTCGTGTCGTTGCACGCAGCCGCGAGCTGACGCGACGCAGCCTTCGCCTCCAGGACAAGCGCGACACGCTGGTCCCGGTGCTGTTGGTCGGTACGGGAACGAGCTGTGACCTCTTCGTGAGATCCCTTCGCAACACGCGCTCCCGGTTTCGGCCCGTCGGCATCGTCGATGACGCCCGCAATACACAGGGGCTCTATTTTCACGACGTTCAGATTGTCGGATCCTTGCTGGATCCCGACGCGCTGATCGTCCGCCTGAAGAACTGCAACGCGTTGCCGCAAAGGCTCGTGTTGACCGAACCGCCGACCCACTTCGACAGCGCCGGAATTCGCAAGCTGGTCTCCTGGGCCGAAGCCTACGGGGTGAAAGTGTCGCGATTGAGCGGGCTGGAAGATGTCGCCAGCGATGACGGCGATACGGCGCCCCGCATGCGGGCGCTGGATCCCGAAGACATTCTGGAAAGGCCCCAGAAGGTGGTCGAACGTTCGCTCCTGCGTGATCTGTTCAAGGGACGCCGGGTGCTGGTCACCGGTGCCGGCGGCTCTATCGGCAGCGAACTGACCCGTCAGATCGCGTCCTTCGACCCGGCCGAGCTCGTGCTGATCGATAACACCGAGCTGAACGCCTACTCGATCGACATGGATCTGGCGCAGCATTTCCCGAATGTTGCACGCCGCATGTATGTCGCCTCGATCCGCGATGCCGCCCGGATCAACGCCATTTTCCTGAAACACCGCCCGGAACTGGTTTTCAACGCGGCTGCGCTGAAACATGTGCCGATGGTCGAGATGAACCCCTGCGAAGGCGTGCTTACGAATGTTGTCGGCGCCCGCAACGTGACCGATGCCGCGCGCATGGTCGATGCCGTCGCGATGGTCCAGATCTCCACCGACAAGGCCGTCAACACGACCAACGTCATGGGCGCGACGAAGCGGGTTGCGGAATTCTATGTTCAGGCTCAGGACCGTATCACCAACGAAACGGACGAGCGCACCCGCTTCTTCTCGGTTCGTTTCGGCAACGTGCTGGGCTCCTCCGGCTCCCTGGTTCCGCTGTTCCAGAAACAGATTTCGAACGGTGGCCCGCTGACCGTCACCGACGAACGCATGGAACGCTTTTTCATGACGATCCGCGAAGCGGTGCAACTGACGCTCGTCGCGGCGGCCAGTGGACTGAAACTCGAAACCAGCCACGGGGAGATCTTCGTGCTCGACATGGGACGGCCGGTGAAGATCATCGAGCTTGCCGAGCGGATGATACGGCTCGCGGGCATGCAACCTCGCAAGGATATCGACATCAAGATCATCGGCATTCGTCCCGGTGAAAAGCTGTTCGAGGAGCTCTTCGACAAATCCGAAGCGCGGCACGAAAGCGGCATCTCGGGCGTGAGCTCGGCCCGCCCGGAAGGAGTGCCGATCGCCAGGTTGCGGGCGATGGTGCTCAAGCTGGAAAAGGCCGCCCGTCTTGGCGACGATCTCGCGGTCAAGCGCCTGCTCAAGGAGCTGGTGCCCGGCTATGGTGTGAACGGTTTGCGGACGGTTGACGAAGAGCTGGAAACGGCGAACGAAACCGCTCTGCCCGAGACAGCGGAGTCCCGCGGGATGTCGCTTGCCGTCAACAAGCATCCCCACCTTTCGGCCATGAACGGGGCCAGCGCACAGGGGGCCGGCGCGTGATCTCTTCGGTTCATGACACTTTGCGCCCGCCGGGCGGGAGCCGGGCCGGGATCCAGCCCGCACCCGCTCGCCAGCGTCGTGTGGTGATCATCGGAAGCCTGGGATACTCGCTTGTGAACTTCCGTCTCGACCTGATGCGCCGCTTCCAGGCGAACGGGTACGACGTGCTCGCCCTCGCCGCGGAAATCGACCCCGACACCGCGGAAATCCTCGATAGCAATGGAATTTCGCATCGCGAACTTCCGATGGAACGCACCGGCACCAACCCGGCTCAAGACCTGAAGTCGCTATGGGCCCTGGTGCGTGAGTTGCGTGCAGCCAGGCCCGATATCGTCATAGCCTATACCATGAAGCCGATCGTCTATGGCTGCCTGGCTGCACGCATCGCATCCGTTCCGGCGCGCTATGCCCTCTTCACCGGCCTGGGATACGCCTTCATGGATCCGAAGCCGAAAGGCCGGCGGCGGCTGGTACGGGATATATCGATAGGGCTGCACCGTCTTGCGCTGCGGGGCATTGACGGGGCCTTCTGCTACAACAGTGCCGACCGGAATGACATCCGGCGCTTCAAGCTGATCCCGGCAGATGTGATGTTGCACGACATTCCGGGTTCGGGCGTCGACACATCCCGTTTCGCTCCGACACCGGTGCCCGCCGGCCCGGTTCGCTTTCTGTTCGTTGGCCGGCTGTTGCGGTCCAAGGGGCTCGCCGTTCTGGCGCAAGCCGCCGAGAAACTGAAATCCGAAGGGCTCGAATTCGAGATCGATATTCTTGGCCCGAAGGACAGCAACCCGGACCGGATCCATGACAGCGAACTGGAGGCCTGGCAGTCAGCCGGTCTGATGCGCTACCTGGGCTCCAGCGACGACGTTGTTCCCTATCTTCAACGCTGCAGCGTGTTTGTGCTGCCGACCTACCTGCGCGAGGGTATTCCGCGGTCCATCCTGGAGGCCATGTCTTGCGGACGCGCAGTGATCACGACCGACAGTCCAGGCTGTGGCGAAATGATCGAAGACGGCGTTTCCGGCCTTGTGGTGCCGCGCGGGGACGCGACAGCGCTGGCGGATGCAATGCGCCGTTTCGTGCTGAAACCGGACCTGGCCGAAACCTTCGGGACGGCCGCGCGTTCCCATGTTTGCCGGACCAACGACGTGCACCTTGTGAACGCCCGCCTCATGCAATGCATGAGCATCGAGGGTGGTAGTCCAACACCCAATCCGTATCCGACCCCCCCGACCACCACTCAGGCACCAGCCTCTCGCCTTGAGGTCCGCATGCCATGACACCGCGCAACGATCTCCAGCCAGCATTTCAGCTCGGTTTCGAGAACGCTCGTGTGGTGCGTTTCATAGGAGCGGGCGTGGTGAACACTGCCTTCGGGTACGGAATGTATGCGCTCCTGGTGCTGGCAGGGGCGCATGCGCAACTGGCCCTGGCAATTCAGTTCGGCCTTGGTGTGATCTGGAACTATTCGATCCACTCCCGACTTGTTTTTGGTGTGCGCGGCTATGCCCGGCTTCCCGCCTATGCCCTGGCATATCTGGCCGCCTACGGATTCAACGCCATCGTGCTGGCAATCCTGCTTGCCCTCGGCCTGTCGCCGCTGGTCGCTCAGCTTCTGGCGCTCGGGCCGACCGTCGTGCTGTCATACGTGCTGGTGTCGCGTGCCCTTGGCGTGGCAGCCGGTGAGGAGGATCTGGCCGGATGAGTTTTGCAGAGGCACCGAACGAACTGGACCGCGCCGTGGGCCGTTCTGCCGCGCAAAGACAGGATGCCCGGCTTCTGCGGCGGGTTGCCTTCGGAGCGCTGATCGGGCTGTTCTTTGGTGTCCAGTTGGGCGCCATATATGGCCGGATGATGAATTACGGGCTGACTCGCGACGAGATGATGTTCGTGCCGCCCGCCGCTTTCCTGCCCGACTGGCAGCTCTATTCCGATGTCTTCTTCAACCATGTGCCACTGTCGGCCTGGTATTTCCGCGCCGTGCACATTGTGTTTGGCGATCTCGGACTGCTTGAGGTTGCACGGACAGGGGTCTTCCTGGCGTGGCTCCTTCTGGTTCTCGGCATTGCGTGGACGGCTCATCGGATTTCCGGATCACGCATGCTCGCGGCCTTCTCCGCGATTTCGGTCATCACCTCGACCCCGCTGCTGACGCAAGCCGGCATGGCCGCAACCAACAACCTTCTGCCCCTGCCGCTGGCCGTGCTTGGCCTCGGGCTGTTCATTTCCGAAACCATCGAGGAACGTCTCCGTTTCGCCCAGCTTGTTGCCGTCGGAATCTGCCTGTCACTGGCCGCGGGGATCAAGGTCAGTGCCATGATGTTCATCCCGATGATTGCCGTCGGGGCCTTCTTTCTGCCGGTCAATGCCACCCTCGGTTTTCGCCTCGCACGGGTCGTTCTGCCCTTGCTGATTGGCGGCCTTCTCGGGGCGCTCCCGCTGTTCTGGTTTCTTGCCAGCGACCCGCAACGGTTCCTTGCCCATATCCTCGGATTTCACACCGGTCCGCATGTGGCCTACTGGCAGGCCAATGCGGCCTCCGAGCCGGGTCTTGCATTGGGCCTCGCGGGCAAGGTCGAGCTGGCATTCGCCGCCTGGCTGTCTGGCGCCGCGCTGATCCTGGTGACCGTCCTGAGCTATCTGGGTTGGGTCGCACTGCGCGACACTGCCGCCGGCAAGGTGCGCGAGGACGGCTTCCGCGGACAGTTCATTGTTGTGTTCGGCACTATCCTGTTGGTCAGCGGTCTCAGCTTCGTTCCGACGCCGGGGTTCCCGCAATACTACGTCCCGCCACTGGTCTGCCTGCCGATCCTGTGCGCGCTGTTCTATCGCCGGCTTCGCAACGAGCGCCGCCTTGAAACGGTTCCGGTTTTCGCTGCGAGTATCTTCATGATGCTGCTCGTCGCCGCACCAAGGCTGGGGTTGGGTCTCGTGGCGCTCACAGATCGCGAGGATTTCACCACAACCCGCATTGCGCGCGGGGGGATGGCGATCAAACAGGCGCTGGCCGCAAACGACGTGCCCAACGGACCGGTTGCCACTTTCCTGCCGATCTATCCGCTGGAAGCGGGCCTGCCGGTCTATCCGGAATTCGCGACCGGCCAGTTTGCCTACCGGATTGCACCGTATACCGAGCCGCAGCTGGCGCGCATGTACCGTATGGTCGGAGAAGCCGGCCTGCCCGAGCTCTTCGCCCGGACCCCGCCCGCAGCTTTTCTGCTCGGTTACGAGAACGATCTCGAAGCACCGATGCTGCGTTACGCGCAGGAAAACGGATACCGGGAAATCGACGTCCCGAATCTCGACAACCGCTATGGCGACGGTCGGCTTTTCATTCGAACACCGGAAAACGGGAGTTGAACGGGGCAGGTAATCTGTCGGACCAGGAACAAGGGAGGCACAACAGAAAACGTCCGTACGCTGTTAATATTATGTAGTTTTTCTTTCTAAGGGGGGGAATAATGCAAACGATCCTACTTGCCGGTGGCCTGGGCTCACGCCTTGCCGAGGAGACCGTATCGATACCCAAACCCATGGTCGAGGTCGGCGGAAAGCCGATCATTTCGCGGGTGATGGATATCTACAGCCATTTCGGCCATCAAGATTTCATCGTCGCAGCCGGGTACAAGGCCTTGCTGCTCAAACACTTCTTCGCCAACTACCACCTGATCGCAAACAACATTACCGTTTCCGTCGATACCGGGAAACTTCGCCTGATTCCGACATCGCCGGGCGGATGGAATGTCTCTGTGGTCGATACTGGCGCCCATACGATGACAAGCGGCCGGATTCGGCGCCTGAAGGACTGGCTCGAGCCGGAAACCTTCATGTGTACCTATTCGGACGGACTCGGAAATATCGACATCAACGCACTGATCGATTTCCACAAGTCGCATGGCAAGCTTGCCACGGTGACCGCGGTTCAGCCACCAGCCCGCTTCGGCAATATCGAGCTGAAAGGCGACCGTGTCGATGCCTTCACCGAGAAGGTTCGAAAGCGGGATACCTGGATCAATGGCGGATTCTTCGTCTTCGAGCCCGGAGTCATTGACTACCTGGTCGACGACATGGAGCCGTTGGAACAATCGCCGTTGACCCAGATGGCCAGGGACGGTGAACTCATGGCCTTCCGCCACGAGGGGTTCTGGCACCCGATGGACACGGTCCGCGACCGCAACACGCTGAACTCGCTATGCGACGAGGGTACGCCTCCCTGGATGTGCTTCGACGAGGATCACCCCGTCAGCATTCCAGCCCTGGCGATCTGAGGCGTAGTTCATGTCCGGTCGCGTTGACCCCACTTTCGGCGGGAGCTTTGCCGGTAGCAAGGTGCTGGTAACCGGGCATACCGGTTTCAAGGGCGGCTGGTTGTCGGCCTGGCTGCTCAAGCTCGGCGCGAAGGTATCCGGACTGTCGCTGCCGCCCGAACCCGGTCAGGGGTTCTTTTGCTCCACCGACATCGAGAGCCGGATCACGAACCGCTACGCCGATATCGGCGACGCGGCGGCCCTCGAGGACGCCCTCAAGGGGGTTGATGCAGAGATTCTGTTCCACCTCGCCGCCCAACCGCTCGTGCGGTCTTCCTACCGCAACCCGGCCGAGACATTCCGGACCAACGTTTCCGGTACCGCACATGTTCTCGACATGGCGCGCAAGATGCCATCCCTGCGGGCGATTGTCGTGATCACCTCCGACAAATGTTACGACAACAAGGAATGGTCCTGGGGGTATCGCGAAAACGATCCGCTGGGCGGGCGCGACCCCTATAGCGCCTCCAAGGGATGCACCGAGCTGGTTGCCCATTCCTACCGGCATGCCTTTTTCGATGATCCTGATGGGGCACAACTGGCCACTGCGCGGGCGGGAAATGTCTTTGGCGGTGGCGATTGGGGCGAGGAACGGCTGGTGCCCGACATCGTCCGCGCCGGCGCGAGCGGAATCCCGGTCCCCATTCGCAACCCGGAAGCCGTGCGACCCTGGCAACATGTCCTCGAACCGCTTTCCGGCTATCTCGCACTTGCCGCTGCCCTTCTCGATCACGGCAAGCAATATGCGGGTGCGTGGAATTTTGGCCCCGACCTGGCCGGCTCCATCAACGTTCGCGACCTGGTGACGATGATCCTGGCGTCCTGGGGGGGAAATGCACCCTCCATCGCCTTTCCTGCAGGCGCCAGGACACTCGATTTCAACATGCACGAGGCCGGTATCCTGCGCCTGGACAGTACCAAGGCGCAAACCCAGCTTGGATGGCGGCCGCAGCTCGATTTGCCCACGGCCATCGCCATGACCATCGATTGGTACCGGGCCCATGCGAGGAGGGCCGACATGAGTGAACTGAGCGCACAACAGATCAGGTTCTACAGCGAACGGATGGCGTCGGACGTGATCGGAAGCAGCGCCTTTGTCGTCGAGTAACGGTTCAGGGTTTCAGAGGAGATTTCAGAAGATGAGAGTCAATTACGGCCAGACGGTTCACGGCCAGGAAGAGATCGACGCGGTTGTCGAGGTCCTCAGGACATCCACCCAAATGGGACCGCGCGTGCGCGAAATGCAGCAATCCGTTGCCGCGCTCTTCGACAAGGAACACGGAATCATGGTCAATTCCGGCTCGTCGGCCAACTATCTCGCCGTGGAGATTCTCGACCTTCCAAAGGGGAGCGAGGTCATCACCCCGGCGCTGACCTTTGCCACCACGGTTGCACCGCTTGTGCGTCAGGGCCTTGTGCCCGCATTCGTGGATGCCGCCGAGGGCACCTACAATATCGACGTGGATGCGATCGAGCGGATGATCACGCCGAACAGCTCGGCCATGATGATCCCGTCGCTGATCGGCAACCTTCCGGACTGGCGGCGCATTCGCGAGATTGCCGACGCGCACGGGCTGAAAGTGATCGAGGACAGCGCAGATACGCTTGGCGCCACGATCGACGGGACGAGCACCGGCGTCTATTCGGATATCTCGACCACGAGTTTCTATGGCTCGCACGTCATCAATGGCGCCGGAAATGGCGGCATGCTCTGTGTCAACGATCCCGAACTTGCCCGCAAGGCGCTCCTGCTGCGTTCCTGGGGCCGGTCTTCCTCGCTTTTCGTGGAATCCGAATCCATCGAGAACCGTTTCAACGTGCAGCTCGACGGCATCGACTACGACGCCAAGTTCCTGTTCGAGGCGCTCGGCTACAATCTGGAACCCTCCGAGATCAGCGCCGCCTTCGGGTTGGTCCAACTTGGAAAGTTGCAACGGAACATCCAGACCCGCGAGCAGCATTTCGACGCCCACCTCCGGTTTTTCAAGCGGTTCGAGGAGTGGTTCATCCTGCCGCGGCAGCTCGAAGGGTCGCGCACCGGCTGGCTTGCCTATCCGATGACGCTGCGCTCGGGCGCACCGTTCAGCCGTCGCGATCTGCAGATCTATCTTGAAAGGGCCGACATCCAGACACGACCCGTTTTCACCGGCAACATCCTGCGCCAGCCGGCAATGAAGGAGGTCAGCTTCCGCAGCGACCCCGCCGGCTACCCGGTGGCCGATAGCGTCATGCGTGGTGGGATCCTCCTGGCCTGTCACCACGGTCTCGAAGACGCCCAGGTCGCTTACATGCACGAGACATTCGAGTCCTTCGCAAAGCAGTTCTAACATCGCGTTTCGGCAAGAGCCTCATGAAGAGGTTCCGTCCAGGATGGGGCGACCCGAATTCCGTGGCCCGATGAAAGCAGATCCGTGCGAGCAGGGCGCTCAATAACTATCTCAAAAGGAATAGAAAATAAATGTTATCTCAACACGGCTCCCGATCCGGACAGATTGCCGGGCCTGTGGGTCCGAGAACCTCATGACCGTCCTGCGCATGGGCAATTACCCGCCCGCGAACATGTTTGTCCGCGCCGAGGATCTCGAAAAGCAATTGCCGAGCTTTCCGCTCAACGCCCAGGCCTGTCTCAATTGTGGCCTCATTCAGGTCGCCGATCAGGTGCCCGCGGATTTCTTCACCAATTACCTCTATGTGCCCTCCGGCGCGGCGACCATGCATTCCCATTTCGCCGGACTGGCGCAGGTCTGCGTGGACCGCGCCAAGGGCAGGCTGATCGTCGATATCGGCTGCAATGACGGGCTGATGCTGTCGCATGCCAACAAGCTGGGCGGTAAAACGCTCGGCGTGGATCCCGCCGCCAACCTTGCCGAGATCGCCGCCGAGCGCGGCGTGCGCGTTCATACCGCCTTCTTCAACCCCGAGACTGCGGCAGAGCTTCGCGCCTCCGAGGGGGAGGCGAGCGTCATAACCACGACCAACACCTTCAACCATATCGACGATCTGCACGGATTCGCCGAAGGCGTCCTGACATTGCTGGCCGATGACGGTGTCTTCATCATTGAAGTGCCCTGGGGCAAGGAGATCCTTGAGACCAACGAATTCGACAATGTCTATCATGAGCACCTTTCGGAACTGAGCCTGCTGTCGATCGTCAAGCTGGGCGAGAGCGTGGGGCTGGACGTGGTCGATGTCACCAAGCTACCGGTGCATGGCGGTTCGATGCGCGTGTTCATGCAGAAATCCGCGCTGAAGACTCCGCGCACCGGGATTGTTGGCGAGATGCTGGAGGACGAGCGCCGAGCCGGCATGACCGAGGCCGAGACCTACACCGCCTTTGCGGAGCGCGTGCGCGATCTTGGAGGGTCGCTCTGCCGGACCCTTGCCGAAATCAAGAAGGACGGGAAGACAATCGCGGGCAACGGCGCCCCTGCCAAGGGCAACACATTGTTGAACTATTTCCGCATCGGACCCGAAATGCTCGACTTCCTCGTCGACCGGAACCCTTTGAAACAGGGTCTGTATTCGCCTGGAATGAAGATCCCGGTGCTTGCGCCGGAAGCGGTGGCCGAGCGGCAGCCGGATTACCTGCTCGTGCTCGCCTGGAACTTCTTCGACGAGATCCGCGAGCAGATGTCCGAGTTCGAGGCGCGCGGCGGCAAGTTCATCCTGCCGCTTCCGATGCAGTTGATCATTCCCTGAGGTATTCGAATGGTGCGCGTACTCATAACCGGAGCGACAGGCTTCATCGGCTCTCATCTGGCCCGGGCCTGCCTGGACAGGGGCGATGCGGTCGCCGTGATTGCGCGCCCCGATTCCTCGATGGAACGTCTCGCCGATATCGAGGGTCAGCTTGACTTTCACCGGCTGGAGCTGACGCAGCCCGGCTCGCTTCGACGCTGCTTTGCCGCAACACGGCCCGAGCGCGTGTTCCATGCCGGTGCCCGCACACGTTTCGATGCGCAAGACGACCTGGGGGACATGGCGGATAGCGTGGACGAAAACCTGATTCCCCTGATCGCGCTCCTGTCGGCCGCCGCCGCCGCCGACCCTCCGCCGAAGGCCTTCATCCGGGCCGGAACCATTGCCGAATATGGCGATATTTCCACACCCTACGTGGAGACTGCGCGCGAGAACCCCCGCAACGCCTATGGCGCCTCCTTCCTGGCGGGCACGCATTTCATGACGATGGCGCAGTCGCGGTTGCCATTCCGCGCTGTCACCGCGCGGCTGGCGCTCACCTATGGACCGGGGCAATCGCAGAGCTTCCTCATCCCGCAGATGATCGCGAAGCTTCTTGACGGCCGCCCCGTGGAAATCCGTCGCCCGCAGGACCGGCGCGACCTCATCCATGTCGATGATGTTGTTCGGGGGCTGCTGAGGATCGCGGAAGAACCCGATGCCGCCGGTTCTCTGGTCAACCTGTGCAGCGGCGTTGCACCGCGCGTCGCCGAAATCGCGCGGATGCTGGTCGAGCTGACGGATGCGACACCGGACCTCGTCCGCATCGAGCAGACCGATCACGCACCGGTCGAACTGGTCTGCTCGCCCGCACATATCCGCGACAGCCTTGGCTGGTCGCCGCAAATCCCGCTCCCGGATGGCCTCGAAAGGACCGTGAAATGGGTACGAGAGAACACTGCCACCCCGACCTTGCAAACCAACACGATGGTGCCGGCATGACCCGTGTCTCGATCCTGATTCCCGCGCTGAACGAGCAGGACAATGTTCGCAATACCTATAACCGGGTGATTGCAGTGTTCGACGAGCTGCCCGGCTACGAGCCCGAGATCATCTTTACCGACAACCACTCCTCCGACCGCACATTCGAGATCCTGACCGAGATCGCCGCGGCCGACCCGCGTGTGCGCGTGATCCGCTTTTCGCGCAATGTCGGCTACCAGGCCTCGGTGCTGACGGCCTATCGGTCCGCGAGCGGCGCCTGCGCGATCCAGCTCGATTGCGACCTGCAGGATCCACCCGAACTGATCCCGCAGATGCTCGACACATGGTGCCAGGGGTATCACGTGGTTTATGGCATCCGCCGCAGCCTTCCCGACGGGCCGGTCATCGCATGGCTGCGCCGCGCCTTTTATGCGCTCATCGACAAGATCAGCAATGACGACCTGCCCCGCAATGCCGGAGAATTCCGGCTGACCGATCGCCGAATTCTCGACGAACTGCGCCGGACGGACGACCGCTCCCCCTATGTGCGCGGGCTGATCAGTGGCATGGGGTTCAACCAGGTCGGTTTCGAATACGACCGCCAGGCCCGCACCGCCGGAACCTCCAAGTTTCCGCTCCGATCCATGATCGCCCTCGCCGTGGATGGCCTTATCAATCACTCGCTGGTGCCGCTCCGACTGGCATCCCTCATCAGCCTGACGGTCGGACTGATAACTTTCCTGCTGTTGATCGGCTATACCGTCGGCAAGCTCGTGTTCGGACAGGACTGGCCGGCCGGTTTTGCAACCACGACGATCCTGCTTTTGCTCTCGATGACCCTGAACGCGATGTTCCTTGGCATCCTCGGAGAGTATATCGGCCGCATCTTCCTGCAATCAAAGGATCTGCACCGGCCGCTGGTCGAAGCAGAACTGAACCCGCCAGAGGAAGGACCGGCCCGAGATTCGCAATCCAGCGGACATCACCAGAGCCGCCGGGAAGAACCAGGCCTGTCTGCGAAGCACGGAGATCCGTCCGTGTCAAATGCGGCCGAATAGTCTTCCGAAACGCTCAATCAGGATCGCTCTCTGTCAATGAAACTGTTGTTCTTTCAAGCCGGGTTTGGCGCGGGTGGCGCGGAAAAGATCATCGCGATGATCGCCGCAAACCGCGCGGCACAGGGCGACGAGGTTCATGTTGCCGCCCTGACAATCCCGGATGGCGGTTCGTTCTTCTCCTATCCGGACACTGTCCGCCTGCACCCGATGTGCCGCGAGTCCCAGGCGCCAGGCCGCCGGGTTCAATGGCACAGGCTGCGCCATATCCGGCGCGTGATCCGACAGACGCAGCCCGATGTCGTCATTTCCTTCCTGACCAAGGTCAACACGCTGGTGCTGCTCGCCGCTCTTCGGCTCCCGGTGCCGGTCGCGATCTCCGAGCGCAACAATCCCAGGGTACAGAACGCGAACCCGATATGGAGCCACGCCCAGTCACTGCTGGCGCGGCGCGCCAATTGCATCGTCATGCAAACGGAGCGTGCCCGGCAGGACCTGCCATCAGGACTGCATTCGCGGGCCGTAGTCATTCCCAACCCGTGCGCGCCCCTCGGCCAGTCCGCGGCGTCCGCCGGGATCGGCAGCAACCTTGTCGCCGTCGGCAGGCTGGATCGTCAGAAGGGATTCGATATGCTTATTGACGCCATGCGCCCGATCCGCGATGCGCTGCCGGAAGCCCGGCTGACGATCTTCGGCGAGGGCCGCGAGCGTGCCGCGCTTGAAGCGCAGCGGGACCGTCTCGGCCTCTCCGACAACGTGTTTCTGCCCGGCACCTGCCCTCCCGGCGATTGGATAAGTGGACAGGACATTCTCGTCGTCTCCTCGCGTTTCGAGGGCTTTCCCAATGTCATTGCCGAGGCCACCGTGAGCGGCCTGCCTGTCGTGTCCTTCGATTGCGACTACGGCCCACGCGAATTGATCCGGCAGGGGGAAAACGGGCTGCTTGTCCCCGCCGAGGACAACGCCGCCCTTGCCCGCTCCGTCCTGGACCTGGCCTGCGACCCGGAACGGCGCGCAGCCATGTCACGCGCGGCGGATCCCACGGTCGAATGGCTTTCGCCCGAACGGGTGATGCGGCAATGGGATCGGATGATAGAGGGTGCCGCTACCTCTGCCCCGGTCCGGTCTCACCCCGGAAAACCGGCGATCACCTCATCCAGCTCATCGAAACTCTGACATTCGGCATGCGCCGCGTGACGGTCGTCCGGTGGAACCGGCGAATGGATGGCGCCGGGGCGCCGGATCTGGACCGTGATCCAGCCACGCGCCCTGGGCGTGACGAAATCCTTTGCCGGGTTGTCCGCAACATAGACCATCGGCCCCGGGGAGCAGAGCTTGTCCATCTCCTCGAAGGCACGCGGATGCGGCTTGCTAAAACCTGCCGGCCAGGCACCGGTGGGCCGGATATGCGCAATCCACCGCTCCAGCTTCAGCGCAGCGATCTTCGCCCTTTGCATGTGTTCCGGCCCATCCGTGATCAGGCCGAAGGGGCCCGCCCTCGCGGCAAGGTATCGTCCGGCGTCTTCGGCCAGCGCGATCTCTGGCGGATGCCCGCGATAGGCCGCAACCAGCTCGGCGATCAGCTCCGGCCTCGGCTCCATTTCGAGCCGCTCGCAGGCTCGGTCGAATACCCGCCGGCGTTCGCCTGCGCCGAACAGGTCAATGCAGGCATCTCCGAAACCCGCAGTCCCGGTCCGGGCCGCGACCCATCCATCGAGGTAGCGATAGCCCGAAAGGACAAATTCGCGCTCCAGATACAGCGTATCGTCCAGATCGAATACGAGCATCAGCCCTGGTACACCGCGCTGTCGTAACGGACCATCCAGACGCCCGGGCGCCAGTCGTCATGCGCCCCGCATATCCGTCCCGAAACCTCTTCCAGAAGCCATTGCGCGAATGTCGCTCCGGCCTCGTCGGCCAGCGGATAACCACCGCCAAACCGGGCATTGATCTCGATCACCCGAGGACCGAGCGCCGGATCGTCGAGCACCTGGAAGCAGGCGACACCACGCAGTTCCGGCAAGGCGCGCACGATTCCTTCGGCAATCTGATGCAGGTCGTCGCGCCGAACCGTCCGTCCCTTTTCGACCTCTCCCGCGCGCACCTGCACCCGCATATGCGGTACGACCGTGCGCAATGCTCCGCTGGCATCGACGAACATGTTGACCGTGTATTCATCGCCCTGAAGGAGTTTCTGGAACACCATCGGTTCGGGAAAACGCTCCGGGACCTCCTCGATCCGCTGAAACACCTGGAGCCCGCGGCTTGAACTGCCTCCGCCTGGCTTGGCGAAAACTGGCCAGCCAAGCGCCTCCGGATTCGCCAGCAGGGCGGCGTGATCCGCGGAATCCGGCACCGGCACCCCGGCGGCCGCGAGCACTTCCGACGTGCGCAACTTGTCCCGGACCACTTCGATTACCGACTCTGGCGACACGTGCAACCTTGCCCCGAGGGCGGCGAAATCCTCGGCCGCCCGGGACAGGGGCAACAATTCCGGGTCGATTGTTGGAACGACAAGGTCCACGCCATGTTCGCGCACGATCGAAAGCACCGAATCCGGATAGCCGGCATCGTTGCAGCGAGGAACACGGAAGCTCTTGTCCGCCAGCAAGCAGGCCGCACTCTGCTCCGGTATCATGTCACAGGCAAGTATCTCCAACCCGACATCCAGCCGTTCGGCGGCCGCACGAAATCTCTCCACGAGACCGGCCCGCCGGCCTGCCGAACAAAACAATACCCGCAAAACACTCTGGGACATCCCAGCCTCCAATGGAACGTTCACCGAACCGACAGGGCAACCCTATCACACACCGCAAGAAAGTCTTTGATCTTGGGTCGTTACGAAAGGTTTGGCCAAGATCATCCGACCGGGCCCCGTGCGCCGGGCTGTTGTTGCAACGAAACTCATTCCTGCAATGCAGTTATCGCTTTCTGCACTACAGACGTGCTTTGAAGGATATTACCCCGATAAATCAAAATACCACATATCTGTGGACATGTCATGCATAGGTACGGTTTCGCACCGGGCTGCCTGCCCCGCGAAACGCCATCATGACCCTTTTCACCGTCCGGCGTCGGCACTCAGGCAAACGAACAGGCTTCAGCTTGGGGCGCGGTCGAACGGATCAACGCAGCAATGGCAGCAGTGCAATGATCTCTTCCGTATCCGAGGCGGAAAGCCTTGGGGTGGGCATACCGCTGTCCGGCGCAAAGGATTGCGGGTCAGCCAGGAACGCCCTCAGGTTATCTTCCGTCCATAACTCTTCTGCACGGCCCTTGAGCCCGTCTGAATAGTTGTTGAAATCGGTCAGCGAGGCGATTGGGCGTGAAAAGACATTCACCAGATGCGGGGCAAATTCGGTGGACCGCGCGCCGCTAAGATTGTGACATTGGCCGCATTCGGACAGGGCGTTCTTGTTGTTCACAAGGCCAATCCCGGTGCGCAGCATATCCACATCATCCAGTGGCTTCAGCATGTAAACCTTGCCGGCGTCCGATGCGATCAACAGGATTCCATCGACGATTTCTAGGTCGCGGATACGGTCGCCGAAATGGATTGGCTCCATGTAATGGCCGGCGTCCCAACGGCGGATGCGATAAAGCGACTGCGCCTTCAACGACCCGATTAGCAGGTCGCCGTCCCAGGCCTTGTGCAGCCCCTGTACTTCGAGCAGCGCGCTGATCCCAATGGACGGCACGAAGGCGGTAAGTGGTGGCTGATAGCCGCCATGCGGGACGCTTGCGTCCAGCGGTTTATCGGGGAAAGTGTATTGTTCATACATTGTACCGAAGCTGGTTTGCGGCCAGCCATAATTCTTGCCCGCAACGACGATGTTCACTTCGTCGCCGCCCTTGGGCCCGTGTTCGGTGCTGACGATCTCGCCCTTTCTGGTGATGGTTAGGCCCTGTGGGTTCCGGTGACCGATGCTGATGACTTCGCTGGTGCCGGTGGCCAGATCTATTGCGTGGATCTTGCCCAGATCGTTTTCTGGATCCTGAGCGGGGGGCACATCGCCGATGAATCGGTTGGCATAGCCGTTCAGCCCGAAATCGCCGATTGTCATGATGATACGGTTGGCATTCGCGTCATACGCAAGCGCACCGCCACCAGACACATCGGCGTGGCCGTTTTCCAGGCTGAAGGACGTGCTTTCAAAGACCACGTCTTCAACGCCAAGGGTACTCTGCGGATCCGGGGTGTCCGCAATCTGGATGCGAGACAGATAGAATGCCTTGGTGTTCTGTGCCCGGTTTTCCTGACCGAACGACACATAATAGTCATTCCCAGTCGCCCCCGGCACCACGAGCATGTCATAGATATCGTCAAGCGCGGTGCCATCGGCCCGCACAAGGCGACCGGCCGGCTTCATGCAATCAGGGGTTTCGCAAGCGCCCGGTGTCAGGGTGAACAAAAGGCCTTTCTCGGATACGACAATTGCGGTGGTGTCTGAGGCTTTCACAACTGCAACCATTTGTTGCTGCCGGCCGTTTTCAATCTTGACGCGCACTTCCTTCTGGTTGAACGGCAGCCGATTGGTGTCAAGCAGTGAACGATCCGCGAAGTCGAGCAGGACAATATCCTGCGTCCCGCTGGAACTGCCTGACACGGTTGCCTTCACGCTGCGCCCAAGGGTCACAATCCCGTCGAACACCGCGTTCTTTTTTATCGTAGAGTACATCCCGAAGGCAAAGGCTGTTCCCGACACAACCAGAAGAATTAAAACTACTTTCAAATATTTCATTTCGAATGCCTCTCACCAAAAATAACAATGGAAACCGCGTTCCATTCTAGATGAATTCGGATCAATTCTCCAACAACATTTGTATCAGGAATGACCCGAACGATGTCTGGTGCGCGTCAATTCGGCGTTTTGTGGAACTGGTTGGCCATTCCCCCTGGCGCGCCCAGGTGTCGGGCTAGCGCTGCCCACCATTCTTTTGCTGACGCCACGCGACGGTGCGTTGCAGTCCATCCGCGATCGCGACCCGGGGTTGCCAGCCAAGGCTGGTGCGCAATAGGGCGGGGTCAGAGCAAAGCATCACCGGAGGGCCGACCGGTGTTCCAAATGTAATCAACGCCGGATCGGCCCCGCTGTAGACTGCGATCATGCGGGCCACATCGGCCGTGCTTGTTGAGATCCCGGTAGAGACATTTGCAAGCGGCGGCGCAACCGAGGCGTGTGCGGCCAAGGTCATGAGCCCGTCAACAGCATCCTCGACATGGATCAAATCGCGAAGATCATCCGGGCGGCGCAGATCTATCGGCAGTCCGCTTACCAATGCCTCGATCATGCTTGGCACCAGGAAGTCGCCCGACTGGTCGGGTCCATAGGTCAGCGCCAGGCGCGCGGTGATGGCGGGAAACGGCAGTTTGGGTTGCATCACGCGCAGGTAATGGGTGCCCGCCAGCAGGGAAACGCCGTATGGGTCGGCGGGCACTTCCCGGCTTGCCTCACCGAAGGGCGGCGGGATTGTCCCGTATTCTGCAATAGAGCCGGTTCGAACGAACACCTCTGGCGGGTGGGCGCAATTCAAGGCCCCCGACAGAACAGTAAGAAGAGGGCCAAGGTTTTCCGAGACCGTCAATGCCACGTCGCCCAGATCTTTCCTGGGTGTAATGCGCGTGGTGTTGGCCAGGTGGAAGACCACATTGGGGCGGATGTCGTCGAACATCTGCGCGACAGCCTGCGTGTCGGTCAGGTCAACGCGGACAACGCGCAAATGTTCGTCCAGATCTGCAAGCCGGTGCAGCGCCGAACCGGGGCGGGCGACAATTGTAACGTCACTGCCCTGCCTCACATAAGCCCGGCCCAAATGCGAGCCGATAAAGCCACCACCGCCGGTGATCAATACCCGGTTCATGCCCAGGCACCCACTGAACAGTGGAAAGCGCCTGGACCTGATGCGCTGGTTGCGCAGGAAAACGTTTCAGTGGTCATTCACGAATCCGTTTCTGTCGATGTGGTCCTTTGATGTGACCATGCTGAGCAGTCCATCTGCCCGGTCAGGGATCGAGAACAGGAAAGTCGTTTACACGCCATTGCCCAAGATGAACGCTGTCGATGAGGCCGAGCCTTAAACCGACATTCCCCAAGTGGCTTGCCGCTTGATGGCAAGATGGTCTGATTTCGCGTGCTGATCAAGTGCTTCAGGCCTTGGGCGGCGCTTGCATGGGTCAGAACGCTCGAGTGCGGGCAGGGCGGGCCGCAAAATCGCATTATCCGCGCCCTGGGTTGCCGTTCTTCAGCGCGGTGGACAGACCTGTCCTGCCGCTTTCGTTCAGCTTCTGTCAGGATCGCGGTCACGCACATGACGGAGGCGCTCGAAGGCGGTGGATCGCAGTTAGGATGGCCCTGACCATAACACCGGTGACGGCAACCTCGGCGAGTTGGAAGGTGATGGCGCGGGCGTGACGCACGACGCGGGCCCCCATCTTGATCAGCTTGAGCTGGAGGGATGTCAGCGACCAGTTGGCCATGGCCTCGGGTAGCTCGATGCAGCGCAGGAACGTGGCCAGGTTGTAGGCAAGGGCGTGCAGCTGCAGCCGCACTTCGTTGTCGCGGAACCGCTTGCACGACAGCCGTGTCCAGCGGAAGGCATACTTGCCTTCCTTGATGTGTTGCTCGGCGGTGCCGCGCTGGTTGTAGAAGCGCACCACCCAGTCTGGTTCCATGGGCAGGTTGGTGACGATGAAGCCGACCTTTGGGAACAGCTCGCCCGGATGCCATTCGATCTTGGCGATGACACGGCGGGGCTTGTCCCATGATGCTGCCTGATACTCGAAGTCCTCGTAGAGGCGCTTGACCCTGGTTGGCGAGGGGCGGCCGACGGGGCGGGTCAATCGATGCGCGATCTTTTCGCGCAGCACGGAGTTGGCGGGCAACCGGATGGCGTAGAAATAGCCCGCATCTTCCAGCCGCGCGTAGATCGCGGGGATCGTATAGGCGGCGTCGGCGCGGAAGAAGCGGCCACCAAGCTTGCGGCCAGCGTAGCGGGCGATCACCGGGTCGAGCACATCCTTCCAACCGTCGGCGCTGTGGACATTGCCATTGCGCAGGGCGCAGCGCTCCAGCATGCCGAACTGGTTGAACAAGAAGTTTGGGTGGTAGCAGGTGCAGTCGAAATGCCCGTTCCAGGCTGTGCCTTCCTGATCGCCATGGGTCGGGCTGACCGAGCTGTCCATGTCCAGCGTGATGTATTTCAGCCCGTTGCGATCATGAAAGCGGTCAATCCACGTGCCGTTCAGATCGGCCAGCACCGCCCGGTTCTCGGGCAGGGCCAGCGTCTCGGTCTCGAACCGCCCCATCTGCGATGCCGAGGCTGCCTGCGCATCGACGGCACGGCCACCGACAACCTGGCGCATAACGGGATCAAGAGCCAGTCGGTCGGCGTCGTTGACGTCCTCGTAGCCCGCAAGCCGGCCATAGACCGATTGTCGAAAAAGCCCGTCATGCCGGTGAACGGTGTTCTTGCCACGGCGGCTGTCATTGAGCGCACCCGACGCAAGATCAGACAGCCCGAGCACGTCATCCAACTCGCGCATCACCAGAAGACCGCCGTCGGAACTGAGCTGCGTGCCACGAAATTCCAGCCGCACCCGGCGGTCAAAACCAAGCCGCCCATCACCCGTTTCGCGCGCACCCTCCGGGTGATCCATAATCCGCCACCTTCAACCCGATTAACATGCTGAAATATAATACGTTACTGGCAATCGGAGGTGCGAAAATGTCAAGCTACTTGGGAAATGCGGGTTTAGGTGATTGCGTCTTTCCAATGTCAGTGTGCGCTTGCCCGCGAAAATCGGCTCGCAGATTCCAGCGCTTTCTTGTTCAGTGCGTCTCGTCGCGGCAGACGAGGGACCGAGCGCGCGGGTCTTCGTAAGCGTGATCCGCCGTCGGAGCCTTGATACCGGCACGTCCCCGCCCTTCGCCGCGCGCCAGAGGGTGCGTCGACCTTCCCGCAACTATGGCGGTAGATGCATGCAAAATCGTCGAAATTTTTCGTGCTTGTAACCTGAGGGGCGCCGCGGGCGGGCCGTGTCAGCTGCACTTGCAGGCTGGAACCGCTATGTCTGGACTTTGCCACCGAGCGGTCGTGCGCCATGTTTCCGGCAAGAACAGAAATGGATGCGCTAATTCGTGTTTCCATCATTTAGCCCTCTCTGCCCGTGAACTTCTCCGAGCTTTCCCATAGGTTAGCCCAAAGATTGCAAACTCATTGGTTCATCAGTACCGCACTCGGTTCAGGACTTCGGTAACGGGGCGGGCTCTGTCAATGGGGATTGCCCACACACGATCGTCCGACGCTCTCCTTTGAGCGCCGATCATCTGTATTTTTTGTCCGTTGTGGCGTTTCTCGCCAGCCCTTCTTTAACAGATCTCCCTCGGGTTCATGCTTCGGTCCGTGGTCGGCGCGATGGCCGCCAACATGATGCTGGTTCAGTGCGGTATCCGAATTGCCCATCTCATTGGCGTGCTCGACTGGAACGTCGGCGACGGTCCTGAACTCGGCATCTTCGGAACCGCGTCCCGATGGGGACCTCGAAGGGCTGGTTTCAATCAGCCATCAA
>NZ_FNEK01000036.1 GCF_900099935.1 Aliiruegeria lutimaris | reverse complement strand
TTATGGGGATCCGGCATTGGGGGCGACGTAAGCAGCTTTCCATTTCCCGCCAACGTTGGAGCGACGGGAGTGTGAGAGAGCGATGACCTGAATGGGCGCAATGATCGAACAGATCTGGATCGGAAAACCAGTACTACCGGCAGAGCCGCAGAGCTCGTGCGTCAGATGTGGATCCGATCCGCTGATCACCATCCCGGCCCGCGGCTTCTGAATGCGCCGCAAAACGAGGCCTGACAGAAGACCGCAATCGATCACACGCCAATAGCGTCAAAAAAACCTTGCACTACGGGCGGCAACCACAGAAGCCGGTAGTTGTTCAGTATCAGAAGTACCAGGACCGCTCCGATAAGACTTGGCAGGGCGAGCAACATGAAAGTCCAGTTGAGCATTGCAACCCAGAGGCCACGAGAAATGGAGGCGCCGGAGGTTTCCGCGCCAGATCGTCCAATGTCCGGGCCTGATGATTGCAAATCACCCGCCAAGCGGCGGGGCAAAGTCAAAGAATCTATAATACTGCTCACCGCTAAAGCTTTCCAAGACTCCCCGAAAGCAGGGTTGTAGACCGATCACCAGATACGAACACTCAGATTGTCATCAAAACGTCGGCAATACCGCACTTTCAAGTCAATAGAGCGACAGCCCTCTCATCGACGTTTGTCTTCAAATTGAGAGATTCTGTCAACCGGGGCGGCGGATACATGCCATGGCCCCAGACCCGGGAGGAAGGCAGGGTTCCCATGCGCCCATGTGTGTAGCCTTTGCCCCGAAAAAACTCGGATCTCTAATAATTATTTATAAAAATCATCACGTTGACGAAAGGGGATGTCGGAACGGGCTGGTTTCTGTGAGCATGGTTAGGGCAAGGTCCGGCCGGTGTTTGTGACTTTAGATAAAATATCACAAATGTGACGGGTGACGGTGAACCGCCTGCTTATGAAGATTAATACATAAGAACGAGCGAAATTTGCATTGCGCGGGTTCGCGCGCAGGCTGCCTACTTAAAGCTTCTTAAGGCTGCGGCCACCGCGAAGCCCCTTTTGCCTATTTTCGTGGCGCATAGGAGAACTCTATCTGTCCGTCGGGAGAGATGCGCGCAAGCGTCAGAAGGTTCGTGGCATATGCCCCTGTATCGACCGAGATCACACCGTTGCGGATTGTGGGTGTATCCACGATCGTATGGCCGTGCGCGACCCATTGGCCATCCCGGCGGGGCGTTTTGGCGAATTCCGGGTGCCCCCACAGGGCGACCTGTTCCTTCTGCAGGGAAATCGGAAGCTTGGGGTCCAGCCCGGCATGGGCAATTGCCAGATTATTGCTGATCCAGACATGGGGTAGGTTTTCCAGCCAATCGAGCAGGCCCGGTGTGAGGCGATCACGGATGGCGGATGCGATGTCCTCGAGTGCTTCCGGGCTGGAGGTCTCGGTGATCCCGCCGAGGTCGAAACTGGCGATTGTCTGCAATCCGCCAAAGCGCAGCCAGTTCCGACCCTTGCTCGGATCGGAAAGAAACTGGAGGAACATTTCCTCATGATTTCCTTTCAGGCAGATCCATTCGCCGTTCCGGCAGCCTTCGAAGACGATCTCCAGTGTCTCGTGTGACTGCATTCCGCGGTCTACGAGGTCTCCGACAAAAACGCGGGTCGCTCCATCTTCAACCGGGGGCAGGGCGCGCAGCAGATGTGCTGTGCCATGAACGTCACCAACGATTTCGATGACTGTTTCCGGTTGGACCGGTTGGAACTCAATCGGGGGCTGCCGTTTTCGAAACAGTCTGGACAGCATAGTCTTGGCCTTGCGAAGTCAGTTGCATTCCCGTTGTAGCCTTGTGTGCGGGCACTTTCCAGCAGATCCCGCCCCGGTGCCGGCAGCGTGAACCCGGCGTGATCTGAGTGCTTTGATGAAAGCCGTTAGCAAGCAGCGCCGGGGTGCCGGAAAACGCCGCGATCGCTGTGATTGCATTGCGAAATCCGGACGGCAAAAGAGGCAGGTCTGAAGGTACGAATTTCCCTGATGTCAATTCTGGTGCGACAACTTGACCTGCGAGTTGGGCGCCACGACGGGGCTAGTCTTGACGATAGTCAAATACGAGTCAGCTTTGTCACTTTATTGAGCAACTAATAGATAGGTATGTCAGGCAGCCAATGGCCACCAGCACGAACCGCCGGAACTTTCTCCGCGCGAAATTTCACATCGCAGACCTGCCCCGCCCCCCGGGAGCGGTCGGGATCAGCCGTTTTTCCGGCCTGTGTGACGGCTGTGGCGATTGTCTGGATGCTTGCCCCGAGGGGATCCTTCGCAAGGATTCACAGGGTCTTGCGGTTCTCGACCTGAAATCCGGTGCCTGCAGCTTCTGTGGCGACTGTATCCAGGCTTGCCAGACCGGCGCGCTGACCGAGGAGGCGCGCGCCGATTGGGATTGGGTAGCCCGCATTCAGGGAGGATGCCTTTCTCTCAACGCCGTGGCTTGCCGGACCTGCCAGGATTTTTGTGACGAACAGGCCATCCGCTTCCGGCTGGAGCCGGGCGGGCGGGCGCGGCCCTTGATCGACGAGACCGCCTGTACCGGATGCGGGGCCTGCGCCGCCGCCTGTCCGGCAGGCGCGATAGATTTTGCGCGAATGGAAACGAACGAACTGGAGGCGACAGCATGAATATCTGTGGATGCCTGGTCCATGCCGCGCCGGGAATGGCGGAGGGCGTCGAGACGATCGCCACCGCCATGGACGGCGTCGAGGTCCATGCCCGAACCGAAGACGACAGGTTGATCGTCGTGGTCGAGGACACCGAGGAAAAGCAAGCCTCCGAGGTGATCATGGACATGCACCAGATCCCCGGCGTGCTGTCCCTGACGCTGACCTATCATCATTTCGAGGACCCGCAGGGCGACGAAGACGCGCCGCAGCCGGTCGCCACCCCCTGCACCATCTGAACCGGAGCCAAGCCAATGACCATGTCAGAATCTCGCCGGACTTTCCTGAAATCCTCCGCAGCGGTGGCGACGGCTTCCGCAGCGGGCATTACGCTCCCGAACGCGCCTGCCGTGGCGCAGGTGCGCACGCCCGACATTCGTTGGGACAAGGCCGCCTGCCGCTATTGCGGCACGGGCTGTTCCGTTTTGGTCGGCACCAAGGAGGGCCGCGTCGTCGCCACCCAGGGCGACCCGGATGCTCCGGTGAACCGGGGCCTGAACTGCATCAAGGGCTATTTCCTGTCCAAGATCATGTATGGCACGGACCGCCTGACGACGCCGATGCTGCGCAAGTCGAACGGCGCATTCGACAAGAATGGTGAATTCGAGCCGGTGAGCTGGGACGAGGCTTTCGACGTAATGGCCGAGAAATGGAAGGCCGCGCTCAAGGAGAAGGGCGGCGCGGGCGTGTCGATCTTCGGCTCGGGCCAGTGGACGGTCTGGGAAGGCTACGCCGCCGCCAAGTTCATGAAGGCGGGCGTGCGGTCGAACAATATCGATCCGAACGCGCGCCATTGCATGGCCTCTGCCGTTGTGGGCTTCATCCGCACCTTCGGCATCGACGAGCCGATGGGCTGCTATGACGACCTTGAGCATGCCGACACCTTCGTGCTCTGGGGCTCCAACATGGCCGAGATGCACCCGATCCTGTGGTCGCGCCTGACCGACACGCGCCTGACCAAGCCGGGTTGCGAGGTGCATGTGCTCTCCACCTTCGAGCACCGCTCCTTCGAACTGGCCGATAACGGCATCATCTTCAAGCCGCAGACGGACCTGGCGATCCTGAACTATATCGCCAACTACATCATCTCGAACGACCTGGTGAACAAGGAGTTCGTCGAGAGGAACGTCAACATCACCAAGACCGACACCGATATCGGCTATGGCCTGCGCGACGAGCACGCGCTGCAACAGGCAGCGGCCAATCCGGATTCCGGCAAGCTGACCCCGATCAGCTTCGAGGAATATGCCGCGGCCGTCTCCGAATACACCGCCGAATATGTCTCCGAGCTGTCCGGTGTTCCGGTCGCGCAGCTTGAGCGCCTTGCCAAGCAATATGCGGACCCGAACCGCAAGGTAATGAGCCTCTGGACGATGGGCTTCAACCAGCACACCCGCGGCTCCTGGGTGAACTCGCTGATGTATAACGTCCACCTGCTCGTGGGAAAGATCTCCGAGCCGGGCAACTCGCCCTTCTCGCTCACTGGCCAGCCCTCGGCCTGTGGTACCGCGCGCGAGGTCGGCACCTTCGCCCACCGCCTGCCGGCCGACATGGTCGTGGCGAACGATGCGCACCGCGAGATCTGCGAGACAGCCTGGAACGTGCCCGCTGGCACCATCCCGCCCAAGCCCGGTTTCCACGCCGTTCTGCAGCACCGCAAGCTGAAGGATGGCGAGCTGAAATGCCACTGGGTGCAGTGCAACAACAACATGCAGGCCGCGCCCAACATGAACGAGGAGGGCTATCCGGGCTATCGCAACCCGGAGACCTTCATCACCGTGTCCGACCCGTACCCGACAGTGACCGCGCTCGCGGCGGACCTCATCCTGCCCACCGCGATGTGGGTGGAGAAGGAAGGCGCCTATGGCAATGCCGAGCGCCGCACGCAGTTCTGGCGCCAGCAGGTCAAGGCGCCGGGTGATGCGAAATCCGATGTCTGGCAGGTGATGGAATTCTCCAAGCGCTTCACGGTCGAGGAGGCCTGGGGCGAAGAGCTTCTGGCGCTGAAACCCGAGCTGCGCGGCAAGACCCTTTACGAGGTGCTGTTCGAAAACGGCGAGGTGAACAAGTTCCCGCTCTCCGAAACCGCCGAGGGCTTCGACAACGATGAATCCGACCACTTCGGCTACTACGTCCAGAAAGGCCTGTTCGAGGAATATGCCGCCTTTGGCCGTGGCCATGCCCACGATCTCGCCCCCTTCGATGTCTACCATCAGGCCCGCGGCCTGCGCTGGCCGGTCGTCGATGGCAAGGAGACGCTCTATCGCTTCCGCGAGGGCTATGACCCCTATGTCAAGGAAGGCGAGGGCGTGAAGTTCTACGGCAAGCCCGACGGCAAGGCGAATATCATCTTCGCCCCCTACGAGCCCGCCGCAGAAGAGCCGGACGAGGAATTCAACCTCTGGCTCTGCACTGGTCGTGTTCTTGAGCACTGGCATTCCGGCTCGATGACCCGCCGCGTGCCGGAGCTGCACCGCTCCTTCCCGGCGGCCGTGGTCTACATGCACCCGAAGGATGCACAGGCGCGCGGCCTGCGGCGCGGACAGGAGATCGTCATCTCCACCCGCCGCGGCGAGGTCAATTCGCGGCTCGAAACCCGTGGTCGGAACAAGGTGCCCGAGGGGCTCGTCTTCATGCCGTGGTTCGACGAGGGCCAGCTTACCAACAAGCTGACGCTCGATGCGACCTGCCCGCTCTCGAAAGAGACCGACTTCAAGAAATGCGCCTGCAAGGTCGAACGGGCCTGAAGGTTGCGCATTCAGGAAACGCGCGCTCACACCGGGTAACAGGACAAAAGCATGGCCACCGCTGCAAAGCCAAAGCATATCGATCGCCGTCGGTTCATGACCGACAGCGCGCGCATGGCTGCGGGATGCGCGGTGGCGGGCTCGCTTCTGGCCTATGTGGCGCGCGAAGCGAAGGCGCTTCCGGATCAGGCCATCCGGCCCCCGGGGGCGCTGGACGAGGACGCCTTCCTCGCGGCTTGCGTGCGTTGCGGGCTGTGTGTGCGGGATTGCCCCTATGACACGCTGGTGCTGGCCGATCTCGGCCAAGACGGCCCGGCGACGGGTACGCCCTATTTCACCGCGCGCGATGTTCCCTGCGAGATGTGTGACGACATCCCTTGCGTGCTCGCCTGTCCGACCGGTGCGCTGGACAAGGGGCTGACCGACATCGAGGACGCCCAGATGGGCACCGCGGTGCTGGTCGACCAGGAGAACTGTCTGAATTATCTCGGGCTGCGTTGCGATGTCTGCTACCGCGTCTGTCCGATGATCGACGAGGCGATAACGCTCGACCTGATCCATAACGCGCGTTCCGGCCATCACGCGATCTTTGCGCCCATCGTGCATGCCGATGCCTGTACCGGCTGCGGGATCTGCGAAAAGAAATGCGTCCTGCCCGAGCCCGCGATCAAGGTGCTGCCGGTGCGTCTGGCGCGCGGCGCTCCGGGCGAGCATTACCGGCTCGGCTGGGAAGAGAAGGACGCCAAGGGCGCGCCGGTCGTCGAAGGCATCATCGACCTGCCCGACCGTCTGCCCGGACCGGGCACGGACAACCTGGCCGCACCGGGAGGCTATATCGAAGGGCTCGTGGACGGGCTGCCCTCCACGCCGGAGGGCGCATTCGAGGGCGGCTTCGATCCGGTCTTCAAGCTGCCGGAGGTGACGCGATGAGCACCAAGGGCAAGGTCCATCTCCCCGTCGGACAGGAAGCGCTGGAAGTGAAGGGCTGGTTCGGCGCGCATAAATATCTCGTGCTGCGGCGCATCAGCCAGGCTTTCTTCCTGTTCCTTTTCCTCATGGGGCCGTGGTTCGGCATCTGGTGGGTGAAGGGGAACCTTGCGGGTTCGATGACCTTCAATTTCCTGCCGCTGAACGATCCGCTGATCCTCGGCCAGATGATGGCCGCCGGCCACTGGCCGGAGACGACCGCGCTCATCGGAGGACTGATCGTTCTCGTGGTCTATGCGCTGATCGGCGGGCGGGTCTATTGTTCCTGGGTCTGCCCGATCAACCCGGTGACTGATGGCGCGCACTGGCTGCACGACAAGCTGAACCTCCAGAAGGGCTGGCAGCCGAAACGCTCCGCCCGCTACTGGATCCTCGCCACCGTCTTCCTAGTCTCGGCCCTGACGGGCACGATTGCCTGGGAGGTGGTGAACCCGGTCACAATGGTGCATCGCGGCCTCGTGTTCGGCATGGGCTTCGTCTGGGCCATGGTCGCGGCGGTTTTCGTCTTCGACCTGATCGTGGCCCGCCGCGGCTGGTGCGGGCATGTCTGCCCCGTCGGCGCCTTCTACAGCCTTGTCGGCACCAAGAGCCTGCTTCGGATCAGCGCGGTGAAGCGCGACGATTGCGACGATTGCATGGATTGCTACGCAGTCTGCCCGGAAAATCAGGTCATCTCGCCCGCGCTGAAGGGCAAGGCCGATGTGACGCCGCTGATCCTCTCGCCCGACTGCACCAATTGCGGGCGGTGCATCGACGTCTGCGCGATGGACGTCTTCAGATTTACCCACCGCTTCGACGCCCGTGTCGAGGCCCCGTCAGATGCGGTTTCGAACCCGGAATCGCCGAACAGAAATGCAGCGTGAACCGATGAACGGAGAGCAACCATGAGACAGCCGGTCCTTGCAGGCATTCTTGCCGCCGCAACCACCCTGACCCTGGCCGGGATCGGCCTGGCCCAATCCGCGGGCGGGCTGACCTCGCTGCGCGGCGCGGCCATCGACGAACCGGTCGTTCTCGATCAGGTGTTCCAGCAGGATACGCAGCGCTTCAACCGCGAATACCGCCAGCAGCCACCGCTCATCCCGCATTCGGTCGAGCAGTACCAGATCGACCTGAAGGCCAACCAATGCCTTGGCTGCCATGACTGGAGCAATGCCGGCGACCGCAGTGCGCCGACCCTCTCGATGACCCATTATCTCGACCGCGATGGCCATGAAATGGATCAGGTGGCCGGAACCCGCTGGTTCTGCAACCAGTGCCACGTGCCGCAGGTCAATGCTCCGGCGCTCGTCGACAACGCTTTCGTGCCTTCGGTCGCGCGCTGAACCCGGAACGGGAAGGAGACGAGCCATGGCAAATAACAGTTCGAACGAAAAGCGGCCCGGCTTCATTCGCCGCATCTGGAACGGGTTCTGGAGCCCGAGCGGTGTGCTCAGCCTCGGTTTCCTGCTGATCGCGGGGTTCCTTGGCGGGGTAATGGCCTGGGGCGGGTTCCACTGGGCGTTGGAAGAGACCAACACCGAGCAGTTCTGCACCAGCTGTCACTCGATGACCAAGAACTGGGACGAGTACACGGAGACCATTCACTACAACAACCATTCCGGCGTGCGCGCGACCTGCCCGGATTGCCACGTACCCCATGAGTGGCAGTACAAGGTCAAGGCCAAGATCATGGCCAGCAAGGACCTCTATCACGAGATCATCGGCACGATCGATACCGACGAAAAATACGAGGATCATCGCCTCAAGATGGCGACGTCGGTCTGGACCAAGATGAAGACGACCGACTCGCGCGAATGTCGCAACTGTCACAGCTTCGAGTACATGGATTTCACCATTCAGGAGACCCGCGCTGCTGCGGATCACCAGAAGGCGCTGGACGAAGGCAAGACCTGTATCGATTGCCACCAGGGCATCGCGCATGGCCTGCCGGCCGACTATCTCGAGCAATACAAGCTGATCGCCGAGGGGATCGAGGCCGCCAAGTGATATCGTCGGGCAGCCGGGCCCCCGGTGGGGCGCCCGGCCGGCCATGGACCAGATACGGCGCCTGGCGCCAGTTGAACAGAAATCGAGAAGGATTGGACAATGCTGGACATCCTCGGAACCATTGCCGGAAACATCCTGAGCCTGCCCGGGATTTTCGGCCTCGCCTTGGGCATGATGACCCGTAACCTGTTGCTGGCCGCCATTTTCGGCGCAGTGATCGGGGTCATCGAAACCTATATCTTTGCCGGTTTCGATTTTTCTCAGGCCGAGCCGCTGGAACTGACCATCGCCATCTGTGTTGGTGTCGTGGCCGGCTGCGTGGGCAGAGCGATCCGGGTCAGGGGCGCCACCGTTTGACCCGAGGCACCTTGCGGGGCGCGCTGCCGAGCGCTCCCTGAAAGCCTGAAGCGGTCCGATCTGCGCAGCGGACCGGACCGCCTTAACCAGAGATCCAAGCCATATAACGGCCCCCTTTCCGCGTATCGCAGGGAAGGCCGGACATACGTGACGTTTCCCGCCGAAATCTTCACCGTCACTGGAAACTTCCCCGGAACCATGGCACCACAAGGCTCGGAGGAAACTGGAGCGGTGGCATGCGTGCCGCGCGATCCGTACGGGGAAGGGTGGATGCAGGACGAAGACCGCAAGAGAATTGCGCGCAACTCTCTGTTATTGAAGGGTTTTCCGGATAAGGCCGCGGCGGGAATCCTGGATCGGTCGAACTGGCGGGTGTTCGACAGGGGGCAATATCTCTTCCTGCAAGGGGAGCTGGCGCATGCGGTTCATATCATCGTTGAAGGTTGGGTGAAGCTCTTCCGTATCACGCAGGGCGGCGATGAAACGGTGGTGCATGTCTTCTCCAGGGGCGAGAGCTTCGGCGAGGCTGTCGCGTTTCGCGGCAGCGACTACCCGGTGTCGGCCGAGGCCGTCACGGCTTGCGAAATCGTCGAGATCCCGATCTGCGCCTTGCGTGAGCTGATGCGCAGCGACCCCGAGATTGCCGAGACGATCCTCGCCTCGAGTTTCGTTCACCTGCACACGCTCGTGTCGCAGCTCGAACAGCTCAAGGCCCAGACGGGCGCGGAGCGTACCGCCCGGTTCCTGCTCGAATTCTGCGATCCTCACGCCGAAAGCGCCATCGTGGCCCTTCCGTATGACAAGTCCCTGATTGCCGGGCGGCTGGGCATGAAGCCTGAAACCCTGTCCCGCGCCTTCACGCGCCTGCGCTCCGTGGGTGTGCGGATCTCCGGAACCTTCGCCACTATCAATGATGTCGCGCAGCTCCGACGCTATGCCGAGGACAATACGTCCGTGCAGCTGAAGAAAACGCCGTAACCCCGCGCGAAACGCCTTGCTCGCCGTTAGTGAAAGCCCGCCGCCATTTCGATCCGCGTGGGAAGCTCGATCCGCGTATCCACGCGGGTGCTGCGTCGCTCGGCTGCCGCGAGGATAAGTTCCGCCGCCTTGAAGCCGATCTCATGGCGCGGCGTGATCGTCGTTGCGATGGGAACCGGCAGCGCCTCAACCAGGTCCAGGCCGTTGAACCCTGTCAGCAGGATCTCCTCGGGAACCGGTATCCCCGCATGGAGACAGTGAAACAGTCCGCCGACGGCAATGTCATCGTTGGAATAGTAGATGCAGTCGATATTGGTATGTTGCGACAGAAACTCGGCGGTCAACTGGCGTCCGGCAGCGATGGAAGATGACCGGTCCGCAACCAGCGTACCGGCCAGCGGTACGCCCGCTTCGGCCAGAGCGGCTTCGAACCCCAGCCAGCGCTTGGTGGCCCGTGTGTCACCGGCCAGGTCGCAGCCGATATAGCCGATGCGGCGCCGGCCCTGTTCCAACAGCGCCCGTCCCATAGCGGCGCCGGCGTCGGTCTGGGCGATGCCGACGCAGCCATCGGTTGGCGTGCCGTCGGTATCCATGATCTGGACCACCGGCAGACCAGCATGTTCGAGCAGACGCCGCGCCGCTTCGGGCTGGTCGAGCCCGGTCACGATCAGCCCGGCGGGCCGCCAAGACAACATGCTCCGGATCGTCTCGGCCTCTCGGTCCAGATCGTAATCGGTCACACCGATCACCGGCTGGAACCCGCTGTCGGACAGCGCTTCAGTAATGCCGGCGAGAACCTCGGCGAAGACGATATTGGAGGCGCTCGGGACAACCACGCCAACGAGGTTGGTCCGCTGGCTCGACAGCGACATGGCGATCGGGTTACCGATATAGCCGATCTCGCGCGCGGCGCGCTGCACTTTCTCGACGCTCTCGCGCGAAACGTCTCCGGCATCGCGCAGCGCGCGCGAGGCGGTCATCTTGGAGACGCCCGCAGCCCGTGCGACATCTGCCAGGGTCAGCCTTTTGCCAGCCATTTGCTCTTGTTTTCGCCTCCCGCCAGCGCGCTCCGGCAGGGGCCGTCGCGACAGTCTTTGTTGACAGATACTTGAATCTTGACAGTCGGTCCAGCGTCAAGGTATCGGTACCGGTATCGATACCAAGGCGACATCCAACGAAGATCGCCGAAACGCTGCGGAGGCGCCAATGCAGGTCGTTCAAACGGGCCGCGGCGCGGTCCGGGGCGTTACGGGCCTGCGCCCGGAATCCAGGAGGAATGCAATGTCCACAAAACTGAATGCCTGCGTGATCGGGCTCGGCTCGATCGGCTGGGGAGCCGCTGTCTCGCTCTTGCGCGAGGGTTTTCCGACCGTCGCTGTCGATATCCGCGAAGAGGCGCTGGCGAAATTCGTGGCAGAGGGCGGCCGGCGTGCCGCGACCCCGGCCGAGGGCGCGGCGGAGGCGGATCTCGTCATGGTTTTCGTCGTGAACGCGGCGCAGACCGAGACGGTTCTTTTCGGTGAGAACGGGGCCGTCGCGGCCGCGAAGCCGGGCACGACCTTCGTAATATGCGTGACCATGCCGCCGAGCGCGATGAGCGACATCTGTGCTCGCCTCGAAGCCGCCGGCATGAAGGCGATCGACGCGCCGACTTCGGGCGGTTCGGGCAAGGCCGCCAGTGGCGAGACGACGCTGATGGCCTCGGGGCCGGATGCCGTGTTGGACGGCGTGATGCCGGCGCTGGAGGCGATGTCGGGTCGTATCTACCGTCTGGGCGACACCTGCGGCGCAGGCAGCCGGGTGAAGATGATCAACCAGCTTCTGGCCGGCGTTCATATTGCCGCCATGGCCGAGGCGATGACGCTCGGCGCCAAGATGGGCGTCGATCTGGGAACGCTTTACGAAGTGATCACCGGCTCGGCCGGCAACTCCTGGATGTTCGAGAATCGCGGTGCGCATGTGGTCAATGGCGACTACACGCCCCATTCCGCTGTCGACATCTTCGTGAAGGATCTGGGTATTGTGGTCTCGGAGGCCGGTGACGGCTGTCCGACACCGCTCTCGGACACCGCGCTGGCGCTTTTCAAGGAAGCGAGCGCCGCCGGGATGGGCCGCGAGGACGATGCCGCCGTGGCAAAGCTGTTGGCGAAGAAAGCCGGCGTGAAGCTGCCGGGCGTTGAAGACTGATTGACCATGCCGGGCCGGAGCGCTTCCGGCCCGGATGGTTCCAAACGGAAGGGATGGAGAGCACGATGGGCGTGGTTCTTGGATGTATTGCCGATGATTTCACCGGTGCGACGGACCTTGCGGGGCTGCTTGCGCGCTCCGGCGTGAAAGTGTCGCTCAGAATGGGCGTGCCGGAGGAGGCGCCGGAAGACGCGGATGTCGCCGCCTTCGAGGTGATCGCGCTGAAATGCCGGACCGTGCCGGTGGCCGAGGCCGTGGCCGAGACCCGCGCCGCGCTGGACTGGCTGCGCCGTGCGGGCGCGGAGCGGTTCTTCTGGAAATATTGCTCGACCTTCGACAGCACGGCAGAGGGCAATATCGGCCCTGTGGCCGAGGCGCTGATGGCCGAGATCGGGGCGGAGCAGACGATCTATTGCCCGGCCTTCCCCGAAAACGGCCGCGCGATTTTCATGGGCAACCTGTTTGTCGGTGAGCTGCCGCTGGCGGAGAGCCCGATGAAAGACCACCCGCTGACGCCGATGCGCGACAGCAACCTGATGCGGTTGATCGAGCCGCAAGTGACGGGCAAGGTGGGGCTCGCCAACCG
This sequence comes from Aliiruegeria lutimaris, assembly GCF_900099935.1. GTDB lineage: Bacteria > Pseudomonadota > Alphaproteobacteria > Rhodobacterales > Rhodobacteraceae > Tropicimonas > Tropicimonas lutimaris. The sequence continues at coordinate 33,888 of NZ_FNEK01000036.1, read as the reverse complement.
CCTGACCGTGGCGCGCGGCCCGGAGGCGCTGAAGGCGCGGCTCGACGAGCTGAAGGCCCAGGGCGTGGCGCATGTCGTCGTCGACGCGGTGGCCGACGAGGATCTCGGCATCATTGCCGAGGCCTGCCACGACATGAAGCTGATGACCGGCGGTTCCGCCGTCGCCATGCCGCTGCCCGGCATCTACCTGCGCGAAGGCTCCATCACCGAAGCTGCCAAGCGCGAATCCGCGCCGCAGGTGGGCAAGGGATCCATCGTCTTCTCCGGCTCCTGTTCGGCGATGACGCGCGCGCAGGTGGCCGATTACCTGCCCAAGGCGGCAGGTTACAAGCTTGACCCGCTGGACCTGGCCGCCAATGGCCCGCAGGCCGCGCGCGACTGGCTGGCTGCGCAGGATCCGGAAACGCCCAAGATCATCTATGCCACCGCCGAGCCGGAAGACGTCGCCAAGGTTCAGGCCGAACTGGGTGTCGCCGAGGCCGGTGAACTGGTGGAATCCGCGCTGGCGCAACTGGCGCAGGACGCTCTGGCTCAAGGTGTGCGCCGCTTCGTCGTCGCCGGTGGCGAAACCTCGGGCGCGGTGACCAAGGCGCTCGGCGTCACGGCGATGGAGATCGACGCGGAAATCGCCCCCGGCGTGCCGTGGACATGGTGCCGCTCGGGCGACACGCAGATCGCCATGACGCTGAAATCCGGCAATTTTGGCGCGGTTACCTTCTTCACCAACGCGTTCGAGAAGCTGGAGCAGATCTCGTGAGCGCCGAGGCCCGCCTGCGCGAGCAGGTTTGTCTCTTTGCCAAGTCGCTCTACGACCGGGGGCTGACCCCCGGCGCCAGCGGCAACATTTCGGCGCGGCTGGAAGACGGGCGGCTGCTGGTGACCCCCACCGGCAGTTGCTTCGGCCGTCTCGACCCGGCACGGCTCTCGGTTCTGGACGAGGCCCGCGCCCATATCGACGGCGACGCACCGACCAAGGAGGTCGCCTTGCACGCGGCCTTCTACGAGACCCGGCCCGCGCAGACCGGCGCGGTGGTGCACCTGCACTCCACCCACTCGGTCGCGCTCTCGATGCTGCCCGACACCGACCCCGAGGACATGATCCCACCGCTCACGGCCTATGGCATCATGAAGCTCGGCAAGGTGAAGCTGCTGCCTTATTTCATGCCGGGTGATCCGGCGATGGGCGAAGCGATCCGCGGGCTGGCGGGCAAGCGCTCCGCCGTGGTGCTGGCCAATCACGGCCCCGTCGTGGCCGGCAAGGACCTCGAGGCCGCCTGCTACGCGATGGAAGAGCTTGAGGAGACCTCGAAGCTCGCCATCCTCACGCGCGGGCTCTCTCCGAAAATGCTGAACGAGGCGCAGATCCAGGGCCTCGTGACCAAGTTCAATGTCGAATGGGACGACTGATATGACCAAGTTTTCCGCCAATCTCGGCTTCCTGTGGACCGAGCTTTCCCTCCCCGATGCCGTTCGCGCCGCCAAGGCCGCCGGTTTCGACGCAGTCGAGTGTCACTGGCCCTTCGAGACGCCCGCCGAAGACGTGGCCGCCGCACTCAAGGAGACCGGGCTGACCATGCTCGGCCTCAACACCGTGCGCGGCAATCCCGGCGAAAACGGGCTCTGCGCGCTGCCCGGCCGCGAGGCTGAGGCCAAGGCGGCCATCGATCAGGCGCTCGCCTATGCCGAGGTAATCGGTACGCCGAATGTCCATGTCATGGCCGGTTTCGCCAAAGGCCCGGAAGCGCACGCGACCTTCGTCGCCAACTTGCGCTATGCCTGCGAACAGGCGGCGAAGCTCGGCAAGACCATCCTGATCGAGCCGCTCAACCATCATGACGCGCCGGGCTATTTCCTCGGCACCTCCGCGCAGGCGGTGGAGATCATCAAGGAAGTCGGCGCGCCGAATATCAAGCTGATGTTCGACTGCTACCACCTTCAGATCATGGAGGGTGACCTGACCCGGCGCCTCACGGACCGTCTGCCGGTGATCGGCCATATCCAGTTCGCCAGCGTGCCCGAGCGCACCGAGCCCGATTGCGGCGAGGTGAATTACGACCACATCTTCGCCCATATCGCGAGCCTCGGCTATGACGCCCCGCTTGGCGCCGAATACAAGCCGCGTGGCACGACGGATGAGGGCCTCGGCTGGATGAAGGGCTGACGCAAGGTCCGAAGTTTCGAAAGGAGCCGGCAGCTGCGCGTTGCCGGCTCTTTTCGTCGATGGATCACCGCGCGCGCTTGCATTAGCATCGCAGCGGATCGACCCCAACCGGGCCGGATCTGCGCTTTGGAGGAGAATTCGGGTGCGATTCCTGCTGATCGAGGACAATGCCAAGCTGGCCTCCGCCGTAACGGAGCGCCTCACGCTGGATGGGCATGTCGTCGATCACGGCCCGGATATTGCCTCGGGCAAGGACTTTATTGCCACCACGGAATATGACCTGATCCTGCTCGATATCATGCTGCCCGATGGCGACGGGCGGGATTTCCTCGAAGAGCAGCGCCGATTGCAGGACGAAACCCCGGTCATAGTACTAACCGCGCGTTCCGAGGTCTCGGACCGGGTGACGGTGCTCGATCTCGGCGCCGATGACTACCTGACCAAGCCCTTCGATTTCTCCGAACTGGAGGCGCGCTGTCGGGCGGTGTTGCGGCGGCGGGGCGGCAGCGGTACCAACCAGCGCCATATCGGCAATCTCACCTTCGATCCACAGGCCGGCACGCTCAAGGTGGGCGACCGCACCACCACGCTTCGGGCCAAGGAACTGCGCCTGCTGGAGCTGTTTCTCGGCGCGCAGGACCAGATCCTGAGCAAGGCGAAACTCGTGGACCGGCTGTTTTCCTACGAGGAGGAGGTCTCCGAGAACGCGATCGAGGTCTATGTCGGCCGCCTGCGCAAGCATCTCGACGGCTCGCCGGTTTCCATCGTCACCGTGCGCGGGCTCGGCTACCGGCTGCAGGTGGAATGAGCGACAAGGCCGTCATCACCGGCTCGATCCGCCGCCGCCTCACGTTTCGGCTTCTGCTGTCTTCGGCACTGCTGGCGGGGCTGCTTTTTGTCATCGTGCTGAACTTTGCCGAGAAGGTCGCGCAGGTCAGCCAGGACAATATCCTCGATGCCTCCGTAACTTCCATTCTCGAATCCGCCACAGTTCTGGATGGCGAGATCAGCATCGACATTCCCTATGCCGCGATGGCGATGCTCGGCAATGTCTCCGATGACCGGGTGTTCTACAGGGTCACGGTCGATGGCGCGCATCTGACAGGCTACGAGGATCTGCCCAGGTCGGCTCTTCAGGCCAATGAGCGCGGGCGCAGCTACGATACGGTGGATTTCCTGGGCGAGAGCGTGCGCATGGCCACGGCATCGCGGCTCCTGGCGCGCGGGCAGCGCCCGATCCATGTCACCGTCTCCGTTGCGCAGACCCGGGGTGGCGCGCAAGAGACGCTGCAGGAGATCTGGCGCAACGCGGTCTATCTCGGGATCGGCTTCTTCGCCGTCGCGGGTGCGCTGGCCGTGGCCGTGGCGCAGTCTGCCATCGATCCGCTGGAACGGCTCGCTGCTTCCGTTTCGCGCCGGGGGCCGCAGGACCTGCGTCCGGTCGTGGCCGAGGTGCCGCGGGAAATGGCGCCATTGGTCGAGGCGCTCAACCGGCTCATCGGCCGCTTGCAGATCACGCTCACACGCTCCGAAGATTTCATGGCCGAAGCGGCCCACCGTGTCCGCACGCCGCTTGCGACCGTGCGTGCGCAGGCCGAGATCGCGCTGAACCGCATGGACAAGCCAGAGAACCGCGCCTCGCTCAACGACATGATCCATGCGCTGGACGAAAGCTCCCGTGCCGCCGGCCAGCTTCTGGATCACGCGATGGTCACCTTCCGCACGGACCAGCTCGAACATGTGCCGCTCCGGCCGAGCGACCTGATCGCCGAAACCGTGCGCCGCCTGCAGCCGGTGGCCGGTTTGAAGGACATTGCGATCACCGTCGTCGCCCCGACCGATCTGCGGGTGACGGGCGACCCGATCCTAATCCAGAACGCTCTCGGCAACCTGCTGGACAATGCCGTCAAGTATTCCCCCGCGGAGAGCGATATCGCCGTGGACATGTGGGCCGAGGACGGCGCCTGTCATATCCAAGTCAGCGACCAGGGAGCGGGCTTTCCCAAAGGGGCCGGCAAGCGGCTGACCCGACGTTTCGCGCGGGGCAGCAATTCGCAGGGCACGGTCGGCTCCGGCCTCGGGCTGACCATTGCCGACGAGGTTGCCCAGGCGCATGGCGGTCGGCTTGAACTCGAACAGAACCCGGAAGGAGTTGGCGCATGCGTCTCGCTCGTCTTGCCCCTGTCCTGATCACCCTGATCACGCTGGGCACCGCCGCCCGCGCCTTCGAGAGCGAAGCGCATGTCATCTACGAGGCCGCGCCGGGCAGCCCGGTGCTGCGGATCCTGTCGACCACCGATATCGAGATCTTCGAGCCGATGCTGCGTGCGTTTCAGGAAAGCAACCCGGGCACCACAATCGACTATACCGTGGCCAGTTCCACCGAGATGATGAACGCCCTCATGAGCGAAGGGCAGGCCTTCGATGTCGCCCTGTCTTCCGCGATGGATCTGCAGACCAAGCTGGCCAATGACGGGATGGCACGGAGCCACGTCTCCACGGCCACGTCCCGGCTGCCAGATTGGGCCAATTGGCGCGATCAGGTCTTTGCCTTCACGCAGGAAGCGGCGACGCTGGTCGTCTCCCCGGCGGCGTTCGAGGGGCTGGCGCGGCCCCGCAACCGGCAGGACCTGATCACGCTGCTGCGCGAACATCCGGAGCGTTTTCGAGGCCGGATCGGCACCTACGACATTCGCAGCAGCGGTGCAGGCTACCTGTTTGCGACGCAGGACGCACGCACGTCCGAGATATTCTGGCGCCTGATGGAGGTCATGGGCGGGCTCGGCACCCATCTCTATTGCTGTTCCGCAGAGATGATCAGCGATGTAGCGTCGGGAAAGCTTGCCTTCGCCTATAACGCGCTGGGCTCCTATGCCGAGCCGCGACAGGCAGCGGGCGAGGCCATCGAGATCGTCATGCCGGAGGATTTCGTGACGGTCATGCACCGTACCGCCCTCATCCCGGCAAGCTCCAGGAGCCCGGGGCTCGGTGGTGCTTTTGTCGATTTCCTTCTGGAGGCGGCCTGGAGCGGAGATCCACCCGATTATTACCCCTTTGCCACCGTCAATCCGCGCGCGAGCGACGAGACTCCTTCGCTGCGCCCGATAAGGATCGGTCCGGGGCTGCTGGTCTATCTCGACGACTTAAAGCGTGCCTCCTTCTCCAAGGCGTGGCTGGACGCCGTGGTGCGGGAATAGCCCTGCCACTGCCCGGCGCCGGCGTTTGCCCGCTAAAAATTTGAGCAAAGTTTGCACAGTGACAGGATGGTGTCAGGTTTTGGCTTCAACAATCGATTCCGATGGCCGTCGGCCAGAACGATTCCAAGGGAGGTCTATCCATGAATCCGAAATCCATCCTGTTTGCCGGTGCAACTTTTGCCCTGACAGCAACCTCGGCGCTCGCCGCCGAATGTATCGCGCCTGCCAACCCCGGCGGCGGCTGGGACTTCACCTGCCGCCAGATCGGCAAGATCATGTTCGACATCGGCGCCGTGGACAAGCCGATCCAGGTGACGAACATGGCCGGCGCCGGTGGCGGTCTTGCCTATGCCCACGTCGTGGCCGAGCGCAATGACGACGCCGAGCTGATCATCGCCGCGTCCTCGGCGACCACCACGCGTCTGGCCCAGAACGCCTATGCCGGCATGACCGCTGACCAGGTCCGCTGGGTTGGCTCGATCGGCGCCGACCCGGGCGTGATCGTTGTCGGCAAGGACAGCGAGTTCCAGAACCTCAACGAACTCATCGAAGCCGCCAAGGCGGATCCGACCTCGGTTTCCTTCGCCGGTGGCTCCGCGGTGGGTGGCTTCGATCACCTCAAGCCGCTGATGGTGTTCCAGAAGGCTGGTGTTGAGGACGTGACCAAGGTCAAGTACATCTCGACCAACAATGGCGGCGACGCCATCACCCAGACCGTGGGTGGCTTCACCAAGGCAATGACAGGCGACATGTCCGAGGTCGTGGGCTTCCTGAAGTCGGGCGATGTGCGCGTACTGGCGGTTCTGACCGAAGAGCGCGTGCCGGGCTTCGATGACATCCCGACCGCCAAGGAGCAGGGTGTCGACGTGGTCGCGGTGAACTGGCGCGGCCTCTACATCCCGAAGGGCGTTTCCGACGAGACCTTCGACATGTGGGCCGAGAAGCTGAAGCAGGTCGCCGATAGCGACGAGTGGAAAGCGGCTATGGAAGCCAACGGTCTGGCCGAGTTCACCAAGGTCGGCGCCGACTTCCAGAACTATGTCGATCAGGTCGTTGCCGACGTGAACACACTTTCCAAGCAACTGGGGGTCATCCAGTAATGGCCTCTGACCGTATCTTCGGTGCGGTCGCGACCTTGGTGGCGCTGGCGTATATCGCCAGCGCCACACAGATCCAGACCGGTTTCATGGCCGACCCCGTCGGCCCGCGCACCTTCCCCATCATCATCGGCTCCGTGGCTGCCCTGTGTGGCATGGTCATCGCCATCCGGCCCGACCCGGACCCCGAATGGCCCGAGCTTGCCACGCTGGGGGCGCTGGCTCTCTCGGTGATCGTCCTCATAGGCTATGCCTATGCACTCAAGCCGCTGGGTTTCCTGCTGCCGACGGCGATCGCCGCGGGGTTCCTGTCCTACCAGATTCAGCCAAAACCCGTAAAGGCCGTGCTGGCCGGTATCGGTCTTTCACTCGGGCTGTTCCTGATCTTCAAATACGCGCTCGGCCTCGGCCTCGTCGCGGTACCGAAATCGATGCTGGGCTGAGGGGCGCGCCATGGACATTCTTTCAAATCTCGCGATGGGTTTTGGCGTCGCTCTCTCGCCTTTCACGCTGATGCTGGCCGTGATCGGCTGTTTCATCGGCACGATTGTCGGCGCCCTGCCGGGCCTCGGGCCCTCGAACGGCGTCGCGATCCTCATCCCGATCACCTTCACCGTGGGGCTCGACGCGACCTCCGCGCTGGTCCTGATGACCGCGGTTTATTACGGCGCCATGTATGGTGGTCGTATCTCTTCGATTTTGCTCAACATTCCCGGCGACGAACCGGCGCTGATGACCACGCTCGACGGCTACCCAATGGCAAAGGCCGGTCGCGCCGGTGACGCGCTGGTGCTTTCCGGCGTCGCCTCCTTCGTCGGTGCCTTCCTCGCCACGCTTGGGCTCATTGTGCTGGCGCCACTGCTGGCTCGCGTGGCCTTCGTCTTCGGTCCTGCCGAGTATTTCGCCCTTTACATGCTGGCTTTCGCCACCCTTGGCGGCATGTCCTCCAACAACCAGGCCAAGGCCGCCATCGCCTCCTGTATCGGTCTCGGTATCGCCATGATCGGTGTGGACAACAACTCCGGCCTGCCGCGCCTCACGGGGGGCAACCTGCACCTCTATGACGGCGTGGACTTCCTTGTCGCCATCGTCGGTCTCTTCGCCATTGCCGAAGTGTTCTTCTTCATCGAGAGCCACGGCAAGAACACCTCCATCGGAGTCAAGCTGGATAAGGTGACGATCCCATGGAAGGACATCGTCGAGACGAAATGGACCATGCTGCGCTGCTCGCTCATCGGCTTTATCGCCGGCGTTCTGCCCGGTGCCGGTGCCTCGCTCGGCTCCTTCCTCAGCTACATGACCGAGAAGAGCATTGCCGGCGAGGAAGGCAAGTTCGGAACCGGTGTCCCCAAGGGGGTCGCAGCCCCCGAGGCAGGCAACAACGCGGCCGCCGGTGGTGCACTGGTGCCGATGCTAACGCTTGGTGTTCCGGGTTCCGGGACCACCGCCGTCCTGCTGGCGCTGCTGATGACGCTCAACATCACGCCGGGTCCGACGCTCTTCACCGAGCGGCCGGAAGTGGTCTGGGGCCTTATCGCCTCGCTGCTGATCGCCAACGTCGTGCTTCTGCTGATGAACGTGCCGATGGTGAAGGTCTTCGTGAAGATCCTGATGGTTCCGCCATGGGTGCTGCTGCCGGGCGTGACGATGGTCTCCTTCGTCGGCATCTACTCGCTCTCGGGCAGCTATTTCGACCTGCTGCTCATGGTAGCCTTCGGTGCGCTCGGCTTCGTGCTGCGCAAGCTTGACGTGCCCACGGTGCCGATCATCCTCGGTATCCTTCTGGGCGGCCACATGGAGGACGCGCTGCGCCGGGCCATGGTGCTCTCGGATGGGGAGATCGGCTATCTCTTCTCCTCCCCCATCTCCATTGGCCTCTGGCTCGTGGCGGTTGCGGGCTTCGTCGCGCCGATGTTCCTGCGCAAGGTCCTGAAGAAGCCGCAGAGGATTACCGATTGATGGTCAAGGTTCTCATCCCCTCGGGCGCGCTGGGTCTCGGTTACGACCGTGACGCGCTCGCCCGGGGTATCACCGAGAAACCCGATATCATTGCCATCGACGGGGGGTCCACGGATAGTGGGCCCCATTACCTTGGAACCGGGACCTCGAAATATTCCGCCAATTCGACCAAGGCCGAATGGCGAGAGCTGATGGCTGCCCGCCGTGAAGCCGGCGTGCCGCTGTTGATCGGTACCGCCGGCACCTGTGGTGCCGACAGCGCCGTGGACTGGCTGCTCGACATCACCCGCGAAATCGCCGCCGAAACGGGCGAGACGCTCAAGGTGGCGGTGCTGAAGTCCGGCCAGCCAGCGTCGCGGATCGCCCATGCGCTGGGCGCGGGCAAGGTGACGCCGCTGGTGCCGGCGCCCGAGATTTCGCCCGAGCTGATCGACGAATGCACCAATATCGTCGCTCTTGCCGGGGCCGAACATATCCAGGGCGCGCTGGAGACCGGCGCCGATATCGTCATCGCCGGGCGGACCACGGATACCGCGATCATCTCGGCGCTGCCTCTGTCGCGCGGCTGCCACCCCGGCGGGGCCTGGCATGGCGCCAAGATCGGCGAGTGCGGGGCGCTGGCGACGACCTCGCCCAATTCGGGCACGATCCTGATCGAGTTCGACGCGGAAGGTTTCACCATGACTCCGATGGGGGCGGAGGCGCGGGCCACGCCCCACACCGTCTCCGCCCACATGCTCTACGAGAATTCTGACCCGTATGTCCTTTACGAGCCGGGCGGGCATCTCGACGTGACCGAGGCCACGTATACAGCGCTCGACGACCGCCGCGTGCGCGTGACGGGCTCGAAATGGGTGCCCTCGGAGCGCTACACGGTGAAGCTCGAAGGCGCGCGCAAGGCGGGCTACCAGGTTGTCTCGCTCGCCTTGGTGCGGGACCACCGTTACGTCGAGAATATCCGCGCGTGGTGCGATGACATCGAGACCAAGTGCAGCGCCAAGGTGCGAGAAAGGGCAGGGGACGGCTTCTCGCTGGAGCTGCGCCTGATCGGGGCCGATGCCACACTCGGCCCCCTCGATGCCAAGGCGCAGATCGGCAGCGAGGTCGGCGTGCTCGGCATTGTCACCGCCGATACCGAGGCGATGGCCCGCGAGGTGGCCAAGATCCTCAACCCCTACCTGCTCCATCACCCGCTGACGGAACAGGAGGAGATGCCGACCTTTGCCTTCCCCTTCTCGCCGCCGGAGATGAACCGCGGCATGGTCTACGAGTTCTGCCTCAACCACGTGCTGGAGCTTGCGGACCCGTGGGAGGCCTTTTCCCTTGAGACCGTGGAGATCGGCGCATGAGCAGGCTCGGCGATATCGTTCCCAAGGTCCGCTCCAAGAATGCAGGGCCGTTCTGGCTGACCATCGACATCTTCTGCGGTACCCCGGAGATGTTCCGGCGCGTCTCCGAAGGGCTGAAGACGGAGGCCGTGGTGAAGCTTTTGCAAGCCGATGCGACGCTGCTTAAGCGTTTCGACATCGACAGCCTCAACGTGGTCAAGTTCTCGATCCCGAGGCCCCAGATTCAGGGCACGCGACTGGACCGTGACATGCACGGCGCCTCCTTTGCCGCCCTCGTGGCCGAAATGGAGATCTGAACCAGCGCCCTGCCCGGATAACATGCACTGACCGCCGGGCAGGGCTGCAACATTGTCGGTTTTCTCCGGGCGCCACGCGGGCAATACCGCTTGACGTAGCGAGAGACCGGCCTTCGCCAAAAGCGGCGGCAGCTCTCGGCGTCACCGCACCAGATCGGACCCTGGTCGCCATGGAAGACCTCGATTTCTATACCGTCGAGCCGGATCACGAAGATGCCGAGCGCCGCGAGATCAAGAAGCTGCTGGGCGCTTGCGATCTGCTCTACGAACAGGGGATCGAAACCTTCGTCGTCTGCCGTGACCGCGATCGGCTCGTTGCCTGCGCGGGCCTGCAGCAGAACGTCATCAAGGGTGTTGCAATCCTTCCGGAATATCGCGGCACGGCGCTTTCGCTGACGCTGGTGAGCGAAATCACCTATCTCGCCCACAGCCACGGATATGCCACGCTTTTCGTCTATACGGAGCCGAAGAACGCCGAATTCTTTCGCGGCTGCGGTTTCTACGACCTTGTGGAAATGCCCGACACCGTGGTGCTGATGGAGAACACGCCGATCGGCATCAAATCCTACTGCAAGCAATTGCAGAAGCACCGTGTAGAGGGCGAGAAAATCGGCTGCGTCGTGGCGAACGCCAACCCGTTCACTTATGGCCACCGCTACCTTGTCGAGCAGGCGGCGAAGGCGTGCGACTGGCTGCACCTGTTCATGGTGCGCGAGGATGTTTCGCTGTTTTCCTACCAGGATCGCTACTACCTGGCCGAGGAAAACATCCTGGGCATCCCCAACCTGACCCTGCATCCCGGCTCGCAATACATGGTTAGCCGCGCGACCTTCTCCTGCTATTTCCTCAAGGATCAGGGGATCGTCGGCAAATGCCACACAGCTGTGGATCTGCTGATGTTCCGCAACCATATCGCGCCCGCGCTTGGTATCACGCATCGTTTCGTCGGCACGGAGCCCTTCTGCCCGACGACGAACAAGTACAATAGCGACATGATGGTCTGGCTGCAGGACGAGGTGCGCGGCAGCGGGCCGGCGATCAAAGTCGTGGAAATACCCCGAACCGAGTTCAATGGCACCGCCATTTCGGCATCCGAAGTGCGCAGGCATCTCTACGAGGGCGACCTTGACAGCATTCGCAACCTTGTGCCGCCCGCGACCTTCGAGCTGTTGAAGACGAAATACGTAGCCCTTGTCGCGCAACAGGGGTGACAGGATACCGGCCCGCTCGCGGCGTGGGCCAAACGGAGAGGAATGCAAAATGTTGCTCAAACAGGAGGCGCTGGCCGGGACGCTCGAGTCCAGCGATCTCTTCATCCGCATCACGCCCTCGGACGATCCGCTTGAGATCGTGATCGAGAGCGAGGTCCTGCACCAGTTCGGCAAGCAGATCCGCGCCACCGTGGAGGAGGTTCTGGACCATCTCGGCGTGACCACCGGCACGCTGATCATCCAGGACAAAGGCGCGCTCGATTGCACCATCCGCGCCCGCGTTCAGGCCGCCGTGATGCGCGCGGCGGGCGAGACGACGCTCGACTGGGAGGCGCTGAAATGAGACTTCGCCGTTCCATGCTCTTCGTGCCGGGCTCCTCGGCTGCGAGCCTGTCCACCGCTTTCGTCTTCAAACCCGACTCGGTGATGTTCGACCTAGAAGACGCCGTGTCGCTGCGCGAGAAGGACGCCGCGCGGCTGCTCGTCTTCCACGCTCTGCAACAGCCGCTCTATGACGGCATCGAGCGCGTTGTGCGGATCAACCCGCTGGACACACCCTTTGGCCATGACGATCTGCAGGCCGCCATTCGCGGCGGCGCCGACACGATCCGCCTGCCCAAGACGGATACGCCTGAACAGGTTCGCGAACTGGAAGCAGCGGTCGAGCGGATCGAACGCGACTGCGGCCGGGAAGTTGGCTCCACCCACCTGATGGCCGCCATCGAGAGCGCCTCGGGTGTCGTCAATGCGCTCGCCATCGCGCAGGCCAGCCCGCGCATCACCGGCATCGCGCTGGCAGGTTTCGATTACGTGATGGACATGCAGACGCAGCGCGGCGACGGAACGGAGCTTTTCTATGCCCGCTGCGCCGTCCTCCACGCTGCCCGCGCCGCCAAGATCGACTGCTACGACGTTGTCTTCTCCGATCTCGATGACGAGGAAGGCTTCCTCAAGGAGGTGGACCTGATCAAAAGGCTCGGCTTCAACGGCAAATCGCTGATCAACCCGCGTCAGATCGAATTGCTCCACAATGCCTACGCGCCGACGCAGGAGGAGATGGACTACGCCAGACGCGTCGTCGCCGCTGCCGAGAAGGCCGAGAAACAGGGCCTCGGCGTGATCGCCATGGGCGGCAAGATGATCGACGGCCCCGTGGTGGACAATGCCCGCCGCGTGCTGGACCGCGCCGCAGCCTCCGGCCTGCGCAAGGAGTGAGAGACATGGCATCTGATCGCAACCCGCAGGTCGCAGGGCTCGCCCCCTTCGCAGGCTTCAACGCGAAGATCCCCTTTGCCACCGGGCCCGAGGCCAATGGCGACCGCAAGATCCTCCCTGACCTTGAGGAAGCTATTCGCCGGACCGGGCTGAAGGATGGCATGACCGTCTCCTTCCACCACGCCTTCCGCGAGGGCGACAAGGTGATCAACCTGGTGGTCGAGACGCTGGCGCGGATGGGGTTCAAGGACCTCACGCTGGCGCCCAGCTCGCTGCTTGGCATCAACGCGGCCATCATCCCGAATATCCAGTCCGGCGTGATCCGCAAGCTCTTCACTTCCGGCCTGCGCGGCAAGCTGGGCGAGGCCATTTCCAACGGCCTCATGGACGAACCCGTCACCTTCCACTCCCATGGCGGCCGCGTGGCGCTGATCGAGCAGGGCGAGATCGAGATCGACGTTGCCTTTCTCGGCGTCTCCGCCTGCGACCCGTTCGGCAATGCCAATGGCGTGTCCGGGCGCAGTTGGTGCGGCTCGCTTGGCTACGCGATGGTGGACGCGATGTATGCCGACAAGGTCGTCATGCTCACCGAGGAGATCGTACCCTTCCCGAACAACCCGGCTTCGATCCGGCAGGATCAGGTCGACTGGATCGTGCAGGTCGAGGAAGTGGGCGACCCGGCCAAGATCTCCGTCGGTGCGGCCCGCGCCACCACCAACCCGCGCGAGCTTCTTATTGCCAAGCTCTGCGCCGAGGTGATGGAACATGCCGGTTACTTCGAGGACGGCTTCTCGATGCAGACCGGGACGGGCGGCTCCTCCACCGCGACATCGCGCTTTCTCGAACACCGGATGCGGGCCAAGGGAATCAAGGCCGGATGGGCGCTTGGCGGGCAGACCGGCGGCATGGTGGACCTGCACGAGAAAGGGTTGATCGGCACGCTGGTCGACACCCAGAGCTTCGATGCCGTCGCCGCCCGATCCCTGCAGGCAAACGCCTCGCATATGGAGATCTCCACCCAGTTTTATGCTTCGCCGCTCTCCAAGGGTGCCACGGTTGACCGGCTGGACATGGTGATCCTCTCGGCGCTGGAGATCGACCTCAATTTCAACGTCAACGTGCTGACCGGCTCGGACGGTGTCGTGCGCGGCGCGATTGGCGGGCACGCGGACACCGCCGCGGGGGCGAACCTGTCCATCGTGGTTGGCCCGTTACTGCGCACGCGCATCCCGACCGTGGTCGAGCAGGTAACCACCCGGGTTACGCCGGGAGAAACTGTCGGCGTACTCGTTACCGAGCACGGCATCGCGGTGAACCCGAACCGGCCCGATGTGGCCGAGCGGCTGAAGGCGGCGGGTCTGCCCGTCAAACCGATCGGGGATCTCTACCAGCGGGCGATTTCGCTCTCGGGCAAGCCCGAACCGCTGGAATTCCTCGACAATGTCGTGGGCCATGTCCGCTATCGCGATGGTACGATCATCGATACCGTCCGGCAGATCGCGCCATGAGCCTGCTAGCGCGGGAAATCTCGGTTCTTACGGGGCGCGGCACTGGCCAAACGGCCGCCGCTCCCCTGGTTTCCCGCGCCGGTTATCTTTCCCAGCTCGTCCACGAGGCGCTGCTGGTCGAGGTACATCTGACACCCAAACCGGGCCTGGTGGATCTTCGCAACAACGGGGCGCATTCGGACATGAATGTCGCCACTTTCGAAGCAAGCGCTGCGGCCATCGCGCCCTTCTTCGAGCAATTCTTCCTGTCCGGTGTGGCCTCTGCGGATATGCCGGCGACGGAGGCCTTGCCAGAACTGCGTCGCCTCGGCCTGATTGCCGAAGCGGCCATGTTCCGCGCGACGGATGGCGTGAATACGCACAAGGGAGCGATATTCGCCTTCGGCCTTGCCCTCGGTGCCGCCGGTCGCCTGACCGCAAAGGGGGCGGCTCTGGAGACCGTCGCCCTGTGTGGCGAGGTGGCCGCTATCGCCGCCGGGATCGTCGCGCGGGACCTCGACGGGGCCAACCGTACGGCGACGACCGCCGGGGAATATATCTATCGGCGCTACGGGATACGCGGTGCACGCGGAGAGGCCGAGTCCGGCTTTGCCACGGTCCGCGAAATCGGGCTGGCTGCCTTTCGCGCCGCACGTTCCCACGGGGCAGGAGAGGAACGCTGCCTTCTGGCTGCCCTTGCGGCCCTGCTGGCGCAGAATGCCGATACCAACCTGATCGCCCGTGGCGGGCCGGAGGCGACGGAGTATGTCCGCCGCGAAGCGGAGGCGATTGCGGGGCTCGGCGCTAACGCATCCGATTTCATTGCCCGGCTCGAAGCGCTCGACGACGCCCTCATCGCCCGCAACCTCTCGCCCGGAGGCACGGCGGATCTCGTCGGCCTTACCTGGTTTTTCGCGCGGCTCGAAAGCAGTGGGGCATGACCCTTTTCGAAGGCCTTCCAACCGATCTGGAAGCGGTCCTCGCCGCGCGCGAGGCCCGCGTCGCAAGGCGGGACGCAGCGCTTTCGGACCATCAGTGTTCCGTGATCACGCTGTCCATCGTCCTGCCCGGTGCGGTCAAGCTCTGCCCGGCCGCCATCGAACTGGCCGAGGCCGCCCGGATCGCGATCCCGACCCGGCTCGCGGCCATGGGCTGGCGTTTCGCCGAAGTATTTGCCGACGATCTGCAGACCGGACCGGAAGCGCTCTACGTGGTCGAAGCGGATGCCCATGCGCTCAAATCCGCCATGGTTGCGTTGGAAGAGAGCCATCCGCTGGGCCGGCTGTGGGACCTGGATGTGCACGCCGCGGACGGAACCCCGCTCTCCCGCCGAGATGTGGGCTTGCAGAAACGGCGTTGCCTTGTCTGCGATAAACCCGCCCATGCCTGCACTCGCTCCCGCGCCCACCCGATCGAAGAACTGTTGGCGGTGATCGCCGAGCGCGTACAGGCCGCCCGCGACGCCAACAGCCTTGCGTTGCCCGATGAGCCGGGTAAACCATGAGGCGTCCTTTCAAGGCCAACGCCACCAGCTGCGGAATTCATGAGCCCGATCCGAAATCCTGAAGCCATCGAGACCCTCGAAGGGCATATCGAGAATTACGATCTCGTTCTCGTGCCCGGTTTCAAGAATTCCTCCGCCGAGCATTGGCAGACGATGTGGGAGGAAAAGACCCCGCTCTTTTCCCGCATTTCCATGAGCCGCTGGGATATCCGCGATATTCATAACTGGATCGATGCGATCAATCGGCGTCTGACCGAATGCGAAAAGCCGGTGATCCTGATCGGCCATTCGCTGGGGGCGCTGGCTTCCGCCTGCGTGCTGGCCGAGAACCCGCCGAATGTCGCGGGCGCCATGTTCGTTGCCCCCGCCGAGCCGATGCGCTTCGAGGCGGAGGAGATCATTCCGCGTAGCCGGCTCGATCGGCCGACTGTGCTGGTGGCAAGCCATGATGACCAGCTCATCTCGCTGGACCGGACCAAACAGCTCGCGGCCTATTGGGGGTCGGAATGGGTCGATCTCGGCCCGGCCGGCCATATCAATGCCGAGAGTGGCTTCGGGCGCTGGCCCTACGGCTTGACGATCCTTGTCGATCTGGTCGAGCGCATCGAGGGAAATATCTGAAAACAGGCCGATAGCCGCGTGGCCCTGCTCCGTGGTGTGGGAGCCGGGTTCTCCCGCGAGGCTCTTGTCAGTCGGGTTCGGGCAAAAGGTCCGGACGGGTGGCGATCCAGTTCCGCGCACCGGCGAAAACCGCGTCATAGACGGCCCGGCCGACGGCTTCGCCAATCGCGGTGTGCAGCCCGGCGAAACCGATCTCGCCCGGTGGGGTCGCAACGGCGATGCAGTCGGTTCCGGTGCCGGTCGCCGGGCCCTCGGGCAATTGCATTCCGGCGTCGATCACCGCCGCCGTGCGGGCTTGCGTGGCGATGGTTAGCGCTTCGATCTGGGCGGCTTCGGTCAGACCGGCGGAGCAATCAACCGCGATGTTGATCGTGCCGAAGCTGGCGGGATCGAAGCGCTGCCGGTAGCCGACGCGCTCGGCATTGGAAAGGCCGACCGTGGCCAGGCAATGAACCGTGACGCCCTCCAGCGCCGTGCAATGCAATTCGAAGGACGCGACATTCCGGGAAGTCAGCAACGCGGGTGCATCCGCCAGGCCAGCGGCTTCAAGGGTCTGCGCCAGCCACACTACCGGATCGCGCCCTTCCGGCAGGTCCTTGTTGCGGACCTCTCGGAAGACGATCCTCTCGGCGGTGACGAAACCGGGGCGGTTTATCGCCCAGCTCAACACCCTGCGCGGGCCGTCGAGGTCGGCGATCAGCCATGGCGCCTCGTGGCGGACCTTCATCTGCGCTCTCCTGACTGGGCGAGCGGCTGCAGCATCAGCCCCGCTTCCGTCTCCTGCCGCCAGGCGGTGATGCCGAAGACCGTTGCAAGACGGTCTGCCGAGAGAACGTCGGCGGGCCGGCCCTCGGCGACGAGGCGTCCGGATTGCATCATCGCCAGCCGAGTGCAGAACCGCGCCGCCAGCCCCAGATCGTGCAGGGAAACGACCACGCTTCGGCCCTCGGCGGCCAGCATGTTGAATGTCTCCATCGTGGCGATCTGATGGGCGGGGTCGAGTCCGGCGATGGGCTCGTCGGCCAGCAACAGGGGTGTTTCCTGTGCCAGCGCCCGCGCCAGAAGAACCCGCGCCTGCTCGCCGCCGGAAAGTTGGGTGGCGGTGCGGTTGCGGAAGCTGGCGAGGTTCATGCGCTTGAGCGCGCGGTCTATCGCCTCCCCGTCGGCGGGCCCACCCCGGGCATCATGGGGCACCCGGCCAAGGGCGACGAGGGTTTCCACCGACACGGGCCAGGCGATTTCCCGACCCTGCGGCAGCCAGGCGGCATGTTTGGCGCGTGCGGCGGGCACCATTTTTGCGAGCGACGCATGGCCTTCATGTGGCAGCAGCCCGAGGGCGGCGCGCATCAGCGATGTCTTGCCCGCGCCGTTCGGCCCGATGAGTCCAACGACCTCGCCCGGCTCCACCTGCAGCGAGACGGCGTCGACCACCGGGCAGCCGCCGCGCCTTACCGTCAGTCGATCGAGGGACATCAGGCTCATAGCTCCCCCCGCCGGGTCCGGTAGACGAGATGCAGGAAGAGCGGCGCGCCGACGATGGCGGTCAGGACGCCCAGTTTCAGGTCGCGTTCCGGCACGAGCAGTCGCACGGCGATGTCGGCGGCCAGCACCATGGCTGCGCCACCGAGTGCCGATGCCAGCAGCAGGCGGGAGGGCCGTGCACCGACCGCGCCGCGCAGAAGGTGCGGGACGACGAGACCGACGAAACCGACGGACCCGGCCACGGCCGTCGCCGCGCCGACAAGGGCAGCGACCCCGGCGACCAGCATCAGCCGCAGCCGGCCGAGCCGGGTGCCGAGCGCTTCGGCGGCATCCTCGCCCAGCGTGAGCGTGTCCAGCCCGCGCCCGAGCGGAAGAAGCAGCGCGGCGCCCAAGGCCATGAAGGGCAGTGCCAGCGCGACATGGAGGAAGGATCGGTCGGCGAGCGAGCCGAGCATCCAGAAGACGATTTCCGCTGCTGCGAATGGGTTGGGCGAGAGATTCAGCACCAGAGAGGTCAAGGCTCCGGCAAGTGCGGAGAGCGCGATGCCGGCGAGGATCAGCGAGAGCGAGCCGCCGCGTGGTCCCGCGAGCAGCAGGAGCAGGCCCACGGAGAGCGCCGCCCCGCCGAGCGCGGCCAGCGGCAGGGCGAGGGCAAACCCCGCGACAATCCCGGTCTGGATGGACAGCACCGCGCCAAGCGCAGCGGATCCGCTGACGCCGAGCAGGCCGGGTTCGGCCAGCGGGTTGCGCAGGTAGCCCTGCATCGCGGCCCCCGCCAGCCCGAGCGCGCCGCCGACCATGACGCCCAGGATGGCGCGCGGCAGGCGAATTTCGCGCATCACGAGGGTGATCGGCCCGTCCGCGCCAAAGATCAGCGCGTTGAGGCTGCGCAGGGGCGAAAGCCCCGCCGGTCCGACGAGAAGCGAGGTCAGAAACAGCGCCGTAACAAGCGCGGACAGCCCGATGATGAGGCCGCGATACCCGGTCATTCGGCACCGCCAAGTTGCGTCCGCGGCTGCGCAAGCCCGCCTATGGCGCGCAGAACATGCGGCGTACCACAGATCCAGTCGCGGTCGGTCAGCGGGGCAGTGCCAGCTTGCCGTTGCAATTCCCGCAGGGCGCTGTGTTGCAGGATCTCCTCAGCGCGGGAGGCGCCGGGCCACGTCGTCGGCAGCACCACCAGCTCCGGTTCCAGCATTACCAGCCGCTCCAGCGCAATCACGCCGCCGACGGTGAGGCCCGTTTCGGTCGCCACGTTGTCGAACCCGGCCGCTGCGAGGATCGCGCCCGACAGGCTGTCGGGGCCGGCGCTGTAGCCTCGCGCCTCGTAGATCGCGGCGCGCGGACGCTTCCCGTTTGGTTGTTCCAGCGCGGCAAGGCCCTTGTCGAACTCCGCCACCAGCGCCGCCGCTTCCGCTTCACGGCCAAGCAGGCCGCCCATCTGCGTTACCTTCGTACGGACATCTTCCAGCGAATAGGCCGGCGCGATGACCTCCACCCGGACGCCGAGGCGGCGCAGCATAGACAGGGTTGCCAGATCGGTAAAGGTTCCGGCAAGCACGAGATCGGGATTGTAGAGAAACACTTCCTCGGCGCGGACGCTGTTTGCCGGAAGCGTTCGGGCAAGCTCCGCCATGGAAGAGCTGCGTGCATCCTGCGACAGGCGGGAGACAGACGCGAGCTGCCCGGGCGCGGCGAGCATCAGCGCAAGCTGGTCCGTGCAGAGGTTGATTGACACCACCCGTTCCGGCGCGGCCTGTCCATCCCCGGCCCCGAGAAGGGCGAGGCCAAGACAGATGGCGATGAGAAACGGG
The DNA here is from genome assembly GCF_900099935.1 of Aliiruegeria lutimaris. Classification (GTDB taxonomy): domain Bacteria; phylum Pseudomonadota; class Alphaproteobacteria; order Rhodobacterales; family Rhodobacteraceae; genus Tropicimonas; species Tropicimonas lutimaris. The sequence goes on along the minus strand of NZ_FNEK01000036.1, from coordinate 14,495 downwards.
TGGCGCATTGTCAGGGTGAGCTCAGAAGCTGGCTTTCAGACCGGCATAGAACTTTCGGCCCGGTGCTGCATAGCCGTAGATTTCCTCGTATTCCTCGTCCAACAGGTTGTCGATCCGCGCGGTCAGGGTCACGCGGTCGTTGAACCGGTGTTGGGCGGTCACGTTCACCACGGTGAAATCGTCCAGCTTCACGCGGTCTTCGCCGAAGGAAGGCGTGGTGTAGTCGAAGTCCCAGAGCCCCGAGACATGCCGCAGATCCGCGCCGAGCAGCGTCTGATCATTGGGCAGCAGGTAGCTTGCTCGCAGCGCCAATTCGCGCTCCGGCCGGCGCACTTCAATGCCGCCATCGGGGTCTGTCGCGTCGAGCCAAGTGAAATCGCCGCCAAGGGTGAAACCGTTGCCGAAGGTGTAATCCGCCGAGAGTTCGACTCCTTTGCGGTCGCTCGTGCCGTCCTCGTTATAGGCGGTCGAAATCCCGGTGGCGACGTCATAGGCGGTGGAAATCTCGTCGGTGACCTCGGAGCGGAAATAGGTGAGGTCGACCACCAGCGCATCGTTCAGGAAACGCTGTTCGATTCCGACATCCCAGCCGCGGCTCTTCTCCGGCTCCAAGGCTTCGTTGCCGATCCACATGCCGGGGTTATAGCCGAACTGCTCGTACATGGTCGGGTTCTGAACACCGGTGCCGGCGGAGGCGTGCAGCCGGGTCAGCCCGTTGGGCAGGGCGTAGGAGAGGCCCAGCGACCAGGTGCTGGCGTCTTCGAACGCGTCATTGTCGTCGTAGCGCCCGGTGGCTTGCACCGTCAGCGCATCATCGAGGAAGCTACCGCGATATTCCAGCACGTAGCCGATCAACTCGCGTGAACGCTCGCCCAGCATCGCGTCGTCATAGACGAGGTCGGCATCGTTATTCTCGAAGGTCTCTTCCTTGCGTTCGATCAGCAAGCTGGCCACCTGCGCCGAGCTTTGCACCTCGGCGCCATCGAGCGAGACGCTGCCGCGATAGCTCAGCCGCGTGCGGGTGGTGGTGTAATCGGCGGTCGCATCGCCATCGAGCCAATCCTGGCTGTCCAGCTTGCCCCGGCTATAGGTGATCTCGCTGCGGAAGCGGCCGTCCCAGGCGTCCAGCGTGGCGAAGACGGAGCCGAAAGTGTCGGTGCTGTCTGCCTCGTAATCGGCATCGGTCACAAGGTCTTCGCGGCTCGCCGCACCCCAGTTGAACGCATCGTATTCGGAGCTGTTCTCGGTGTGGCGCAGGGAGAAGCCGATCATGGCCATGTCGTTCAGGTCGAACTCGCCGCGTGCGTTGAGCGCGGTCTTGGCATAGCCATCCCGCTCGCCATCGCTGCCGGAGACGTCATAGCCCTCGCTGACCCGGCGCGCGGCCGAGAAGGACAGGCGGGTACGCTCGTCGCTGTAGCGAAGCGCCATCCCGCCGCCGGCGGTCTGCTCGGTGCCAAGTTCGGCATTGGCCGATCCGTGGAAGCCGGGTTCGGTCGCCTTGCGGGTGACGATATTGATCACGCCGCCGATCGCATTGGAGCCATAGATGGAGGATTGCGGGCCGCGCAGCACTTCGATCCGTTCGATGTCGTCGGCCAGCATGTCGCCGAAATCGAAGGCGCCGGTGGTCGGGTCGGAAACATCGATGCCGTCGACCAGCACCAGCGAATGATTGCTCTCGGTTCCGCGCATCCGCACCACCGTGCTGGAGGCCGGGCCACCGGAGGGGCTGACCGAAACGCCGGGCAGGGCACGCAGTGCCTGGGCTACGTGGCGGATCTGGCGTTCTTCGAGGTCCTCGGCGGTGACCACGCTGACGGCGCGGCCATAGCGGGAGGCTTCGACCGGCGTCAGGCCGGCGCCGACGATAATCTCGTCGAGTTGGAACGGTTCGCTATCCTGGGCGAAGGCGGATCCGGCGGCCAGGAGAGTGGCGCCAAAGGCGAGAAGGGAAGTCTTCATTTCATACCCCATGCGACAGGCCACGTATTCGTGGCCGCGTCATATCAAGAAATGTCTTTGGTCGGGGTCCCCCGGCCGCGGACGGCTGCAACGCCACCACAACGGAAAGGGTCCGCCGCTCTCCACGCGCCCCGCGCGGGAACCGGGTTGGCTGCTCTGGCAGGTCTCCTGACTCGTGGGTCCTAGCGGGTCGCCGGCCTTCCCGCGGAATATCCACAGTGGCCCGTCGGCGCCGCTCTCCACCTACAGTTGCGGGGGCAGTCGCGGATTTGACGCGCGAGTGGCGCCGTACCACGTTCCCTTTTGCCGGGCAGCGAGGCCACCCGAACCAGAGCGCCCCTTCTGTGCAGATTCCCTGCAGGGGCCAAGCAGGTTCTGTGTGGAATGTGGAGAGTAGGCCGCCCTGTGGTCGACTCGCAACAAGTAGGCGGCATGACGTACCAGCGTTGGAATGCAGAGTTTCAGCGGGTGAAGCGAAGCGGAACCGTGAAGCTGTATCGCTGATCCGCGAGGCCTCGGGGAGCAGGCGCGAAGGGGGCGGCCCGGCGGACAGCATCGAGCGCGGCAGCGTCGAGGATCGCGTTGCCGGAACTGCGGGCGATCCGCACGCTCTGCAATCGTCCATCCCGCCCGACGCTCAGCGCAACGGTTGCTGTGCCCGCTGCCCGGCCAGCCGCGGTGGGATATCGTTTATTACGGGCGATACGGGCACGGATCCCGCCGCCCCAGCGGGCCACGAGGTTGCGGGCCTTCGCTTCGGACAGGTCGCCAGTGCCGGGGGATTTCGCAGCGCCCGCTGCGTTGCCTGCCCCGCTTCCGGCGGCACGCGTGGCAGGGGAAGGCGTTACGGCGGGCTTCGGGGGCGTAGCAGGCGATCTCGTTTGCTGGGTGGTGGGCACGGTATTTTGTGGGCGCGCCATCGGACGCGGAGACGCCTCAAGGACGGTCCCGGTTTCGGGGGGCGTCATGCGCTCTGGCGGTTGCGGCGCGGCAAAGGCTGTTTCCGGTGGCGGGCTGGACGAAAGAGCTGCCGGTCGGGGCGTGTCGGGGGCCGAATTCGGGACGGTTTCGGCAAGGCGGATGGGCGACGCTTCCGACAGGTTTTGCACCTCCGACAGCACCGGAAGAGACGGCGCGGGCGGAAGAGGCGCAGGGCCGGCCGGCTGGCGCGGATACGCCCCGGCGGCGGCGGGCGTCGGGGCCGGCGGGGGCGGAGTGCCTTGGGCAGGAGGCACCGTTTCAAACGGTATGTTGGCGGGCAGGCTCGAAGGGGGGGGCTCCGGCCGGGTTGCCTGCGTGGGGGTGGTTAGCTCCGGCGGTTTGTCCCAGGCCGCGACCAGGGCGGTGAGGTCTGACGAAGCGGCCTGCATGGCAATGATGGAAGCGCCACCATCGCCACCGGTGCCCGCGTCGCCACCCTCCCGGCCGAAACCGAATGGCAGCAGGTGCACGAGGAGCGCCATGCCGAGGAAGGCCGGCAATTCCAGCCAGCGGCTCATTTCGCCACCGTGACCAGCGAGAGATCCTGTACGCCGAGGGCGCGCAGCCTGGGAAGCAGCGCCGCGACGGTGGCGCCGGGCACCGCGCGGTCGGCGCGCAGCAGCAGGTCGCGCGGCGCGTCCTCCGCCTTCAGGGCGTCCGCCAGGGCTGCCAGTGCGTCTTCCCCCATCCTGTCGCGGAAGGCGAGCTGACTATCGGCAGAGAGGAAAAGCACAAGCGCGGTGTCCGCCGGATCGGATTCCGCGGCCTCCGGCACGGTCACGTCGAGCGGATCGGGCGGCGTCAGCTGTGCCACCAGCATGAAGAAGATCAGCAGCAGGAACACCACGTTGATCATCGGCAGGATGCTTTCGAAATGCGGCCGCTGTGGCGGTTCCGGGATCCGCATCCTACTCGACCATCACGAAGCGCTCGAAACCGCCGGCCCGCAGCAGTTCTATCGCGTCGATGACCCGTTGTAGCTCCGCGCCGTCCTGTGCCCGCAGAACGATCGCGTCCTGCGGGGTGCTGGCCAGTGTCGAAAGCCGGGATGCAAGTTCCGCCTCGGCAACCGGCACACCGTTGAGCTCCAGCCCGTCCGGCCGGATATCGACCAGCCGGGGCGGGCCTGAATAGCCACCCGCTCCGCTGCCGGCCAGCTCCAGCGGCAGGATCATGTCGGTGCCGAAGCGCGAGGCCAGCATGAAGAAGACCAGCAGCAAGAAGACGACATCGATCATCGGCGTGAGATTGGGACGCCGTGGGCGGGTGGGCGGTCCGAAGGAAAAGCTCATTCGGCGGCCTCCACGCGGTCCTCCGCTGGCGGGGTCTTGTCACTGCCAGCCCGAAGGAAAATGACCGTCGCGATATCCTCCATATCGTGGCGCAGCCGCTCCAGCACACTTTCGAACCAGGCAAGGCAGACCGAGGCGACGATCGCCACCGCCATGCCGGCCGCCGTCGTCAGCAGCGCCTCCCAGATCCCGCCCGCGAGGATGGCCGGATCGGCCCGGCTGCCGGCCTGTTGCAAGGATTGGAAGGCCGCGATCATGCCGAGCACCGTGCCCAGCAGGCCCAGCAGCGGCGCAATGGTTGCAATCAGCTCCAACGCGCGCAGCCCGGAGCGGGCTTCGCTGAGCAGGCCGCGCGCGACGCGGCTCGTCTCTGTCTCCGCGGCGGCGATGCCGAGCTTGGGGTCGCGCAGGGCCTGCATCGCCGCGAGCGCCAGCCGCGCCCGCAGGGAGTTTCGTCCCTCGACCATCGCCAGCGCCGCCTCCTGCTCGCCGCGCTGCCACAGCAGCGCAGCCTCGCCTGTGTGGCGGCCGCCAAAGAAGGTGCCGTCGCGCAAAAAATGCCAGATCTTCCAGAATACCAGCGTCAGCGCCACCACCGAGAGCGCTGCGATCACCCAGATCGCGATGCCGCCCTTGTCGAGCAGGTTGCCGAGGCCTGCCGCCGCCTCGCGGGCAGAGAAACCGAATTGGGTGTTGTCCATGTCCATGTCGTCAGAGCTCCGGCCGAGGCGCCCCGCCCCGGGTTAGGGTTACAACCCGATGGCAGGTCTCCTGACTCGCGGAGGGTATCGGCACCGGCATTCCCGCGGGGCTCCGCAGTGGCAATTTCGGCGCCGTTTTCCGCCTACAGTTGCGGAGGCAGTCCCGGATTGGGCACCAGAGGCGCCGCACCGAGTTCCCTTTTCATCCCGATCCCGACCGGGGCCGGCGGGAAACCATCCCGTCGCCCCTATCAAATGCCGCCGCCAGTTTCCAGAGACTCGCGTTGCCAGAGGCTGGTACCTGCCGCGCAACCGCCGGATTGGGCGCGTTTTGCAGCTCCTCAGTCGCTATAAGAGCAACAAGACGATTAGTTGCGGCGCGAAGATCCTCAGCCCCATGACCAGCGGGTAGACCGTAGCATAGGCAATGGAGGCCGCCGAAGCCGGGCTTTGGGCATTGGCAAAGGCAAGTGCGGGCGGATCGGTCATCGAGCCGGAGAGAACGCCGCAAAGCGACAGGTAGTTGAACCGGAAGACAACGCGCGCCACGAAGCCGACCACCAGCAGCGGGATCAGCGTGATCAACGCGCCATAGGCAACCCAGGCCAGCCCGTCCCCGTTCAGGAGCGTGTCCAGGAACCGGCTGCCGGCCTTGATCCCGACCACGGCAAGGAACAGGATGATTCCGAACTCGCGCAGGGCATGGTTGGCGACCGGCGGCATGAACCACATGAACGGTCCCCAATGGCCGAGCCGGCCGAGCAGGATCGCCACGATGAGCGGACCGCCCGCCAGTCCGAGCTTAAGCGGCGCCGGAAGGCCGGGCATCGCCAATGGAATCGAACCTAGCAGGACGCCGAGCGCCATGCCGACGAAGAGGCCCGGAAAGTCCACCTCGTCGAGCCGCTTTGACTGGTCACCCAGCATGGCGCGGGTTTCGGTGATGGCCTCCGCGCTGCCGACAACGGTCAGGATGTCGCCGAATTCCAGCGTGCTGTCGGCCTGCACCGGGATCTCCACTCCCGCCCGCATGATGCGCGAAATCGTGGCGCCATGGCTTTCCGTGATGCCGAGAGAGCGCAGCCGGTGACCGATCACCTTGCGTTCGGTGACGACCATCCGGGCCCAGCTCAGTCGCGTTCCCTTGGTCGTCAACTCGGCATCCGTCGCTTCGCCGAGCACGATCCGCATCGCGTTGAGTTTTTCGCTCGTGCCCACGAGGTGGAGCATGTCGCCTGTCTGAACCAGCGTGTCGCGCCGGGGCAGGATCAACTCTCCGTCCTTCTTCATGCGGGAGGCAACGACGCCCTCGTCGAAGAGGCCCGGCACCTCGCCCAAGCGAAGCCCGTCCAGATTGGCGTTGCGGATCACGACATTGAGCGAGGGCAGGGCGCTCGCGCCCTTGCGGATCGCGGTCTCGTAGGCTTCTTCCTCGGCCTTGATGTCGACACGGGTCACGAAACGGATCAACAACATGGTCAGCAGGATGCCGACGATGCCGAACGGGTAGGCGACCGCATAGCCGAGCGATGGCATCGCCTCGGCTTCGACCCCCGCGCCGAGATCGTTCAACGCCTGGGTCGCGGCGCCAAGGCCCGGTGTATTGGTCACGGCACCCGACATGACACCCACGAGGGCAGGGACCGGCACGCCAAATGCAAAATGGATCGCCACCGTGACCGCAACGCCGAGAATGACGATGCAGGCCGCGGCGATGTTGAGCTGCAGCCCGCTCTTGCGCAGGGAGGCGAAGAAGCCGGGGCCGACCTGGATGCCGATAGTGAAGACGAAGAGGATCAGGCCGAACTCCCGGATGAATTCCATCATCTCGTCACTGAAATGCAGGCCGCCGCGAGTTGCGAGATCACCAACCGCGATGCCCGCGAACAGCACGCCCCCGATACCGAGCCCAACACCGCGAAAACTCTGTCGCCCGAGCAGGAGCCCGAGCGACGCAGCGATGGAGATCGCAATCACCGTCAAAGCCACTTCGTTGAGGCTTGGGATCAATGACATTTGGTTGTCCTTTGATACTCTTGTCCGGCGAGGGATCCGCCGCATTCTCTTTATGCCTTTCCCTGCGGCAGGGCCACGATGAAGAGATAACAGGTCGGAGGGGGAGGCAGAAGCTGGCCGAGTGCCTACACAGCGAAGCGGTTCGGAAAACGCTTCCTGCCGAGACGTCGATTCATGGAGAAATGCTGCTGTCGGAGACAGGAAGGTCCACGGGGGGACTTCGCGGCGATCTCAACTGAACGCACGCTCTTTTCCGCTCTTGCCACCTTCAAAACGGGTAGTTCTTGCCCGCGCCGCACCTCGGTAGCCCCATCACGGTCATTCACTTGACCGGAGCGTCCATGCGGCCTGTGTCCGTGGAGCGCGTACGCTCTCTCTCGCCAATAATCGCTCGACATCCGGTCGGGACGGCGACTTCAGCTGACTATGATTTGTTTCGTTTCATGAGTGCCCAGGTGCTGGTGCATCCAAGATAAACAGTCTCCTCCTTCGTTGAAGGAACAGAGAAGACCTGTTGTTTTTCGGATGATTGGTGCGGTCGAGACGCACCATAGGTCTCCGGCGATCCCCCAGAAAAACATCGTCATAATGCCAATGATACAAGGATCTTCTGGCCTTCCGTCGACCACCATGAAATACCGTGGACAACTACGGATTGGGTGCGGATTGGCCTCCTTTTTGGCCTCCTCATGGAAAGGAAAACGCAATGAATCTGACCGACCCCAAGATCCGCCGCCTGAAGGATGGTGAGCACATGGACGGGCGCGGCCTCTATCTGCGTGTCAGGGGCGACGCCAAACTCTGGATGTGGCGCTACTCGCTGCACGGGAGGCGGCAGCGCATGAGCCTCGGCAGCTATCCCGCAGTCAGCCTCTTGAAGGCGCGCCAGAAGCGCGACGAAGCCGCCGCCTTGGTGGCTGCGGGATCGGACCCCACCGAAGCGCGCGAGGCTCGTGGCAGGCTCACCCTCGCCGATGTGATCGACTTGACCTTCGAGGCTCGCAAGGCTGGGCTGAAGGGAGACGGCACGGCCGGGCGCTGGATGTCGCCCCTCAAGGTCCACGTCCTGCCGAAGCTCGGCCACCGAGACGTCGAGAGCATCACGCAGGCCGACGTTGCCGAGACGCTCCGGCCCGTCTGGCGGACCAAGACCAGCGCCAGCGAGAAGGCGATCCAGAGGCTTGGCCAAGCCCTGCGCCATGCAGAAGCTGCGGGATACGACGTCGATCCGCGCGTAATCGACCGGGCCAAGGTGATGCTCGGCGATCAAGGCCACAGGGTGACGCACCACCCGGCGATGCCGTGGCAGGATCTGCCGGAGTTCTTCGCCAGCCTCGGCGACAAGGCGGGTGATCGAGCGCTGAAGTTCCTGATCTTGACAGCCTCCAGATCGACGCCGGTCCGCCACGCCCACGCCGACCAGATTGAGGACGATGTCTGGACCGTTCCCGCCGAACTGATGAAGGCACGGAAGACGAAGGCACAGGAGTTTCGTGTGCCACTTGCACTGGCGGCCTTGGAACTTGTCCGGGAAGACGGCCTCCTTTTCCCCGGTCAGGGCGGCAAGGTGATGTCGGACATGACTCTGACGGCAGTCCTCCGGCGGCGCGGGCAGCCTTTCGTGCCGCACGGCTTCAGGAGTTCTTTCCGGGACTGGAGCATCGACAACGGGGCGGACGGCTACGTCGCCGAGATGGTTCTGGCCCACGCGGTCGGATCGAAGGCCCAGCAGGCTTATGCCCGCTCCTCGGCCTTCGAGCGCCGCCGCGCCCTGATGCACCGCTGGGCTGATTTCGTCACCGGACAGGCCGGGGCCAACGTGGTGCAGATCCCGGGCTGACCCGAACGCCAAGAGCTGCCCTTCAGGGCGGCTTTTTGTTGTGTGAAAATATGCTGTTTCCATCCCCCGTTGCCTTTGTTATCGTCCATGGAAATCCGCAGACGCTCGGAGCGTGTGAGGCGAAAGCCAACAAAACCGGGGGAGCAGAGCGGTATCACTGACGATGAACTGTAGCAACGCGCCCCGAAGCAGCCATTGGCGGGTAGCAGTGAACCAGCTCTCAGGTCGCGGTGATCTGGCAAGACGCATCCCTCGACCGAGGGCATGGCCGGATCGCGACGTGTCAGATCACCCTACCACTAGAGCCATGCCCCAGCGCCCAAGGAGGCGCATCCGGGATGAGAAAGAAGCCTCAGCCGCTGACGCAGGCAGAGTTTGACGCCCTCGACGACAGTCAGCTTCTCCGCACGAACCAGTTTGTATCGACCGTCAATCATGCTGGTCCGTACCCTTATGGCCGTTCCCACTGGTGGGCACGGGTTCAACAGGGGGCGTTCGCTCCCCCCAAGCACCGCCCCGGTCGCAGCAAGGCGACTGACCCGTGCTTCTGGACGAAGGCCGATGTGCACGCCGCCATCGCCACCTTGGAGAAAGCGGACGCCGCTTGATGAAGTGAAGTCGCCCCTCCACCGGCGACGGACCGGAGAGGGGCGGAGATCGTTCGGGCAGCAAGCAAGTCAACCTACGTGCCGTTAGGAAACGGCAAGAAAAGGATACCCATCCCGGCGATCTCCAGCAACTGGAGAGATCCAATGAAATACATAGAAGACCTTTTCAACAAGCCCGGCGCGAAAGTCTCGGTCCACCCAGATCTGAATGAGGCGGAACTGGGTTCGCTGCGCCGTCAGATATTCCAGAACGATCCGAAAGCCTCGAAGTCGGGCGGCACGACCGTCGCAACGTTTACAAGTTGGCACGAGGCTCTGCACGCCGGTCACCCCGCAGCGGGTACCTTGCTCGACGAAATGACTAAGGGAACCTGTAAGTGTTTGCGATGCGGTGGGAAGATCGGTGCGGGCAGGGTGCTGCCCGACCTTGTACTAGTGCGATCAACCGCCAAGCCCAAGTTGAGTAAGAATGGTCGCCTGCGCGGTTGGAAAGATGAAACAGCCCGGGTTGCTGTTATTTCCGACGAGTGCCGACGCAAGCACGGATTGGAGGGTATCGGCGCTTGGGTCGCCGAAAACCTCTTGCCGGGCGTCAAGGTCCGGAGGACGGTGGGATGACGACAGAAAATCCATTCGTCCGGCTCGAAAGGCAGATGAGAGGAGAGCACCCAACAGCTTCTGGGCTATTTGACCGTGACTACGTGAAAGCGACTGTAACGAAAATCGCGGAGGAAGCGGGTACCGCTTATGATCATCCAGATGAGAATTGGCGAGCCCGTATTACCATCGAACTGGAAAAGAAAGGTTTGGACGCTCGTTGGGATCCCGCCGGATCGCTCATCGTTCCTGTCCCAACCAAGTCAATCCCAGACGAAAAGCCGGTTAAGTATCTCCACAACCCGAGTAACACGGAGCTAGCGCTGAACTCGGCAAACGAAGCCGCTCTAGAACGTGACCTGAATGCTGCCCGGCAGGAGGCCATCGCGTCCGGCGAGGTTTTTCTAGTAGGCAGTGCAATTGGCCTTCTCAAGGTTAAACGGGGCGCGGAGACCGCTAACGCGGTTCTTGAGGACATTTGGGTGATCGAAGATGTTCTTATGGAAAGTGGCTTTTCCGTCACCTACGGAGAGCCCGGCTCCGGCAAGTCGGCGGCGACGCTGTCGATGGCCTTGCACATCGCTGCAGGCCGCGAGTGGAACGGTAAGATGGTCGAGCCGGGCGTGGTGATCTACGCGGCGTTGGAAGGGTCTAGGATGTTTTCCAACCGGGTGGCGGCTGCGAAGAAAGTGCTCGACCTGTCGGACGATGACCTACAAAGTTTCGCGACGATCAACACTACGATCGACCTCAGGAGCAACGATCAGTACCGCAAGAAGATTGGCGAACTGGCAAAGGTCCTTTCCAAAGACGTCGAAAAGCCAGTCAGGCTGATCGTGATCGACACTTTGAACCGATCTTTTAACGGTGGAAACGAGAACAGCCCCGAAGACATGGGGGCACTGATAGATAACATCGTCGAATTGATCGAACAGGTGGGCTGCTGCGTTGTTCTCGTTCATCATTCCGGCAAGGATGCGGCAAGAGGGATGCGCGGACATTCCAGCCTGCTCGGCGCGCTGGACACTGAGATCAGGATCGAGCGCGGGGAAGCTGGTCGCACGATTACTGTAACGAAGCAGCGGGAGGGTGAGGACGGAGAGCAGTTTGCATTTCGTACCACCGCCGTCGAACTCGGCCAGACACCGAAAGGAAAAGTGGTGAAGGCGGTCGTCGCGGTCCCTGCCGACTTGCAGGAAGTAAAGACCGCGAATGCAACTGCCAGCAAGAAAAAGCGCCTCGGTGGTAACCAGCAGGTGGTGATGGAGAGTTTTCAGATCTTGGCGGCAGAGCCCGATGCAAAGAAGAACCCTTCCGGGAAGGGATGGCCAGAACCGGGGCGCTTCACTATCGTTGGATTTTCCGATCTCCGGGAAATGGCGAAGGGCAAGATGGACCCGCCCGAGAATGGCGAAAAGGATCGACGCGCGGGAAAGATCAGGGAAGCGGTAAACCGGCTGGTCGAAAAAGGTCTCTTGTGCATGAATAATCAGTTCCTTTGGAACCCGAAGAACCCAAGGGACAGCTCGTAGGGACGGGACCGGTTTGACCGGTCCCTATAAGGAGACCGGGTCAAAACCGTCCTTCCGGCCCGCCCTACTTAAGCCGGACCCGTCGGAACTGGTTTGACCTTAATCGGCCTAAACCGGGTCAAAACCGTCCCCAACTTCACCCACGCCAAGGCCTCGGCAACCTCGGGCATCACGTCCTGCCGCAGATGAACCGCGCCGCCAGTCCTTCACCAATCAACGTGTCGCCCACATCGACGCCATCAAGACCAACAACCATCACACCGTCGCGGCGGCCGGCTGACTGCGCTTTCCTGCCGCTGAGGCGCGAGTACCGCGTCGCTGGTGCGGAAACAGACCGGCCCCAGACCGGACGTCTAAGAATTGGCGCCGAACGGCGGCGAGGAACCCAAACGAGCCCCCTCAGGGTTCCGCTGCGCGCGCACGCAGAAGGCTACATTCAGTTCGAGCAGAGATCCTGCCGGTGCGTCGCGGCGAGCGCAGCCAGCATATAAATCGATTGCGATATGTGGCAGGCTGCTCAGGTGTGCGATTACAAAGAACTGGGAGGGACACATGACAATTCGTACGACTTCAGGGCGCGCGCGCCGCTACGACAGCGTTCTGGACACCGTTGGCGATACACCGTGCATACGCATTAATAACATCGCGCCTAAGCAAGTTACCGTCTATGTGAAGTTCGAGGCCTTCAATCCGGCCGGATCGGTGAAGGATCGCCTCGCCCTGAATATCATCGAGGCCGCCGAACAAGACGGACGACTGAAGCCCGGACAGACTGTTGTTGAGGCCACATCGGGCAATACCGGTATCGGCCTCGCCATGGTTTGCGCGGCCAAAGGCTATCCCCTTGTCGTGACCATGGCAGACAGTTTCTCGGTGGAGCGGCGGAAGCTAATGCGATTTCTCGGTGCGAAAGTCGTTCTCACGCCGAGGGCCCAGAAGGGTTTCGGTATGTACAACAAGGCCAAGGAACTCGCGGAGCAGAATGGTTGGTTCCTCGCCAGCCAGTTCGAGACGAAGGACAATGCAGACATTCATGAAGCTACGACCGCCCGAGAGATCCTTGGCGACTTCGAGGGCGAACGGCTCGACTACTGGATTACGGGCTACGGCACGGGCGGCACGGTCTCAGGCGTTGCCCGCGTACTTCGCAAAGAACGGCCCGAGACCAAGATCATCCTGACCGAACCAGCCAACGCGGCCATAGTCTCTTCAGGATACGTGAACACCCGCAATGACGCGCACCAGCCGACCGAGAGCCACCCAAAATTCGAGCCGCATCCGATCCAGGGATGGACGCCGGACTTCATTCCGTGGGTGCTGCAGGAGGCGATTGACAAGTCCTACTACGACGAACTCATCCCGATCCCCGGCGCCGATGGGATTGAGTGGTCCCGGCGCCTCGCCGCCAAGGAAGGCATCTTCACGGGCATCTCAGGAGGTTCGACCTTTGCGGTCGCGATGCAGCTCGCAGAGAAGGCGCCAGAAGGTTCAGTGATGCTCGTCATGTTGCCTGACACAGGCGAACGATATCTGTCGACACCTCTTTTTGAGGGGATCGAGGAGGACATGACGGACGAGGAAATAGAAATTTCCATGTCCAGCCCCACTGCTCAAATGCCCGCGGACTAAGAGCGTTGCCCTGATGGCGAGGTTAACGCCGTCGGAAGTGTGGCTGAACACATCTATTTCGATGGCGGAAATGTCCGGTTGTGAGACAGTCGGTGCCCGTGCGGCGAAAGTTCGGTTTGGATCTAGGCCAGGTTGACCCCGTTGAACAACCGGATTGGGGAGGAATTGTAGCATCGCGGCAATTCGTTCGCCGAACTACGCGATGAGCCTTGACGAAATTCGCTGCACGGGCATCAGGACAGAAAGTCCGCTCAAGCTACCTTAGCCCTGTGTGTCTCGAAGGTCCGGTTCCCAAGGTTCATTCTCCCCCTGACACTCGCCCCTAACCACGCTATTATGTCAGTATTGCTGCCCCTTTTGCGGCACACATAATGGCGACAAAGGCGACGCTATGACCAACGATACAACCAACGACAAACGCGGCCCCGACGGTCGCTTCCTGCCCGGCAATAGGCCCCCTCGGTCGCCCGGACGGCCCCCGGGGGCGAATGGCGTGAACGCGCGTGCTGCCCACCTCGCCAACGAGCGGCTGGAAGATTTTCTCGGAAAGGCCGCCGATGTCATCGATCGGGCTCTCGACGAGGGCGACCCTCACGTGGCTACATGGGTTATCGACCGGATCCGGCCGCCGAAGAACGCCGATTTCGTGCGGATTGAAATCCCCTCAGATCTCAACACCCCACAGGAGGCCGTGCAGGCCGCCAGAGAGGCCATCCTCGCCGCCGGCCGGGGGGGTGTGAGATCAGCATGAGCGAAGCACGCTCCTACGTGGCGCTCATCGAGCGTCTGGGCGGCATGCAGGGGTATCTGGAACTGGAGCGGCTACGGGAAGAAATCGAGAAATTGAAGGCGAACCGGGATCGGCCGGCGCTGCAGGTGCCGGAGGTTTCGCGGTTGCTGTGGGGACAGGGAAAGGTTGATCGGGAAGCTGGGTAGATTGCCCAGTTCTCGGCTGGTTCTGAAGTAGTTCAGCTTCCTGCGCATTGCGGATGAGGTGGATGGCTCCTGCTCCACCGGCATCGAACGTGCCAAAGTGCAGTTGTCATCGACTGCGAGGAAAGGAGCCATCCAATGACAGTAAAGACGGTGGGCCTGGATTTGGCCAAGGACGTTTTTCAGGTGCACTGCGTTTCGGCTACCGGGCGTAAGATCATCAACAAGAAAATCAAACGCGCGAAGCTGCTCGCCTTCTTCGAGACATTGCCACGCTGTGTGGTTGGAATGGAGGCTTGCGGTTCAGCCCATCACTGGGGTCGCGAACTGCGCAAGCTTGGCCATGATGTTCGGCTCATGCCGGCGGCCTATGTCAAACCTTATGTGAAGCACGGCAAGAC
>NZ_FNEK01000019.1 GCF_900099935.1 Aliiruegeria lutimaris | reverse complement strand
AAACAGAGTGATATCCGGGTCCTGGATCATCAGTTCCTGAAAGAACCCGACATGAGCGGCCAGTTTGCCGGTTCCTGCCGGACGCCCCATCGGAGAGGCAACAGCTTCACCCGCACTCCGGATCCGGCGCGCCCACCGTCCCCCAGTCGCGGCAGAAACCTGAAGGCGCCGGGATGCTTCCCTCCCTGTCAGCCCTTCTTCGATCAGTCGCGCAAAGCGATCTCGGAGTTCCTTGGGTAACGGTGCCGGCATGACGTGATCCTCCCAAACAGGGTGAATCACAAATCAAACCTCAGGGGAATCCTGCCGATTCAATCTTTTGTCGAAAAGCTCTAGGCAGAATTGCCTACGCAATCCTGCGAATTTCGTTCCGCCTTCATCTATGTGATGATCATTTCGATGACAGAAGGTTCCAACGGCTCGTCATTCCGGCTCCCTCCAAAGGGGTCTTGGGTATCGAAGAGAAAAAAGGTGTGAGTGGTGGTCCTATTCTGGACCTGTTACTGGGTGCCGGTGCTTCAATATTGTTCGAAGCATCGGCATTCACCTTTTTGGGAGATCCAATTTCACATTGCGGGCTGAAAGTGTTTTCCCGGCCCAGCGATTTACCGCTCTTCTTTTCATCAGTTGGCCGGCATGATCCGGCGTTGCGATTGGCTCCCAAACGCTCTTTGCCCCGCGTTGCAGAAGCGCCGTTCTCCATGCGAACCTGTCTGGACAATCGAGCCGGATAGATTCAACTTCGATCCAGCTTGGGAAATTTAGGGATATCACAGCGAATGCGGCTCGGATTCATCGGTACTGGCGCGATCACGGAGGCCATCGTGACCGGGTTGTTGCGCGTGGAAGCGGAGGTTGGGGAGATCCTGCTTTCCGAACGAGACCGCGCGGTTTCGGCACGGCTGGAGGCGGCCAGCAAGCGTGTGCGCGTCTGTCCCGACAACCAGCAGATCGCCGAGGAAAGCGACCTTCTGTTCCTGGCGGTTCGCCCGCAGGATGCCCGCGCGGTGCTCGAACCGCTGCGCCTGCGAGAGGGCCAGCATGTCTGCAGCCTCATTGCGACCATCCCGTCGGAGACCCTGCAGGGCTGGTTCGGCACGCCGGTCCGCATTTTCCGCGCAATCCCGCTTCCCGCGGTCGCTGAATTGCGGGGCGTCACGGCGCTGTTTCCGCACGACCCGGTGGGCGAAGCGCTTTTTGGACCGCTCGGAACGGTTGTCGCGGCAAGAACGCTCGACGAGTTCGACGCCTACGCCACCGCCAGTGCGCTGATGGAGACCTATTTCGGCATTCTCGAAACGGCGACCGACTGGATGTGCGAGACGGGGATCGAGCGCGAAACGGCGCAAGCCTATCTCACCCCGGTCTTCCTGGGGCTGGCGCGGACAGCCGCCGAAGCCCCGGAGAAAAGCTTCGTCACCCTGCGCGAGGAGCATTCGACGCCGGGCGGGCTAAACGAACAGGTCTTTGCCACATTCGCTGCCAACGGCGGGACCGACGCCCTGAAGAAAGCCCTGAACGCAGCAGGCGCGCGGGTTCGCGCCGCGCGCGCGTAACGAACCCGCGCGCAAACAAAACGACCTCCTTCAGAAACGCAGCGCATCGCCGGAAAACAGTCCTTTCCCAGACGTAATGCGGGAATCAACGGATTGCAGGCGTGCTTATTCTTGCTACGACTAGGCACAGGAAGAACAGCAAGGAAAAAAGCCGATGCGTTTTCTACGCGAGCCCCTATTTCATTTCTTCCTGCTGGGAGTGGCGATTTTCGGCTGGTTCTTCTGGCTGAACCCCGCCGATCCGAACGGCTCGGACAGCAATCGCATCGTCATCGACTCGCAGGATATTGCGCGGCTGACGGCGCAATTCGAGGCGACCTGGCGGCGGCCGCCGACGGAGGCGGAGTTGCAGGGGCTCATGAACTCGCTGGTAACGGAAGAGGTCCTGGTACGCGAGGCTCAGTTGCTTGGGCTGGATCAAGGTGACGGGGCGATCCGAAATCGCCTGGCTCAGAAAATGAATTTCCTGACGACCTCGGTAGCCCAATCCATCGAGCCCGACGACGAAACTCTGCGCGCCTACATGGACCAGAACCCGGAGCGTTTCGCCTCCCCACCGCGTGTCGCCTTCGAACAGGTTCTGCTGAAGCCGGATGAGGAGACGCGCGATGTTTTGGCGGCCCTGAACACCGGAGCCGATCCGAAACAGCTTGGCGCGGCGACGCTGCTGCCGGCGGAAATCCCGCTGAGCATCGCGGCCTCGGTCGATGGCCTGCTGGGGCGTGGGACCTTTGCACAGCTGGCCGAGTTGCCGGAGGGAAGCTGGTCCGGCCCGGTCCAATCCGGCTATGGCCTGCACGTGGTGCGGCTGACCGGGCGGGAACCCGGCGCCCTGCCCCCATTCGAGGAGATCCGCGAGCGGGTTCTGCAGGATTGGCGCAGCAAGCAATCCGAGGAACTGACCGCAGCGCAGGTGCAATCCCTCAAGTCCAAATACGAGATCGTGCTGCCGGAACCGCTGACCCCGCGCGAAGGCGCGTCGCAATGAGGGCCGTTCTGCACCTCACTCTCGGGCTCTTCCTGTTGCTGGCATCGCTGGGCACAGCTTCCGCTCATGCGTTGGAGCCGGGCTATCTCGACCTGCGGCAGCTGACGCCCGAAAGCTGGCAGGTGTTCTGGCGCAAGCCGGATGTCAACGGCGCGCCCATGGCCATCGACGCAGCGCTTCCCGAAACCTGCACACCCGCGACGGGCGGTGAGGCCAAGTCCGACGGCTACGCCTGGATCACCGCCTGGGTTGCCAATTGCCCGGACGGGATCGGGGGCGGCGAGGTCCGCATCCCGGGGCTGCAATTGCAACGCACCGACGTGCTGCTGCGCCTGCAACCGCTGGACATGCAAGCCACGACCGTACGGCTGACTCCGAACGCGCCTGCCTATGCAGTACCGGAAACCCTCTCGGGCGGCGCGGTGTTCCTGAGCTATCTCGGCCTCGGCTTCGAACATATCCTCGAAGGATGGGACCACCTTCTGTTCGTTTTTGCCCTGCTGGTGCTGATCCGCGATCCGTGGCGCCTCGTGGGCGCGATCACCGCTTTCACCCTGGCGCATTCCATCACGCTGGCGCTTGCCGCGCTCGGCCATATCAGCGTTCCCGGCCCACCGGTCGAGGCCTGTATCGCGCTCTCCATCGTCTTTCTCGCCGTCGAGATCCTCAAGCACGAGGACGGAGCGGCGCGGCTTTCAGAACGCGCGCCATGGATCGTCTCCTTCAGTTTCGGCCTGCTGCACGGACTGGGCTTCGCCGGAGCGCTGATCGAGATCGGTCTGCCGCAGGGCGATATTCCCATTGCGCTGCTGGCCTTCAATGTCGGCGTCGAGCTTGGCCAACTCGCATTTGTCGCCGGGGTTATGGCGTGTTTCGTCCTTCTGCGGGCGGCATGGCCGGGCCTTGTGCGCGCTTTCCGCAAGGCGCATTCCACGGGCATATCGGTGCTGGGTTATTCGATCGGGGGCGTCGCGACATTCTGGCTCGCTGAACGGATCGCGGGTTTCTGAAAACTCACGTTACACCCCAAGACATCGCAAGTTTCAGGAAATTCTGCCTGTCATAAGTCATTTATATCTGCCGAAAATGGGCTATAATCGGTTCCAATAATCAAGAAAAAATAATCGAGAGAAGGCAGTCCAAGACCACGAGATTTGTCCGGGGAGGGACATCGATGAAACTTCGAACGACAGTTGCCATTTGCACGACGCTTGCCGCGTTCCCCGCCTCCGCGCAGTTCATTCCAAGCGCGGAATCCATCGAAGGGCTCTACCCCGGCAAAACCTATTCGCCTTATGCGCAGCGGAGTTTCCCGTCCAAGGTTTTCTGGGGCGATACCCATCTTCACACCGGCTATTCCATGGATGCCGGCCTGTTCGGTAATACCACCGGCCATGACACCGCCTATAAATTCGCGCGTGGCGAAGAAGTGACCTCCGCTTCCGGCCTGCCCGTCCGTCTGGCGCGGCCGCTCGACTGGCTGGTACTGACGGACCATTCGGACGGCATGGGCCTGATCTTCGACATGCTCGACCAGAAGCCGAATGTCATGGAATTCGAGCAGTCCCGTGGCTGGGCCGAAGCGCTGGCCAAGGGCGGCGAGGAGAGTGCCGCGGCGGCGCTGGACCTGATCACAACCTTCTCGCAGGGCGCTATCGACCCGGACCTGATGGCTCAATACTCCCCCGGTTCGCCGATCTATCGCTCGGTCTGGGAGACGGTGATCGAGAAGGCCGAGGAATACAACAATCCCGGCGTCTTCACCGCCTTTATCGGTTATGAATGGACCTCGCTCGACAAGGGCAACAACCTGCACCGCAACGTCGTACTACGCGACAATGCGGACAAGGCGCTGATGGTTGACCCGCTGGTGACCCAGCCACCCGTCGGCTCGACGGACCCGCTCGATCTCTATGCCTGGCTGGAGGATTACGAGAGCAGGACCGGCGGCTACGCTTTCGCGCTGGCCCATAACGGCAACCTGTCGAACGGCATCATGTTCCCGACCGAAAAGCAGTTTACCGGCGCGCCCATCGACGAGAATTACGTCACGCTGCGCGACAAGTGGGAACCGCTCTACGAGTTCACCCAGATCAAGGGCGATGGCGAGGCCCACCCGGTGCTCAGCCCGGACGACGAGTTCGCCGATTACGAGACCTGGGACGCGGGCAACCTGGACCTGAGCGAGGCCAAAACCGAAGAGATGCTCAAGGGAGAATATGCCCGAGAGGCCATGAAGCAGGGCCTCGCGCTGGAGAAAAAACTTGGCGTGAACCCCTACAAGTTCGGCGCCGTGGGCTCGACCGACAGCCACACTTCGCTCGCCACCGCGGACTCGGACAATTACTTCGGCAAGGCCACCAATGCCGAGCCGAACC
This sequence comes from Aliiruegeria lutimaris, assembly GCF_900099935.1. Classification (GTDB taxonomy): domain Bacteria; phylum Pseudomonadota; class Alphaproteobacteria; order Rhodobacterales; family Rhodobacteraceae; genus Tropicimonas; species Tropicimonas lutimaris. The sequence goes on along the minus strand of NZ_FNEK01000019.1, from coordinate 84,622 downwards.
TGACCCGGATGACCCATCCTTTCGCCAAGACGGACAAGGGCGCGTTCGAAGGTTATGAACTGGTCGCGTCCGGCTATACCGGCGTCTGGGCCGAGGAGAACACGCGCAAATCTCTCTGGGACGCTATGGTGCGCCGGGAGACCTATGCCACCACTGGCCCGCGCATGATGGTTCGCTTCTTCGGCGGCTGGGATTTCAACGAGAATGACCTGCGCGGACGCCAGCCCGCCTTTGCCGGCTACCAGCGCGGCGTGCCAATGGGCGGCGACCTGCGCCCGGCCCCCGAGGGTGCCGAAGCGCCGACCTTCATGGTCTATGCGCTGCGGGATCCGATCGGCGCCAACCTCGACCGCATCCAGATCGTCAAGGGCTGGATCGATGAGGCCGGCGACCTGCACGAGAAGGTTTATAACGTGGCATGGTCCGCCGTGCGCGAGATAGACGACGCAGGCAAGCTGCCGCCGGTTGGCGACACGGTCGATCTCGAAGCCGCGAGCTATGCCAATACGATTGGTGCGCCGGAATTGCTGACCATCTGGACGGACCCGGACTTCGACGCCTCCGAGGCCGCCTTCTACTACGCCCGTATCCTCGAAATTCCGACGCCGCGCTGGGTCGTTTATGACAAGCTCCGACTTGGTGTCGAGATCCCCGAAGCGGCCGAAAAAGTGCATCAGGAACGCGCTTACACGTCCGCCATCTGGTACGCGCCAGAGGAGTGACGCGACCGGCCAGCCCGGCGGCGCGACAGTCGCCGGGACGGTGTTCATCCGGAAAAGGGCAGGCTACCATTGGAGGGACCCTGCGCGTACCCGGAAGGAACAAGCCGTGGACAAACAGCAATCCCGCGCCGCAAACGCCACCATGATGGCCGTCGTGACCACCGGCATTGGTGGCTATGACAAGCTCGAATACCGCGCGGTGCCGGTGCCTGTCCCCGGACCGAACGAGCTCCTGCTCCGGGTGCTGGCGGCGGGGGTCAACAACACGGAGATCAACACGAGGCTGGGTTGGTACTCGTCGAGCGTGACAATCGATACCGGCGCTGCGGCGGCCGATCAGGAGACGCGCGCCGAGCAGAAGGCCGATGGCGGCTGGAGCGCGGCGACCCCGTTTCCGTTGATCCAGGGCACCGATTGTTGCGGCGAGGTGGTGCAGGCCGGGGGAGACGTGGGCGCGGATCTCATCGGCAAGCGGGTTCTGGTTCGGGCCTGCATGCGTCCGAACGGCTTCGACGACATGGAAAATATCTGGATGGCCTCGGATTTCGACGGTGCCTTCGCCGAATATGTAAAGGTTCCGGCCAGCGAGGTCTTTGCCGTGCATTGCGACTGGTCCGACGCGGAGCTTGCGACCATCCCCTGCGCGTACGGCACCTCCGAGAACATGCTGCAGCGCGCGGCTGTCGGGCCGGGCGATCTCGTGCTGGTGGCCGGGGCGTCCGGCGGTGTGGGCTCCGCGACGGTGCAACTCGCCAAGCGGCGCGGCGCACGGGTGGCGGCGATCACAAGCGCGGGCAAGGCTGATCTGCTGCGCGATCTCGGCGCAGATATCGTGCTGGATCGAAAGGACGATCTTGTTGGAGAGCTGGGCGAGCGCACGGTCGATGTTGTCGTGGACAACGTGGGCGGCCCGAATTTCCCGCAGATGCTCAAATTGCTGAAACGCGGCGGCCGCTATGTCTCCTCGGGCGCAATTGCAGGCCCCATCGTCAGCCTGGACATGCGGGACATGTATCTCAAGGACATCACGCTCATCGGCTGCACGGCCTGGGACGCGCCGGTCTTTCCGAACCTGATCGGCTATATCGAACGCGGCGAGATTCGTCCGTTGCTGGCCGATTTCTATCCGCTCGAACAGATCGTGGAAGCGCAGCGGGAATTCCTGAAAAAGAAGCATTTCGGCAATTTCGTGCTGGTGCCTCCAGATAGCCGCTCGACCGAAACCCGATCGACTTGATGCATGGAATAATAGCGTGACGACAACCCGCCGGCTGGTATCGTATGACGGGCGTCGAACGGTAATGAATTGTTCAGGCAATTGACCCGAAAAAGCTGAGACCGGCAATTCGGGAGGAAGGCAGACGATATGGATCGGAACGCGAAAACCAGGATGATGCGGTCCGGGCTTCTGGGGTTGGCATGCACGCTGCAGGCCAGTCTCGCCGCAGCGCAGACGGCAACACCGGAATCGCTTTTTCAGCAGGCCCGCACGCTGGTTGAAGCCACGTCTGCCCCCTATGACACTTCGGAAGCCGCGCAATTGCGGCAGGCACGCGACATTCTGGACCGGATCATTACCGAGTTCCCGGCCTCCGACCTGTCCGTTCGGGTGCTCATCCAGGACAATATCGACGGGCTGGACATAGCCAGGCTCGACGCAGAGATTGCCGCCCTGCCAGTGGCGGATACCGCATCGGGTTTCCCCGTCATCCCGACCGTCGAAACGGCCCCCGCCGAGCCCGGCGGCGCAACAGGATCGGCCTTCCCGGTCATCCCGATGGCACAGGGCACGGCCCAAACCGCTTCGCCGACGGCATCCGGCGCACAGGCCACGAGCGCTTTCCCGGTCATCGCACCGCCTTCCGCCCCTGCCGCGGAAAGCGCGGAGACGCTGGTTTCGGAAAGTCTTCGCAGTGTTGGGAACTGCTATGTCAGCACGCAGGGTGCCGGCGCCGGCGAGCGGGTCATTGTCGAGGTCGACATCGACGGCCAGGGACAGGTCGCGGCCATGCCCCGGCTGCTGGAGCCGATTGCGCCCTCCGCCAGCGCGCGCCAGCTTTTCATCACCCTCGTCACGGCGCTGGACAGCTGTTCGCCCTATGCCGCTGGAGCTGCCGGTAGCTACAGGATCGCTGCCACCGCCGATGGCGTCGAGCGGGTGGACACTTCTGGCGCCCCGATAACGGCCGCGCCCACCACCTCCGCAACCGCAGTCATTGCGCCAACCTATTGGGTGGCCGCCAGCAAGGAGTCGCAGGATGCGCTCGAACTCTCCCGCCGGGAGAAAGCCGAACTGCAGGCCCGGCTGACCGCGATGGGCTATGATCCGCGCGGCATTGACGGCGTTCCGGGCAACGGCACCCGCGAAGCGCTGTCCCAATGGCAGGTAGCGGCCGGCATTCCCGCGACCGGCTATCTCGACCAGCCGCAAATGACCGCGTTCCTGCAGCAATCCAACCCCGCCTACGAGGCCTGGCTGCTGGACGATACCAACAAGGCAAAGGTCGAGGCCGCGGCAACGGAAAAGGCCGCCACCAAGAAATCCTCCGGCCGCGCCAAGCCACCGCCGGGCTATTTCTGGTACAAGGGGCGGCTGTGCAAGAAAGTGTTCGGGAACGCGGTGATCTCCTGCAAGTAATCGCGGCAAACAGACCAGAACGCGCAATGGCAACCACGGAGGCAGGATGTCGATCTTGTTGATCCACACCGGCGGAACGATCGGGATGGACCGCACCGAGGACGGCTTTGCCCCGCGGATCGGGGTGGTCGAAGACGAAGTACAAAGGCTGCTAGACGCACGGCGCGTGACAACGCCGGTCGAGATCTGCCGACTGGACCCGTTGATCGACTCCGCGCAGGCGACGCCGCGCGACTGGACCCGCGTCGCGCGCACGATCTTCGAGGCGCGCGATGATTTCGACAGCTTCGTGGTGACCCACGGCACCGACACGCTGGCCTATACCGCCGGCGCGCTGTGCTTATCTCTGCCCGGGCTTCGCAAGGCCGTCATCGTGACAGGCTCCATGTTGCCACTGACCGTGGAGGGCAATGACGGGCAGAAAAACCTCTTCGATGCGCTCAGCGTGGCCCGCGAAGCCCCACCGGGCATACAGGTCCAGTTCGCCGGCCACCTGCTGCACGGCGCGCGCATCCGCAAATCCCACTCCCATGCATTCGACGCCTTCAGGGACGTGCCAAGCGCGGAGCCGCCGGTTGTTGCCGCCAAGACGCCCGGCCTGATCTCGCTTCGAAAGCAGAATGTCGGGATGCTCTCGGTCACGCCCGGCCCCTCTGCCGACCTAGTGGGTTTTGCGGCGGAAAACTGCGACGGGCTGGTGCTGCGCTGCTTCGGCTCTGGAACTGCCCCCGATACACCGGAGCTGCGCGCGGCCCTTGCACGCGCCTATCAAAAGCAGGTGCCGGTCGTCGCGGTCAGCCAATGCCCCGAAGGTGGCATGCGTCTGGGCACCTATGCGGCCGGCAAGGTTATGCGGGACACCGGCGTTGTCGACGGCCGGGACATGAGCCCGGAAATGGCCTTCGCCAAGATGCAGTTCAGCCTGACGCAATTCACGGATTTCGAAGCCCGCCGTGCCTATCTCGCCGCAAGCCAGTGCGGAGAAATGACGACCTGAGACACGGCAATCTCACTCCGGCATGCGTTTCCGGCTTTTCCGGTCCCCGGCCGATCTGCGTCCCATTGTCCCCAAACCTGCAGCAGAGTTTGACGATTGACTTGTGAAATGAACCACTTACCCTGAAGCCATGCGGCGGGCCGCAAAACACGAGGTTTTTCTTTCTACCTGACGCAAGTAATCCAGCGATCAGCAAAGGGCAAACCCTAACAAGTAAAGGGAAATCCGCCCTCTGCCGCAGCTGGCCTGTGCAATCCAGTGTGGATTGCACCAAAAGCATAAAGAGGGACAACAGAAATGGGTTTTCTAGAGTTTATCTTCGGAAAGATCGGCGACCTGACGTGGGGGTGGTCACTGATCCCCATCCTGGTCGTACTTGGTCTTTTCATCACGATCACCACTGGCTTTGTCCAGTTTCGGTTCTTCAAGCGCATGTTCCGCGTGCTGTCGAACTCCAACCAGTCGGCCGACCCGAACAAGATTTCGGCGCGTGAGGCCCTGCTGGTCTCGGTTGGCGGACGCGTGGGCGGTGGCAATATCGCAGGCGTCGCGGTCGCCATCACCCTTGGCGGCCCAGGAGCTGTGTTCTGGATGTGGGCGGTTGCCCTGATCGGCATGGCCACGAGCCTCGTGGAATGCTCGCTTGCACAGCTCTTCAAGCGCAAGACGGGCGAGAACGAATATCGCGGCGGCCCGGCCCGCTCGATCCTGCATGGACTGGGCGAGGAATACCGCTGGCTGGCCATCGTCTACGCGATCTGCCTGATCGCCGCCTTCGGCCTCGGTTTCAATGCCTTCCAAGGCAACACCGTCGCCGGCGCAATCAAGGACAGCATGGGGATCGACCGGCTCTATTCCGGTGCCGCGCTCGCCGCCGTTTCCGGTATCATCATCTTCGGCGGCATCCACCGGATCGCCAAGACCGCAGATGTGGTCGTTCCGATCATGGCGGTCGGCTATCTCGGCATGGCGCTGATCGTCATCCTGCTGAACATCACCTCGGTACCGGGTGTGATCTATGACATCGTCGCCAATGCCTTCGGCTTCGAGGAAGCTGTCGGTGGCGGCATGGGAGCGGCCATTGCACAGGGTATGCGCCGGGGTCTGTTCTCGAACGAAGCCGGTCTCGGCTCGGCGCCGAACGTCGCCGCCACCGCTGAGGTCAGGCATCCGATCAGCCAGGGCATCACGCAGAGCTTTTCGGTCTTCATCGACACGATCATCATCTGCTCCTGTACCGCGTTCATCATCCTTCTGGGCGATGTCTACGTGCCGGGCGCAGAAGGCATTGATGGCGTAGCGCTGACCCAGCAGTCGATGGTCTCGCACCTCGGCGGATGGGTGCAGTATTTCCTGACCGGGGCAATCCTGCTCTTCTCCTTCTCGTCGATCATCTACAACTATTACCTCGGCGAGAACGCGATGACCGTCCTGTCGGAGAAACCCGTGGCAATCCTGATCCTGCGCCTCGCGATCATCGGCATCGTTTTCCTTGGCGCCACCGCACCGGGCGCGACCGCGGTCTTCTTCTTCTCCGATCCGATGATGGGGATCCTGGCGCTGGTCAACCTGCTGGCGATCATGATGCTCTTCCCGGTTGCCATGCGCCTGCTGCGCGACTTCCAGGCACAGCTCAAGGCAGGGGTAGAGCGCCCCGTCCTCAACCCGGAAGATTACGCCGATCTCGACATCGACCACGAAGCCTGGAGGATGCCGACGAACTGACCTTCTCCAAGGGTCCAAGTTGGAAAGACCGGGCATCGCAGCCCGGTCTTTTCGTTTTCGGTCAGGTCGTCCCTGGGATCAGACCGCTGGCACTTGCTGCGTGATGCAGTGGACGTTTCCACCACCAAGAAGGATCTCGCGGGCCGCAACACCGACGATCTCGTGTCCCGGGAACGCGTCCTGCAGCACCTCTCGGGCCTGATCATCCCATTTCGGATCCAGCATCGGCATGACGATCCGGCCGTTGGTGATCAGGAAATTGGCATAGGAACCGGCCAACCGCTGGCCGGCCTCCCGCTCCATCCCGTCCGACATGTCGACGCCGGCCGCCTCCTGCTCAGTGATGTAGAGCGGACCCGGAATATGGACCTTGTAGATCTTGAGGGATCGCCCCCTGGCATCGGTCGCGCTGGACAGGAAGTCAAAGGCCCGCTGCGAAATCTCGTATTGCGGGTCCTGCCTGTCCTCGGTCCAGGAAAGGATCACCTCGCCGGGTTTCACGACATGCATCAGGTTGTCGATATGGCCGTTGGTCTCGTCGTTATAGAGGCCTTCGGGCAGCCAGAGTACTTTTTCGACGCCGAGATTATCCTTCAGCGCCTGTTCGATCTCTTCCTTGCTCATATTCGGATTGCGCGACGGGTGCAGCAGGCATTCCTCGCTGGTGAAGAGCGTGCCGTCGCCATCGGTGTGAATCGCGCCACCTTCGAGGATGATCCCCGCCTTGTAGCTGTCATCGCGGAGAATCTCGCAGAGCTTTCCGGCGACCTCGTCATCCTTGTCCCAGGGGAAATAGAGACCGTCCACGAGGCCGCCCCAGGCGTTGAAATCCCACTGGATGCCACGGCGCTCGCCCTGTCCGTTCGTGACGAAGGTCGGGCCGATATCGCGCATCCAGCTGTCATTGGTCGACATTTCGACCACGCGAACGGAATCCGGAAGCCGGCTGCGCGCGTTGTCATATTGCGCGGCGGAGACCGCCATGGTGACCGGCGTCACTTCGGCGATTGCCCTGGCGACCGCGACAAAGCTTCGCTGCGCCGGCTTGGCGCCATCGCGCCAGTTATCGCTGCGCTCGGGCCAGGCTATCCAGATCTCGGCATGGGGCTCGTGCTCGCCCGGCATGTGGAAACCATCTGCAGCTGGCTTGCTATCGTAGACTTTCGCCATTCTTCTTGTCCTGAATCGGGAGGGATGGAACGAGGCATGTCGGCCACGGTGACCATGGACCGGCACCATGTCAAATCATTGCGTGAGGCAAGCCGCAACGTCTATCGCAACCAAGCGGTTCGCTAGGTGTTCAGCGCCGGCATCTGTTGGATCGGGAACGGAAAATCCACCTAACTCACCTGTTCAGATTTCCCGAGCCACCTCCAACAGTGGGTGCGCGGGCTTTAACCCAGCGACCTGTAGCAACCCCGTGCCGCCCGCGATTTGAGCCTATTTTGGAACCACCGCAAATTTGCGCAAATCCCGAACTTGGCGGCTATCCCGTTCACCGCCTGCTCTACGTGCCTATCATGCTTGTGCACCAGTCGCTCGAAGGTGCTCCAATGCATCCCCATGGGCTCTTTGCGGCCGCGACCGTTCAGAATGGCGAAACGTGTTGGCAGCGTGATCCCGCGGATGATAGTAGGTGTCCGAGAATCTGGAGACCGGAGTGAATGGCAGGACAAGGCAGGCAAGTGCAAGACATCGAGAGCTTGCGCGGTATCTCGATAGCGCTGGTAATGATTGCGCACTTGCCTTTCCTGATGCCTTGGCCTCAGCTTGTTTTCGACTACACGTCCCAGCTAAGGTTCGGAGCCGGCGTAGACCTGTTCTTTGTCGTGAGCGGATACGTCATCACGATGTCGCTGTTTCGAGAACTGGACCACGGCAGGCTTCCTGCCAAGACTCTCCTCTACCATTTCTGGATCAAACGTTTTTTTCGCCTGATACCACCCGCGGTTCTGGTTATCGGTGTCACGCTGGTTGTCGTGGCACTTGTCGGCGAGACGTCGATCTTTTCCATTCACGGAGGTTTTTCTCAGGCATCTTGGGGTGCGTTTGCTAGCTTGACAGAGTGGATGAATATCTGGGCATATATTCAGGTGGTCAACGAGCGCCCATACACGCTGCTCGCCCATTTTTGGAGCTTATCGCTAGAGGAACAGTTCTATCTTCTATGGCCTATTGCTGTCGTCGCCCTTCGCCGACGCAATACGCTTCTGCTTCTTTCATCCGCACTCCTCATCGTCTATTCTTTTTCCGACAGGGATGGCGTAACGGATTTCGCTTGGTGGTTCCGTATCGACGGGCTTTGCTGGGGAACAATAATCTACCTCACGGCGGACCGCTGGAAGCGGCTTGAAATGTCCCGGCCCGCAGCGTTAATCTTTCTTGCCAGCGGCCTTGTCGCCCTTTTGGGTGCAACAAGCCTTTTCGGATCGTCACCATTCTCCCAATCGCTTATGACGCTCGGTGCGGCACTCTGCGTCTTTATCGCAGCGCTGGACCGGGATTTTCTGCAGGGACGGGGGCGTGTGAAACTTGTAATCAACTACTTGGGGTCGCGCTCTTATACGATCTACCTTTGGCACATTTTAATATTCTCCGGATTGCAGCTTGCCTGGGTGACATTTCTGCCAGACATGGTCGCCACCTTTTCCGTACTTTCAGCGGGGCTAATCCTGGTGTCACTTATTCCGTTCCTTTCCGTCATCGAACTGAGCTATTCTTTCGTGGAGAGGCATGGCCGGAGAATTGGGCGGCGCTTGGTCGACAGATTGCGTTACAGTCACGTTTCCGGGAAAATCAGCGCTTAACGAAGCCTAATCGACGCGCAATTCGGTTTATCCGGTTCGGTTTCCTGCCAATCAGGTAGGCGAAGTAATGGGGCAATGCGCCGCTGTCGATCAATGCGGTATCGAGGTCCATCACGGTTGCGGCGAATTCTCGTCCGATGTCCGTTTCGTAGAGAGCGTCATGGTTCAGCCCCCAGAACAAGATGAACGCGAAAGTTCCGTAGGTGGGAATAATTTCCACGTCCTCGAAGGCTTCTTTCATGGCCCTGGGAATCTCGGAGGAATGGATCGATTCCGTTGGATCAGCCTCGATCACCTGTTCGACCGTGGGAAATTGCAGTTCAGGTATCCAGGTTTTCTTCACCTCGGGGCCCAGGGTACGCCAGAGGCGGCGCGCGAGGTCGCGGTGCTCCTCCGGGTAATCAAAATAGTCGGGACCGATATACTCGGTCGCCCATAGGACGCCGCCAGGCGCAAGTGCTCGTTCGCACCGCTTGAGAATACCATCCAGATCATCGAAATGATGCAAAGAGGCGATAAAAGTGATGACGTCATAGGACGCATCCGGAAGGTCCACTTTGTGGATGTCCTCGCAAAGGAATCTGGCGCGCTGTTCGACGCCGAGCTCTCATGCGTATTCCTTTCCTGCCTCCAGCGCCACGGGGCTTACATCACACAGATCGTAGCTGGAGATCTCGCTCTTGCTCAGTATTCTGAGTTCGGTTTCGCAACGCCCCGTGCCGCTTCCGAGGGCTCGCAGGTTCTTGCGTCCTTTGAGATAGCGACTACAGAACCAGTCTTCACGGGTTGGAGCGCCCAAAAGCCGGTGCAACCGTGCCTTGGCTGTAGGGTGAAAGGACCATTCCCCGCGAAGGAATTCGTCTGAAAAATGGAAATCGTTCCAGAATTCGGACGTCACCGAGTAATTTGTGATCTCTTCGCTCAAACCGAGGGCTTTCCGTTAGTTCACGGGTAGTGTTATTGGGGAAGTGGCACCATTGCAAGTCTGCCCGTCCCGATCATCCCAAGGGTCACACGGGCGTTTTTGCAAAACTCTGTCGGCGAAGGATTCACAACGCGAATCCATTCGCTTAGACAGTCAGGATGCCGTATCCCGCACCTCTACGCTGCCGCACGACAACCTGGGCCTGTTACAACACCGCGCTCAGGAAACGAGGATCGTTGCTCATCTGGCTGGCAAGGAGATGACCCGGTACGCGCCGCGTGAGGGACGGCCGGGGCCAGCACCGGCATTCTCGGATGCGGCGATCCAGTTCTGCCTGTCGATCAAGGTTTCGTGCAAGCTTCCGCTCAGGCAGACTGCGGGAATGGTCGCGAGCCTGTTGCGTCTGGCCGACCTGGATTGGCCCGTTCCGGACTATTCGACCCTGTGCCGGAGACAGAAATCCTTGAAAGTTCAGATCCCGTATCGCCGCGCTGAGGGGCCGATGGACCTCCTGGTCCCCTCTCGGGCATTGCGTTGCAATACCCTGCCGGCCAGGGGGCTACCTCAACTCCACCGCTAGCGAAGTTGCTCTGACGTGACCCTCAACCCCTTTTGCGAGTCCGCCAGTTGTCAAAACGCAGGAGTGTGTCGGGATCTGTTGGTGGATAAAGGCCCTTGATCGGAACACCGCGATTGACTTCACCCAGTACGAAGTCCTCGAACAGTTCCATGTCGACGCTCTCTACGGCGACCTCGTCAGCCAAGTGGCGCGGAATGACCATGACGCCATCGCCGTCGCCAACAACTATGTCACCGGGGTAAACCGCGACGCCGCCACAGCCAACGGGCATGCCAATATCCACGGCATGGTGCTTCGTCAGGTTGGTCGGAGCCGAGGGCTTGGCTGCGAATACAGGCATGTCGAGGTTGGCTGCGCCCGCAGCATCGCGGATTCCGCCGTCCGTCACCACGCCCGCTGCGCCGCGTACCTGCAGGCGCGTCAGAAGTATCGAGCCGGCAGATGCGGCTGAACAATCCTGGCGACAATCCATCACCAGGACCGCGCCTTCGGGACATTCTTCCACGGCAACGCGTTGCGGATGGTCGGGTTCACGAAAGGCCTCGATCGGATCGGTGTCCGGACGCGCAGGAATGTAGCGCAACGTGTAGGCCGGACCAACGAGTGGCCGCTTATCCGATCCAAGCCGCGCGACTCCTTGAACATACGCGTTGTGATATCCCCGTTTGTATAGAAGTGTCGCGATTGTCGCCGTGCTCGCATGTGACAAACGTGTGAGGGTTTCCGGATGCAGAGTGATGGAATCTGCGGACAGTGGATTCGGCATTTTGGTTTCCTCTGAGCGGTGGAAAAAGATCAGGATGCACCGGGTCGATTGGGACGAACGCACCCAGGCCGCACGGGCTTCCCGGCCAGGCGGCAAGGCACGAAACGGGTTATCTTCGGCGTTTGCCAAGACACGTTCAGTAGTTCCACATCGTCCCATCTTCCAATCTGACGACTGGGTGACTGGCGGGTTTGTACTCATATCGCCCTGCCTCCCCCTCGTCGAAGTCGACGCCCAGACCGGGTGCGTCGCTCACATACATCATGCCGTTTCTCATGTTGTGTTCTGATGGGAACAACGCGTCGCATTCGGGCGTGCCCAGCACCAGGTATTCCTGAATGCCGAAATTGGGGGCCCAGGCGTTCAGGTGCGCTTGCGCTGCCATGCCAAGGGGCGAGTGGCTCGGTGCACCGTGGAACCCGGTGCGGACGTGGTGCAACCCCGCGAGATCCACGATGCGTTTCACATGCGTGATCCCACCGGCATAGGTGACGGCCACCCGAATGAAGTCGATCAACTCGTTCTCGATCAGTTTGTTGCAATCCCAGATCGAGTTGAAGACCTCGCCGATCGCGACCGGCACAGTGGAGTGCTGGCGCAGGAGCCTGAGCGCATCCTGATCCTCGGCGGGCGTCGGGTCCTCCAGCCAGAACAGCCCGACCGGTTCGACCGCCTTGGCGAACTCGGCCGCCTCGCGTGGCGTCAGCCGGTGGTGCACGTCGTGCAGGATCTTCAGGTCGGGGCCAAAGCGTTCGCGGATCCGGGCAAGCGCCTCGGGCATGTAGCGCCTGTAGCGGTCGGTATCCCAGATTTCTACCTTGGGCCGAATGCCGGTGTAGTCGGTGATGTAGTTCCGGGTATGGCCCTTCTCTTCCGGAACGGCATAGCTGGCCGTCGGCATGCCCGGGATTCCGCATTGCACGCGCACTGCCTTGTAGCCCTGCTCCACGTAGTAGGCGATGGAATCCATCAGGTCTTCGAGATCGGCGCCGGTCGCATGGGCGTAGACCAACGCGCCGTCGCGGCTCTTGCCGCCGAATAGCTGGTAAAGCGGCATTCCTGCGAGTTTACCCTTGATATCCCACAGCGCCATGTCGATGGCACCATAAGCGGCCATGGCGATGGGGCCGCGACGGAAATAGGCACCGCGATAGAAGAACTGCCAGATGTCCTCGCTGTTGCGAGGGTCCATCCCGATCAGGTTCGGGATCAGGTAGTCTCGCAGGTACGCGGCCGGAAGTGTCTCGCGATTGTTGAGCGTCGCGTCGCCCAGACCGTAGACACCCTGATCAGTCATGATCTTCAAAGTGACATAGTTCTTGGCGGGGCCGCCGACAAAAACCTTGGCATCGGTTATCTTCATTTTGGATAGCTCCCTTTCCGACGGCCTGTTCAGTTCAACCCGGAAACATCTGTCCAGTTGTCGTGCTCGCGAGCGATTTCGATGACCTGCCGGTAGAGGCTGCCCTCCCGGAATGTCGGATAGGGTTCGGCGGCCTCGCCGCGGATATCCCTGACGAACGCCCGTACCAGATGGTGCCAGCACCTGTCCGATGACCGGCGAACCACGTTCCATGGATCAGGACTTTCGGCATGGGATGCTCCTTTTCTGGCCGGGCGCTCGATCTGCCCGGCCTTGGTGCATGGCGCACGTGGTTGTGACGGTCAGATCAATCCGGGCAGGGTCATCGAGATCGCCGGAACGAAGGTGATCAGCATCAATGCGACGAGGATCGCGAGGTAGAACGGCCAGATCGTCCTGACGGCCTTTTCCATCGGGAGCCTCCCGACCGCGCAACCGGCGAAGAGGCAGGTTCCGACCGGCGGCGTGCACAGCCCGAGCCCGAGGTTCACCAGCAGGATCATTCCGAACTGCATCGGGTCGATCCCGAGGCTCGTGGCGACAGGCAGAAAGATGGGCGTACAGATCAGGATCAGCGCCGCCATATCCATGATCATGCCCAGCAGCAGGAGAGCCAGGTTGATCATCAGCAGGATGAGGATCCGGTTTTCGGTCAGCCCGGTCAGGAACTCGACCGTCAGGTTGGGCACCCTGTAGAATGTCAGCATGTAGGCGAAAGCACCGGCACAGGCGATCAGGATCATGACCATGGCGGTTGTCTTGACGGCGGAACTGACCGCCGTGCGGAACTTCATCCAGGTCAGATTGCGGTAGAACAGGAGTGTCACGACAAAGGCGTAGATCGCGCCGAAGGCACCGGATTCGGTGACGGTAAACACCCCGGAGAGCACACCACCGACAATGATGACAGCAGTCATCAGGCCCGGGATCGCATCGAGGAAGCTGAACGCGAGCGCCCTCCAGCCGGGAAAGGGCTCGCCCTTGTAGCCGCGCCGAACGGCGACCACATAGGCCGCGAGCGCCAGGCACAGGCACATCAGAACCCCCGGAACCACGCCAGCCAGGAACAGCTTCGAGATCGAAATGCCACCACCGGCCGCGATGGCGTATATGATCATGTTGTGGCTGGGCGGGATGATGATACCGGCCAGCGACGATGTGACTGTGACATTGACCGCATAGTCGGTGTCATAGCCCTTCTCCTTCATGACCGGGATCATGATCGAACCAAGGGCGGAGATGTCGGCGATGGCGGACCCCGAAATGCCTCCGAACAGCATTGAGGACAGGACGTTCACGATACCGAGGCCACCGCGGACCGCGCCCACCGCGGCCGAGGCGAAGCGAACGAGCCGCTGGGCGATACCACCGTGAAACATCAGCTCGCCAGCAAAGATGAAGAACGGGATCGCCATGAGCGCAAAGACGTTGATGCCGGAGATGATCCGTTGAAACCCGATCATCAGCGGCAAGCCTTCGAACCAGAAGGCCGCGAGAGCGGAGATACCCAAAGCGAAGGCCACCGGAACACCAACGACGACGCAGAGTGCAAAGAGACCAAGAAGAACGAGAAGACCCATGACTGTGTCCTATTGAATGGAGTCTGTGCGCATGTCGTTCCCGAACAGGAGACGCACGATGTGGCCGAGCGAGAACAGCACGATCAGGCCGCCGCAAATCGTAAGCGGCAGTGAACGCAGACCCTCAGGCATCTGGATCAGCGGAATCTGGGAATCCCATTTGAACAGCGTGAGTTCGGCCCCGTAGCGGATCATCAACGCTCCGAACCCGACCATCAGCACGTCGCTGACGATGACCAGAACCAGCCTGACCTTGGCTGACACTGCTGTGCGCAGGACGGCGACGGATATGTGCGTGTGATCGTGAACACCGACTGCCGCGCCCAGAAATGCGATCACCATCACCAGAAGCAGCGCAACCTGCTCGACCCAGGTCGGTGTGGCATTCAGGACGTACCGGCCGAAGACCAGCCAGCCAAAGATGACGGTTAGGACAACCAGCGAAACGCCGGTCACTAGCCGGCATATGTTCGCGAGGCCGTCGAGAAACGCGTCCATCCATACCAGAAAGGCCGGTGGATCGCGACTGAGATCGCTGTTGGTCATGTTTGGCTCCGGGGAAAGGTTGCGCCCGACCCCGCGTCGGCTCCGGGCGCAGGAAGATCAATCCAGTTTATTCGGTCGCTTGGATCAGTTCGACCAGCGGCCGCAGGTCGGGATTGGCTGCGAGATAGGCCTCGTAGACCGGCACCATTGCTTCCTGGAACGGGGTCTTGTCGGCGATCTCGTTGGTCTTGACGCCAGCGGCTTCGACCTTTTCGCGGCTCGCCGCTTCTCGCTCGGCCCAGAGCTGGTGCTGCAGTTCGGCTGACTCGACCGCAGCTTCCTTCACCGCCGCTTTCATGTCATCGGAGAGGGCATTGTAGACATCGGTATTGATGCAGAGGCACTCGGGGATGATGAGGTGCTGGCTCAGCGAGTAGTAGCCGGCCACCTCGAAATGCCCAGTCGACTCGTAGGACGGCCAGTTGTTCTCGGCGCCGTCAACCACGCCGGTCTTGAGAGACTGGTAGACCTCGGCGAAGGCCATCGGAGACGGGTTGCCGCCCAACTCGGAGATCATCCCGGAGTAAAGGTCGTTGTTCATCACGCGGACCTTCATGCCCGCAACGTCGGCCGGTGCTTCGATCGGCTTCGCGCCGTTGTAGAAAGACCGTGCGCCGGCATCATACCAGGCCAGAGGCGTGAGACCCTTGGCGGCCATGCCATCGGAGATCTTCTGCCCGCCTTCTCCTTCGAGCACGCGGAACATGTGGGGGACATCCTTGAAAATGAACGGCAGCGAGACGACATTCGCCTCCGCCGCGATCGGACCGATCGGGCCAAGGTTGAAGTTGCCGATCTCCAGACCACCGAGCCGCACCTGCTCGATCGCGTCGGGCTGGCTGCCGAGCGTTCCGCCGTGGAACATTTGCAGCGTGATCTCGCCACCGGTTTTCTCCGCGAGCAACTCGGCGAACTTTTCCATCGCGACGGTGTTGGGATAGCCGTCGACATGGATATTCCATCCGCGCCATTGCTCGGCAACGGCTGCGCCGCACAAAAGTGTCAGCATGGCGGTCGCACCGACCAGTCTGGTCGCAAGTTTCTGTTTCATGTTTTCCTCCTCGGTTTGTGAACTCGTAATCTTGGATTGGTTGTCGGACTGCGGGGTGCTCAGCTGAAGAGCACCCCGCCGTTGATGTCGACGCTGGCTCCCGTGATGAAGGCCGCGTCGTCGCAGGCCAGGAACAGGACCAGGTTCGCGACATCGTCGGACACGCCCTGCCGCTTCAGGGGAGCCGCGGCCTCGAAGCCACGTCGGGCAGCCTCTGCGGTATGAATGTTGTGGAAATCGGTATCGATCATGCCGGGACACAGCGCGTTGACGCGGATCTCCGGGCCAAGCTCCTTGGCCAGGCCGCGTGTCATTGTCATGACCGCGCCCTTGGAAGTGGCGTATGCGACGGCACCCGCGCCGCCCCCGTCGCGGGCGGCCTGGCTGGCCATGTTGATGATGGCGCCCGCGCTCATGTGCGGCAGGCATTCCTTGATCATCAGGAAGGTGCTCGTGAGGTTCAGGTCCATCACCGCCTGCCAATGCTCCAGCGACATCTCGGCAATGGTCTTGCGCGCAATGAGGCCCCCGGCGTTATTCACGAGCACATCGACGCCGCCGAACGCTTCGACGGTGCGCGCCACCAGCGCCTGAACGTCGGCCGGCCTGTTCAGGTCGCCCTGCACCGCAATGGCCTTGCCGCCCAACGCTTCGATCTCCGCAACGGCCTGCTCGGCTCCGGCGCTACTGGCGAAGTAATTGATCGCGACGTTTGCGCCCTCCGACGCCAGCTTGACGGCACAGGCGCGGCCAATGTCTCGGCCTCCGCCCGTAACGATTGCGGACTTTCCCTGAAGTTTCATGAGTCTTCCTTGCTTTGATGTTCCGGGGTGGAGGCTGGTTCCCCTGCACGCGCTGACACGCGGCATGGGTGCCTCATGGGAACGCGACGGGCGCGCGGGCTATTCCGACACGGCACTACCAAAAGAACTCCGTGTGCCCGACCGCTCGCATCAGCGCTTCGACGTAGTAGTAGTCGCCGTAGGGCAGCATGTTGTCGGAACGGTCGAGATCGACGAAGGCGGCGCCTTTTTCGAGCAGACCCTGCGCTTCCGGGCGTCCGGCGATGTCACAGGTCTGGACCAGCCCCAGCAGGATGCGGTCGGCCAAGGCCGTGTAGCGCTCTGCTTCCGGCCCGTGCCCGAAACCTTGCGCCAGCGCGTAGAGCCCGGCGGCGGTGACGGCCCCTGCGGAACTGTCGCGATAAGGGTGCATGTTGTCCGGCAGGTCGTAGTCCCACAGGGGAACGCCGTCCTCGGGCAGCTTGTCGGCGATGTAGTCGGCCATTCTCGCGGACATGTCGCGGTATTCTTGCCGCCCCGAATACAAGTAGCTTTGCGCGAAACCGTGGATCGCCCAGGCCTGTCCGCGCGACCAGCAACTGTCATCGCTCAACCCCTGATGGGTGAAGCCCTTAACCGGCGCGCCGGTACGCGGGTCGAACTCGTAGGCGTGGAATGAACTGCAGTCGTCGCGAACAAGGTATTCGGCGCTGGTCGCCAGGTGCATGTGCGCGATGTCTGCGAACGAGGCCTGACCGGTCTGCTCATGCGCCCAGAACAGCAGCGCCATGGCCTGCATGCTGTCTATGTTGAGCGTCCCGACCTTCTGCGCGGCAAACTCGGGTGGATCGCGGCGCATGGGGTTCCAGCACATCACAAAGCGCATCGGCTGGCGCCGCCGCGCGGCAAGGAAATCGGCCGCTCTCAGCGCCATTTCGCGGGAGTGTTCGTTCCCCGTTAGCTTCCAATCGGCGACGCAACTGAGCGAGAACAGGAAGCCCAGATCATGGTCATGCCAGTCGGGCCGCTCCAGCACCGTCTGGAAATAGGGGCGCCGCATCCTTGCGCTGTTCTTGAAGCGCTCTTCGCCGGTCAGCGAATAGGCAAGCCAGAGCTGCCCGGACCAGAAGCTCGCCACCCATTCATCGGAAATGCAGAACTGATAGCTTTGGGTGCCGTTCTCGCCGATCCGGGGGTTGCGCAGGCCAAAGACCGGAATCAGGTCGCTGATCTTGGTCACGGCCCGATCCAACGCCTGTTCGAACACCCCGCAATGCGCCGTGGGCGGCTGGAACAGGTTCATCGCGACGTAGGATTCCCCGGTATCTAGGTTCGGTGCAAAGTTCATGGTTTTGTCCCTGCGAATAGCTTTGTCGTAATGAGCGCGCTTTGCGATCACTCAGCCTGCCTTTTCGAGCTTCAGGAAAAGGTCGAATATTTCCGGAACGTTGCCGTCCCCCATGCCGGCTTCGACAGCGGCCTTGAGGTTGTGCGATGTGCCTTGGGCTATCTCTGACTGGGTACCCAGATCCTCTGCCATTTTCAGGAAGTAACCGAGATCCTTGTTGGCATTGTTGATCGAGAAGCTCAGATCACTCACGCCATCGACGGCGTAGTTCTTGCAGAACTGCATGAACGGCGAATTCGACGGTCCGGTGGACATGATGTCAAACAGCTGCTGACGATCGACACCCGCGCGATCGGCAACCGCAAAAGCCTGGCTCATCGTGCAAACGGTGGTCATGCCCATGAAGTTGTTGATCAGCTTGGTCACATGACCTGCGCCCAGCGCGCCGAGATAGAAGACGTTCTCGCCTTGCTCGTCGAGAACGGGTTTGACCTTGTCGAAGGTTTCCCTGTCGCCAGCGGCCATGATGTTGAGCAGCCCGTCCTTGGCATGAGCCGGTGTGCGGCCGAGCGGTGCGTCGATCATGCCCGCACCCTTCGCGGCGAGGTCGGCGCCGATCTTGCGAGTCGAGGCCGGGATGGAGGTGCCAAAATCGATCAGCACGGCGCCTTGCTTGATGCCGGCAAGGATGCCGTTGTCGCCGTAGACCACCTTTTCAACCACCTCGGAGGTTGTAAGACAGAGCATCACGATGTCGCTCTCCTCGGCCAGTTCCCTGGGCGTTTCGGCCTCTGTGGCGTTGCCACGCTCAAGGACCGCCTGAACGGCATCCTTGTTGAGGTCCATCACGACCAACTCGAAACCCTTTTTCTGGAGGTTCTCGACCATGTTGCCTCCCATGAGGCCGAGGCCGATAAAGCCGATGACGGGTTTGGTCATGCCCAGTACTCCATTCGTTCAGTGTATGTTTCGTTGGATCAGAGGAAGTCTTCTCGGTGCGGCGTGAACATGTCGATCAGCATGCCGGCTTCGAGGCAGGTGGCGCCGTGGGGAAGGTTCGGCTGCTTGTAGGCCGAGTCTCCCGGGCCCAGGATCCGCTTCACACCGTCGATCTCGAACTCGAATTTGCCGGAGACGACATAGGTGATCTGCTCGTGCGGGTGGTGGTGCACCGGCGCGACTGTTCCGGATTCGAAATGTACTTCAACGCACATCAGGTTGTTGTTGTAGGCGCAGACCCGGCGCTTGAGGCCGCCGCCAAGGTCTTCGATCTCGCCTTCGACCGCGGGAAAGATGTTCTTGATTTCCATGGGCGTTTCGCTCCTCGAATGCTCAGATACTTGTTCCGGCCAGCTTCTTGACCACGACTTTGAAAGTGTTCTCGTCGGGGTCGGTGAAATAGAGATCGGCGTCGTAACCCTGGTCGTCGATGAAGTGGAATATCCGGCGCGGTTCGGCCTTCGGATAAGGCACCAGGAGCGTCACGATCCGGTGGCGAGTCGCTTTCGGGAACCGGGCCGTCAGGCAGGTGCTGATGGGCAATCCCTCGATCTCGCTCTTGTCGACACCGGGAAAACCGGTTTCCTGGCTGAGCACCGGAGCGCCGCCTTCGGACCACAGAACCTCGCCATAGAACCCGGCTTTCTCGCCGGTATTGCGGAAAGAGGTGCGGCCAAGATGAAACGGCTGGTTGGCGTGCAACAGCCAGTCAATCTCGACCGGCGCGTCGGCGTCGATGGAGTCGACGAAGACAAAGAAGCTGTCGTTGAAGAAGTAGACCTCGCGCTCTGCAAGAGTGACCTCCGGCGACAGCAGCGCATAGGCCGCGGTGGCATCGCCCTTAAAGTAGATGTGATCGTCGCGCTGTTCGGCCGCCAGGATCTTGCCGGTCGACTTCATCTGAAGCGCCTTGTTGCGGTCGGCGTACTGGCCCTTGCCATTGATCAGGATGGCGTTCTTCGAGCGCGTCTGCTTGCGCCAACCCTGGTGCATGGTGCTGTTGAAGGCGACGTAATGACCCGACTGGATCGCGAGGTCCTCGCCGAAAGCGGCCAGGCAGAAGGCGTTCTGGTCGCCATGGCTGTGGCTGATCGAACCGAAGGGGCTCGACTTGAAGACGAACTGGATGTGTTCTTTCGGGTCGCCCATCCGGTGCTGGATTGCGACCCAGCCGATGCCCTTGAACCAACGCAGCGTGTCATCGTCGCTGGGCGGCGCGGCTTCGATCAGTGGCCAGTCGTGGCGATAAACCATTTCGTCGAAATGGAAGTCCCACCATCCCCAATTGTAGAACGCCTTTTCGGTTCCGGGGTTGGTGCGTTTGATCTCGTCGTAATACCATTGATAGGCGCCATTGCCAGTGACACCACCGAACTGGCGCAGGTTGTAGCCGATCTTGACCGCCGGCAGGTCGCCCATGGTGCTGTCGTCGCCGAAGGTGGCGCGGCGGGTGTCGGGCGCCTTGGTATAGAGCGGCATGTCGCCGGTCTTCTGGAAGAACGGGCGCTCGTAGAGGTTGAGCCCGGTGAAGTTCTTCAGCAGGTTCGCGGCGTCGATCAGGTAGGCCATGCCGGTCATCCAGTAATGCGGCCCCTCGGCCCAGCCGCCGTCCTGATCGCCCCAGGGCGAATAGACGGTGAACAGGAACTCGATCGAGTAATCCAGCCACTCGCGCGCTTCGGGTTCCTCGTCGAGCAGGGCGATGCTCGCCGGGATCAGCACGGCCGAAACCGCCCGGACCGCATGGCTGTCGTAGGGAAAGAGCTGGATATTGGCGTTCTTGATGATGTGATCGGCGATCTCGCGGGTGCGGATGAGCAGCGCCGCGCGCACCGTGTCGCGCTCGTCCTCGCTCAACTCGCCGTGCAGCCAGTCATAACCCCAGGCCAATGCGTCGGTGACGCGGAACGCCCATTCATCGGTATAGGCTCGCGAGGTCGTTCCGGCGGGATCCCAGGCGGCAGCGGCCAGGAGCCATTCCTTGGCGCGCGTCAGCATTGCCTTGTCGCCGGTGACGTGGCCGCCGATGGCAAGGTGCCGGATGGCGTAGAGAAGCTCCTGGCAGTCGATATAGGTCTGGCGCCAGATCGGGGCGACGCGCTGGTGGTTCGGGTAACCTGCCGGTTCGTCCATCACCGGGCGATCCATCCAGGGCTTGACGCTGTTCTCGTAGAAGGTGGACCAGGTGCAATGATCCGGATCGCCAGCCACGGCCTCGCGGAACGTGGCAAGCTCCTTTGGACCCAGCCAAAGGCGGGGATGGGCCAACTCGACTCCGTTGTAGCGCGCGGCGCGCCCCGGCACCGGTGTCGCTGGCAGTTCGGCGGTGAGCTCGAAGCTGCGGCTGGTGCTCCAGGCGGTCGCCGGAGCGCCCTTCTCGGCATCCCAGACGGCGTAGGACCAGTGATAGGTTCCTGGTTCCAGCACGGTATCGGGGGTGAAGAAATTGAGCGCGATGTCGGCGAAGGTCCGTGTTTCCTTCGCCGGATATCTGGGGTCGGTCGACAACCGCAGCACGTAGCGGGCTTCGTCCTCGACGACTGGCAGCCAGGTAAATCGGGGCGGGTTTTCCACCAGCACGTCCTCCGATCCGGGCGCATACTGGATGTTGAGACGCCCGGCGGTGGGTTCGTCGAGATAGGCGGTGACTTCTTTCATTGCGGTCGAAGGCATCGACGTACGTCCTTGGATAACGAGCTATTTCTGGATTTGGTGGTGCCGCCCGACAATGCTCATAGCGGGCGGCACCGGGAGACGACCTCAGCCGCCGTATTGGCGCGCGTAGGCCGTATTCATGACCTCAGTGACGTCCTCGTAGCCCATCTTGTTGAGCGTCGCGATGTACTCGTCCCAGTCCGCCGTGACGTCGCCGGTTCCGAGCACCCAGGCCTGCTGACGCTCCAGCATGTAGGTGCGCAGCGAAGGCCAGTACTTGTCGTAGACCTTCTGCTCTGCTTCATTCAGCGCGACGCCGAGGAACTGGTCGATCAGGAGGTCTTCGGAGTCGTAGAGCTCAATACCCTCGCGCGCGGCTTCCGACGTCCACTGCCATTCGTAGCGGTAGTCCTGCCAGTAACCGCGCTGAATCTGGGCGCCTTCCAGATACATCTGGCTGTTGACCGGGCTGTCGCTGTTTAGCACCTCGGGCTTGTAGACCGGCTCACCGTCGATCATGTCCCAGGTCTTGCCCTCGACACCAAAGTTCGACAGCAGGCGACCGTACTCGGTGAACCAGAAATCGAAATACTTGATGACGTTAACCGGGTCTTCCGCCTGATGGCTGATTGCCCAGCCGTCGGGCTTGATCGGGATGCGACGGTGCTCTTCCATCCGCACGCCCGACACCGAGGCCGGCGGCAGGAACGGGATGAAGTTGAAACCGTCGACCTTGTCGGAAAGCGCGGCATTGTAACCCGAGGTGGAGGCGAACCAGTCATGGGTCATGCCACCGAGGTTTTCACCGAGCAGGTAGTCGCGCGAGGACGATCCGCGGGTA
The DNA here is from genome assembly GCF_900099935.1 of Aliiruegeria lutimaris. Lineage (GTDB taxonomy): Bacteria > Pseudomonadota > Alphaproteobacteria > Rhodobacterales > Rhodobacteraceae > Tropicimonas > Tropicimonas lutimaris. The sequence continues at coordinate 62,297 of NZ_FNEK01000019.1, read as the reverse complement.
TAGATTTCCGGATCGATCAGGCCCTCGGCATACCATTGCGCAATGTTGGAAAGGCCGACGCGATAGGCTTCCTGGGCATAGGGGTGCACGACCTTGCCGTCGTCGTTGACATAGAAGTCGTGATAGGTGTCGGAGCCCGACGACCGCGCATCCCACAATGTCAGAAGGCGGTTCACTTCCTCCCACTGACGGGCGAAATAGGGGATCTCGTCCTTCAGCCCGTTGCCGTTCGGGTCCTGGTCCCGGAAGGCCACAAGAGCGTCGTGGAGTTCGTCCACGTTCTGCGGCTGTTCCAGCCCCAGCTTGTCGAGCCAGTCTTGGCGGACGAACCAGGCGCGGCCGTATTTGCCGTCAGGCAGATAGGGGATGTAGTAGTAGTTGCCGTCATAGGCCGAGATCGCTTCCTGCAGGCCGGGATGGCTGTCCCAGAAGGCCTGGATGTGCGGCGCGTGCTCCTTGACCAGATCGTTCAGCGGCACGAAGGCGCCCTGCGGCCCGAATTCGTTCACCGGCTGCTGGATCAGGTGGCCGCCAACGATGTCGGGCATGTCACCTTGGGCGATCAGCAGGTTCATCGCCTCGTTGGAGTCCGTCGAGTTCTTGCCGGCCGTGGCATCCTTTAGGGAAATACCCGTGAGTTCGCGAGCGACCTCCTCGACCGGGTAAACCTTGCTCGCATCGCCGCCCACGCCGTAACCTTGGGCGCGCGGCCAATGCATGTGAATGGTGAACTCTACCGGCTCGTCGACGATCCGCAGGTCGCTGCGATCCTGGGCGAAGCCCGGTGCCGTCATGGCGGTCGTGCCCAGGATGGCAAGTGTCAGTGACAGTTTTCGCATGGGTCTCCTCCTGTTGCGAACGTTGTTATTCCTTCACTCCACCCAGCAGGATGCCCTTGCTGAAATACTTCTGGAGGAAGGGGTAGATGAGCAGGATCGGGATGATCGAGCAGACGATGATGGCGGCGCTGACGGTCTCGAAGGAATAGGCCGAGGTCAGCAGCGTGTTGGCGAATTCCTCGTCGTCCGAAAGCTCGACGATGATGTGGCGCAGGTAGACCTGCAGCGGGATCTTGTTCTCGTCCTGCAACAGAACCATGGCCCAGAAGAAGCCGTTCCAGCGGGACACGACGCAGAACAGTGCGACCGTTGCCAAGGCCGGCTTTGAAAGCGGCACGAAAACCTTCCAGAGCACCTGGAACTCGTTCGCGCCATCCATCCGCGCGGCTTCTTCAAAACTCTGGGGGATGCCCTCGAAGAAGTTGCGCAACAAGATGAGGTTGAAGCCGTTGACGGCAAATCCGATGATGATGCCGATGTAGCTGTCGAGCAGGCCAAGATCGCGCATGTTCAGGAAGAACGGGATCATGCCAGCGTGGAACCACATGGTGAAAGCCACCATCAGGTTCCAGAACCGTCGCCCCCAGAGCTGCGGCCGCGAGAGCGCATAGGCACCGGGGATGATGAATGCGAGGCTCGTGAGCGTGCCGCCGATCGTGTAGATGAACGTGTTCCGGTACGAGATCCAGAACATCGGCTCGCTCAGCACCCGCTTGTAGGCCTCCAGCGTGAACCCGACCGGGGTCAGGATCACGTTGCCGGCGCGGGCTTCGAAGCCGGTGCTCATCGACAGCGACGCAATGTAGATGAACGGGTAGAGCGCCGATATCGTGAACATCGCGATCAGAATCATGTTCACGATGACGAAGAGCTTGTCGCCGCGGGAATAGAGATTCAGGTTGCTCATGGTCTTGCCCTCCTCACCACAGCGACGTGCGCGAGTAGCGCTTGGAAATCGTGTTGGCGCTCATGACTAGGACGAAGGCGACAACTGCGTTGAACAGGCCGGCTGCAGCGGCGAGGTCGTACTGGCCGCCCTGGATGCCCTGGCGATAGATGAAGGTGTTCACCACGTCCGCTGTCTCGTAGGTCGCGGGCTGGTAGAGAAGGATGATCATCTCGAAGCTGACTTCCAGCATGTTGCCGATACGGATGATCAACATGATGATGATGGTCGGCAGGATCGACGGGATGGTGATCTTCCACATCATCTGCCACCGGCTGGCACCGTCCACGACCGCGCTCTCATAGAGCGTGGGCGAGACGCCGGCGATCGCGGCCAGGTAGACGATCGACTGGAAGCCGGCCTCCTGCCATATGCCGGTGCCGACAAAGATTGGACGGAACCATTCCGGCTTGGTCAGGAAGTAGATCGGATCTATCCCGAACCAGCCCATTACGGTGTTTACGATGCCGGCCGACGGCGAGAACGCGGTGATAACGATACCGGCGATGATCACCGAAGAGATGAAGTGCGGCAGATAGATGATCGTCTGAGACGTCTTCTTGAAAGTCTGGTGCAGGATCTCGTTGAACATCAGCGCCAGGAAGATCGGCATCGGAAAGCCGAAGATCAGGCCGTAGAAGCTGATGATGACGGTGTTTCGCAACGCTCTCAGGAATTGGTCGTTGCTGAAAAGGGTCTGGAAGTGTTCGAGCCCGACCCATGCGCTTCCGGCCACACCGCGAAAAACGCTGTAGTCCTTGAACGCGATCTGGAGCCCGTACATGGGTTTGTAGAGAAATATCAGCAGCCAGAGGATGGTCGGCAACAGCAGCAGGTAGATCTGCCATTCCCGTTTCAGGTGATCGCCGATGCGAACCATCCGGCTTGGTTTTCGGCTGCGCAGCGCCTCGCTGGCTTCGACGATGAGTTCCTCGGTCTTGCTGCCGTGGAGGTTGGGATCGCTGGTCATCTCGCGATCTCCTGACCGGGAAGTGCGCTCCCGGATTCAGCATCGAAGACACGGACGAGGTTGGGCTCGACGGTGAACCCGGAGATCCCGTCGAGGACACCGAGATGGCCCACGGTGTCGGTCCGGATGACGAATGGCTCGCCCGACAGCTTGGCGTGGATCAAAGCCTCCGATCCAAGCGTCTCGACAAGATCAAGCTCGACCTCGACCCGTCCGGGAATGGCGTCTTCGACAACCGTCACGAATTCCGGGCGGATGCCAAGGATCACCTCGCGCCCCTCGCTGTTGCGAAGCGTGTCGAGAGGAGCCAACGGAATGGACTGGCCGCCGAACCTTGCGATCGGCCCGTTGTCACCGGCCTTGATGCGGGCCTTGACCATGTTCATCGGCGGCGAGCCGAGAAACCCTGCGACGAAAGTGTTTGTGGGGTTCAGGAACAGCTCCATCGGTGAGCCAATCTGCTCGATCCGGCCGCTGTTCATGACCACGATCCGGTCTGCGAGCGTCATCGCCTCGACTTGATCGTGCGTAACGTAGATCGAGGTCACGCCGAGCCGCTTGTGCAACCGCTTGATCTCTGCGCGCATCTGGGTGCGCAGCTTGGCGTCAAGGTTCGAAAGCGGCTCGTCAAAGAGGAAGACCTTTGGTCTGCGCACGATGGCACGCCCCATGGCGACACGCTGGCGCTGGCCGCCGGACAGATCGGCCGGACGGCGGTCAAGATACTCGGTCAGGCCGAGAATGGCGCCCACCTCGGCGACGGACTCGGCGATCTTTTCCTTTTTCTCCTTACGGATGCGCAGCCCGAAAGCCATGTTGTCCGCGACGTTGAGGTGCGGATAGAGCGCGTAGTTCTGGAAAACCATGGCCACGTCACGGTCCTTGGGTGCGACGCGGTTCACATGTCGCCCGTCGATCGTGAGGTCGCCGTCCGAAATTTCTTCAAGGCCCGCAATCATCCGCAGGACAGTCGACTTTCCGCAGCCTGACGGCCCGACCAGAACGACGAATTCCTTCTCCTGAACCTCAAGGTTGATCCCATGGACCACCTGAGTCGCGCCGTAGGCTTTTACGATGCCCTCGAGACTAACGCCGGACATGGCTCCTCCCCTCTGTGCGCCGACTCCCCTCGGCGAAATGGTCTGAGCAATTGATTCGCTTCGCTCACAATCTGGGATACTAGTAATCTTACTGGTATACTAGTCTAAATCGTTGTAGGGTTGAGTCGACCTCGGGAAACAGATGGAAACAAAGGAAGAAATGGATCTCGCCGCGAACACCCGCAGACAGACCATTGCTACGTCGCCTGCAGCTGGCTTCTGCGCATGCGGTGCGAGGGCAGTTAATAGGATGTTGAACCGCGGTCGCCGGGGCCATGAGAATGGCAAGCTTGAATTAGCAAGCCGACAGGAAACGGAGTTCCAGACTGTTTACGTAACAGCGGTGGCTCCACGTCGCTTGACAAACCAGCCATCGAAGCGCGACCAGATCGGCGCTGGCAGCAATCGAGAAATTCTCCCAACAGGCGCTCGGTATATTGCTATGTTCGGTGCGAAACAGAAAAGCAACGCACGCGCACCGACTTGCAGGGCGAGCAAGACACCCGCGTGCAACTCGAAACAGTTGTAGGACTACAAGATGGAGAACAATCAATGGAGCAGGTAACCGATCTCAACGAGCGACGCCCGCGTGTCGACGACATCTTCGACTATCTCCACGAAGAGATCCTGTCACTTCGCTTGATGCCCGGCGAAAAAATCTCCGAAGCCGAAATGGCGGCACGGTTTGGCGTCTCGCGACAACCCGTGCGCGATGCCTTCAGCCGTCTCGCGAATCTTGACCTTCTGATGATCCGTCCACAACGAGCCACCGAAGTGAAACGGTTCTCCGCGCGGGAAATCGAAAAGGCACGTTTCGTTCGCGCCGCGATCGAGACCGAAGTTCTTCGGCGCGCCGCCAAAAATTGCGACGCACGTGGTGCGGCCCTCCTCGACAACGCCCTGGCCGATCAGGAAAAAGCGATGGCGGATAAGGACGTGGATGGCTTCGGCGCGCTTGACTACGAGTTCCACAGGACGCTCTGCCAGATCGCGAATGTGGAATATGCATTTGACGTCATCATGACCGAAAAAGCGAAGGTAGACCGTTTGTGTATGTTGGGCCTCTCAAAGGAGCAACGGATGCCCGAACTGGTTGCGGATCACCGAGAGATTGCGGATGCGGTGAAGAGAAACGATCCCGAACGTGCCGTCGAAGTGGGAATGCTCCACCTCTCGCGACTCGACGAAACGATCGAGCACCTGTCGCAGACGGCCGCGCATTTCTTCGAGCCGCCGAGCGCCTGAAGCCCGAGAACATTCCCGCCCCCCCCGACACGCGATGTGATGCACCGCGTATTTCGATCTTGCGCGCGCGCCGAGTCCTCGGCTCGCCTAGGAACGCCCCGTCCACATGCCCTCGTCCAATTCAACGATTTCCACATCGACTGTGACAGGCCCGACTGCCCGCAATGTGTTCAAACTGGCATGGCCGATGACGCTCAAGGCGATCATTCTGCACGGCACTGTCGTGATTGATGCCTATCTCGTCTCTGCCCTTGGAGAGACAGCGCTGGCTGCGATGGGCCTGGCGGCAGCCATCGCCGGGTTCGTCCTGGGAGCGATTCTGGCGTTCTCCAACGCGATGCAGATTCGCACGGCACAGGCTTTCGGCACAGGCGACCCGGTCTTCCTGAAATCAGTGCTCGCCGCCGGCACAACGCTAAGCCTCGCAGTCGGGCTCATCGGTCTTCTGGCAATCTCGGCATTCGGTGGTTCTTTGATTGAAACGATTGCGCCATCGCCCGAGGTTGCAGATCTTTCCCGGTCCTACCTCGCCGTCTTCTCGATGGTGATCATCGGGGAAGCCATCGGCCAGAGCCTGTCGAGTCATTTCAACGGATGCGGGCAATCAAGGATTCCACTCTACAGTTTCCTCCTTTCCCTTCCGATAAATGTCGTCACCAGCATAGTGCTCATCCATGGGTATCTGGGGCTGCCCGCTTTCGGCGTCACCGGCGCGGCGATGGGAAGCGCCATTGCCATATCGGTCCAGGTTGCTTTTCTCATCTACCGCCTCGACAGGCTCGACGGAAAGCTTCGTCATGTTCCCGGCTGGCGCCAGGCCAACTTCATCGAAACGCTGAAACGGCACCTGGCCTTTTCCCTGCCGATTGCAGCAACGTTTTTCAGCGCGACCTTCGCGACCCATGTATGCACGTTGATCTACGCCCGTTTGAGCCTCAACGAATTCGCCGCGATGACCCTGATTGCGCCTTGGATCATGGTGGGCGGCACGATCGGCATGCAGTGGGCTCAGGCGACCGGCATCATCATCGCGCAACTTCTCGGTAGGGGCGAAAACGAAGCGGTGCTGGATCGGTTCCTTGGCAGCGCATGGCGCGGGGCCTTCGTTGCGGCAGTCGTCGTGGCGACCGTCTATCTCGCGGTCTGCCTGTCTGCCAGCGTGCTTTACGCGGACCTGAACGCGCAGACGCGCGCGGTGCTGTTTGGCTTCTTGCCCGTCTTGCTTGTCCTACCCTTTCCGAAGGGATCCAACGCAATTTGCGGAAACACGCTCAGGGCCAGTGGTGACACAATTTACGTGATGCACATCTTCGTCTGGGCGCAATGGCTGTTTCGCGTCCCGGCGACAGCGCTGGCGGTACTCCATTTCGACGTCGCAGCCATCTGGGTGCTATCGCTTCTTCTCTGGGAGGAGTTTCTGAAATTCCCAGCCTTTCACCGCCGCCTCTTCCGGGGCGATTGGAAGCGGTCGGAAATCACGGAATAAGGCCCGCCGGCGGCATCGAGGCAGTCGTAAGAACTTGTACAACGTCAGCAAGGGGATCCATAGGCAAACAGAGAATTCGGGCGGACTGACCCGAATACCAACCCTTCTGTCCAGGGTTGCATGGGCGGCGCGGATGCTTTTGGCTCGCAGGAGGAAAAGGATTCCGTCGACGCGCTGCGGGAGGCCTTCCCACATCGGAACCCGGAGGAAAGGCCTCGCTCAGACTTGAATTGGTTGAAGACAAAGACGTGGATGGACGAGAACTTGTTCAAACTTCGGATCCACCGGAAACGCTGCATCGCTCGCTCCCCTCGTGTGACAAGTCCCCGACGTTCCGCAGCAACCGCGGGAAGTGAACATGGAACATCACCGCCACGCGGATGTTTTCGGGCCAATTTAGAGATTTGAACGCGGAAGCCTGGCCACGCGGGGCCGGCCGCCCCGCTCAACCGACTCCGCTCTGCCCCCTGAAATTCGGCGGTCCGCTCTTGGGTGGCGTGCCTAGGATGCCAGTTGGGAGTTCAGGAACTCCGCCGCGCGCCCATGTGCCGTTTCGGCGGCTTGCTCCACATAATCCGCGGGGCGGGCATCGTTGGCAAAGGCATGGCCGGCGCCATCATAGGTGAACACCTCCATTTCCGGGAAATACGCGCGCGCGGCGTCGAGCATCTCGGCGGGAACATGGCTGTCCTCGCGGCCATAATGGCCCTGAACCGGCGCCCTGAGCGGGGCGATCTGGTATTGGGGCAGCCGGGTGCCGTAAAAGGCGACCGCTGCGGCGATATCGAGGATCTGGGCGGCACGAATGGCCAGCCCGCCGCCCCAGCAGAAGCCGATCACACCGACCTTGCCGCCTTTGGCCTTCAGCGCCTGAACAGCGGCATCCACGTCCTTCATCGTCGTTTCGAGATCCGAGGCCAACATCATGTCGCGTCCGCGGGGTCCCTCGCTGAAGGGAATGACCGCGCCCTTTTCGAACCTGTCGAACAGAGCTGGGATTGCAACATCGTAGCCGAGCGCGGCGTAACGGGCGGCGACACCCTTGAGTTGATCGGTGACGCCGAAGATCTCCTGCAGGATCACGATACCGCCCTTGCGGTCGCCTTGCGCCGGTTCCATCCAGCAGTCGAGTGCGTGGCCGTCCGAAGCCTTGAGCTCTGTCATCATGTGCCCGAATTCCCTTGTTTTAAGGTCACACGCGCCGGAAAAACCCGGCGCGTGTCCGTGAGATCATTCGCCGACGGGAATGCCGGCTTCCTCGAAGTAGCGCAGGGCGCCAGGGTGATAGGGGACTTCGCTTGCCGGCGCCATTTTCTGCGCGTCGGCTAACCGGAACAGGCCAAAGGCCTCCGTCAGTGCCTCCTTGCCCTCGGCCACGCTCTTGACCAGCGTATAGACCGTTTCCTCGTCCACCTCGGCATTGGTCAGAAGCACCCACGGGATGCGCATGATGGTGGCGCCGTGCTCCTGGAGACCGTTTATGTCCGGATTCTGCTTGAACGGAACCAGCCAGCCGGAGGCAAGCTGCCCCTTGAAGGCTGCAACGCCTTCGTCGGAGTCGTCCAGAGAGATGTAGCACAGCCCTCCCCGCCCCTTGAGTTGGACAGCCGCTTGCTGGCCGGCACCCGCATTCAGGCTGACGAGCGCGACATCCACCAGCCCGTCTCCAAGCGCGTTGATGCCGTCAACAAAACTCGCCACCGGGACCTTCTGGAAGTCGTCATAGCTGACGCCCGCATTCGCAAGCCCGCCCTGAATGTAATAGGGGATGATCGTCGAGGAGGTGTATTCCGACGCGATCCGCAGTTCGGACGCCTTGGCCGCGAGATCGGCGGCAGTCTTCAGGCCGAGATCACAGGGGGCCATAAGGCCGGTGGTGAGCGGAAACATCACGCCTGCGAGGCGCATGTTCGGGTTCTCGCGGTCATAGTTGCCCGTTCCGGTATAGGCAAAAGCGGCCTCAACACCGTTGGAGAAGCCGAAATCGACTTCGCCTGAATTGATCAACGGAAGGTAACCGACCAGCGGCTGCGTGCGCGCAGTAATGCCGACGTCATTTGCCACCCGGGCAACGGCCTGCCCGGAGCTGTAGGCGACCGACCCTTGGGCACCGGTTGCGATGGTTACGACCTGAGCCTCGGCCGCTCCGGCGGCAAGGGCCATGGCGGCAACAGTGCCGCACGCGATGGATCTGAGATGTTTCACGATTTCCTCCCTAGGTGAAAACTTGTATTCAATCTGCCCGCCGGCTTTGCCTCAGGGGCGCGTCGGCGGGCGTGGACGTGAAGTAGATCAGCGCGACGCCAAGCGCCGCGGTCACAACTCCGGCGACGGCGTGAAGCGCGTCCGGCAAGCCGATAAAGCCCAGCGGCAATGTCAGAAAGCCGAGCGCGACAGCGCCCAGGCGCAGCACGCCGTTCAGCCTCCTGCCCCAGTATCCCACGATACCCGCGGTGACGGCGGCGATGCCAACGGCTGTCAGCCCGGCGGCAAACAGGCTCGCCGCGAGGCTGCCCTCCAGCAGCAGCGCCGGGGTAGCGACGAAAGCGAAGGGCAGGATGAAGGCGGCCCAGCCGATGCGCATGGCCGCCACACCGGTGGCCAGCGCCCCGGCCCCGGTGATCGCCGCCGCCGCGAAGGCGGCAAGGGCCACTGGCGGAGTGATCATCGACATCATGCCGAAATAGAGGATGAAGAGATGTGCCGCGATCGGCTGCACGCCGGCCTCGACCAGCGAGGGCGCGACAAGGGCCGCCAGCAGCACGTAGACGCCCGAGGTCGGCATCCCCATGCCGAGGATGATGCAGATTACAGCCGAGATCGCGAGCAAAAGCACGATATTGGACCCCACGGAGTCGACCAGCAACAGCGTCAGCGCGAAGCCAAGCCCGGTCACGTTCAGTACGCCGATCACGAATCCCGCGGCGGCGACGACGAGGATCAGGTCCACCATGGACTTGCCGGTATTGACGAAGACCTCGCCAAAGCCCGCCAGCGTCAGCCGGTCACCACGGTAGCCGCGCAGAAAACCGGCCGCGATGACGGCAAGGGAAGCAAGCAGGGCCGAATCCTCGGGATCCATACGAAGCCCGAACAGAGCGAAGAGCAGGATTGCGAAGGGCAGAAGGAAATGCCAGCCATCGGCCAGCACCTGCCTTGTTTGCAGCTTCTCGGCCTCGACATTGTGGATGCCATCGCGCTGCGCGATCAGGTCCACCTGAAGGAAAACGCCGAGATAATAGAGGATGGCGGGGATCAGCGCGGCGCTCGCCACCGTGACGTAGGGTATTTCGAGAAACTCGGCCATCAGGAAGGCCGCCGCGCCCATGATCGGCGGGGTCAGCTGGCCGCCGGTGGAGGCCACTGCCTCGATGCCGCCGGCATCCTCGTCCGTGTAGCCGCCGCGTTTCATCAGCGGGATGGTGATAACGCCGGTCGTGGCCACGTTGGAGACGGCGCTGCCAGAGATCGAACCGAAGAGCGCCGAGCCAACGATAGCAACCTTGGCGCTGCCGCCGCGCGAGCGGCCGGTCATGGCCATGGCAAGATCGGTCAGGAAGGCCCCGCCGCCGGCAGCAAATAGAAGCTGCCCGAAAAAGACGAAGAGCAGCACGATGATCGTGCCGACGGCAAGCGGCGACGAGAAGACCGCCGAAGGGTCAAAACCGACATATTGCACGAGGCGTTCGGGGGTCAGTTCCTTGCCGATCAGCTTTCCGGGCACCTTGTCGGCGAAGAGCGCGTAGACAAGGAAGACCGCCACGATGGCGAACAGCATCCAGCCAGCGCGGCGGCGGATACCTTCCATCACCGACACGGTGACAACCGCACCGACCAGGGTGATCTGCCATGGACGGTAGGCCTGCTCCTTCAGGAGCCAGGCGAAGTCCCACGCGGCGTAAAGAAGAACCATGAAGGCCGTGGCGGCAATGAGTCCGTCGAGCCAGCCCACGCGGGCCTTGGGCTTGCCGTCCGGCCCGTATTGCAGGAAAGCGATGGTGAGCGCGAGACCGAGCTGGAGCGCCATGTATTGCTGGCGCAGGATGGCGAATCCAAGGCGCGTATGCGCCTCGATATTCCACAGGATGCAGGCCAGCACCATCGTCGTGGCGAGCCCGGCAATGATCCATTGGACGGGCGTTTTGCTGGTTGCGACCTCTGTCATCGGGTCACCTCTTCGGGCCAGTAGAGCCGCATCGGGTTATCGATCAGCAACTTGCGTTGCAATGTGTCGTCGGGCGCGATGCGCGGTATCACGTCGACCAGCTTGCCATCGTCGGGCATGTGCGAGCGCATGTTGGGATGCGGCCAGTCGGTGCCCCAGAGCACCCGGTCGGGGAACCGCGAGACGAGCGTCCGGCCGAAGGGGATCACGTCGTCATAGGGAGGCCCGGCCTGTGTCAGCCGCTCCGGGCAGGTCGCCTTGACCCAGAACCGCTCATTGTCGTCCAGAAGCCGCAGGAAGCCTTGGAAGGCCGAGCTGTCAATGCCGTCGTGCACTTCCGGACGACCCATATGATCGATGACGATGGTGCCAGGAAGGGACAGCAGGAAGGGTGCAAGCTCGTCCAGTTCGGCCATTTCGAAATAGACGACAATGTGCCAGCCACGATCCGCCAGCCGGGCCGCAATCCGCTGGTAGGCATCCTTTGGCGCGTTTCCGACCAACCGCTTGAGGAAATTGAATCGCACCCCGCGCACCCCGCCCGCATGGAGGGCGTCCAGCTCTGCGTCGGTGATCTCCTCTCCGATAACCGCGACCCCGCGCGCCGAGCCGCCGGACCGCGCGATGGCATCCAGCATCGCGCTGTTGTCCCGTCCATGGCAGGTCGCCTGCACGATCACGTTGCGGGAAAAGCCCAGATGGTCGCGCAGGGCGAAGAGGGTTTCGGCCGCCGCATCAACAGGCGTGTACTTGCGCTCGGCAGCGAAGGGGAACCGCAAGGACGGTCCGAAAACATGGCAATGCGCATCCACCGCCCCCTTCGGCACCTTGAATGCCGGCAGCGAGGGAGCGGAATGGTACGGCAGGTAGGCGCCGGCGGCGGCGATGCCATCGCCCCGAGCCTTTTCAGGCTGGGTCATCAGATTTTCCTCCCATTTGCCAAGGAGGCTACCCGGTGCTTTCACATTTTGGAAATTGATAGTAGAAATCATCAAAATCATTCTGAGTGATGCCGAGGCCGCCATGCTGCAGACCTTCGATTTGAACCTCTTCCTAGTGCTTCACACCTTGCTCGAAGAACGAAATGTCACCCGGACCGGCGAGCGGCTGGGACGGACACAATCGGCAATCTCAAATTCCCTCAAACGCCTGCGCGATCATTTCGACGACCCCTTGCTGGTGCGCACCCCCGAGGGGCTGACCCCGACGCCGCGCGCGCAGGAGCTTGCGCCGCAAGTGGCCGAGATCATCCGGCTTTCCACCGGCTGCATCGAACGCGAGCGTGCCTTCGACCCCGCGACCGCCGAGGCGCGCTTCATGCTGGGCGCGCCGGACCGGTTCAGCCTGCCGGTCTTCCTGCCGCTGCTGGAAAACATGCGCAAACGCGCGCCCGGCATCTCGGTAACGCTTCGAGCGACGGACCGGGCCTACGCGATCCGGATGATCGAACAGGAGGAGATCGACGTGGCCATCGGCTGGTTCGACAATGTGCCGGGCCACCTGAACCAACAATTCGCGTTCGAGGACCAGTTCGTCTGCCTGTGTCGCTCGGCCCATCCGTTGCTCGCTCGTGGTCCCCGGCCCGAATTGCAGGAGGTCCTGGATTATCCGCATCTCGTGGTCAGTTCCTCCGGCGGGCGCCGCGCGGTTTTCGACACGATCCTTGCGCGCCACGGCCTGCAACGCGCCATCGCCGCCACGATGACCAGCTTCACCATCGTGCCGGAATTGTTGCAGCAATCGAACCTCGTCGGGGTCTTCACCCACCGAACGGCGGAATACTTCGCCCGCCGTTTCGACCTCGTAATCGTTCCGGTTCCGCTTGAGGTCGCACCAATCGCAAACCAACTGATCTGGCACAAGCGCTTCGACGCGGATGAACCGCATGCTTGGCTGCGTCAGCAGATCCTGCTTGCCTGCGCGCAACCCTGAACGCAGGGCGCGGCCACACGGCCTCACCCAACCGGCGGCGTGCCGTGCGTATGGAAGCTTTCGATCGTCTTGAGGCCCCAGGCCTGCCCCTTCTTCCGGTCGGACTCGGTCCAGCAGACCGGCTCCCAATCCGGGTCGAGGATCAACTGCGCGCCGGCATTGGCCAGTTCCACCCGGTTGCCTACTGGCTCCCATACATAGAGGAAAAACGTGTTCTGGATCGCGCGCTTGTGCGGAGCGGTCTCGATGAATACGCCATTCTCAAGGAAAATGTCGGCAACGCGCAGGATATCCTCGCGCTGATCGGTGGCATGGGTGACGTGGAGCAGCCGGCCATTGCCACCGCCATGCTCTTCGGTACAGGCGAGGTCATAGGTCTTGTTGTTGACCGTGAACCAGCACCCTCCCAGACGGCCATTGTCGAGCTGGAAATACTCGGTGACGCGAGAGCCGAGACAGGTGGTTATGAACCGGCGAAACTCGGTGACGTCTTCGGAAAGCAGGTTCAGGTGGTCCAGCCGTCGCGGGCAAGCGCCGCGGCCGTGGAAGCGGCTGGCATTATTCTTCAGCGCCGGGCTGTCCTCGGCGGAAGGGGTATTTTTCCGCGTCTCCCAATAGAGCTCGAAGACATGGCCGAACGGATCCTCGAAGCGGAAAGCGCTGCCATGGCCAAGATCGCCATCGATCCAGCCATGGGTCTTGTAACCGCTCGCCTCAATCGCGGTGACGCGCCGCTCCAGCGCTTCGGGCGAACCGGTGCGATAGCCGATATGCGCCACACCGGTCGTGCCGGAGCGCGCAAGTTTCAGCGAGTGGTGCTCGTAATCGTCCCAGGCCCGCAAATAGCCGCTGGTCCCGTCCTGCCCCTACAGCGTCAGACCGAAACACGGGAAAAGAAATCGACGCTTTCCTCGAACTTGTCGGTCAGGATTTCGACATGGCCCAGATGCGCGACGTCATTGCAGGGATCGGTCATGGTGTCTTCCACATTGGGTTCCGGCTCTACTCGGAATTCGACCTTGTTCATCAGGTTTGCCTGGCGTTCTGGCAGGTCGCTCAACGAGGAAAGACGACCCCATCCATCAGCTTTCGGGCCGTGCGCAGGATGGCGGCGCTCTTGACGGCGCCTTGCGCATCCAGCTCTGCCACGACGGTCATCTCGCCGGTCGGATGTTCGATAGCCAGCGCACGCTCCTTGCCCGTGCCGCGCTGCGCAAGCGTATAAGCCGGGGAACCTTCGAGCAGGCAGGCAGTTGCAACGCTCACGGCACCCAGCACCCCGATCGTCTTGTGACAGCGATGCGGAATGAAGGTGCGCGTGCAGATCGCCCCACCCTGGCGGGCCGTGCTGACCATGGTCATCTTCGGAACCGATTTCTCGGCTACGTCGCCCAGATTCATCATTGGCCCGCAGGCCAGCCGGATCTGTTCCAACCTGGCGGTCAGCGCGCTGTCGGCCTCCAGCTCTTCCGGTGTCTCCGTCCCGGAGATACCCATGTCCGAAGCCCGCAGCACCACGCAGGGCATGCCGTTGTCGATCATCGTGACCTCGACGCCCTCGACCATGTCCACGACATTGCCAGTGGGCAGCAACGCACCACAGCTCGAACCGGCCGTATCCTTGAACTCCAGCGGAACGGCGGCTGCGCTTCCCGGCACGCCATCAATGGAGGAGTAGCCCGCATAACCCACGCGCCGCCCGGGCGTCTGCACCCTGGCAACCGCAACCTGCCCGGTATTCTCCATGTAGATGGTCACCGGCGTCTCGCCATCCCGCGCCGCGACCAGCCCGCGTTCGATTGCGAAGGGGCCGACACCGGCGAGAATATTGCCGCAGTTCTGCGCATCCGTGACGATGGGCCGGTCAACGAAGACCTGCAGGAAAAGATAGTCGACATCCACCCCGTCGCGATCGGACGGCGCCACCACGGCAACCTTGGATGTCAGCGGGTCCGCGCCGCCCATACCGTCGATCTGCCGGGGGTCGGGCGAACCCATTATGCCCAGCAGGATCGCGTCCCGCTCGCCCGTGTCGGTGGGCAAGTCGGATGCGAGGAAATAACCGCCCTTCGACGTGCCGCCACGAATCCACATGCATCGAATGCCCTCAGTCACCTGCACGCACTCCTTGTTCTTGGTCAGAATACCTCCCGGGGGTCGGGGACAGCGCCCCCGATCCGCCATCAGACATATTTCAAGCCCTTCTCGGCCAGCCGCTCACGCATCTTGTAGATATCGAGCCCAAGCTCGCCGGCCTCGAACCTTTTACGCTTGGCTGCCTCGTTGGCCTCCCGTGCGCGCGCTTTCTCCAGCACTTCGGCGGCCTCTTCGCGGCGAACCACGCAGACGCCATCATCATCGGCGATGACCACATCGCCCGGATTGACCAAAGCGCCGGCGCAGACGACCGGCACATTGACCGAGCCGAGCGTCTCCTTGACCGTGCCCTGGGCGAAGATCGCCTTGGACCAGACCGGAAAGCCCATCTCCGTCAACTCGCGGACATCGCGGACACCTGCATCGATCACCAGCCCCCGACAGCCATGCGCCATGGCGGAGGTCGCCAGCAGGTCTCCGAAATAGCCGGCATTGGAGGGCGAGGTCGGGGCCAGCAACAGGATGTCGCCCGCCTGAAGTTGCTCGATGGCGACATGGACCATCCAGTTGTCGCAAGGCGGAGCAGAGATCGTCACCGCCGACCCGGCGATCCTGGCGCCGGAATAGATCGGGCGCATGTGATCGGCCAGCAGCCCCTTGCGCCCCTGCGCTTCGTGTATGGTCGAAACGCCAAGCGCGGCAAGCCCGTCGATAATGGCCTGATCGGCGCGGTCAATAGTCTGGACGACGACATTCATTCTGTTTCTCCCCCTGCCTGCGACCCGTTCAAAGTTCATCCACGGTGCGCGGAAAGACCGACTGGAAGCCTTCGGCATATTTCGCCGCCCGTCCTCCGGCCTGTCCGCCGGAGTTGCGGCGGAAATGGTTGCCACGGTTCTCGGCCACGTTGGTGTAGAAATCCCACAGGTGATGCTGGCCCTCCATGCACTCAATGGCAGCGCGTTTCTTGTCCCAGACCTCGGTGATGTCGAGGAAGGTGTCCGGCTTCCAGCCCATCTGCTCGGTCTGGTGCGGTTCGAACAGGTAGAGCTGCGGCGCGCCGAGCACCTTCTCGCCCGGATTGTGGCCCCAGGCCTGTGCGATCATGCGGCAGGTCAACACGAACTCCGTCGTGCGCATGTGATCGGTGTTGTAAGGGTCGTATTGCGAGTGGCTCAGCATGAAACGCGGCTGCACGGCGCGGATGATATCGACAACGCGCGCCTGGGCCTCCTCGCCAAGGTCCAGAGGGTAGTCGCCCAGGTCGAGAAACTGGATGTCATGCACGTCGAGCGCAACAGCGGCGTTTTCCGATTCCTTGCGGCGTATCGCCTTCACCTCATCGAGCGACTTCCCTTCTTTCCAGAGCCGCGCGCTCTCGCCGCGCTCGCCAAAGGACAGGCAGGCAACGGTTACCTCGTAACCGAGCTTCTGGTGCAGCGCGATTGCACCGCCACAGCGCCAGACGAAATCGGCGGCGTGGGCGGAAATCACCAATGCGGTTTTTGGATTGCTCATCTTGGTCCTCCGGGGCAGCGTTCTTCTTTTCTGAGCTTGTTCCTAGAACGCGCTCACGTCATGTGGCCATTTCAAACCGTTGGCACCTTTATAATTTTTGGGTATAAGCACCCCAACCACGCATGGACCATCCCCTTTGGACATATACAAACTCAATCTCCGCCACCTGCGCGCCTTCCTTGAAACGGCGCGGGCGGGCAGCATTTCCGCAGCGGCTTCGGAGGTTCACCTGTCGCAGCCCGCGATCACCCAGGCACTGGCAAAGCTGGAAAAGACACTTGGCGCCGCACTCTTCTTTCGGAACCGAGGCGGCATTTTCCTCACCGAGCCTGGCGAGGGATTTCGCGACCGGGTGGCGCGAGTGCAAGACCACCTTCGGCAGGGCGCGGAGCGCTGCGGCCGGGCCGGCGGCCGAAAGCGGTCGGGCGGTTTCCAGCATTTCGATCACCTCCTGACCAGCGCTCAATTACGGGCACTTCTGGCGGTGGAGGATTCAGGAAACTTCTCCTGGGCGGCGCGGCAAGTCGGCATTGCCCAGCCCGCGCTCTATCGGACAGCGCGGGACCTCGAGCGGATTTCCGGCGTCCCGCTCTACGAAAAAACAGCCCAGGGAATCGAGTTGACCCCCGCTGCGCAGGCGCTCGCGCTATCGACGCGACTGGCCTATGCCGAGCTCAAACAGGGGATCGACGAGATCAACGCATGGCTGGGCCATGACAGCGCCGAAGTGGTCATTGGCACGATGCCGCTCGCCCGATCCTACGTTTTGCCAAAAGCAATCAATGATCTAACGCGGCTTCGTCCGGAAATTCGGGTGCGCGTGATCGACGGACCCTACGCGGATCTTCTGCACGGATTACGCCATGGCCAGTTCGATCTGCTGATCGGCGCCCTGCGCGATCCGGTTCCGGCCGACGACGTGGAACAGGCGCCGCTTTTCGACGATGCGCTGGCGATCCTCGCGCGCAGCGGGCACCCGCTATCGGAGCAAGAGACCGTCACCATCCGGGACCTGGCCACCTATGCGTGGGTGACCCCGCCGGAAGGCGTTCCAACCCGGGTATTGTTCGAATCCCTGTTTTCGGAAGCGGGCATCGCAGCGCCAAGCAGGATCGTGGAAACCTCGTCCCAGATCGTCCTGCGCGGGCTATTGATGGGCAGCGACAGGTTGACGATTCTCTCGCCGCACCAAGTCCGGCTGGAAATGGAACAAGGCCTTCTAAGCCAGTTGAACGTCGAACTCAAAGCGGCCAGCCGAACGATCGGCCTCTCGACCCGAAAGGACTGGCAACCCACGGCCACGCAATCCCTGCTTTTGGACTTGCTGGCAACAGCGGCGCGAAAACGTTTCGATTAGAAGTCCAGTATATCATTATTGAATACAGTTAGTGAGCAATCAATTTCCGTTCCATCCGGCGACGGTGGTAGCGACAAGGCAACCGACACCGAACCAGGACGTGAACCATGCCCGCCTCCGACAACCGCCAGAGCCTGCCCCTCGCCGTCGCCCTTATCGGCTTCGGAGAGGCCGCGCGGGCCTTCGTGAGCGGCTGGGAAGGCAGGGAAAGCCTCGCCCTGACCACCTTCGATATCAAGACGGACGGGGCAGGTCCGGAGCGGGAGGAGATCCTAGACGCCTGTGAGCGGCATGGCGTGAACTGCGCCGGCTCAGCGCCAGAGGCGGTTGCCGGGGCTGACGCTGTATTCTCCTTCGTGACGGCCGACCAGGCCGAACAAGCCGCGCGGAGCGTTCTCCCCGGCCTTCGTCCGGGGGGCTTCTATTTCGACTGCAATTCCTGCGCGCCGCAAACCAAGCAGGCGTCCGCAGAACTGATCGACGGCGCCGGAGCGCAATACATCGATGTCGCCGTAATGGCGCCCGTTCACCCGCGGCTTCACCAAACACCGGTTCTGGTAAGTGGTCCGCGTGCCGAGCAGGCTCTGGAGATTATGTACAGGCTCGACATGCAGGCAAAGGCGCTTGGCCCGAAAGTCGGCGACGCGGCGGCGATCAAGCTCGTCCGCTCCATCATGATCAAGGGCATGGAGGCGCTTTCCGCCGAATGCCTGCTTGCCGGACGGACGCTGGGTGTCGAGGAACGCGTCATTGACACGCTCAAAGAGAGCCATCCGGGCATGGACTGGGCTGTCACGATGCAGCGCAGCCTCGAACGGATGATGGTGCATGGCCGCAGGCGCGCGGCGGAGATGCGCGAATCCTGCACCATGGTCGAACAGCTGGGTCTGCCCGGCCGCATGGCCCAAGCCACGGCCAATTGGCAGCAGCAGATCGGGGAGCAGGCGTTGCGGCCCGGCACGGAAGATATGGGGGAGCGGGCAGACCGCGTTCTGGACGCGCTCACCCGAAAACACGGGCACCGCCGCTCGAAACCATGAGCCGGGCGCCCCGGCCTGCGCGTGCCGACAACAGTTCGACAGGGAAGACAAAAGGAAAACGAAGGCATTCAGAACCGCCGTCGCAGGGCTTGCGCTGCTTGGCGTCACCACGAGCGCGCAATCTGCCGACGAAGTGCTGACGATCACCGGTTACACGCTCGGCGTCTTCCCGCGCTCGGAAGCATTCGGGCTGCCGACCGTGCACCAGAACTCCGCCGCCGCCACCACGCAGCGATCACCGAGAATTTCGACCTGATCGCCGAGGATTACGCGGATGTGCACCCGCTCCTGATCTTTGCGCATTCCGGCAACGCGATCCACAACGTTGGAGATTGCGTGATCGGACTGGACGACCTGCAGGGGCTGAAGCTGCGCGCGCCCTCCCGTACGGGCGGCGGGCTAATCGAGGCCTGGGACGCGGAGCCAGTGGGCATGCCGGCTCCGGACCTACCGCACGCTATGGCCAAGGGCACGGTCGACGGGGGCGCTGGTACCCTTCGAGATCACGCCACCCTACAAGCTGCAGGAGATGACCAACTGCTCCGTGGCCGGCGAAGCCTCGATCATCGAGATGTTCCAGGCCGCCATCATTCCCGGCCAGATCGCCGTGGCCTTCTTCATCGGGTTGATCGCATTGCTGGTGCGGCGTAACCCGGTCCTGGCACCAAATACCTCCGACCTCAGCCTCGAACAGAAGCGCGAGGCCTATTCCCGCCTTCTGCCGGTAATCCTGATCTTCGGCTCGATCATCCTCGGGTTGGGTATGGGCTTCTCTACACCCACGACGGCAGCGGGCGTCGGAGCCACGATCATCCTGATCTAAGGGTTCTTCCTGCGTTGGAAGTCCGGCAGCGAGGGGCTCGACCTGACCAGGCTCAAGGCCATCGATCCTGGAAACCGCCGTCACCACGGGCATGATCTTCTTCATCCTCTTCGGTGCCGAGGTGCTCAAGGGTTTCTTTGCCCGCACCGGTCTGCCTGCGGCCATGGCGGCCTTCGCCACCGAATCCGGACTCGATCCGTAGTTGATCCTGGTCATCATCCTCGGCATCTTCATCATCCTCGGTTGTTTCATGGACAGCCTCGCGATGATCCTCGTCGTCATGCCCTTCTTCGGGGTGGAAATCCTCCGGATCGGCCTGTTGCTGGTGCTGCCGGGCCTGTCTCTCTTCCTGCCCCATCTGCTGAGCGGGAACTGACCAAGGACTCCGGGGAACTGGTGAGGTTCGGCGAACGACGCCATGGCAAGCACGCTCCGCTATTGTTTTTTGCAGGCTTCAGCACCACGCCAGATCGATGGTGTCGCGCCTTGATAGGTGGTGCCGGACAGAGGAGATCCGGTCCGGACAGCCACCCTGCCCCGCTCCGCCGGATACGCTTTGACAAGGCATTTTCCGCTATGTGCCCACAGCGGCAGAAGCTTCCAATGCCAGCCGCTCGATCTTGCGATCTTCGCGCGGTGGCCGGCCGAACTTGCGGGCATAGTCCCGGCTGAATTGGGCCGGACTCTCGTATCCGACGTCGAAGGCGACGGACGAAACGGCCTGATCACTTTCCACGATAAGGCGACGCGCTTCCAAGAGGCGAATATCCTTCTGGTACTGCCCCGGGGTCAGCCCGGTCACAGCTTTGAAATGCACGTGGAAGGACGACTTGCTCATTCCGGCGCGCTCGGCCAGAGCGGCGACCGACAGCGGTTGATCGATCGAGCCGCGGATCGATCCGATCGCCCGCGCGAGGTGGTTCGACGGATCGTCGCGGCGGAGAAAGCGTCTCAGGATCGCGCCATGCGGCGACAGCAGAAGGCGTGCATGAATCTCGCGCAACAGGATCGGCCCCAGCAGCGGCGCCGCGTGGTCGTCACGGATCATCGCAAGAAAACGATGAACCGCGCAAATCAGTTCAGGATCTGCGGGGTTACTGACGATCGCCCCTGCCGGTTCGTTGCCATCGGCAAAGTCCGGCGTCTGGTCGTAGAAGCCCCGCAAGATGCCAAGGTCGATGGGCAGCACGAAGGCGATGTAGGGCGCGTTCGGCGACGCTTCGGTGATGCGCGACAGAACCGGCAGGTCGTGGCTGACGATGATCGCGTGACCTGCCGGGCAATGCACGGACAAGGCGCCGGCCTGAACGTCCTTCGCCCCCTGCAGGATCAGGCAGACCAGCGGCCGGTAAAGCGATCCCTCGATGGCGGAAGGATGGCTGCGCCGAAGCAGGAGCGCCTCACCGACCCCCAGAGCCGTCACGCCATCGGCCGAAGCGGGCGCGATAAGGTCTTGCGCAGCCTGAATGAGTTCCTTTTTCATGCAGCCTCCGATCTTCTTCGTTGGATTCTGCATAGCAGCTTCCATCGTAAACCTTGCAAAAAGTTCTAACATCTAGACGAATTGGCAAGTAGCAGAGACGATATGGCAAGTAACCCGCTATCCGGGCGTCTAGGCTTTTACTATCAGTCAACACCGGCCCAATGCCCGGGCGGCAAGCAGGAGACAGCCTCGTGACCAGTCATTCCACACCCAAGACGACGACCGTAATGAACCTGCCCATGGTCGGATTCGGTACGTATCTCATCGCTGATACCGACGCTCCCGCGGCGGTCGCCGAAGCCATCGCCGCAGGTTATCGCCACATCGACACCGCAGCCGCCTACCGAAACGAAGCTGGCGTCGGCGAAGGGATACGCAAGGGCATCACAGCGGCCGGTCTCGATCGCGAGGACATCTTCGTGACCACCAAGCTCTGGCCCGGCAACCCCGCCTGGGGCGACGCGCCGAAGGGTTACGACGAGACGATCGGCGCATTTGGGGAATCGTTGAGGGCGTTGGGGCTGGATTATGTTGATCTGTACCTTATCCACGCGCCCTCGGGCGGCGCGGAACGCGTGAACGAATGGCGCGCACTGGTCGATCTGAAGGCGCAGGGCAAGGCACGTGCCATCGGAGTCAGCAACTTCACCGAAGCCCATATCGAGGAAATCCGCGCCGCTGGACTGCCGCTACCGGATTTCAACCAGATCGAACTGCACCCGTGGACGCAGAAGCCGGACCTCCTTGCCTACATGGCCGAGAACGGCATTGCGCCGATCGCCTACAGCTCGCTCGTACCGCTCTCGACCTGGCGCGCCGAGCCCGGGCAGGACAGCGCCAAGACCGCTGAAATGCTGGCCGCTGGCACCGATGCCGCGTCACCCTTCAAGGAAATGGCCGACAAGTACGGCGTGACCGAGGCACAGGTTCTGCTGCGTTGGGCTGTCCAGAAGGGTTTTGCGGTGTTGCCCAAGAGCCTGAACCCCGAGCGCATGCGCCAGAACATCGATCTTTTCGGTTTCGAGATCGACGAGGCCGACATGGCCCGGATCGAGACCATGGACCGAGGCGACGGCGTCGCCTGGGCCACCGGCGATCCTCGCTACATGGGCTGATCCTCAGAGCTTAAGCGCGTTGGGGCGGAGCACCGCCGCCGCGCCGGCCTTGAACGACGCCTGGACGGACGATCAAGAGATACCAATTGGGAAGTGAGGCAACGGCCATTCGCCGTGACCATGGAGGGCGGAAGCAATCCCTCACAGCAGGCCTTCGACAGGCAGCATGCGTGCGATCGCGGCCTGGATTTTCGCCCAGCCACTGGCGTCGGGATCGGCAATTCGCTGTTCGCTCCTGCCTCCATGCGAATAGGTCCAAGTGATATCCCCCTTTCCGTCGAGCCCGAGTTTCCAGGCGATTTCCGGCAGGATGCCCTCGAGCGCCTCCTTAAGGTTTCCGCCAGCAGCCGGATCGGAAAGGAACACGCCCAACTCGGTGTTGATCTTGATCGAACGCGGGTCGAAATTCAGCGAACCGACGAATATGTCCCGGCCGTCGATCACCGCGAGCTTGGTATGCATGGTCATCGTCAGGCCGCTGCCTTCCGGAATCTGCCCCGTGACCTCAGGCGCGTCGGCGCGGATCTCGTAGAGTTCGACACCGGCCTGCAGAAGGTCACGACGGCGGTGCATGTAGCCGCCGTGAACGTATGGGTGATTGTTCGAGGCCAGCGAATTGGTGAGGATCCGGACCCGAACGCCGCGTCTGGCAAGATCCGAAAAGAATTTCTCGCCCCAGTCCTGAGGTACGAAATAAGGCGTCAGGAGGATGACCTCCGACGTCGCGCGGTTCATGCAATCCAGCAATTCCATGGCAACCCTGCGGTCGCCTTGCGACACCGGCACCTTGAGCTTCTCTGGATCGTCCGTCGTCAGGCCGATCCTGGCGATATGCGGCCGAATTCGGCCCTGGCGTACGTCGTTCAGATAAACCGAGTCGACAGCGCGCCGATAATAGCCGTTGAGAGCCTCTGCATAGCGAGCCTCAAGGTCGGATTTCGACGCCGACTGTTCCGGGGTCCGGCCCCTCTGCGCCATCAACGCGCGAAGCGGAACCGCGAGTGGATCGTTCCAGTACAGGTCGAACTGGCGGCCGATATCCGCGACGACCGGTCCTGCCAGCAGCACGTCGAAATCGGCGAATTCCGATGCCGAACCGATGCGGTAATACTCGTCGGCTATGTTGCGTCCACCGAGGATCGAGATCGTCCCGTCGGCGCTCATCGACTTGTTGTGCATTCGTCGGTTCACGCGGTCGAAATCGACAAGGTAGTTCCAGAATGTCGGGCTTTTCCGGGACAGCGGGTTGAGCAACCGGATCTCGATATTGGGATGGACGTCGAGCCGGGCGATCTGGCTGTCGTCGGCGGTGGTCAGTGCGTCATCGAGAAGGAACCGGACGCGCACCCCACGATCCGCGGCGTCCAGCAGGGTGGCGGCGACCAGGGCGCCGGCGTGGTCCGGCTTGATGAGAAAATACTGCAGATCGACAGAATGTTCCGCGGTCTCGATCATGGCGAGCCGGGCGCCAAGGGCATCGTTGCCATCAACCAGCGGCAAGATTGCCGATTTTCCGAGATTTCGGGCGAGCGTCGCCGCCAATGGGTATCCCCGGCGATCAGGCGGCTGAAAATCCGTTGCCCGGCTATCCGCGCGCGGCGCGTCGAACGGCACCTGGGTGCATCCCGCGAGAGCAAGCAAGGATGCGACCAGGGCGGCCGCAACCTTACCGGGAGAAGAGCATTGCTGTTTTGAGCCAGCCATTGGTTCCACTCTTTCCGGCCAACGGATCTACCCGGGGCCGGCTTGGAAAGGCCTGCCAGCCGGGCACCGATCAGTCTTCATTCGCCGGGTTTCACTTGTCCGCCCTCCGAGCGGAACATCTTCCGTTACATGTTGGCGCGGGACCTGGCGCTGAGCAACCCTTGTCACGGGCTTCGTTGCCGCGGTCGGGTCTGCCGGACGGGATTGCCGTGCAAGTCGAAAATTCGGGATCAAGCCAATAGAGCAATCGGTCCCATGGCGGCAAATTCGGTCGGTGTTTTCCCCGTCCATTTTCGGAAAGCCCGGCGGAAGCTCTTCACCTCCCGATACCCCAGGGCCGAGGCGATCTCTCGGACGGAATGGTCCGTTTCCAGAAGCAGAGCCGAAGCCCGCTCCACCTGGAAGGATGCCAGGACTTCGCGGAAACTGCTGCCTTCCGAAGCAAGGCGCCTCTGCAGGGTGCGGGTGCCAAGACCAAGCCACGAAGCAACTGCGTCCTCCGAAACCTCGCCTTTCGCAGCAAGCAAGACCATGACGTCCTGCACAAGCGCGGCCATTGTTTTGGGAGGGCGGGTTTGGATCATTGCCTTCAGATCCCCGTATAACGTCGCCGACGTTGCCTCCGCTGGGTTTAGATTGGGAGTCTGAAGACTGTCCTTTCGGATAGCGATGCCGGGAAGTGCGGCTCCCCAGCGGATCGGCACTCCGAAGATGGTTTCGAGAGTCGGGTCATTGGAGAATGCCGAGGGAATCTCGATCCATTCTGGCTGCCAGTGCGACCCCGCAAAATGGCGGACCAGATCGACAAGTAGCACAACAACGCCTTCGTCGACATGGCCCGCTCCGACGACCGAATTGATGCCGGACTCGAACTGCAAGACAACGAACTCCCCAGCATCTTGCAGGGCTGCGTGAGACCCTGTTTGCAGAAACCTGAACGCACGTATTCCGCGAACAAGCGCCATGTCCAAACGCGGAGCGCCGAGAACGTATTTTCCGTAGAGATCCAGCCCTTCATACCCGTATCGGGCCGTTACAAGCGGGCCAAAATGCCGTTCGCCAGTCTGACGCGCGACGTTTTCTGCGAATGCCGCCACAAGGGCGTAGGGAATGAAGATTGGGGGGCCCTCAATTATGCGGCGGCTGAGATCAACCGACTTCAGGGCACGCTCGACCACTCGTGGCGAAAACAGCTCGTCAGAGGCACGGATGACAGGCATCCACGCCCGGGTATTTTGAAGCGGCGTGTGCATAACATCTGCTTTGTCGCAAAGTGATCCCTCCAGCCGTGCTACACTATTACTTGTAGAAAATCAAATGCTTGGAGTGTGTGAGATGGCCGAACGTCAATGTGTCGCACGCCTTGCTGGAGCCGCGACGGCTGCATTTCTGCTTGCAACTCAAGCAGTTGCCCAGTCTCAGTGGGAATTCACAGTTTCTCCCTATGCGTGGCTCGCGGGACTCGAAGGAGACCTCGGAACATTGCCGGGGCTTCCCTCGGAGAAAGTCTCTCTGTCGTTCGGCGACATAGTCGAAGATCTTGACTACGGACTGTTTCTCTTCGCCAGTGCGCGCAACGGCCCATGGGTTTTGTTCTTCGATGGTTCTGCAGTGCAGACGACATCGAGCGAGAGTGTTGGCGGCCCGATCGTGGACAGCATCGAGGTCGAGAGCCGCACGTCAAATCTGGCGCTCGCCGCCGGCCGCACAGTGGCGGGAAACAACGTTTCCAACCTCGATGTCTATATCGGCGCCCGAGCCTGGTGGCTCGAAAACGAGATCACCGTGAAGACGCAGACGGCAACGGGCCTGGGAAAGATCAAGAAATCCAGCGATGCCAGCTGGGTCGATCCGCTGATCGGTATCGCCGGTCAATATGCGGCTTCGGATCGCTGGAACCTGTTCGGAAGCGCGGAGATCGGTGGGATTGGCCTCGGCGCCGACCTTGAGTGGGGCCTGATGGCCGGCGCCACCTACGAGGTCAACGAGCGGTTCGGGCTGACATTCGCCTGGCGCTACCTCGCCGTCGACTACGAGGAAGATGGCATCGTCTTCGATGTGACGCAAAGCGGTCCGCTGCTTGGGGCGACATTCAGGTTCTGAGCCAGCGCACCGCTACACCTTAAAATTCTGGTGTCCAAAAGGAACAAATACTTCGGAGGGAACAAAACATGAAACGCGCTACCATCAAAGCAGTTCTACTATCGGGAACCGCTCTCTTGGTCTGCCAGGGCGTGACCGCTCAGGAACTCGTGGGCATGGCCCTCGGCACGGACGCGGAGTATTCGCCCTACATCCTCGCATGACTATCCCGACCAGGTCCTGTTCGGCGACACGCATCTGCACACGGCCTATTCTGCAGATGCCGGTCTCACACCGGTGCGGCGACGACTCCAGACGACGCCTACCGCTTCGCCAAGGGCGAGACGGTGACGTCTTCGAACGGCATCGAGGCGCGGTTGCAACGGCCGCTCGACTTCCTCGTGGTCGCCGACCATGCGGAGAATCTCGGGCTCTCCATCGCGCTCGACGAAGAGAACGCAGAGGTTCTGGCCAATGACTGGGGTCGCGGACTTTTTGACGTCTTTGCCCCGAGAACGCACGAGGCCGTTGCCGAGGCTTATTTGTATTGGGCCAGCGCCTTCGCCTTTGGAGATGAAGGCGACCCCCTTGCGGCCACGTCCTTGCAGGAAACGATGTGGCAGCGCATGACCGAGGCCGCCGACCGGCACAACGCTCCCGGCACCTTCTCGGCCGTTATCGGCTACGAGTGGACGGCCGGTCCGCAAGGCAACAACCTGCACCGCGTTGTCATGATGCGCGATGGCAAGGAGCAGGCCGACCAGGTCGTCCCCTTCAGTTCCTACGACAGCGAAGACCCTGAAGACCTCTGGGCTTGGATGGAGCGATACCAGGAGGAGACGGGCGGGCAGATTCTTGCCATCCCGCATAACGGCAACCTGTCCAACGGTCTGATGTTCGACGATGTGACGCGCTCAGGGGAGCCGCTTGACGCCGCCTATGCAGAGCGCCGGATGCGGTGGGAGCCGGTGATCGAGGTTACCCAGATCAAGGGCGACGGAGAGGCGCATCCGATGTTGTCCTCCGATGACGCCTTCGCCGATTACGGAACGTGGGATGTCGGCAGCTTCGGCCCCGAACTCAAGACGCCCGAGATGCTGCCGCGCGAATACGCCCGCGAAGCCCTGAAGCGGGGATTGGCCTACGCGGAAGAACTCGGCACAAACCCGTTCAAGTTCGGCATGATCGGGTCGACGGATTCTCACACGGGGCTCGCGACAACGACCGAGGACAACTTCTTCGGCAAGGTCTCGTTGGTCGAGCCGACGGCCGATCCTGTGCGCTTCGAGGAGCAGATCACCGGACGCGCCACGCCCGACGATCCGTCCGATGACATCATCCATGCCCAAGGGCTCGCCTCAGGCCTCGCCGCGGTTTGGGCGCGCGAGAATACCCGCGAGGCCATCTGGGACGCCTTCGCGCGCAAGGAGGTCTTCGCGACCACCGGGACACGCCTGCGCGTGCGCGTCTTCGCCGGCACCGACTTCAGCGCCGACGACCTCGACCGCTCTGACTTCGCCGCATATGCCTATGAGAACGGTGTGCCGATGGGCGGCGATCTCTCCGGACTGACGGAGGCTCCCAAGCTCCTGATCCGCGCCTTGCGCGACCCCGACGCCGCCAACCTCGACCGCGTTCAGGTGATCAAGGGCTGGCTCGATGGCAACGGGGAAACGCAGGAGCGCGTCTACGACGTGGCCTGCGCGGATGAGCGCGCCATCGTGGACGGCGCCTGCGCGGGAGCCGTGGGCAACACGGTGGACGTGGCGACCGCCACCTATTCCAACGCCATCGGCGATCCGTTCCTAGAGGCCTTCTGGGTAGACCCGGACTTCGACCCCAGCCAGCGCGCCTTCTTCTACGTCCGCGTGCTGGAAATCCCGACCCCGCGCTGGACGACCTACGACGCCGTGTTCTTCGGCATCGACCTGCCGGAAGGCATCGAGCCCACCCACCAGGAACGCGCCTACACATCGCCAATCTGGGTGACGCCCGCGTCCTGACCGCGGCGCAGAACCCAATCGTCAACAGAAAACGGAGGAAATAATGGCAAGTCCTTACAAGAAGCTCATAGCGATCCTGATGGTGGCCGCACTGGCTGGCCTGACCTTGTCCGGACCAGCAGAGGCCGACCGCAAGCGCGCGCATAACACCATGACCGGTGCCCTTGTTGGAACCGGTGTCGGGTATCTCGTCGGCGGCAGCAAGGGTGCCTCTGCAGGCGCCGTCGTGGGCGCGATCGCCGGATACACGAAGTGATATCCGCGAACAGAACCAATTTTTCGAGACATGAGCCGAGGGAGGGCCAGAATGCCTCTATCTGCAAGAACAGTCTTTATCGCTGCCGGTTGTGCGATGGCACTCTGCAGCCCGGCATTTGCCGACGAGGAAATGGACCGCATCCTGGATGAGGCCATGCCCTACATGCACCACAGCTGCGAGAGCGTGCTCGCCAACTATGGCGAGGACGAGGAAAAGGTCGCCGAGATTGTCCGCCTGATGGCAGAAGTCTCGCTCTTCAACCGGGAAATCAACGTCGAGGAGGCGGTTCCCGACGAGGCCGAGCGCGACGGGCTCAAGGACAAGTTCGTCGAGGCGCTGGAGGAAGCCTGCGAAGCCGATCCAGACGCCCTGCTTGCCGGAGCCGTCGACCTCGCGGTCAAGGATGCCCTGAACTGAAGCAAACAGAAGGAGAGGAGAAACCGGCGATGTCAGTCTTTTCCAGGTTGCCTGCGGCCATCCCTGCGGCGCTTCTTTGCCTCGCGGGCCCGATGACCCCATTGCCTGCCGATGCGCAGAACACGCAGTTCACCCCGCAATATTGCGATGCCTACGCGCGCGATCGCGCCAACCGAAAATCCGGTGGCGTGGTCGGCGGGGCGGTCGCCGGCGCGACGGCCGGCACAGCCATAGGTCATATCGCTGATGGCAAATTGAGTTCCCGCCAGAAAGGCGCAACCATTGGTGCTGTCGTTGGCGGAACGGCTGGCGCCGTAAACCGCAACAATCTCTACAACAAGTACTACCACGGATGCCTGAGCGGCGTGATCTACAAGTGATCACGGCACGCTGGCACCAGCCGGAAAGGATGGACCATGAAAACCAGATATCTCGCGGGCACGATCGCGGCCGCGCTCCTGTGTGTCTCCGGGGCCAGCGCCATTGCGCAGGACGCCGACGGAGACGGCATCTGGCAGGTGGGAGAGTTCACCTGTCGTGACCTGCTGATGCGAGGTGGCGAGGAACGCGATTTCGTACTTGTCTTCATGCACGGGTTCATGAGCGGGAAGATGAACGAAATGACATTCGACACGGAGGCCCTGACGGAAGCGACCGATGCCGTTGTCGAGTCCTGCATCGGCAACCCGGATCAGCCACTTCTTGCCGCCTTCGAAGCCGCTCGCGGTTAAAATGCGGCCGTCATGATAGAGTGGTTTGAAACATAGAGAGAAATTTCTGAATCGGTTGGCACTGGCTCATCCGATATTCAGGAACGTTGGGGCGCCGGGTATTACCTCGTGCCGGCGTCCCAACGATTGTTGAAGGAAGAGTAACCTGAGCTCCATCCGGAGACGACATCCACTTGGAGAATGTGGAATCACAAGTTCGAAAGGAGAACGACCATGACTGCAAAAGGCGCTCTGATGCTTGTTGTTTCCATTGCCCTGGCTGCGTCGACGGCGCCGGGGATGGCCGATAGCAAGAAGGCCGACAAGATCTACAAGGTTCCGCCCGGCAAGTCGGCCGGAACACCTCCGGGCCTGGCCGAGAAACCCGGCGGCATGCCCCCGGGACAGTACAAGAAGATCTATCGCAAGGGGGAGCAACTCCCCAGCGGCTACCGGTGGATCACCGATTACGACCATTGGCGCCTGCCGACACTGCTGCCCGGCCAAGGCTATGTCCGCTACGACAACGAGGTCTACCGGGTCGCCCGCGATACGGCCATTGTGCTTGAGGCCATCGGGATCGTCTCGGACCTCATGCGTTGAGGCCATGCGAGCCGGACGGTGCGCGCGACGTGGGTTCGGGTGCCGGCCTGCAATCCGGCCCCTGCCCCATCAGAAAGGGTAGATGGCGGACGAAAGTGACGCCATAAATTGGGAGGAGAAAATGTCCAGATCACGACTGGTAGGAGCCGTCCTTGCCGTCACCGCTGCAACGATCAGTGCCGATACGGCAAATGCACAGAGCGCATCGGACAACTTGCGGGCACTTCTCGATACGCGGGAGATCCCGATCACTGTCGATAACTTTGTCCGGGCCGCCAGCGAAATCGAGTTCAGCAAGTATCTTGCGCTGTCCGGGGGCGTGAACACGTTCTTTCACAGCCGCAGTCCGACGCCGGTCGAGCATCAGCCGACGATCCGGATGAACCGTGACACGCTCTACAGCATGGCGGTAATCGACATCAGCGAGGGCGCGACGCTCGTCCTGCCGGAAACCGGCGAGCGGTACATCTCGGCGCAGATCGTGAATCAGGATCACTACATGAATGACGTCTTTGTCGGCGGCGGCAGCTACACCCTCGACACAGAGACGTTCGACACACCCTACGTGCTGGTGATCATCCGGACCCTGGTCGATGCCGCGGATCCTGACGATGTCGCGGCAGTCAACGCCTTGCAGGATGCGATCACCGTGGATGCCGGCTCGTCCAAGCCCTTTGTGCTTCCGAATTACGATGAGGACAGCTTCGAAGCGGTCCTGAAAGCGGCAATCGAGCTTGGGCGGTACGGCCCGGACAGTTCGCGTACCTTCGGGCCGAAGGGCGAGGTTGACCCGGTGCGGTATTTCCTCGGCGCAGCCGTCGGCTGGGGTGGCCTGCCGGAAGCGCAGGCCTTGTACCTCAATATCGAGCCCGGCCTGCCGGTGGATGCGTACAAGATCGAGGTTCCGGCCGACGTGCCGGTCGACGCGTTCTGGTCGGTCAGCCTCTACAACGCCGACGGGTTTTTCGAAAAGAACGCCTTTGGCGCCTACAACGTCAACAGTGTCACGGGCACGCGCAATGACGATGGCTCGATGACCGTCCACCTCGGCGGCTGCGACGACGGACGCGTGAACTGTCTGCCGATCATGGAAGGGTGGAACTACACCGTCCGGCTCTACGAGCCCGGTGCGGACGTGCTCGACGGAAGCTGGGCGTTTCCGAGCGTGGAGTCGGCGGACTGACCTGACGCCCGCGCCTCCGCCATGCCTGAAAAATTCGGAGATCGGCATCGCCGGTCTCCACGTCCCGACAACAAGGATGCTTCGCCATGCGTATCTCTGAAAAGCTGAAATCATTCGGTATTGCGACAACCGTCCTCTCGTTCACCCTGGTGCCCACGGCCTTCGCGGGAACGCTGCAGAACCAGTTTGACGACATCGTCGAGGGTCGAAAAATCCCCGTCACCGTCGACAATTTCGTGCGCGCGGCCACGGATCGGGAATTCGCCAAGTATCTGGACTTCATCGGTGGCGTGAACACGATGTTCCATGTTCGGGAACCCACGCCGATCGACCAGCAGCCGACGATCCGGATGAACCGCGACACGCTCTACAGCACGGCTATCGTCGATATCAGCGAAGGCGCTACCCTGACCATTCCTGAAACCGGCGACCGCTATATCTCGGCCCAGATCGTCAACCAGGACCACTACATGAACGAGGTATTCGTCGGTGGAGGCACCTACACACTCGACATGGAGACATTCGACACGCCTTACATTGCCATCCTCTTCCGAACGCTCGTCGATTCCTCGGACCCCGGAGACGTGGCCGCCGTCAACGCGCTTCAGGACCAGATCGCGATCGATGCGGCGTCTGCGAAGCCCTTCATCCTGCCCAACTATGACGACCAGAGTTTCGAGGCGGTCTTCGCTGCCGCGCTCGAACTCAGCCGCTACATGGGGGATTCGAGCCGCACTTTCGGCCGGAAGGACGCGGTCGATCCCGTGCGGTATTTCCTCGGCGCCGCCTTCGGTTGGGGAGGCCTGCCCGAAGAGCAGGCATACTACCTGAACGTCGAACCGAACTTGCCGGTAGGCGAGTACAAGATCGAGGTACCAAGCGACGTCCCCGTTGACGCCTTCTGGTCGGTCAGCCTCTATAATGCCGAAGGCCGGTACGAGAAGAATGACCTCGGCGTCTACAACATCAACAGCGTCACGGGCATGCGCAACGATGACGGCTCGATGACGGTCAATCTCGGTGGCTGTGATGACGGACGGGTGAATTGCATCCCGATCATGGAGGGCTGGAACTATGCCGTGCGCCTTTATCAGCCGCGCCCGGAAATCCTCGACGGAAGCTGGGACTTCCCTGCGGCAGTGCCGGCGGATTGAGAGCCTTGGCGAAGGTCGGCGGATGATAGTTTCCTTCCTCAAGAGCCAGCGACCTGCTGTTTTGTGAGGGGTTTGTCGAAATAATTCGGACGGGTGCGATCCGGCTACGCCCGCGCATCCGTGGAAAATACGTGGATTAACGGGAGGCTCATGACGATGTTTTTCAGCGCAAGAACCATCGGTTTTGCGATTGTGTTAACCGGTGCCCTTGGAGCTGGCGCCACGGCTCAAGAGAGGCCCCGGCTGATCCTGCAGATCACGGTCGATCAGCTGAGGGGCGACCTTCCGACCCGCTATTTCGATCGCCTCGGAGAAGGTGGCTTCCGATACCTTCTGGAAGACGGCATCCACTACACCAACGCCCATCACGCGCATGCCAACACCGAAACGATCGTCGGTCACACGACACTGGCAACAGGCGCCAATCCATCCGCACACGGCATGGTCGGCAACCTCTGGTTCGACCGAACCCTTGGCCGAACGGTCTACAATATCGAGGATCCCGACTACACGATCCTGACAGGCGGCGCGGGGGTCGATGCCGAAACGGAAATCGACCCGACGCAGAAGGCGGCGGCCAGCGACGGCCGCTCGCCCCGAACAATCCTGACGACCACCTTCGGAGACGAACTGTCGGTGGAGACGGCTGGCGGCGCCAATGTCTTTGGCGTCTCGATCAAGGACCGGGGAGCGGTTTCGATGGCCGGCCACAGCGGCAAGGCCTTCTGGTTCTCGAAATCGGCCGGCCAGTTCGTGACAAGTTCCTACTATTACGATGAGTATCCCGACTGGGTCGTCGAGTGGAACGCGAAGGGCCTGCCGCAAGGCTTCGGCGACACGTCATGGGAACTCCTGCAACCTGTCGAGACCTACATGTTCGGCGACCGCGACGACCAGCCGTGGGAGCCGGATTTCGCGGGCTTCGGGGCCACGTTCCCGCATCCGCTGGGAGCCGCGGACGGCAAATACTTCACAACGCTCCTGACTCTCAGCCCACCGGGAGATGCGATGACGGCCGATTTCGCCAAGACGCTGATCGACCGCGAGGGACTCGGCGATGACGAGATCACCGATTTCCTCGGCGTCAGCTTTTCGGTCACCGATTATGTCGGCCATTTCTTCGGCCCGTCGAGCCTCGAATCCGAGGACAATCTTCTTCAACTCGACCGGACGCTGGCCGATCTGTTCAGCTATGTCGATCAGGAGGTCGGGCTGGACAAAACCCTGATCGTCCTCTCCGCCGATCATGGTGCGCCCGAAGCTCCCGGGTTTCTGGAAGAAATCGGCGGTCTCGGCGGATATGTGACACCGGACGCATGGGATGCGGAAGCCGCGATTGCACGGATCAAGGCGCGGTTCGACCTCTCGGGCCCGCTGATCCAGGGTTACGATCATCCGTATCTCAACCTCGCTGATGAGGTCCGGGCAAATGAAGGCATCGACCGGGCGGCCCTCGAAACGGCCATTGCCGAAGAACTGGTCGGGTTCGACGGCGTTGCCTTCGCACTCCCAAGCGCGCGGCTTCGGGAGGGATCGCTGCCGGAGAACGCCCTGACCCGGGCGGTGCTCAACAACTATCACCCGGACCGTTCCGGAGACATTTACCTGGTGTTCAAACCGGGCTGGTTCATCAACGACATGGACGGCCTGTCGGTCACGGTCACGCACGGTTCTCCCTGGAGATACGACACCTTTGTTCCCATCCTGGTCGCCGGCTACGGCATCAAGCCGCAAACTGTATCGCGACGGGTTCACACGGTTGATGTTGCGCTCACGCTTGCGACGATCGCTGGAACACCTCCCCCGTCCGGCGCGGCCGGTGAGGTTCTTCTCGAGGTTCTCGGAGAGTAGGTTCTTGCGTGCAGAAACGGCGGGCCGGCGGTTTTGCTTGCCAGAGTGTCGGACGTCCGGGACAAGGTCCGGGTTCTGACGACACTCGGTTTGCCGGCCGGCCAATCAGTCTGCGCAACTCGCAGAATGCCTCGCGATAAATCCGGACGTCTACGTGTACCCATCGAGATCACAGGCTATTCAAAGAGGTCTTTGTCGACGGAAGCATCCAGCATCGCCTCCATGTCCCGGATCGTCGCAAGCATGGTGTCGGTGTTCACCCTCATCGTGCCTTCCAGCGCTCTGTCGAGGTCGAAGATCACGATCATGACGACCGATAGCAGCCCCGCAAAAGCGAAAACGTGCCAGGTCAGCGTCTTGCCCTGCATTGCCGTCCGGTTGCCGACGACAAAGATCGCCACGACGGAGGCCAGAAAGATCATGAGCTTGGCCGGCGGCGGGATCTGTTCAGCGGCTGCGGCTAGGCGATATGTATGGGCGTCGAGCATGTCGGTCACGCTGCGCACGACTGCAGCCCGGATCGGATCGGATGTTGTTCCTCCGATGGCTTGCATCGTCGCTGGCCAGACTTTCGCCTGTGCTTCAAGGGTCCGCTCCAGAAAGGCGTTCCAGGCTTCCATTGATCCGATATCCGCACGGCTCGCGATGCGTGTATTCGCATAGGCGAGCAACTGGGACTGAAGATCGCTGCGCCCCGGATCATTGACAAGGCTTGCTGTCAGGAAGGCCGTGCTGATCGCGGCGGCCTCTTGAACGAGTGCTGCCTGTCGTTCCTCGCGCCACCCTAGCGCCGAGCTGAATGCAAAGCCGAGCAAAAGCCCGAGAAGTGCCAGCATCGCTCCGAGGGGGGTGGCACCCGGTGCCTGCTCGGGCCGAACCTGGCCTTCGTGGCGACGGCGGCACGCGAACTTTCCAATATGGTAGCCGAGCAGGGCAGCGACTGGGAGTGCCACAAGCGTCAGCACCGAGAGATAGGCGAAAGGCATCAGCGGAGCCGTGAAGCCCATATAAAGGTCCGCGGTCTCGGTCCCGGACATTTTGCCAAATCCCTTTCGGTTCGCAGCCTTTTGAGACTTGCACCAAGGGTCGCCACCGAAAGTGAGTCTCGTCAATGACGCCAATCAAATGTTGGCGACCTTCGCGCCAGATAATTTGAAAAACACGTACCCGGACAAGAGTAACAAGCCCTCATCGAGCACGGCTCGTTGAATCGGCATATTGCAAAAAATGGTGAAATTCTGACCTGCCGCAATCGAGTGGTCCGGTTTTAATCTTGGTCTATGACGGGGTGACCTGCTACCGCCGTTTGGACCACCCGGCTGGCGATTTTCCGAGGGTTACGGGTCAGGATGGTGGCACCGTCCCTGAGCCGTTCATCAGCGTTAAAGGCGGGTTGCTGCCGATCGCGCTGTGGGGACGGACTTCCTTGCAAACCCGCTCGAGGGTGCGGACCATGTCTTCGCCGCGATAGCTGAACTGCGGATCGGTCGCGGGCGAGAAACGCGAGTATGTGTCCACGATGTTCAGAACACGGATCTTGCGGCCGGCCACGAGCTCGTCGTGCACGAAGTCCATGACCCAGGTCGCGCATTGGATTGAGGGTCCGGCGCGACTAGCAGTCATGAGCAGAAATCACCAAAATCTCTCCCCTGGCGAGCAGCACCTTGCGGGATCACCGGCGCCGTGGCGCAGGATGTATTCGAGAGTCACAGGGAAAGACAGCCGCCAGGCGGATGCGGCCGATCGTTCCATTGCCGAGGCCGTTCTTTTTGACATCCACCGGTCTCGCGTCCCCGGCGTGCGGGAAAAGGCGGGGCCTCGAAGCCGGTTTGCGAAATCCATGTCGACGGCAAACGCCGCGTTCAAGCCATCGCCACCCGCGCAAGGACATTGGGCAAACCAAAAGCGGGCTCCGGTGGTCGCAAGCTGATCCGGGCACACCATGGGAGGGTATCTCTGCGCGCTGCTGAATCGGACATATGTGGAGCAGGATCGTCCATTTACTGAACTCATTAAATCATACTTATTAGCCGAATGAGGAATTTTCCTCAGGGAGGAAACCATGAAACTCAAGACAGCACTTCTCGTATCAGCCGTGGCCCTGACACCGCTCGGCGCATGGGCCGCCGACAAGACAGTCGGCTTTTCGCAGATCGGCTCCGAATCCGGCTGGAGGGCGGCGGAGACCACGGTCACCAAGGAGCAGGCAACGGAGCGTGGCATCAACCTTAAGTTCGCCGACGCCCAGCAGAAGCAGGAAAACCAGATCAAGGCGCTGCGTGGCTTCATCGCGCAAGGGGTCGACGCGATCTTGCTCGCCCCGGTCGTCGCCACTGGTTGGGACTCCGTGCTCGAAGAAGCACAGGATGCCGAGATCCCGGTCATCCTGCTCGACCGCAAGGTCGATGCCCCCGACGATCTCTACATGACCGCCGTCACCTCCGACACGGTTTACGAGGGCGAAGTTGCCGGCAAGTGGCTGGTCGATACCGTGGCCGGCAAGGATTGCAGCGTTGTCGAGCTTCAGGGCACCACGGGCTCGTCGCCCGCGATCGACCGCAAGGCCGGCTTCGAGAAAGCCATTGCCGATGCGTCCAATATCAAGATCGTGCGCAGCCAGACCGGCGATTTCACCCGGGCCCAGGGCAAGGTTGTGATGGAGAGCTTCCTCAAGGCCGAGGGCGCTGAGAATATCTGCGCGCTCTACGCCCATAACGACGACATGGCCGTTGGCGCGATCCAGGCGATCAAGGAAGCGGGCGCCGAGCCCGGCAAGGACATCCTCGTCGTTGCCATCGACGCGGTGCCGGACATGCACCTGGCCATTGCCAAAGGCGAAGCCAACGCGACTGTCGAGCTGACGCCGAACATGGCCGGCCCGGCCTTCGATATCCTCGACGCGTTCTGGGCGGACGGCACCCTGCCGGAGAAATGGGTTCAGACCGAATCCAAGCTCTTCACGGCAGAGGACGACAACCAGGCCATCTACGATATGAAAAAAGGCCTCGGCTACTGACACAGGCTAAAGTCTTCGGGAAGGTCCCATGCGGACTTTCCCGAACCGGCACCGGCCTTCGGGCCGGTGGCTTACTCGTGGAGGAGGGAGCAGGCCATGCGAGACCAACCGAAACCCGTGCTGCGCGCCAGGGGGATAGACAAGTTCTTTGCCGGCGCCATTGCGCTGGACAAGGTAGACCTGACCCTCTACCCCGGCGAAGTTCATGCTCTGCTCGGCGAGAACGGAGCCGGCAAATCCACTCTCATCAAGAGCCTCACAGGCGCCTACCATCGCGACGGCGGAACCATTGAGCTGGACGGCACCGAGATTAATCCGCGCGGGCCGGTCGAGAGCCAGAAACACGGCATCGGCACGGTCTACCAGGAGGTCAACCTGCTGGAAAACATGTCTGTTTCGGACAATCTCTTTCTCGGCTGGCAACCGGTGAAGCGCGGGATGCTCGATCATCGCCAGATGCACAGGCGCACCCGCGAGATCCTCAAGGGCTACGGCCTCGACATCGACCCGACCCAACTGCTGTCCTCCTATTCCATCGCCATCCAGCAGGTCGTCGCCATCGCCCGCGCCGTGGAGCTTTCCGGCAAGGTGCTGATCCTCGACGAACCCACGGCGAGCCTCGACCGCGAAGAGATCGAGCTGGTATTCTCGGTCGTGCGCAACTTGACGGCGCGCGGCATGGCGGTGGTGTTCATCACCCATTTCCTCGACCAGGTGTTCGAGATTTCCGACCGGGCCACGGTGCTGCGCAACGGCTGCGTCGTCGGCACCCGCAAATTATCGGACGTGAGCCAGGGCGACATCGTCGAGCTGATGCTCGGCCATCACCTCGAGGCCACCAAGCGCAAAGCCAGCCACGCCAGCCCGGGCGACACGATCCTGAGCCTCAAGGGCTACGGCAAACGCGGTATGATCGCCCCCTTTGACCTCGAACTGCGCAAGGGCGAAGTGGTGGGGCTGGCCGGGCTGCTCGGTTCGGGCCGCACCGAGACCTGCAAGGTGATCTTCGGCGTGGTCTCGGCCGATCATGGCCGCGCGGAGCTGCGCGGCCAACCGATCCGTCTCAACAGCCCCCGCATCGCGCTTGAGAAACGCTTCGGCCTCTGCCCGGAAGACCGCAAGACCGACGGCATCGTCGGCGATCTGTCGGTACGAGAGAACATCATCCTGTCGCTTCAGGCACGACAGGGCTGGACCCGGCCGCTGAAGCGTTCGCGGATCAACCAGATCGTCGATGAATACGTGAAGGCACTCGACATCCGGCTTGCCAGCCCCAACATGCCGATCCGCCTGCTTTCGGGCGGCAACCAGCAGAAGGCGCTGCTCGCGCGCTGGCTGGCGACGGAGCCGGACATCCTGATCCTCGACGAGCCCACGCGCGGCATCGATGTCGGCGCCCATGCCGAGATCATCTCGCTGATCGAACGCCTGCGCGAGCAGGGCATGGCGCTGATTGTCGCCTCCTCAGAAATGGAAGAACTGGTGGCCTATTCGAGCCGCGTGCTCGTGCTGCGCGACCGCCGCCAGGTCCGCGAACTGGGCGGCGAGGAGATTACCACCGAACGGATCGTGAAATCCATCAGCCAAGGGGAGAGCGCAGCATGATCGGCGCAACCTTCCGGCGCGTCCTGCCGCAACTCATCATCCTTTGCGTCGTCCTGCTGCTGAATTTCGCCGTTTTCCCGGGCTTCTTTCACATCGAGTTCCAGAACGGCCGGCTGTTCGGCAACCTGATCGACGTGCTCAACCGGGGCGCGCCGGTCGCGCTGCTCTCCATCGGCATGACGCTGGTGATCGCCACCAAGGGCATCGACCTCTCGGTCGGTGCGGTGATGGCCATAGCCGGCGCGGTCGCCGCCAGCGTGGTCACCGGCGGAGGCGGGTGGTTCACCGCCCTGATCGCGGCGCTGCTCGCCGGGCTTGCTGCCGGCCTCTGGAACGGTGTGCTGGTTGCCTTCTTCCGCGTCCAACCCATCGTCGCCACGCTGGTGTTGATGGTCGCGGGGCGCGGGGTCGCGCAACTCATCACCGAAGGCAAGATAATGACCTTCCTCAACGAGGGGCTGATCCACCTTGGCGCGGGCACGATCCTGGGCATCCCGACGCCCATCGTGATCTGGCTGGCCATGGGAACGTTGGTCACCCTCGTCGTGCGCCGCACCGCGCTCGGGATGCTGATCGAGGCCATCGGCATCAACGAGACCGCCTCGCGCCTCGCCGGCATCAACTCCCGGGTGCTGCTCGTCACCGTCTACCTTGTCTCCGGCTTCGTCGCGGCGCTCGCCGGCGTGATCGTTGCCGCCGACATCAAGGGCGCGGATGCCAACAATGCCGGGCTCTGGATGGAACTGGACGCCATCCTTGCCGTGGTCATCGGCGGCAACTCCCTGCTCGGCGGGCGGTTCTCCATCGTCGCCTCGCTGCTCGGAGCACTCATCATCCAGTCGGTGAACTCGGTCATCCTGCTCTCGGGCATGCCGCCGGAATTCAACCTCGTCATCAAGGCGCTGATCATCATCGTCATCCTCGTGATCCAGTCCCCCACCGTGAAACACAGACTCTACCTGCTCCGCGCCAAGGCGAGTTCGACCGTATCCGACGCGCCGGACGTGGCACCCAAGGCCCAACTGGCGAAGGAGACCCGGTCATGATGCGTTCGCCCCGGCTCGCGCTCTACATCACCATGGCCACCTTCGTGCTGGCCTTCCTGATCGGCGGTTCGCAATATCCCACGATGTTCTCCAGCCGCGTTGTCGCCAACCTTCTGACCGACAACGCCTTTCTTGGCCTCACGGCGGTCGGCATGACCTTCGTGATCCTGTCGGGCGGCATCGACCTCTCGGTCGGCTCGGTGATCGCCTTCTCCGGGGTCTTTCTAGCGGTGATCCTGCGCGAGACCGGGATCCATCCACTCGTGGCCTTTGCCCTGCTCCTGATGATCACCACCGCCTTCGGCGGTGCGATGGGCAGTATCATCCACTACCTCGAAATGCCGCCCTTCATCGTCACGCTCGCGGGCATGTTCCTGATGCGCGGGCTGGCCTATGTGCTCTCGACCGATTCCGTGCCGATCACGCACCCGTTCTACGACACGATCCAGGACGTGGTCTGGAAGGCGCCGGGCGGCGGCCGCTTCCGGCTGATCGGCGGCATCATGATCCTCGCCTATATCGTGGCGATGCTGGTTCTGCATCGCACCCGCTTCGGCCGCAATGTCTACGCGCTCGGCGGCAGTTCGGCCACGGCGCGGCTGATGGGGGTGCCGATCGCGCGCACCACTATCACCGTCTACGCCATCGGCGGCGGGTTGGCCGGACTCGCCGGAATCGTCTACTCGATCTACACCTCGGCCGGCTACTCGCTTGCCACCGTCGGTGTCGAGCTCGACGCCATCGCCGCCGTTGTCATCGGCGGCACACTTCTGACCGGTGGCTCCGGCTATGTCGCCGGGACTTTCTTTGGCATCCTGATTATGGGACTGATACAGACTTACATCGTGTTTGATGGCACGCTGTCGAGCTGGTGGACCAAGATCGTCATCGGAGGCCTGCTCTTCGCGTTCATCATGCTGCAAAAGGCATTGGGATGGGCGACGACCAGGGGAAGAAGGCCAGCAAGCGACTCCGCGACGCAATCATGAATTTCACCTCGCCCGGCGGCTTTGCCGAGCGGGCTCTGAACAGCACGATGCACGTGGTTGAACAGCTCGGGCTTGGCATTGTCGCCGGTGAATACCCGCAAGGCACGCTGATCCCGTTCGACCCCGACCTGGAGGAGATGTTCGGCGTCTCGCGCACCGTTATTCGCGAGGCCAAGAAGATCCTCGTCGCCAAGGGTCTGCTGGAATCCAAGGCCAAGGTCGGCACGCGGGTTCGGCCGGCGACCGATTGGAGCATGTTCGATGCCGATGTGCTGCGCTGGCACGCGTCGCTGCGCCAGTCGGGGAGTTTCCTTGACGAGTTGTTCGAGATCCGCCTGGTCTTCGAGCCGGCGGCTGCCGCGATGGTCGCCCGGCGTGCCGAGCCCGAGCAATGTTCCATCCTCGACGCCCGGGTCAAGGCGCTCTCGAAGGCCACGACACGCCGGGAGTTCATCGCCGAGGATCTCGGATTTCACACCGCCATCCTCGGCATGACCGGCAACCGGTTCATGCATTCGCTGGGCGATCTGGTGCAGACCACGTTGGTTACCGTGCTCGATCGCGAAGTGCACGCACAGACCAGTTTCCGCAGCCCGGAGGCGCTGGAACAGAACGCCGCCGATCACCGCGCCATCGTTCAGGCGATCGCCGATCATGACCCGGAGCGCGCCCATGCGGCGATGGAACATGTCATTCGCAGCGCCAAGGACAACCTCGACCCGTAAGCAGGGCCTCCGTTCGGGGGCGAAGAAAAGTTCGCCTTCACTTGCAGATCGGCAATTCCCGCTGCGGCTGCTTCGGCAGGGACCGCCGCCAGTCGTTGATGATCGGCTGGAGGGTGTTCTTGGGCCAGAATTTCGGAGCGCCAATTGCCTTGAGACATGCAGCGTTCCAATAGAGCCCGGCACGCGACAGGGACCCTCCTTTTTTCACCGCATTTGCAACCGCGTCGATATCGCCGGATTCCGGATAGATGTAGAGGGTCGTCGGGTTGCCCTCCACCAGTGCGAGAATCTCCTCGGAAACGGAGGGGGACCAGGTTGTGCAACCGTTGCTGCGGCCGCCGGTGTAGTTGACCAGCTCGCCATACGGGACATAGCCGTCCTTGTCGGCATAGGCGCTTTGCGGATTCTTGTAGCGGCACTGCCACTTCACGAAAACCGCCGGATGTCCGCCGATGGCCCGCTCCCTAGCGTTTTCCGTTTCGCCCTCGCCGTCAAACAGCAGGAAGGTGCGGTGGAATGGTCTGCGCTTGCCTGACTGGCGGACATAACCTTTGAAGGACGTCCGCGTCTCGGCGGTCACGTATGATCCGCCCATTGTCAGTTTCGACCCCTCCGCGTTGGAGAAGTTCTTCGCGCATTGCCGATCGTTGGAAAAGTCCGCGCGCCGCAATTTCCGCCCGTTGCCATAGCCTGACGAGACCGCGCGGAACGATTTCCGGGATTCGCAGATGATGAAAAAACGGCGCCCCGGCCTGCCGCCGGGATCGGTGCTCGGGCGTGTCGCGTCCTTGGCAAGGTAGCAGGGATTCGAGACCACGCCCTGCCGCAGTTTCTGCTGGTAGAGCGCGCGCGCCCTCTGCAGGATCACCGGGGCGATCTGGCCGTCGCCCGTGCCGACATGCTGTTGTAACCACGCCGGAATATCTGCGCCTTGCGAAGACGCCAGGGTTGGCAATGAACCGGTCAAAGCGCCAATGATCATGGCCGCAGCGGCGAGACGGAGTGACTTCAACAGCAACGTGCAAACCTCCTGCTAGAACATCCTCGCCCTAAGCATAGCACAAACCGCTTCGCTGAAGACGCCCTGGCTTTCGATTGCTGCCCGGTTCGGTCGCCTCCATCAAAAGGGCTCCCGGAAATGACCGGAGGCGCCCGTTCGGGCGCCTCCTGACTTGTTTTGCAGTGGTCCGCGAAGCGGATTATTCCGAGAGAACGAAGGGAGCGGTGTACTTGTCGACGTTATCCGGGGTGATCAGCAGGCAGTCGAAGAGCTGCTTTTCTTCTGCAACCATCGGCTTGCCGTTCTTGATGTAGTAATCGGCCTGCTTGACGGCTTCAGCGGAGAAGACGGCGACGGGCTGGAGAACCGAATAGGCCATCTCGCCGGCCTTGATCGCTTCCACGGCATCGGGCGAGCCGTCGAAACCACCCACGATCACGTCGCCGAGCTTGCCGGCTTCCTTCAGCGCGGCGATCGCGCCAAGGGCCATCTCGTCATTGCCGGAGATCACGGCGGTGAAGTCCGGGTTCGCCTGGATGATGGACTGCATCTTGTTGTAGCCTTGGGTCCGGTCCCAGTTGGCCACTTCCTCGGCGACCTTCTCGAGGCCCGGATACTGGCTGATCACGGTCTCGTAGCCGTTCGAGCGGGTGGCGGCGTTGTTGTCGGCCGGGTTGCCGAAGAACTCGACATACTTGGCCTCGTCGCCTACCAGATCGACCCACTGCACCGCGCCCATTGCAGCGCCCTGCGCGTTGTTGGACACCAGCTGACCGATCGCAAGACCGCTCTCGTTGATCTCGGCATTGACGAGGAAGACGGGGATGCCCGCTTCGATCGCCTTCTTGACCGCACCGATGGAGCCGTCGGCATTGGCCGGATCGAGAATGATCGCGGCGGATTTGTTGGTGATGGCGGCGTCGATCAGGTTGCTCTCGACATTGGTGTCGCCCTTGTGGGCGGAGACGTTGGCCTCGTAGCCCATTTCGATCGCGGTGGCCTTGGCGACTTCGCCTTCAGTGAACCAGTACGGGTTCGCCGGGTCTGTCACGATGATGGACATCAGGCCCTCGGCCCAGACCGAGCCGGCCATCAGGGGCAGAGCGGCGGCGGCGGCGAGCAAGGCGCGTTTGGTGACTTTAATCATTTGGGGTCCTCTCCCTCTTGGTTGCGTTGCGCCGGAATTCCGGCGGCGCTTCCCGCGCCGGGTGTCTCCTCCGACGTCCCTGGCGCGAAAACTTGTGGTATGGCGAATGGCTTGCGGCTCAGCGGCCGCCCTTTCCGCCGTACTGGATCGAGTTGAGCATAACGGCGAGCACGATGACGGCGCCGGTGAAGACGGTCTGCCAGTAGGACGAGACGCCGATGATGACGAGGCCGTCCGACAGGAAGCCGATGACGAAGGCGCCGAGCATGGTGCCGCGCACCGTACCGCGCCCGCCCATCAGCGAGGCGCCGCCAACCACGACCGCAGCGATGGCGGTGAGTTCATAGGTGAAACCCGCGGTCGGGCCCGCCGAGGTGAGCTGAGAGCTGAGCACAAGCCCGGCGATGGCGGCGCAGGCACCCGAGAGCATGTAGACGGTAATCTTGACCCGCTTGACCGGCACACCCGACAGCTCGGCGGCATTCTCGTTGCCGCCCGAGGAATAGAGCCAGCGTCCGAAGGCGCTCCGCGTGAGCATGAGACCGGTGGCGATGGCGATAACCGCCAGGATGATGACGCCGATCGGCACGCCGGCGATGCGGTTGAAGCCGAGCCAGTCGAAGCCGGTGTTTCCGAGCGAGGGATCGCCCGAGAGGTTGTTATAGGTCAGACCGTTGGTCATCAGGAGTGCGACGCCACGGGCGACATAGAGCGAGCCCAGCGTGGCGACGAAGGCGGGCACCTTGAAATAGGCGATCAGCACGCCGTTCACCGAGCCCACGAAGGCGCCGAGCGCAACGGTGAGCACCACCACCGCCCAGACCGGCGGGTAGAAGATCACCCCGGCCCATTGCAATTCCACGCCCTGAAGCAGGAAGCCCGCGAAGACGCCGGAAAGCCCGAGCACCGAGCCCACCGAGAGGTCGATACCGCCATTCAGAATGACCAGCAGCATTCCGATTGCCAGCAGGCCGAAAATGGCAACGTGGTTGGCCATGATCAGGAAGTTGCCGATCGTGGCATAGTTGGTCGAAAGCATCGAGAAGGTGATGATGATGGCGATCAGCGCGAAGAAGGCGCGGCCTTCGAGCAGCACGTGAACGATGCTGAAATTCTCGCCGAAAAGCGCTGCGGCTCCGCCGCT
The DNA here is from genome assembly GCF_900099935.1 of Aliiruegeria lutimaris. GTDB lineage: Bacteria > Pseudomonadota > Alphaproteobacteria > Rhodobacterales > Rhodobacteraceae > Tropicimonas > Tropicimonas lutimaris. The sequence continues at coordinate 17,543 of NZ_FNEK01000019.1, read as the reverse complement.
TGCGCGCTTCTTGTCCGTCGTGACGTCGGTCATGGTGCTTGCTCCGTTTCAGTGCACCGCGGAGGAGTCGGTGTCCCGATCCACGTCCACGATGGTGCGTGCTGTGTGTTCGTCGATGATCAATCCGCTCAGCAGGCCGCTTTCGAGAACCGCCCGGATGGCGTCCACCTTGACCCGCCCACCGGCGATGGCGACGATCCGGCGCGTGCGCAGGATGTCGAGCGGCAGCGTGAGAATGCGTGCGGTGACGTCGGTCGCAATGGGATTGCCATCCGCGTCGAAGAAATGACCGAGCGTCTCGCCCACGCCACCAGCGTCGGCGATAGCTTTCATCTCTGCAGGTTCCATCATGCCGGTGGTTACAAGCTCGGCCTCCGGAACCGTCGTTCCGATACCGGCGATCACCAGATCGCTCTTGCCAGCCAACTCATAGGCGCGCGCAACTTCCCGCTGCTGCAGCAGGACGGACCGGTCGGCCGCACTGTTGGCCATGAAGGGCACGGGCATCGCCTCGGCCTTGGCCCCGGTGATACCGGCCATGCGGTGGACAATCTCGTGCGGGTTGGCGTCGGCGTTCCGGGTAAGCCCGCCCATAAGAGAAACCAGTCTCAGGTTCGGCGCCGGCCGAGGGGGGGGGAGGTTCTCGACGCAGGCGAGTAGCGTGCGTCCGTGACCGGCGCCGATCACGAGATTCGGATTCTGGGCGATCTGCCCGCTGATAAACGCCCCGCCGGCCAACCCGAGCGGCCCAAGCGGCAACTCGTCCGGGTACAGGTCACTGACCACCTCGCAGTATTCCAGGCCGAAGGTCTCGCTCAGGTGCTGCTGGAGATCCACCTCGCCCGAGGCGGCCATGATCTGTTCCTTGGTGGCGTCGGGGCCGAACTCGGCCGAGATCTTGCCCTTGTGCATGACGATGATGCGATGCGCGATCGACAGGCACTCGTTCACCTCGGAGGTCGAGAAAAGCACCGCCAGCCCGGAGCGCGCGCCTTCCGAGAGAAGGCCGAACACCTCGGCCTTCGCGCCGATATCGATGCCGCGGGACGGCTCGTCGAGCAGGATCACGCCGGGGCCCGTTGCCAGCATCTTGCCGATCACGACCTTCTGCTGGTTGCCGCCCGAAAGCGAGCCGATGGCCGCATTGCCGCCGTCGGTCTTGATCGTGACTTCGCGGATCATCTTCTCGATGATCGCTTCCTCGGCCTTGCGCGAGGTAAACAGCCCCTTGGTGAAGGCGCCGATGCTGGCCAGCGACAGGTTGCGGCCGACGGACATGGTCTGCACCAGCCCGTCGCGCTGCCGGTCCTCCGGTGTCAGCACCAGCCCCTTTCCGATCCGCTGGGCAATGGAGAGCCCTTCGATATCTTCACCGTGCAGCTTCACCCGCCCGCTGGAGGGCTGGAGGCGCCCGGCAACACATTCCATGAGTTCGGTGCGGCCCGCGCCCATCAGCCCGTAGATGCAGACGATCTCGCCTTGGCGGACGTTGAGCGACATCCGGTCCACGACCGAGTAGCCCTTGCGGCCCGGGGCGGGCACCGAGAGGTTCTCGATCTCCAGCGCAACGGGGCCGAATTCGTAGCCATCCGGTGGTGAGCCAAGGTCGAAATTCTCGCCGACCATGTTTCGGACGATCCACTCCAGGTCGATCTCGGAGCGCGGCGCCTTGGCGGTCATGGCGCCGTCCCGCAGAACGACGGCATGATCGGTGATCTGCAACGCTTCTTCGAGGTGGTGCGAAATGTAGACGATGGAAACGCCACGGGATTTCAGGTCCCGGATGACCTTGAAGAGCACCTCGACCTCGGAAGCTGACAGCGCCGAGGTGGGCTCGTCCATGATCAGGATGCGGGCATTGACCGACAATGCGCGGGCGATCTCGACGATCTGTTGCTGGCCGAGGCGCAAATCCTCGACCGGCGTGCGCGGGTCGATTTCCTCTTCAAGCTCCCGCATCAGCGCGCGGGCCTGGCGCTCCTCCTCGGCATAATCGACACCGGAAGGACCGCGGATCTCGCGCCCCATGAAGATATTGTCGCGCACGTTCATGTTGGGCGCGAGGCTCAGCTCCTGGTGGATGATCGAGATGCCGAGATCGCGCGCCTCGACGGTCGAGCCCAGCGTGATCGTGCGGCCTTCGAGCAGCAGCTCGCCGGAGGTCGGCGGGTAGACCCCGGAAAGGACCTTCATCAGGGTCGACTTGCCAGCGCCATTCTCGCCGAAAAGCGTTGTCACCTGTCCACGATGTACGTCGAAATTCACCGCTTTTAGCGCCTTCACCGCACCCCAGGATTTCGAAACATCCCGGGCCGAAAGCACGACGTCCGATGCGGCGGGCGTTCCACCGGCGGTGTCGATCCTCGCCTGCTCGGTCATTTCTTCACCTCGAAGCGGACAGGGGTGATCAGCCAGTTCTTCGGGTTGATCAGGTTGAAGGCACCCGTGAGCGAGACCGTCTTGCCGGGCAGGTTGTCCCGGTCGAGACTTTCGAGAACCTCGGCGGCCATTGCCCGGTTGATACCCGCACCCGCGTTCTGATACTCGATCTGGTTCTTGAACTGTCCGAAGGCGATATCGCCGGGGAAGTCGCGCAGGTCCGTTCCGTTGATCGCGGGGCCGGTCTGGACCCGGACCTTGGTGCCTTCGGGCAGGCCGTCGACCTCGACGTAGAAGATGCCGGATTTCCCCTCGCCCACAATGCCGGTCAGCGTCACCGGCATCACCGCGCCGATGCTCGTCGGCGTGCCGTATTTCGCCATCGCCGCCTTCTTGTCCTCGGCCATTTCGGTGGCGAGCTGTACCGCCTCGGGCGCGCGTTCGATGACGTTGTCACGAATGCGCGGGAACTGATCCACTCCATAACGGTCAGGGTTGAAGGCTTGCTGGCGCAGGTCTTCTGCACCGCCAATGGTCACGACCTTCGTATCCAGCGCGATCGCGCCAAGGACGACAATGACCAACGCGCCGAATATCCATTTCTTCCGGTCGGGCTTCGCAGCCCTGCGCCCATTGGAATCGGTTGCCGTCATATCGAGCCGCCCTCTCCTGTTGCCGCATGCTATCCCGAACCCGAACGCTGGCGCCGGGGGCATTGGCATCGTTTCCGCAACCACCTGAAAAGGCGTTGCAAATTAATTTCCTGAAGAAGGCCATTCGCTGCATTGAGCAGCTCGGCCAGTCTCCTCCCTTTGCCTCATCCTGCCAGATTCGCGCTCCACCGCGAACCTCTGGCGAGGCGCCCGTCGACAGCCTCAACTGCCGCAGGGTGACCCAACCATAGGTGAAAATTTTTTCTCTGTCTGCAAAAAAAATCACCCAATCCAAAAAAACCGTGCTAAGACACTTGGCAGGAGAGGACAGCCGTTTCGGGTCATGCCCACTTCGTCGCCCGCCTGCGTGTTCAAGTATCGCGGGACCGACGCGGACCCCGGAATCGGTGAAGAATCGATCATGACTCGGCCGCAGATATGGGTTTGAAAGCGCCGGTCAGGGAGGAATTCGGGTGATGGTCGAAAGCGACATCATCATTGGAATCGACGCTGGCACTTCGGTCCTGAAAGCCGTCGCCTTTGATCTCTCGGGTCGCCAGATCGCGATTTCGGCGGTGCGAAATGCCTATGAGTCTGCCGAGAACGGCGCGGTCACCCAGTCGATGCCCCGCACCTGGAGCGATTGCGTCGCGGCCCTTCGTGGTCTGCAGGAAAAGATAGAGAACCTCGCCCCGCGTGTCGCCGCCATCGCCGTAACAGCCCAGGGCGACGGGACGTGGCTGGCCGGAAAGGACAACACGGCAGTCACCGATGCCTGGATCTGGCTCGACGCCCGCGCCGCTCCGACGGTTACCGCGCTCGCCGCGAAACCCACGAACCGCGCGCGGTTCGAGGCCACCGGCACCGGGCTCAACACCTGCCAGCAAGGAAGCCAGATGGCGCATATGGACCGCCACTGCCCCGAATTGCTCGATTCGGCCGAGGTGGCGCTGCACTGCAAGGACTGGCTGTTCCTGAACCTCACGGGCGTGCGGGCAACAGACCCCTCGGAGATGAGTTTCACCTTTGGCGATTTCCGCACACGGAGCTATTCCGACACGGTGATCGCGGCGCTCGGACTCGCGCATCGCAGGCACTTGCTGCCCGACGTGCTCGACGGCAGCCAGCAAACAAACCCCCTCTCGGCCGAGGCCGCCGCCCAGACCGGATTGCTCGCCGGCACGCCGGTTTCGCTGGGTTACGTGGACATGGTGATGACCGCGCTCGGTGCGGGCGTTCACACTGGTACTCCCGGCGCCGCCTGTTCGACCATCGGCTCGACCGGCGTGCACATGCGGGCCGTGACGCCCGAGGGCGTGCATCTCAATGCTGAAGGCACGGGCTATGTCATCTGCCTGCCGGTACCGAATCTCGTGACCCAGGTCCAGACCAACATGGCCGCAACGCTCAATGTCGACTGGGCGCTCTCGCTGGCAGGGGCGCTGATCTCGGAGTTTGGCCCGGAGCCGAGCCACGCAGACCTGGTCACCCGGATCGACGGCTGGATGGAGCGTTCGCGCCCAGGGCGCGTGATCTATCACCCCTATATCTCAGAGGCGGGCGAGCGCGGCCCCTTCGTCAACGCCAACGCGCGGGCGGGATTTGCCGGCTTCAACGCCAATCATCGTTTTCCCGAACTGCTGCGTGCGGTGATCGAAGGGCTCGGGATGGCGGCGCGGGATTGCTACGCGGCGATGGGCGACATGCCGAGCGAGCTCCGGATCACTGGCGGTGCTGCGCGTTCCGCGGCGCTCCGGCGCGTGCTTGCCGCCGCGCTCGACACGCCCGTGCGGGTCTCGTCACGCGAAGAAGCCGGGGCGGCGGGCTGCGCGATGATGGCGGCAGTGGCCATCGGCGCCTACGAGACGATGGACGATTGCATCGCAGAATGGACGACGCCCCTTCTGGGCGCCCCCGAGAACCCCGACCCCGCATTGGTCGGAATCTATGACAACCTCTTCGCCGCTTATCGCGACGCGCGGATCGGCCTCGAACCCGTCTGGGACGGGCTCGCCGCATTGCGCGCGCGCAGCGGTTGACAGAGCGGACGAAACGACAGGCTACGCGCAGGCGCGGCGACGGGAGAAAGCAGATGACGGATATTCCAAAGGTCGACCTCTTCGTGATCGGCGGCGGTATCAATGGCGCCGGGATCGCGCGGGATGCCGCCGGGCGAGGACTGAGCGTCGTACTCTGCGAGAAGGGCGACCTGGGCGAGGGAACCTCCTCGCGCTCGGGGAAGCTCGTCCATGGTGGGCTGCGCTACCTCGAATATTACGAGTTCCGTCTCGTCCGCGAGGCATTGATCGAACGCGAGGTCCTGATGAATGCCGCCCCGCACATCATTTGGCCGCTGCGTTTTACCCTGCCCCATTCGCCGGAAGACCGGCCCTTCTGGTTCATCCGCCTCGGTCTCTTTCTTTATGACCACCTCGGCGGGCGCAAGAAGCTTCCCGGTACCCGGCGTCTGAACATGCTGCGGGACCCGGAGGGCGCTGCGATCGTCGACAAGTATCGCCGTGGCCTGGAATACTCCGATTGCTGGGTGGACGACGCGCGGCTGGTGCTGATCAACGCCCTGGACGCGAAGGAGAAGGGTGCGACGGTTCTGACCCGCTCGCCCTGCATCTCCGCCCGCCGCGAGGGCGGCGTCTGGCGGCTGACCACGCGCGATACGATGACCGGCGAGGAGCGCGAGTTCGAAGCGAAGATGGTGATCAATGCCGCCGGCCCCTGGGTCACGGATGTCATCAACCGCGTCGCCGGCTCCAATTCCAAGCGAAATGTCCGGTTAGTGAAGGGTTCGCACATCATCGTTCCCAAGTTCTGGGACACGCATAACGCCTATCTGGTGCAGAACACCGACAAGCGGGTGATCTTCATCAACCCTTATGAGGGCGACAAGGCGCTGATCGGCACCACTGACATCTCCTATGAAGGCAATGCCGACGATGTGAAATGCGAGGAGGACGAGATCGAATACCTGATCGCGGCCTGCAACCGCTATTTCAAGGAGAAGCTAACCCGCGACGATGTTCTGGTCAGCTTCTCCGGCGTCCGCCCGCTCTTCGATGACGGCAAGGGCAACCCCTCGGCGGTCACCCGCGATTACGTCTTCGATATCGACGAGACGGGGGGCGCGCCGTTGCTGAACATCTTCGGCGGCAAGATCACAACCTATCGCGAACTCGCCGAACGCGGGCTGAAGCGGATTTCCAAGTTCTTCCCGCAGATGGGGCCGGACTGGACCGAGGGCGCGCCCATGCCCGGCGGCGACATGGAGAACGCCGATTTCGAGTCCTTCCGCAACAAGCTGAAGCAAGACTATCCCTGGATGCCAATGTCGCTCCGCCGGCACTATGCACGGGTCTACGGCACCCGGATCGCCCGGATCGTGGGCGAGGCGACCTCGGTCGAACAACTCGGGCGGCATTTCGGCGGTGATCTCTACGAGGCCGAGGCGCGCTACCTCCTCCGCGAGGAATGGGCGAAGACGGTCGAGGATGTCCTCTGGCGTCGCACCAAGCATATCCTGCATCTGAGCGAAGAGGAGCAGGCCGGTTTTGCAGAGTGGTTCGAAGCACGCCTCGCCGAGGCGGCGTAACATGGGCCTGACGCTATCGCTCAACACCAACCCGCTGGTGAACCGTTTCGCGGAGCCCGACGATCTGATCGACGCGATCGCGCGCGACATCCGGCTCCGCGACATCCAGTTGACGCATGAATTCATCAACCCGTCCTGGCCCGCTCCGGTCATCCGCCGACTGACGCGGGACATGTCCCGTGCGCTTGCCCGCACCGGTGCCCGCGTGACCTCCGGCATGACCGGCCCCTATGGCCGTCTCAACCATTTCGGCCACCCCGACCGGGACGTGCGTCGCTACTATATCGACTGGTTCAAGAGTTTCGCCGATATCACCGCCGATCTCGGCGGCAGCTCGGTCGGCACGCAATTCGCGATCTTCACCTATCGGGATTTCGACGACCCGGTACGGCGCGAGGACCTGATCCGCGTCGCCATCGACAGCTGGGCGGAAGTGGCCGAGCACGGCAAGGCGGCCGGGCTCGATTTCGTCTTCTGGGAGCCGATGAGCGTCGGTCGTGAGTTCGGCGACACGATCCAAAGCTGCTTGCAGCTGCAGGACCGGCTGAGCGCGGCGGAAATGGCGATCCCGATGTGGATGATGGCCGATATCGACCATGGCGACGTGACCTCGCCCAACCCCGACGATTACGACCCCTATGTCTGGGCCCGCACCGTGCCGAAGGTGTCGCCAATCATCCACATCAAGCAGAGCCTGATGGACAAGGGTGGCCACCGCCCCTTTACCGCCGAGTTCAACGCCAAGGGCCGGATCCAACCGGAACCCCTGCTGGCGGCTTTTGCCGATGGCGGCGCGGTGGATAACGAGATTTGCCTGGAATTGAGTTTCAAGGAACGCGAGCCGAATGACCGCGAGGTAATCCCGCAGATCGCGGAGAGCGTCGCGTTCTGGGCGCCCTATATCGACACCGGCATTCAGGACCTGCATCTCTGACGTGCCGCCTGGCGTCAGGGCCGCCAGGTTGAAGCAGGCTGAAGGATATGATGAAAGGCCCGGAGCAACGCCGTGGCCGGTAACAAGCGTTGCGCCCTGGTGGAAGGTGGCAAAGATCCATGGCCCGAGAAAAAACGATAAACGATGGTGAGCGCAGCCTGGCAATACGGGCCGCGTGGCTTCATTATATCGGCGGGCTGACACAGGCCGCGGTCGCCAAGAAGCTGGGCGTGCCGTCGGTCAAGGCGCACCGACTGATCGCCCGAGCCGTGGCCGAAGGCGCGGTGAAAGTCTCCATCGACGGCGAGATCGTCGAATGCCTCGAACTGGAGGACGCCCTGTGCCAGCGCTTCGGGCTCAGCACCTGCCGCGTCGCGCCCGATCTGAGCGAGGAAGGGGTGCCACTGCGCGCGCTCGGCCTGTCGGGCGCCGCCTTCATCCGCCGCCGGCTGGAATCGGGCGAGATCTCCACCATCGGCATCGGCCATGGCCGCACCCTCGCGGCGGCCGTCCGCAGCCTGCCACGGATCGACGCCAAGGGCATGCGCTTCGTCTCCCTGCTCGGCGGGCTCACGCGGAACTTCTCGGCCAACCCGCATGACGTGATGCACCTTCTTGCCGAAAAGACCCGCGCCCATGCCTATGTGATGCCGGTGCCGTTTTTCGCCAACACGGTCGAGGACCGCGAGGTCCTTCTGGCGCAGAAGGGGGTGTGTGACGTCTTCGCAATGGCCGAAGCGGCACCGCTGAAGCTGGTCGGCATCGGGACGGTGGACACCGATACGCAGCTCGTGGCCTCCGGGATGATCGAGCAGAGCGAGATAGAGGAAATCGCGCAGGCGGGTGGGACCGGGGAACTCCTGGGCCATTTCTTCGACGCCGAGGGAAACCGGCTCGAAACGACGCTCACCGCCCGCACGCTGTCGGTTCCCTTCCGCGAGGATGGCGAGGACAACATCGTCGCCCTTGCCGGAGGGCGCGAGAAGTTCGATGCAATCCGGGCGGTTCTGAAGAGCGGCTGGCTATCGGGGTTGATCACCGACGAAGCCACGGCCCGGGCACTTCTGGACCAGGAACCGCTCTCCTGAAACAAATGTGCCGTTCTTTTTGTGCCACGCGCCCGGCGATCAGGGTGCCGGGCGCGGGACGTACCTGATCGGATCAGGCAGACATGCGTTCGGCCACCAGCGCGATCAGCTTCTTGTGGTCGGCGTCGAAGTTGCGGATGCCTTCGGCCAGTTTCTCGGTCGCCATCGGGTCGGCGTTCATTTCCCAGCGGAAGGTCGCCTCGTCCATCGGGATCGGGGCAGCCCCGCTCGCGGTTTCCGGCGACAGCACACGCGGCAGATCCGCTTCGTCCTTGGCAAGGATGTCGAGCAGCTTCGGTGCGATCGTCAGGTTGTCGCAACCCGCAAGAGCCTTGATCTGGTCGACGCTGCGGAAGGAGGCGCCCATCACCACGGTGTCGATGCCGTTGGACTTGTAGTAGTCATAGATCTTGCGGACCGACAACACGCCCGGATCTTCGTCGGGCAGGTAGCTGTCACGCCCTTCGGCCTTCTTGTACCAGTCGGTGATACGACCCACGAAGGGCGAGATCAGGAACGCGCCGGCATCTGCGCAGGCAACCGCCTGGGCGAGCGAGAACAGCAGCGTCAGGTTGCAGTCGATCCCCTCTTTCTGAAGGATTTCCGCCGCGCGAATACCTTCCCAGGTCGAGGCCAGCTTGATCAGGATGCGTTCGCGGCCGATGCCGCGCGCCTCGTAATCGGCGATGATGGCACGCGCGCGGGCCACGGAGGCGTCCGTGTCGAAGGACAGGCAGGCATCGACCTCGGTCGAAACACGACCGGGCACCAGCTTGGTCAACTCGGCGCCCACGGCGACGGTGAGGGTTGCCGCGACCTCTTCGGCGCTCTTGCCGGCCTTCTTGCCCGCTTCGATCTCGCGGACGGTCAACTCCTCGGATGCGGGATCCTTGAGAGCGGCAAGCACGATCGACGGGTTCGTCGTGCAATCGACCGGCCCGTAAGCCTTGACGGCCGCAACATCGCCGGTGTCGGCGACCACGACGGTCATTTCACGCAATTGGTCCAACGCGTTTGTCATCTTGGCAACTCCTGTAGCGTCGTCATTCTTCGACTGGTTCCTTGGCGCGGGTTAGGTCCGCGCGCAAGGCAATTCCGAAATATTCACAGAGCCCGGACTTGGGTCCAGGAACTCTGAATGTCTCCATGCCAGTTTCGCCGGCGCCGCGCGTTCCATGGCAGGTCCGGGCGCTCTCTCGCCGCAATGTCGACATTGCAGTCGAGTCCTTCGGCATGGTCCATCCTCCATGGCGGTCTTCTACCATTCCCGCCCCAAAGTCACAATACAAAACAACACAAATCACACTTGTTATGTTATTTATGTTATGTCATACGTTCGGTTACGTAAGCGCATACAGCGCGTTGCGGGGCCTTGGGAGGGGAACCCGGTGAAACGTTACGATCGACAGCGGGCGATCATCGAGCTCCTTGTCAACAAGGGCGAGTTGACCGTGGACGATCTAGCCAATCGTTTCGTCGTCTCCAAGATGACCATTCATCGCGATCTCGACGATCTGGAAAATGAGGGGTTGCTGCGCAAGGTGCGCGGCGGGGCGACCATCGAGGCCAACACCCGGTTCGAAAGCGATTTCCGGTTCCGAGAGGGCCAGGACATCGAGGCCAAGGCCGCAATGGCGGATGCCGCGCTGACGCTGGTCGAGCCCGGCATGACGATCATGGTCAATGACGGCTCGATGGCCGCGGTACTGGGGTCCCGGCTGGCCCGGATGCGTCCACTCACGGTAATTACCAACAACGCCGCCGTGATCGACGCTTTGCGCACGGAACCGGGTATATCCCTGATCGCCTTGGGTGGTACCTATTCGGCCAAGTTCAATGCCTTTTTCGGAGCCATTACCGAAACCGCGCTGGCCGGGCTGCGCGCCGATATCGCCTTCATTTCGAGCCCGGCCGTCTCCGGGGTCGAGGCCTTTCACATGGATGACGGCGTTGTGCGGGCGAAACGGGCCATGATGGCCTCCGCCACGCGGCGCTGCCTGCTCGTCAACCACCAACGTTTCCAACGGACCGCGCTTCACAAGCTGGCGGCGCTGGACGAATTCGATTCGATCATAACGGACAGGGTCCCACCAGGCGCGGCCATGGCGGCCCTCGAAACCGCCGGGCTGGCGCTGACGGTTGCCATGGAAAGGGAGGCAGCCGAATGAGCCGATCGCAGGTCCGGAACAGTGACGGCCACGACCATGACCGTTGCCTTGTGGCCGCAACCGGCCGCGGGCACGAAACATAACGAACCTGATTTCCGCTGCTACGGGCCTTGGCCCGCGACACCGGAGATCGGAGATGGGCGGGGCGCCGTTTCCCTCGCGGCGCCCCGTTTCCACCTTCCCAGAACGAGAGAGGCATAGATATGGGACGCATTCTCGCCATCGACAGCGGATTGACCGTAACAAAGGCGGTGATCTTCGACCTCGCGGGCCGGCAACTCGGTGTCGCCCGCCGCAACGTCCCGCAACTCAAGCCCTCGCCGCGCAAGGTCGAACGCGACATGGCGGACCTCTGGCGCCACACCGCCGCAGCCATTCGCGATGTGCTGGCTACCAGCGACACCGATCCGGCAGACATCCTCTGTGTCGCCGCGACGGCGCATGGCGACGGGGTCTACGTGCTCGACAAGGCGGGCAATCCGCTCGGCGCCGGGATCCTGTCGCTCGACAGCCGGGCTATCGATGTCGTTGCCGAGTGGGAACGCGACGGGATCGACCGAAAAAGCCTGCCGCTGAGCGGCCAACCGCCGCATGTCTCCGCCCCGTCCGCTCTGCTGGCCTGGATGGCGCGCGAGGAGCCAGAGCGTTTCGCGCGCATCGGCCACGTGTTGGCCTGCAAGGATTGGCTGCGCTGCTGCCTGACGGGCACCTTCGGGACAGACCGCACCGAGGCCAGCACCTCCTTCACCGATGTCCATAGCCAGGACTATTCCGACGCGGCGCTTGAGCTGTTCGGGCTCTCCACCCTGCGCCCGGCGCTGGCCGCGATTTCACATTCCGCGGAGGTCGTTGGAACCGTCACCAGGGAAGCTGCCGAGGCAACCGGCCTCAAACCCGGAACGCCAGTGGCCGCCGGGCTGCACGATGTCACGGCTTCCGCACATGGGATCGGCGCGCATCGTACCGGCGTGGTGGGGATTGTTGCCGGGACCTATTCGATCAACGAATGCGTCTCCACCGAGCCGAATACAGACCCGCGATGGCTCTGCCGCAGCGCGGTGCAGCCGGGGCTGTGGAACAACATGTCTATGTCGCCTGCCTCGACCACGAATTACGACTGGTTCATCGACACGTTCTGCGCCGCCGAGCGCGCGAAGGCCGAGGCCGATGGGAGCAATATCCACGCCGTGCTGGCACCCGAGATCGACGCAGCGCTGCAGCGGCCCTCGCCAATCGTGTTCCATCCCTATCTCTATGGCTCGCCCTTCGGAGCCGTGCCGAGCGCGGGCTTCCTCGGCTTGCGCGGCTGGCATGAGCGCGGCGACGTGTTGGCGGCGCTGCTGGAAGGGGTTGCCTTCAACCATCGCCAGCATGTCGATGCCCTGCGCGAAGCCTTCGGCGGCAGCGAGGCCCGGCTGACGGGCGGCGCCTCCCGCAATCCGACCGTCGCGCGCCTCTTTGCCGATGTGCTCGGCATGAATGTCGTGGTGAGCGAGACCGACGAAGCCGCCGCCTGGGGCGCGGCGCTCTGTGCCGGGGCGGCCGTCGGTGCTTTCGAGAGTTTCGACGCAGACCCGCGCGATCTCGACGCCATCTCGACAACTTATTCCCCCTCGCCGGAGCGTTCGGCCGCCTACGCGGAGCGCTACACGGTCTTCCGGGAGGTTGCCGACAGCCTGCCGGCCACATGGGAGCGCCTGAACGCGCTCGAAAAATCCGGCCGTGGAGAATCCGATGCCTGACACCGCACAAGACGCCTTCGACGTTGTCATCATCGGGGCCGGGGTCAACGGGGCGGGCCTGTTCCGGGATCTCTGCGCGCAGGGGCTGCGCTGTCTGATCGTCGACAAGGGGGATTACGGCTCCGGGACGAGCGCCGCGCCATCGCGGTTGATCCATGGCGGGTTGAAATATCTCGAAACCGGCGAGCTACGGCTCGTCGCGGAATCGACCTACGAGCGCAACCTGTTGCTGCGCAACGCGCCGCATCTGGTGAAAGCGCTGCCGACGATGATCCCGATCTATTCGTGGACCAAAGGGGTGTGGGCCGCGCTGCGCACGTTACTCGGCTCCACCACGGCGCCGCGCAGCCGGGGCGCCCTGCTCATCAAGACCGGGCTGACGATGTATGATTTCTACGGCGCGAGGGCCCGGGTGATGCCGCGCCACGGGATGGTCGGCCGGAAGAAGGCGCTTGCGGATGTGCCCGCCCTGACGCCCCGGATCGTCGCCCTTGGAACCTATTACGACGCCATGGTCGAGGCGCCCGAGCGGCTCATCCTCGAATTGGTAAAGGACGGGGTGGCCCTGTCCCCCGGCTCGGAAGCGCTGAACTGGACCGCTGTTTCCGGCCTGCGGGACGGCGCGCTGGAATTCACGCTGGCTGATGGGCAGGCCCGCAGTGTCACCGCGCGGAACGTGGTCAATGCCGCTGGTCCCTGGATCGACCGGGTCAATGCCGTGCTTGGTATCAAGACAAAGCTGATCGGCGGCACCAAGGGGTCGCATATCCTGCTCGATCACCCCGCGCTGCTGGAACAGCTGAACGGGCGGATGATCTATTTCGAAGCCGATGATGGCCGGATCCTGCTTGTCTTCCCCTATCGCGGCAAGGCGCTGGTCGGCTCAACCGACATTCCGGCCGAAAATCCCGACGATGTGACCTGCACCGAAGACGAGATCGCTTATTTCATGGCGAGCCTGCGCGAACTTCTGCCCGGCCTGCAATTTGACCCTGGCCAAATCGTCTATGCCTATGCAGGCATCCGGCCATTGCCGAACTCGGAAGGCGTCGATCCCGGCCTGATCAGCCGCGACCACTCCGCGCCGGTCGCCGCACCCACCGAAGGCCGGCCATTTCCGGTGACCTCGCTTGTCGGCGGGAAATGGACAACGTTCCGGGCCTTTTCGGCGGAGATCGCGGACAAGGTGCTGGAGGGCCTCGGCGAGACCCGCAAGCAGTCAACCGACGAGATGCCCATCGGCGGCGGGCGGGACATGCCGCAGGCGGCAAGCGCGCGTGAGGACTGGTTAGCTGAACTGGCGAGGGTTTCCGGCGCCGCGCCGGATCGGCTCGCCACGCTGCTGGATCGCTACGGCACGACCGCGCGCCCGATCGCCCTCGCGGAAGGCGCCGCCCCGGTTTTTCTCGACACGGAGGAAGCGTTCAGCCGGGCGGAGATCGACTGGATCGCGCGGAACGAACATGTTGTGCACCTTGAGGATATCGTGCTGCGCCGGACGCCACTTGCCATCACCGGCCAGGTCGACCGAACCGTTTGCGAGGAACTCTGCGAGATAGCGGCCCAGGCGCTTGGCTGGACCGAAGCCCGTCAGGCCGAGGAACTCGAAGCCCTCCTTGCGGTTTTGGCCAGGCGCCACGGCGTTTACCTGTCTCGGGCGGCGGAAGTGAAAAGCACCCGGTCCTGAAATCCGCAAGCGCGGACAGTCACGCCATTGCGGCGGTTCGGCTTGCCTTGATCATGTCGGCGGCCTTCTCGGCGATCATGATCGTGGGTGCGTTCGTGTTGCCCGACGTGATCCGCGGCATGACCGAGGCATCGACAATGCGCAGCCCGGTGACCCCGTTGACCCGCAGGCTCTCATCCACGATCGCTTCCGGATCGCTGCCCATCCGGGCGGTTCCGACCGGGTGAAAAATCGTCGAGGCAATCCGGCCTGCGCCCTCGGCCAGTTCCGCATCGGTCTGGAATTGCGGGCCGGGTTTGAACTCCTTGGGGGCGTATTGCGACAAGGGTTGCTGCGCCATGATCTCCCGCGTCAGGCGGATCGCCTTCGCGGCAACGAGGCGGTCACCTTCGGTCGACAGGTAGTTTGGCTGGATCTCGGGGTGCATCATCGGGTCCGGCGAGGTGATCCGCACATGGCCCCGGCTTTCGGGCCGCAGGTAACACACGCTCGCCGTGATGGCCGGGAAATCATGCGGCGCCTGCCCGAAGGCTTCGAGCGTGACCGGCTGGACGTGGTATTCGAGATCCGGTGTTGCGATATCGGGCGAGGAATAGGCGAAGGCACCCAACTGGCTCGGCGCCATCGACATCGGCCCGGACCGGGTCAGCAGGTATTCCAGCCCGATCCGCGCCTTGCCCAGCAGCGTGGCCGCCATGGTGTTGAGCGTCAGCGCGTTCTGGACCTTGTAGGCACAGCGGATCTGAAGATGGTCCTGCAAATTCGCGCCGACACCGGGTTGATCATGCAAGACCTCGATCCCCTTCTCTTGCAGAAGCGCTCCCGGACCGATTCCGGAGAGTTGAAGGATCTGGGGCGAGCCGATCGATCCGGAGGCAAGGATCACCTCTCCCCCAGCCCGTACCGTGGCAAGCTGGCCGTCGCGCCGGAACCGCACCCCGACCGCCCGCCGGCCCTCAAAGATCAGCCGCTCGGCCTGTGACTTGGTCATCACCGTCAGGTTTGGCCGCGAGCGCGCGGGCTTCAGGAACCCCTTGGCGGTGCTCCACCGCCAGCCCTTCCGCTGGTTCACCTTGAAATAGCCGACACCGAAATTGTCGCCACGGTTGAAATCCGCCGTCTCCGGGATACCGGCGGCGATCGCGGCGGCCTTCCACGCATCGAGAATATCCCAATGAAGCCGCTGCTCTTCGACGCGAAATTCCCCGCCGACACCATGCGCCTCGTCGGCTCCGGCGTAGTAATCTTCGGACTTGATGAAATAGGGCAGGACATCGTCCCATCCCCATCCGGCCAGCCCCGTCTGCCGCCACCCGTCATAATCGGCTGCCTGCCCGCGCAGGTAGAGCATTCCGTTGATGGAAGAACACCCGCCGAGCAGCCGCCCGCGAGGATAGATCAGCGACCGCCCGAGAAGCCCGTCGCAGGCCGCGGTCTGGTAACCCCAATCCGTTCGAGGATTTCCGATGCAATAGAGGTAGCCCACGGGGATATGCACCCAGTGGTACCGGTCGTTGCCGCCCGCTTCGAGCAGCAGGACGCGCGTCTCCGGGTTCTCGCTCAACCGGTTGGCCAGAACGCATCCGGCGCTGCCCGCACCAACGATCACATAGTCGAAACTGCCGAAATCCTGCATCGTCGCCTCCCCGCGTCCAACCTGCACAAAGCCGGGGCACCCCGGTTTCCAATCATTTGAACCGGGGGGAGGATCACTGGAAACTCCCGAATCTGCACAATTACTGTCTGTTTTCGTTCAAGCGCCCCTTGCGCTATCAAGGGCAGCAGGGAGGACGCCCATGACCGATCGCTTCGATTGGAACGATATTCAGTACTTTCTGGAGACCGCGCGGTCCGGCCGGATCAGCCGCGCGGCAAAGCGTCTGGGCGTCAGCCACACCACCGTATCCCGCCATCTCCAGCAACTCGAACAGCGCCTGCATAACCGCCTGCTCGACCCGGAGGCCGATGGCTACGTCCCGACGGAGGCGGGCAGCGCCCTTGTTCCGCTGGCCGAAAAGATGGAGGCCTGCGCCGCGGAAATCCTCGAGCGGCTGCAACGGCCCGGGGATCTGTCGGGGCGAGTGCGGATCGGTGCCCCCGACGGATTCGGCAATGCCGTGCTCTCGCGCATATTGCCGGAGCTTGCCATCGCCGAGCCATCGCTCGAGATCGAGTTGGTCCCGGTCCCGTCGACGCACAAGCTGTGGAACCGAGATGTCGATATCGCGATCAGCCTCGAGCGACCGCAATCGGGGCGGCTGGTGATGCAGAAACTGACCGATTACGAATTACGTCTCTACGGCGCGCCGGGACTGATGGCGCGAATGGGTTGGCCCGACAGCCGGGCGGACCTGCCGCGATACCCGTTCGTGGGCTATATCGACGAGCTGCTCTACACCGCCGAGCTGGATTTCAACCGCCTCGTCCACCCCGAGATCCACCCCATCTACAAGGCGGCCACCGTTCAGGCGCAGGTCGACGCCGTTCAGGGCGGCGCCGGGCTGGGGGTACTGCCTTGTTTCATGACGGGGACCACGGATCTGGTCCCGGTGATGCCGGACGAGGTCCGGTTCACACGTGCCTACTGGATCCTGTTTTCCGAAGACGATCGCGAGATTTCGCGCATCCGGCACGTCGCCGCGTTTATTCGCGAGGCAACGCTGGCCCGACAACCAGAATTCCGCTTCACGCCGCCTGCCAAGTAACTGGCTCGCGGCCTCAACTCACCAAAACATCCAGCAGGGCCGCGCATCTTGCCAGTTCGGATCGGGCAATGGACTCGTTGGGCTGATGCCCGTCGGCCATGCTGCCGGGGCCGCAAACGACCGTCGGCAGGCCGAGCCCCGCGAAATAGCCCGCCTCGGTTCCGTAGGACACCTTGACCGGGGCCGGTTCGTCCAGGTGGTGGGCCAGCGCCGCAATCGCGGGATGGGCAGGATCGGCGTCGAGGCCCGGATAGCCGTTCACTAGAGCGTGTCGCGGCCTATCTGATTCAGGCTTCCCAGATTGGTTGTGATGTGATTCCCTTCTGTTGAGGCAGATATAGGGGTCTCAGATGGGCAAACCACATCCAATAGAGCTACGCGAGCGCGTCGTCGCTTTTGTCGATGAAGGTCACGGGCACCGCGAGGCGGCGCGGCACTTCCGGGTTTCGCCGAGATTTGTGAACGATCTGATTAAGCTGCGGCGGGAAACCGGATCACTGACACCACGACCGCAAGGTAACGGAGGTGGTCACCGCAAACTGGCCGGCGTGACCGGCTGGATTGAGGCGCGCATCGCCGACAA
>NZ_FNEK01000183.1 GCF_900099935.1 Aliiruegeria lutimaris | reverse complement strand
GCTCCTTTCCTCGCAGTCGATGACAACTGCACTTTGGCACGTTCGATGCCGGTGGAGCAGGAGCCATCCACCTCATCCGCTTTGGGCCGTTCACGCTTGTTTGGAGCGACCGGTTGAGAGGTTGGGAGGTTCGCGCACCACCCGCCCGAGAGGTAGACTGCGGACGGCAGCATTGGGGGCAACGCTTCTGGAACGAAATCGAACTCGTGGTTTATCCTGCTGTACCAGTGACGACGAAAGTTCGATTTCTGGTCCGTCTCGCCGAGAGTCACTGGCGTCCAACCACTGAACTTCGGCTCCCGAAAAATCGCGCGAACCCAGACTCTTGTGGGAAATTCACCAAATCGGAGCAGTCAACAGGTCCAGAGAATATCGGCCCAGAGAGAACGCTTCCAAGCCTTCTGGCGCTGGGGGCGGTGAATAGCTTGCTCCGCATAACCCTCTAAAACAACGAAAAATCCGGCCGTAGCCAGATCGGGAGAACCGTTGTTCAGGGGTAGGTGGCGGAGGAGCCAGTCTGGAGCTAACCAGTCTCCACTAAATTCCCTGCAAACAGGGAAAATAACAGGGAATTTTCTGGTTTTTTGGGGTTTTTGACCGTTTACCCCCATAATTTAGGCGTTACTTCAATCACTTAAAGAGAATTTCCCTAGAAGAAAAAACAGGGAACTTTTTGATGGTTAACAGGGTACTTTTTTCGTGAAAGCAGGGAAATACCTTTGAGCAATCCTCAATTAAAGACTCCCGTCACCGCCCAGGTCGGTAAGTAAGCTTCCGGCCTGCCCGGCAGATCAACTATCCTGGTCAGTTTGATCGTTGGCACCAAGCCGGCGCACCGCATCAAGCAGATCAGAAATTGCCTTCTCTGCACCAGCAAGCTTGATAGCCACCATCAGATCCTCGCGCCCAGCCATGGCCAGGAAGGTACCCAGCACCTCGTCGGAGTGTCGCGCCAGCGCAATCAGATGCGCCCCACTCGGACCGTAAGTCCCCGAGAACCAGTTCTTCACCGTCTTCTCGTTGGCACCCGTCCACGCCACCACGGTCTTCACGCCCGCCCGGCTGTCGCCAAGGGACCGCTTCAGTGCCAATGCAATTTCATCGCCAAAGCAGCCACTCGTCTGATGACCGCCATTTCCATCATATCCGTTTTCCCTTGGAAAGAACTTGCCCTTTTTCGGAAACGACATTCCACACTCCTTCGCTTTACATGAGTGCGAAGAATTCAACCGTTGATTCCGACAGGAGCGATGGATTTGCATGGAATAATTAGGAGATACGCATGTGACTGGTCGATGGGCGGCCCATTCCGACAAGAGCGACGAGCCGCCTGAAACGGATGTGCCGGCCGTCGCCTATGTGCGGATGTCGACCGATCACCAGAAGTACTCGACCGAGAACTGGAGTGCCCCGTCTGAACTGGTCCACCGTTATGTTTAGGGAACGGAGGACTGAGAATGGCGAACAAGCGGCACAAGCCGGAAGAGATAGTTC